>JBJLHG010000002.1:0-831588 GCA_045564455.1 Gammaproteobacteria bacterium
GAGGTCGGAATCGAACCGGCGTGGACGGATTTGCAGTCCGCTGCATGACCACTCTGCCACTCAGCCAAAAATTTGAACTTATTGTATCTTTTTATTTTGAGCTTTTCTCGCTTTTAATTTTTATCTTCATTCCACGAAGCATAGTAATTTTGTAAGGAGATTAAGGACAACAAAGCCGATAAAAATAGAACAAAAGCGGCAACTACCATATATGTGCTATTAAAAACTGGCGCAATTAAAATTAACGCAATGGCCATCATTTGAATGGTTGTTTTCAATTTTCCTAAAAAATTAGGCTTTATCAATTCTAAACTCTTTGCTTTCGATAAAAAATGCACTCTTAAAGAACTGACAATTAATTCTCTTAAAATAATTAGGTAAGAACTTATAAAGATTAATAAATTATCAAAAGTAAAAATAAACCAAATCAGCATGCTTGCAACTAAAATTTTATCTGCTATCAAATCCAATAGAGAACCAAAATCCGTTTCTTGATTATACTTTCTTGCAATAAACCCATCGAAAAAATCAGTTATGGCAGCTACAAGAAATAAGCCGGCTGCAGCGTAATAAAATTGAAAATAAAAGAGCGTAATGATTGGCACTACAGATAATATTCTAAAGAAAGATAATAGATTTGGAATCATCGTATTTAGTGTTTAATGAAAATGTTCATGAATTATAGATGCCTTCTTTAAACCAATGCCATCTACTTTCAATAAATCTGCGATATCGGCGTCTTTTAATCTTTTGACCCCGCCAAAATGCCTAATCAAATTCTTTTTTTGCGCTTCTCCTATAAATTTAATATTGTCTAAATCAGAATTTATAAATGATTTTGATCTTCTAGCTCGATGCTTATAAAGAGCGAATCTGTGAGATTCATTTCTCATGAACTGGATTAACTTTTCTATTTCTTTTTCACTATTTAAGTCGACGCTTGTTTTAATATTATCAATGTGAAGTCGGTCGTACTTTTCATTTCTGTCCGGGCCCTTTGAAACTGAAATTAGCTTAATCTTATCTAAATTTTTACTTTTTAAGACTTCTCTAACCGAATTTAATTGCCCTTTTCCGCCATCGATTAGAATAATTTCAGGCAAAGGCAATGATCTTTTTTCTAAGCTGTTTATTCTTCTGTTGATGGCTTCAGACAAAGCTAGATAATCATCATTTTTATCATTGGTAATGTTCATGCTTCGGTATTCTTTTTTATCTGGTCCTTTATTGGTAAAACTGACACAGGATGCTGTGACATTTTTTCCGGAAATATGACTGATATCAAAAGCCTCTATTTTTTCTATTTTTTGTAAAGCCAATTTCTGGCATAAATTTTCAAATGCTTGTTGCACCCAAATAAAATGGTCTTTTCTTTTCAATCTGTCTTGTGATTGTGACTCAGCTATTTCTAATAGAAATTTATTCTTTTTATCCAATTTTAACTGATTCAAATTAACGTCTAATTTCTGCAAATTATGGATGACTTCGTTTGCAATAGGCTTAAAGGCAAGCAAATTTATATTTTTTTCGTCGCCATTTAAATAATTTGATTCGATAAAATCAACTAGTAGCGATTCTTTTTTGTATTCGTTTTTAGTATCTGGAAAAAAATTTTTGGTAGCGGTAACCCACCCTTCTCGAACTTGAACGAGACTAATGCAAGTGTCGTAGCTATTTGAAGTTATCCCGATGACATCGACGTTCTCATAAAGCGTGAAAATTGTTTGATTTTTTTGGGTATCTCTAATGGCATTTATTTTATCCCTATAGATTAGTGCCCTTTCATAGTCTTTTTTAGAAGAATACCCATCCATTTTTTTATACAGATCCTTTAAAATAGTTTCATTTTTACCATTGAAAAAATCAGTCGCTTGCCTGACATCTTCTTGATAATCATTTTTTGAAATCATGCCAGTGCAAGGAGCTGAACATCTGCCTATTTGGTACTCGATGCAAGGTCGAGTTCTATTTTTAAACACCATGTCTTTGCAGCTTCTTAATTTGAATATCTTCTGAGCTATTTCGATATTTTTTCTCATGGCGCCAACATTTGCATATGGTCCAAATGAAGTTCCTTCTTTTTGCTTCCTTCTTGAAATATATATATTTGGAAATTCTTTATCGGTAGCTATATGAATAATTGGATATGATTTGTCATCTCTGAACTGAACATTAAAAGGTGGTTTCTTTTTTCTAATTAAGCTTTGTTCAAGAATTAGAGCGTCTGATTCGCTCTTGGTTATAATCAACTCTACAAAGTTAATCCTGTTTCTAAGATTAGAGGCCTTTTTATTTGTTCCTTTGTTTAGATAAGAAGACAGTCTATTTTTTAAATTTTTTGCTTTGCCCACATAAAGCAGATTTTCTTCAGAATCAAAAAATTGATAAATTCCTGGTTCTATTGGTAATTCTAATTTCTTAGAAAAAATTTCTTTTTTATTAATGAATTTCAATTGATTTTCCGTCGGGTCTTCTGGAATCTGAAAATCCCGTATAACCATTACCCCTGTATAGAACAGAGTGTATTTCTCCAATTTTACTTTTCCTTAAAGTCATATTTTTTTCTAACTTTTCTATCACATTATCATCAAGACTTTCATGAAATAAAATATCAGGTACCCATTGATAATGAATTCTACTTTTACTAGATGACTCTTCTAAAGACATTTTAAAATCTATTACATTTAGAATTTCTTGCAAAACTGAATTTATTATTGTGGATCCTCCGGGCGATCCAGTAATTAAAAACGGTATATTATTATTTTTAACAATCACTGGAGACATAGAAGATAAAGGTCTTTTTAAAGGTTGTATTTTATTTGCTTCAGCTCCGATTAAACCAAACAAGTTTGGATGTCCAGGCTTGATAGAGAAATCATCCATTTCATTGTTCATTAATATGCCAGTGCCTTCTACTACCATCCCTGAGCCATAAGCTCCATTTAAAGTATAGGTGTTGCTTACCGCATTTCCCCATTGATCGATAATGGAAAAGTGAGTGGTTTCATCGCTTTCTTCTAAATACGTGCCTGGTTTAATAGTTAATGCTTTTCCCTCTCTAATATTTTTTGCCAGAAGAGATGCGTAATCTTTCGATGTTAATTTATCTTGAGGAACTTTAAAGAAATCAGAATCGCCTAAAAAAACTGATCTGTCAGCATATGCATGAGCCATAGCTTGTTTTAGTAAATCAACATACTCAAAGGAATTGTGGTTGTAATTAGCAATCTCAAAATTTTCTAAAATATTTAATATTTGAATAATAGCTATGCCTCCAGAACTAGGCGGTGGCATAGAACAAACTTCATAAGATCTATAAGAGCCACATATCGATTTTCTAACTTTTACCTCGTATTTTAAAAAATCTTCTGAAATAAAAATTCCTCCATTTTCATTAAAATCTTTAACAATTTCTTTTGCTATGTTGCCGTTATAAAATGCTTTTCTTCCTTCTTCTGCAATAAGTTTTAAGCTTTTGGCTAGATCTTTCTGAACAAGCAAATCGTTTTCTTTCCAGCCTCCCGATTTAACAAAAATCTTTCTTGCTGCCGTATTTCTAAATTTGTGTTTATTTTTATTTAAATATCCAGACTGAAATTTAGACAATTTGAAGCCATTTTCTGCTAATTTAATCGCCGGGTTCATGAGCTCTTTCAACGGCATGGACGCTTCATTTTTGTGTAAAAAAATTAGACCGGCAACGGTTCCAGGAATTCCAGATGCTAAATATGATTTTAAACTCAAACCATCAATTACCTTGCCCTCTTTATTCAGGTACATATTTTCAGTTGATAAAATTGGAGCTTTTTCTCTGTAATCTAAGGCAAAAGTTTCATTTTTTTTTGAATAAACTGTGAACCCACCTCCGCCAATATTTCCGGCTGATGGATTTACAACTGCTAAAGCAAAGCCAACTGCAATGGCACTATCAAAAGCATTTCCTCCTTTCTTTAAAATATCAGCGCCTACTTCTGAAGCAAGGTAGTGCCTAGATGCAACAACGCCATTTGATGTTTCGCTGAAGGCGTATGCGGAAATTAAAATAAAAAAAATTAAGAAATTTTTTTTTAAAAGAATCATTATTAGTTTATTAATGATTCAAGTTTTTTGATTACTTCGGAAGGATTGTTTGCTTTTGTAAGTTCTCTCCCAATCACTACATAATCCGAACCAAACTTTATTGCATCATATATAGAGCCTGATCTTTTTTGATCTGCATTTTCCTGTGACATTCTGACTCCTGGAGTAACTGTAATAAAATCACTACCAAATCTAGATTTAATTGCACTGACATCGCTGATTGAACAAACCACTCCATCAATCCCGCAATCTTTGCCTAAAGAAGATAAATCAATGACCAAATCTTCAACACTTTTATGAAAACCAATTTCTGATAAATTTGATTTATCCAAACTAGTTAAAACACTTACACCTATTAGAATTATTTCATTCTTTGAGTTTTTAATAATTTCTACAGATTCAGAAATCATTTCTTTTCCGCCCATTAGATGGATATTAGTCATCCAAACACCCAAATCATTAATATTTTTTAGAGCTTTTGAGACGGTATTTGGAATATCATGCAACTTTAAATCTAAGAATACTTCAAACCCTAAGTTAGCAAGAATTTCTATCGTTTTCGGCCCTTCAGAAGTAAAAAGTTGTTTTCCTACTTTTAACCTAAATAAATCTTTATCAAGTAGAGATATAATTTCAGAAACTTCATCTAAACTATCGACATCTAAAGCAATTAAAGCCTGCTTAGGCGCTAATTTAACTGTCATTTTTCTTTTTTTTATTTTTATCTTTTTTTCGAAATATCACTGGGATTTGAAGAATGAAACTCAACAGCATTCCGGCCAATAAAGTTAATATGAAGGCAATACCCGAAGTAATTCCATTGAATTCATAAAAATACAAATCTAGGCTTATAAAAGAAGAGTTTAAATTTATAAATAAAGCAAAATATCCAAAAATTAAAATAAAAAAAATAATAGATACGTATTTCACAAAGAAATTATATCAGTTGTATCAATTTTTAAAATTTATTAGTTAATTTTTGCTTTTAAGGATTTTGCAGCTCTGAAATAAGGGATATTTCTCTCGCTTAATTCAATAGAATCACCTGATTGAGGATTTCGCGCTCTAATCGCTTTCCTTTTTCTAACAGATAAAGAACCAAAACCTCTAATTTCTATTCGTTCATCATTTTTTAAAGAATCTTGAAAAGATTTCAATATATGATCAAGAGAAATTGTAATGTCAGTTTGAGAAAGGTTGCTTAACTTTGATTTAAGATTGTTTAGAAGATCAGACTTCTTCATCTTTAACTTCAGAACTTTCTTTAAGCTCATCTTTAATTAAATCACCAATAGAAGTTTTACTAGAAGCCTCTATTTCTTTATTTCTCTCAACATTTTCCTTAAGAAGATCTTTTTCTTCAGACTTTTCTAAAGCTCTTATAGAAAGATTGACAACTCTTTCTTTCTTATCGATTGAAGTTATTAATGCCTCTATCGAAGAGCCAACTTCTAGATTTTGATCTTTAATTTCTTTCGCTCTAATGACTGCTGGAATGTCAGATCCTAAGGTCAAAGATATAAACTCATCTCCTAATTCCTTTACTTCTGCAGAAACTTTTGACCCTTTGGGATTTGCGCTAGCAAATGATTCAAAAAAATCTTCGGTGAGTTGTTTAATACCCAGAGATATTCTCTCTTTGTGTGCATCCATTGCAAGAATAACCGTTTCGATCTCTTGGCCTTTCTTATAGTTTTGAGCTGCCTCCACTTCATTTTCTGTCCATGAGAGATCAGATAAGTGGATCAAACCATCTATATTGCCATCCAAACTAACAAACATTCCAAAATCAGTTAAAGAGCTAACTTCGCCTTTTACTTTATCGCCTAAACTGTGATTGTCTGAAAATACCAACCAAGGATTTTCTATACATTGCTTCATGCCAAGGGAAATTCTTCTTTTCTCAACATCAATTTCTAAGACCATTACTTCAACTTCATCACCAACGGAAACTACTTTTGAAGGGTGAATATTTTTATTGGTCCAATCTATCTCTGATACATGCACTAGACCTTCGGTATTAGAATCTAATTCAGCAAAAAAACCGTAATCTGTAAGACTTGAAACTTTTGCTTTGTTTATGGAATTTATTGGATAAGTATCTTTAATGTTTTCCCATGGATCTTCTGAAAGCTGTTTTAAACCTAATGATATTCTAGATTTCTCCTTATCAAATTTTGTTACTTTGAGCTCTAGTTCTTCTCCAACTTTAAGAACCTCAGAAGGGTGATTTATTCTTTTCCAAGTAATATCAGTTATGTGAAGCAGTCCATCTATTCCGCCTAAATCAACAAAGGCTCCATAGTCTGTGAGATTTTTGATAATTCCAGATATCTGAGAGCCTTCTTGAATAGTAGCAAAAATCTTTTCTCTTTCTTCTGAATTTATATCTTCTTGAACAGCTTTTCTTGATAAGACCACATTGCTTTTATCCTTATCTAACTTGATGACTTTGAATTCTTGAAAAGATTTCTCTAAATGATCAAAGCTTTCAAGGGGCCTTGTATCAACCAAAGAACCAGGCAAGAATGCTCTTACGCCACCAACTTCTACTGTCATTCCGCCTCTAACCTTTCCGGTGATGTAACCCTTAATAATAGTTCCAGCAGTCAAAGACTCTTCTAATTTTCCCCAACTTTCATCATGCATTGCTCTTAATCTTGATACTCTAGTGGAGCCGTGACCATCTTCAATTGCTTCCAAAGTAACCTTGACTTCATCACCTATTTCTAATTTTTTATCTGCTTCATCTGCAAGAAACTCATTTCTTGCAACTATAGGTTCAGATTTTAATCCAACATGAACAACAACCCAGTCATCGGTTAAATCCACGATAACTCCAGATATTAAAGATCCTACTTTAAAATTTAAGGTTTCTAGACTTTCGTCTAGCATTTTTGAAAAAGCTGTTTGTTCCATTTATTCTCTTATAATTTTTAATACTTTTTGCTTAAGATCATTGATTCCTATTTCGGATGAATCTATGACTAAAGCATCTTCTGCTGGCACTAAGGGAGATAACTTTCTGGTAGAGTCTTTTCTATCTCTCTCTTTGATACTTTCAAGAAGGATGGGCATATTAACGCTCAAACCACTTTCTTTCAACTGATTCTCGCGTCTTCTTGCTCTTTCTTCTGCAGATGCGGTTAGAAATATTTTCCATTTTGCCTCTGGAAATACTACTGTTCCCATATCTCTTCCATCAGCAATAAGACCTTCTCCTTGTGCTAGAAAACTTCTTTGAATTGAAAATAGAAAATCCCTTACTTCAGGAATGGTTGCAAACTGAGATGCCGTCTTAGCTACCTCTTCATTCCTTATGTATGGAGAAATATCTTCATCATCTAAAATTAGTGAAATGCTAGAGCTATTGCTTTTATAAGAAAAAGATATTTGTTTTGATTCAATCTCTTTTCTAATTTTTAAAAAACTATTTGTTTTTTTTTGAATAGAGACATGTCCGATCATTCTATATAAAGACCCGCTGTCCAAAACAACCCAGTTAAGCTCATCCGCAAGATTTTTAGCTAAAGTTCCCTTTCCAACTCCACTAGGACCATCTATGGTTATTATTTTTGAATTTTCCATTTAAATACGATCTATATCCATTCCAATTGAATTGCTAATTTGAATGAAATTAGGAAACGATGTAGATACATTGTTAACATTTTCAATAATATTATCTCCATCTATCATTGAGCAAGCCACTGCTGAAGCCATAGCTATCCTATGATCTCCAAAAGAATTAATTTTGACAGATTTATTGAAATTAGAATTCCCTTTGATGTCAATCCCATCCTCAAATAAATCATAATTCACACCGAGCGCACTCAAAGATTTAGACATAGCTTCTAATCTGTCGGATTCTTTTGTTCTTAATTCTTCAGCTCCTCTAATTTTGGTCGGTCCACTAGCAAAAGCAGCTGCAATAAACAAGACTGGAAGCTCATCAATTAAATTTGGAATCAACTTTTCATCCAGATCAATTCCACTTAATCTTGAACTTTTTACCAGAATATCAGCGGAAGGCTCGTAATCATCTCTAGAGTTTTTAATCTCGATATTAGCTCCCATTTCCATTAATACGCTTAGCAAAGCAGTTCTTGTTGGATTTAGTCCTACGTTTTTTAGAGTTAATTCTGAGTCAGGATTTATAGTAGCGGCTAAAATAAAGAAAGCTGCAGACGAAAAATCTCCAGGAATATTTAAAGTAGTTGCATTTAATTTTGTAGCGGGCCGAATTTTTATAATTTTTTTATTACCAGAACTTTCTTCTGAGATTTGAATTCCAAATTTTTTAAACATTCTTTCTGAGTGATCTCTAGTCTGTTCATTTTCTATAATTTCTGATTCCTCATTTGCATAAAGAGCCGCGAACATCAAACATGATTTAACTTGTGCACTTGCTACCGGCAATACATATTTAATCCCATTAATTTCATTTGATGAATCTATAAATAAAGGTGGCATACCATTTTTATTGCATGAAATATTTACACCCATTTGAGACAGAGGATTTACAATTCTAAGCATGGGTCTAGAGGATAACGACTTATCCCCGGTTAATTTAGAAGAAAAATGTTGTCCAGCAAGCAGGCCTGAAAGCAGTCTCATTGAAGTTCCGGAATTACCTAAATACAGGTCTTCTTTTGACTGGTTGAGGCCATGAAGACCCACTCCTTTAACAATTATTGAATTTTCTTGCTTTTTTAGGTTTACGCCCATTTTTACAAATGCCTCTATCGTAGCTAAACAATCTTCTCCTTCCAAAAAACCAATAATTTCAGATTCCCCTTCAGCAAGAGAAGCACACATAATGGATCTATGAGAAATAGACTTATCTCCAGGAATAACTAATTCACCATTGAGTCCTTCTTTCTTTTTTACTTTAAAATTCATTTTTATAATAAAGAATCTCTGTAAATCTTTGCTGACTTAATAATTTCATTAATTTTTTTTGCATCAGAGCTTTTAATAAAATTTTCTAAGTTATTTATCTCTTTTTTAAAACTCTCTAAAGCATCTAGAATATTCTCTTTATTTGCTAAGAATATATCCTCCCACATCTTAGGATCGCTTGAAGCTATTCGAGTGAAGTCTTTAAGACCCCCGCCGGATAAAAGATTAGCTGACCCAGGGTTTTTTTCAGAAACAGCCGAAATAAGACTAAAAGCTATTAGATGAGGTAAATGGCTAGTTAAAGCAAAAAACTTGTCATGCTCCTCTATAGAAAGCTCTATAGATGAACAGCCCACTTCACTCCATAATTCTGAACATATTTGAAAAGCACTTTCAGATGTATCTGCCAATTTTGTTAAAACAGATATCTTGTTTTCAAATAAATCAGGAATAGAATTTTTAAACCCACTTTTTTCAGAGCCTGCTATTGGATGGGATAAAACAAAATTTGAAGTTCCTAGATTTCTTTCATCTAAAGTTTTTTTAAAATCTTTTTTTACGCTTAGACAGTCTGTTACTAGCAAAGCTTTTGATAAAATTCCTGAATATTTTTCTAACTCTTTAGACAAAGATAAAACCGGAAGTGCAAACAATATAATAAAATCTTTATTTTTATCAATCTGATTTAAGGTTCCAAGAATTGCTTTTTGATTTTGAGCCTCTTCAATAGTGTTTTGGAGAATATCATCAGCAAATACGTCATAACCTTTTTTTGATAAAGCTTTCGCAATAGATCCTCCGATCAAACCCAGACCAATAATTCCAATTTGGAAATTTTTATCCAACATCAAGAAATCCTTTGTATTCTTCCAAAACTTCTAGAAAAATTTCTATTTCTTCTTCAAGGCCAATTGAAACTCTCAAAAATGTAGGCATTTCATATACTTTTAAAGAGCGCAAAATAATTCCTTTTTTTAAAAAGAAATCAAAGCTTAAATCAGAATCAATTTTTGAATCAAAGCTAATAAAATTTCCATATGATTCTATAAATTCAAACCCATAATTTTTAAAAGCTTCTTTAACTTTTTCAAGGCCTTTTTTATTTATCTCTACTGACTTAAAAATATGATCTTTATCATCGATAGCTTCTATTCCTGCGGCAAGTGCAAGGCTGTTGGCGTTAAAAGGTTGTCTGACTCTATTAAAATAATTTGAAATTTCTTCTGAACTCACTGAATATCCTAATCTCAATGCTGCCAGGCCGTGTGCTTTAGAGAAGCTTCTTGAAATAATTAAATTAGGAAAATCTTCTACTAACGCATACGGAACTTTATATTTTTCATCTTCCAGATATTCAAAGTATGCTTGATCAACAAATACGGCAATATTGGAAGGCACCTCTTTTAAAAAACTTTTAATTTCTTCGGTTTGGATAACTGTTCCAGTAGGGTTATTAGGCGTAGCCAGAAAAATAATTTTAGTATTTTCATCAATTAAGTCTTTCATCAGAGAAAGATCATGTCCCCAATTTTTAGCTTTTGCTTTTCTAGCTTTAGCTCCAGCAGCTTGAATTGCTAAAGGATAAATAGCAAAGCCATGTTGAGAATAAATAGCATTATCTCCTTCTGTCAAAAAACACTTTGCCGCAAACTCAATTAGATCATTTGAACCATTGCCCACAGTAACCATTGAGGGTTTGATGTTGTTGACTGAGGAAACTTTTTCTTTAAATTTTGTTGCATTTCCGTCTGGATATCTATTTAAATCAGTAGGATTTGAAATTACTGCTAATGCTTTAGGACTAATTCCTAAGGGATTTTCATTACTAGCAAGTTTTATTATCCTGTCTAAACCAAGTTCTTTTTGAGTTTGTTCTATAGGTCTTCCAGGTTCATATGGCTTCAAACCCATTATTCCTTTATTTGCTCTATCTAACAGTGTATCGGTCATTTAGATAGATTTTGGATAAGAGCCCAACAACTTCAAACTTAAGGTTGCTGAAGATAATTTTGACATTAAATTTTTAATCTTTGGATCTGTTCTATGACCTTCAAAATCTAAAAAGAAAGAATATTGCCATTTATCGAATTTATTTGGTCGAGATTGAATTTGAGTTAAGTTTATTTTGCCACTTTCAAAAATTTTTAAAACTTTCGACAAGGCTCCAGATTTATTTTCTATAGAGATTAAAATAGAGCTTTTATCTTCGCCGCTTCGCTTTGCATCTGCTTGACCCAAAATGATAAACCTTGTTGTATTGTTTTTTAGATCTTCAATACCACTTTTTAATATATTTAAATTATATTCTTGCGCATTAGAAGAATGCGCTATGGCAGCAGAATTTTTTATAGTTTTGCATTTCTGCAATGCAACTCCGCTGCTTTCGACAGCATTAATTTTTGCATCAGGTATATTTGAAGTCAGCCAATTTTTACATTGGGCAATAGCTTGTTCATGCCCATAAATGGTTGAAATTTTTTCTAATTTAATTTTTTTACCAATTAGAGAATGTTTAATTGGGAGTTCCAACTCTCCACAAATACTCAAATCATTTGACTGAAGAGAATCTAAAGTCTGGTTTACTGCACCTTCCGATGAATTTTCTACTGGCACAACTCCAAAAGAATTTTCTTGATCGATTGATTTAAAAATTCCATTTATGTCATTGCATGGAATTCGTTTTGCAGAGCTGCCAAAGTGATCTATTACAGCCAGCTCAGAATATGTTCCTTTAGGGCCTAAATAAAAGATATTAATTTCTTTCTCCAAGGCAAAACATGCAGATATTATCTCTCTGTAAATAGCTTTAATATTTTCCGGTTTCAATTCGCTTTTATTCAAAGACAATAAATTTCTTATAATTTGAGTTTCTCTTTCTGGTTTGTAATAAGAACTATCTCCAATATTTTCTTTACTTTCTCCTGCCTTTATAACTAATTTAGCTCTTTTAGATAAAGCTCTTAAAATTGACTGATCAACTGCATCAATTTGCTCTCTAATTAAATTAAGTTGTTTGTTTGTGTTTTCTTTTTTAGCCATTCTTGTTAGAAAAATCTTTCATAAAATCTATTAGAGCATCTACTGCATCTTCACTTACTGCATTATAAATACTTGCTCTCATGCCTCCTACAGATCTATGGCCGCCTAAGTTAAGCAAACCTGATGATTCAGATTCAGATAAAAATTTAGAATCCAAAGAGTCATTTTCAAGCAAAAAAGGAACATTCATGATTGAACGAGAATTTTTATCTACATCATTCATATAAAATTCACTTTCATCTATAAACGAATACAATTTATTGGCTTTAGACTCATTGATAAGTTTTCGGTTCGATAAACCACCATTATTTTTTAACCATTTAAATACCATTCCAGATAAATACCAAGCAAAGGTCGGTGGTGTGTTGTACATGGAATCTGAATCTGCATATGTTTTATAACTCATCATCGCAGGTAAATTAGGCATATCCTTGATTAGATCTTTTCTGATTATAATTATTGCTAATCCAGCAGGCCCAATGTTTTTTTGAGCGCCAGCATAGATTATTCCAAATTTTGAAACGTCTAAAGGCTCGGAAAGGATGCAGGAAGAACAATCGGCAACGATATTAGATTCAGGTAAGTTATCTAAATTTCTCAGACCAACTCCATCAATAGTTTCATTCATAACCATGTGAGTGAATGATGATCTTTCATCTATATCCCAAGATTCAGGGTTGGGATATTTTTTATATGATGCTTCAGCTGACGATGCTGCTATCTTTACGTTTCCGTATTTTTTTGCTTCTTTAATAGCTTTTTTTGACCATTGTCCTACATCCAAATAACTGCAAACAGAATTTTGGTTCTCCAAAAGATTCATTGGAATCATAGAAAATTGTAAAGAAGCTCCGCCTTGAATGAATAAAACTTCATAGTCGTCATTAATTTCTAATAAATCTATAAAATCTTTTTTTGCAGTTTCAGCTATCTCGACAAATTCTTTACTTCTATGACTCATCTCCATGGTAGAAAGACCATGGCCTCTCCAATCTAAAAGCTCATCTTTGAGATTATCTAAAACTTCAAAAGGAAGTGCAGATGGACCAGCGCAAAAATTATATTTTCTAGACATATTTATTCTTCCTTTGAATTATCGTTTTTTTTAGGCAATAGATTCTCATTTTCATCATCATTCTCCATGGTAAGAGCCATCCCATTCAATAATTCATTTGATTTAAGTTTTATAACCCTTACCCCTTGAGTATTCCTGCCGATAATACTAATTTCAGAAACCTTTGTCCTTACAAGAGTCCCTTTATTAGAAATCAATATAACCTGATCATTTTCTGTTACCTCATTAGCGGCAATTAATTTTCCATTTCTCTCTGAAAGTTGCATTGCAATTACTCCTTTTGCACCTCTCTTAGTCTTTCTAAACTGATCAACTTTTGATCTTTTACCAAATCCATTCTCTGAAACAGTTAAAATTTGATTTTCATTATCAGGCATTATCAAAGATATCACTGACTGATCCTTTTCCAATGTAATTCCTTTTACTCCTCGAGTGTCTCTTCCAAGAGGCCTTGCATCTTTTTCATTAAAAAATACAGCTTTTCCAGAATCACTTACCAACATCAGATCATTAGTTCCATTTGTTATTGAAGTACCTACTAGCTCATCATTAACATCCAATTTAATTGCTCTTTTTCCTGATTTTCTTGGTAGTTTGAAATCTACCAAAGGTGTTTTCTTAACTATTCCATTTTTTGTTGCCATGAACACATATCCGTCAGATTCAAATGTCTCAACATTTAATAAACTAGTGATTCTTTCAGATTCATCTAATTGAATTAGATTAACTAGAGGCCTACCTTTGGCTATTCTAGAAGCTTGAGGAATTTCGTAAACTTTAAGCCAATAGACTTTTCCTAAATTTGAAAAACATAAAAGCGTTCTATGAGTGTTAGCAACTATTAATTGTTCAACGAAATCATCGTCTTTAACTGAAGCTGCAGCCTTTCCAACTCCTCCTCTTCTTTGAGAACGATAGTCTTCTAAAGGTTGCGTTTTTGCATAGCCCGCGTGAGATATAGTAACGACCATATCCTCTGGCTTAATTAGGTCTTCAGTGGAAAGATCCAGACGTTCTTCGATAGGAGTTCTTCTATCGTCCCCATACTCTTCTTTTACTTCTTCCAACTCTTCTTTTATGACGCGTTGAAGTTCAGAAGGATTCTCTAAAATATTTTGCAAATATTTTATTTCTTCTAAAATTGATTCATATTCACTAACTAAATTATCTTGTTCTAAACCAGTAAGTTTTTGCAATCTCAAATCTAGTATCGCCTGTGCTTGAATTTCAGAAAGCTTATAAGTATTTGCTGAAAGTCCATATTCACTAGGCAAGAAATCTGGCTTTGTAGTTATAGCTCCAGCTTTTTTGATTAGCTTAGAGACAACGCCTGCTTTCCACTTTTTTGAAAGCAGTTTCTCTTTTGCTGCAACTGGGTCTTTAGACTTTTTAATTAGGTCTATTATTTGATCAATATTTGACAGGGCTACAGTTAGCCCTTCTAAAACATGCCCTCTATCTTTAGCCTTTTTTAATTCAAATTCTGTTCTTCTGGAAACAACTGTTCTTCTGTGAGATAAAAATATCTCTAAAATTTCTTTTAAGTTTAAAAGCTTAGGAACTTTGTTAACCAGTGCTACGTTATTAACGCCAAAAGCGCTCTCTAATGGTGTTAAAGCATATAAATTATTTAGAATTACTTCTGGGTTCTGGCCGCTTCTAATCTCAATAACTATTCGAACACCGTCCTTGTCAGATTCGTCTCTTATCTCTGTCATGCCTTCGACTTTTTTATCTCTAGCTAATTGGGCTATTTTTTCTACTAATCTAGCTTTATTTTGCTGATAAGGGATTTCTGTTATAACAATTTTTGATTTTTCTTTAGCATCAGTTTCAATATCTGCTTTTGCTCGAAGAACAACTCTTCCCCTGCCAGTTTTAGCTGCATCCAATAACCCTTGAGAACCATTAATAGTTCCGCCTGTTGGAAAATCGGGTCCAGGGATAATTTTAATTAAATCTTCAATTTCAAGTTCTGGGTTATCAAGTAATGCTAATGAAGCATTTAGAGATTCTGTTAAATTATGTGGCAACATATTTGTCGCCATACCTACAGCAATTCCTGAAGAGCCATTAATGAGTAAATTAGGAATTTTCGTTGGCAAAACATCAGGGATAAGTTCAGTGCCATCATAATTTTCTACATAATCTACGGTATTTTTATTTAGGTCTGCTAAAAGCTCTTGAGTGATCTTAGCCATTCTAATTTCGGTATATCTCATGGCAGCAGCTGAATCTCCATCCATTGATCCAAAATTACCTTGACCATCCACAAGCGGATATCTAAGAGAGAAGTCTTGGGCCATTCTTACAATGGTTTCATAAACTGCAGAATCTCCATGAGGATGATATTTACCGATAACGTCTCCCACTATTCTTGCTGATTTTTTATGAGCTAAATTCCAATTATTGTTAAGAACATTCATGGCAAATAAAGTTCTTCTGTGTACTGGTTTTAAACCATCTCTTGCATCCGGGAGAGCCCTACCAACTATCACGCTCATTGCGTAATCCATATATGAGCTTTTAAGCTCATCTTCAATATTTATTGGTATTATTTCTTTAGCTATATCGTCCATTTATAAGGGATTTTATGTATTTTATAAAAAATTTTAATAAGAAATTTATTCTCGTCAAAGAGATTAAATTATAGCATCTCAAAGCTTTTTTAAGGCGGTTATTTTATTGAATTTTAAGACTTAAATTCAGAAACTAAGGTCGATATAGACTCCTTGGCATCACCGAATAACATCCTAGAATTTTCTTTTAAAAACAAAGGATTATCTATCCCAGCAAAACCTGAAGCCATGGATCTTTTAAGAACAAAAACTGTTTTAGCCCTGTCAACTTCGATGACTGGCATACCGTATATTGGACTACCTTCATTTTCTCTTGCATCTGGATTAACTACATCATTGGCACCAATAACAACGCAGACATCAACCGTTTCCATAATTGGATTTACATCTTCGGGTTCAACTAATAAATCATATGAGACATTTGCTTCGGCTAATAAAACATTCATATGACCGGGCATTCTTCCAGCAACTGGATGTATTGCATATTTAACATCACAACCGTTTTCTTCTAATAGTTCTCCTAATTCTCTCACTGAGTGTTGTGCTTGGGATACAGCCATTCCATAACCAGGAACAAAAACAACTGAATTTGCTGCCTCTAAAATCAAATAAGCATCTGCAACATTAATTGGTTTAACTTCTCCTTGAATTTCTATCGATGTGCTTGAAGAAGAGGAGCTAGATGCGCCAAAACCTCCAAACAAAACATTAGACAATGATCTATTCATTGCTTTACACATTATTTGAGTAAGAATAATTCCACTAGCACCAACTAATGAACCTGCAACAATTAGAACATTATTGTTTATCACAAAACCTGCTGAAGCTGCTGCAATACCTGAATAACTATTCAAAAGCGCAATAATTACAGGCATGTCTGCACCTCCAATTGGAACTGTCAAAAGAATGCCTAGAACTACAGCTATTCCTATTAGCGAAACTAAAAGCATCTCATTAGATAGCCCTAGAAGACCAGTATTAACAATTACTTCCACCCCTAAAGCTAATGCAAGAATTAAAATTATTGAAAGAACAATTCTCTGCCCAACAAACAGGAAAGGTTTTCCGTTCAAAATTTCTGATAACTTTCCAAAAGCTATAAGACTTCCAGAGAATGTAACGCCGCCAATTAACACTGTTAATGAAACTGCAAATAAAGCTATAGAACCAAGAGCGCTAACGTTTAAAAATTCCGCCGAACCTACTAACAAACTAGCTATTCCACCAAAACCATTAAATAATGCAACCAACTCAGGCATAGTAGTCATCTTTACAAAAGAGGCTGCAGATGCTCCTACAATTGCCCCAGCAATTAATGCGATTGATAATAACTGAAAAGATATTATTGTTTGGTCAAAAAGAGTTACTACAATTGCTAGTAACATCCCTGTTGAAGAAACTAAATTGCCTCTTTGAGCTCTTTCAGGATTACCAAGCATCCTTAATCCAAATATGAATAAAATCGATGCAAAGATATACGCAAGGTTTACAAAAAAATCTGATTGGAAAAATAACATCATTTCTTTTTAAACATTCCTAACATTCTATTGGTAACTAAATAACCACCGACGACGTTGATGGTTGCAAAGAAAACAGCAGCTGTTCCTAAAATTGTAGTTAGGTAATGACTCTCCGAGCCAGAGGATAATAAGGCTCCTACGATAGTAATTCCTGAAATTGCATTTGCCCCAGACATTAAAGGAGTATGCAAAGTGGATGGAACTTTATTAATTAATTCAAAACCCAGAAAAACAGATAAGACCAAAACAAAAAGCAATAAAATAAATAAACTGTCCATTAACTAAATTTCTCCTTAACTATGGGATTAATAATTTCTTTTCCATGAGTAACAAGACATCCTGATAATATTTCATCATTGATGTCTATCTCAAAAATATTAGTTTCTTTATTCCAAAACTCTTCAATTAAATTATAGATATTTGCAGCATAAACTTGGCTTGCATGAATTGCTACTTCTCCTGGTAAATTTGTATTACCCACTATAGTAATTCCGTTTAAAACTTTATTTTGATCAGGCGCGGATCCCTCAACATTACCTCCTGTACCTACTGCCATATCAATTATCACACTTCCAGGAACCATATCTTCAATCATTTCTGAGGTAATAATTTTTGGTGCAGGCCTTCCAAAAACTTGAGCTGTAGTAATAATTACATCTGAGCTTGAGCAAACCTTTTTCATTCCTGCTCTTTGCATTTCAATTTGTTTAGGAGTTAATTCTTTGGCGTACCCTTGATCTGTTTCTTCGGTCTCACCGATGTCTATTTTGACAAATCTTGCGCCTAAAGATTTTACCTGCTCTTCAACGACTGGTCTTGTATCAAAAGCTTCCACTCTGGCTCCTAATCTTTTTGCAGTAGCAATTGCTTGAAGACCTGCTACACCAACTCCAACAACAAAAACTTTGGAAGGAGAAATAGTTCCTGCAGCGGTCATCATCATTGGAAATGATTTAGTAAGAAGATTTGACGCAATCAAAACAGCTGCATATCCGCCTAAATTTGCTTGAGAACTTAAAGCATCCATTTTTTGAGCCCTTGTTATTCTTGGAACTAATTCCATGCTGATAGAAGATAAATTTTTATCTTTAAGATTCCCTACTAACTCTGATTCATTAAAGGGGTCTAGAAAACTTATAACTAATGTTTTTTCTTTAATGTGGTCAAGATCACTTGCAGAAAGTTTGTTAACAGAACAAATTATATCGGCCTGAGATAGACCTTCTTCTCTGCCAACAATTTTTACACCCAATTCGGAAAAAATAGAATCTGTAAATCCAAAATGATTAGCAAAATCTTTTTCCGCTAGCACGTTACACCCTAAAGATTGGTATTTTTTTAAAACTTCTTGGGTAAGAGATACTCTATTTTCTGATTCGAGTTCTTTTGGAAAAAAAGCGTTCATGTAATAATAATTCCCTCTAATTAATAACGACAGAAAGTAAATCTAACATAATGAGTCAAATATGAATATCGATCCTTCAGAAAAAGAAAAATTTAATCAAATTGCTGAAGAATGGTGGGATGCTACAGGAAAATTTGCCCCTCTTCATGTGATAAACCCTCTTCGCTCTAAGTATATTTCTGACAAAGTTGATCTTAATGGAAAAAATGTTATCGATGTTGCTTGTGGAGGAGGATTATTAACTGAATCAATGCATGAATGCGGTGCTACAGTAACTGGCGTGGATATCTCAGATGTTGCAATAAATACAGCAAAAATCCATGCAGAAAAAAATAATTACAACGTAACTTATATAAACGGCGAAGCAGAGGAGCTACTCAATGATTCAAAAGAAACTTTTGATGTTGTGACCTGCTTGGAAGCAATAGAACATGTTCCTGATCCTCAACAATTAGTTCAAACATGTTCAGACCTATGTAAGCCTGGTGGTACAGTAGTTTTTTCTACAATCAACAGAAATCCAAAGTCTTTTTTATTTGCAATAGTAGGAGCTGAATATATTTTAAAACTTCTGCCAAAAGGAACTCACGAATTCAAAAAATTTATTAAGCCCTCTGAATTATCTGGCATGATGAGAAACTCTAATTTAGAAGTAAAAGAAATTATCGGAATGAGTTACAACCCATTAACTAAAAATTATTGGCTTGGAAAAGATGTAGATGTCAATTACATGATCCATGCAGAAAAAAAAATATAAAAAATATAAATTTTTTCTTTTTGATTTGGATGGGACTCTTCTAGATACCGCTCCAGAATTTCACTACTCTCTTAACTATCTATTAAAGGAAGAAAACCTTCCCGAAATAGAATACGAATCTATCAAAAATAAA
This sequence comes from Gammaproteobacteria bacterium, assembly GCA_045564455.1. Classification (GTDB taxonomy): domain Bacteria; phylum Pseudomonadota; class Gammaproteobacteria; order Magnimaribacterales; family AG-339-G14; genus CASICS01. Next base: position 19,488 of record JBJLHG010000002.1, read on the forward strand.
GTTTCTGATGGAGCAGGAGCATTAATATCCTTGGGCTTCAATATTTTTCCTGATAATGAAGAATTTGAAAAAAAGAGACAAAAGCTGCTAAAAATTTATGAAAAAGTTTTTTTGAAATCCAAGCCTTTCCAAAATATAGATGATTTAATTTTAAATTTATCTAAAAAAGATATTTCTTGGGGCATTGTTACAAATAAACCTAAATTTTTTGCAGAAAAAATATTTTCCAATCTTCAATGGAATTTAAAAACTAATATTTTAATTTGTCCTGATGATGTCAATAATATAAGAAAACCTGATCCTGCATCTTTAAAACATGCTTTAGCAAATAACAGTTATTCTAAGGATGAAACTGTATACATCGGCGATAATTGGAGAGATATAGAAGCAGCCCATAGCGCTCAAATAGATTCAATTTTAGCTTTATATGGTTATTTAGATAAAAGTTCAGCAAAGAATATTAATGCAACTTCTGTTGTCCACGAACCCAAGGATATAATCCAATTTATTTGAAGAAATCTTTAATTTCTTTCTCGTTTAATTTCTTATATTTTCCTGGTGACAAGGTAGATGGTAAAAATATATGACCCAATCTAGTTCTTTTTAATCGCGAAACTTCAAGATCTAGAGCATTCCAAAGCTTCCTAACTGCTCTATTTTTACCTTCCATAATCACCATAGCAAACCAAGTGTGGGATGAAGTTTGTCTTCCTTGAACAACATCAGAAAATTTTAGAAAATCTCCCTCTATCATCAATCCTTTTATTAATTTTTTTAAATCTTCAGAATCAGGCTTCCCTCTTATTCTTGCCAAATATTCTCTTTCTATTTGGTTTTTAGGATGTATTATTTTGTTAGCTAAACTTCCATTATTAGTAAATAGTAAAAGTCCGCTTGTATTTATATCAAGCCTTCCAAGAGCTACCCACCTTCCTATTTTCAATTTAGGTAAATTATCAAAAACTGTCGGTTTTCCATATCCTGACCTTGAGCATATTTCACCAATTGGTTTGTGATACATAATCATTTGATCGGGAATTTTTTCAGATTTCAGCTCTTTTCCATCAATATAAATTCGGTCTGAATCTAAAACTTTATCTCCGATTGAAGCTTTGTAGTCATTGATGAATACTCTACCCAGCTTAATTAAGTCTTCGGCTTTTCTTCTAGATACAAATCCGCTATCGGCAATAGCCTTCTGCAATCTAACACTCATATTTATTCTTGGATGGAGGGAACTTCTTCCTGAGGATCTTCAATAAGCAATGGCATTTGAACTTCTTCAGGCAAATTACCAATATCCGGTAAATCTGGAAGGTCTGATAATTTAGAAATATCCAAATCATCAAGAAAATCTTTTGTCGTGGCTAGTAAGGCGGGTCTTCCAGGAACATCTCTATGCCCAACAACTTTAATCCAATTTCTATCTAGTAAAGTTCTAATAATTTGACTACTAACAGATACTCCTCTGACTTCTTCAATCTCTCCCCTTGTTAGAGGTTGCTTATAAGCAATTAAGGCTAAAGTTTCCATCATTGCTCTAGAGTATTTTTGGGGTTTAGATTCCCACAATTTTGAAATCCAAGGAGAATAGTTTTGTCTAATTTTTAGCCTAAATCCGTTGGCTACCTTAACTAATTCAAAACTTCTATCGTTGTAAAGCTCTTTCAAATTAGAAATAGCCTCTTTTATGTCACTTATAGTTAAATTATCGCCTTCATCAAATGCCCTTAAAATTTCAGACTCAGACAAAGGCCTAGATGAAGAAAGCAAGAGAGATTCAATTATATTTTCTAATTTTTGCTTCATATCAATGAATTTCCTCTTTAGCCGATAAATAAATTTTACCGAAATCTTCTGATTGGATAATAGTAATTAATGAATCCTTTACTAGCTCTAACATAGCTAGAAAGTTAACAATTATTCCAATTTTTCCATCTTCTTTTTTACAAACTTTAAAAAATTCTAAAAATTTATCTTTTACAAGCAACTCTAAAATAAGAGACATTTTTTCTCTGGTTGATAACTTTTCAAACTGAACTAAATGACTTACGTTTAATTTCTGCCTATCAATGAGTTCAGAAAATATTTGTGCTAATTGTTTAATATCAACTGTTGGCATATTTTCTTTAGTTTCAAATTCAGGTAGTGCAGAGGAAGCAACAAAAAAATCTCTATTTATTCGTGGCATCTCCTCTAGATTATTTGATGCAGCTTTGTATCTTTCATATTCTTGAAGTCTTCTTATCAATTCAGCCCTAGGATCTGATTCTTCCCCATCATCATCATATTCTTTAGGCAACATCATCCTAGATTTAATTTCTGTTAAATATGCAGCCATGACCAAGTATTCACCTACTAAATCAAATTGAATTTTTTCCATCATCTCAATATATTGAACGTATTGATCCGTTATTTTTGAAACATCGATCTGCAAAATATCAATGTTTTGTTTCTTGATGAAATAAAGCAAAAGATCAAGAGGGCCTTCAAAGGATTCTAGAAAGATTTTTAAAGCATTAGGAGGAATATATAAATCATCAGTAGGCAGAGAGACTTCCTCGCCATTTAAGATGGCAAGATTAAACTCAGCTTGTCTAGGCTGAATACCTGCAAGATTATCCATAAATATAGAGCAATTATAGTTTAAAAAGGATAATTACACACTATGTTGTGTTTTTGTAAATATATTTAACTATATTTAGGGCTTCCAGCCGTTGGTGATGGGATATCTTCTATCTTTACCAAAGTTTCTATCAGAAATCTTTATGCCAAGTGGTACCTGTCTTCTCTTATACTCATTTAGATCTATCAATTTAAGAATTCTTCTAACTTCGCTTTCTTCGTATCCTTCCGAAATAATATCTTCAGGACTCATATCTTTTTCGACATACATTTCTATTATAGGATCGAGAATGCTGTAATCAGGCAAGGAATCCGTATCTTTCTGATCTGGAGCAAGCTCAGCTGAAGGAGGTCTATCTATTATTCTTTGAGGAATAATTAAGTGTAATTTGTTTCTATAGTTAGCTAACTCATAGACCAAGGTTTTACTAACATCCTTAAGAACAGAGAAGCCTCCGGCAGTATCTCCATAAAGAGTTGAGTAACCTACCGCCGCTTCGCTCTTATTGCCTGTAGTCAAAACAAGCAGGCCCAATTTATTAGACAAAGCCATCAAAGTTACTCCTCGACACCTTGATTGAAGGTTTTCTTCTGTTTTATCTATACTTTTCCCCTCAAAAGACGATTCTAGCGATTTTGAAAAAGACTCATACATGTCTTTGATTGAAATAAGCGAATGATTTATAGCCATATTATCGGCTAATTCTTGTGCATCTTTGATACTGATATCGGCAGTGTAGTCAAAGGGCATCATTACCGTATTCACTTTAGACGGTCCAAGCGCATCAAATGCAATAGCTGCTGTTAAAGCTGAATCAATACCTCCAGAAGATCCTAAAATAATACCGTTAAAACCATTTTTCTCAACATAATCTCTAGTGCCAATTACTAGCGCATTGTAAATATCCTCTAACTCTGAATAATTCCTTTTTTCTTTAGATTCAACTTTTAGATTAATTTTATTTCCCTTGGAAACCTCTAATTCTAGAGAATCTATTTCAAAACTTTTTAATGTTAATAATTTTTCTTGATCAGATCCAATAACTAGAGACGACCCATCAAACACTAATTCGTCCTGACCACCTACTTGATTTAAATAAATAATAGGTGTTTTGTATTTATCAAAATAATCTAACAGCATTTTTTCTCTAGTCTTCTTTTTAGTCTTGGTATACGGAGAAGCACTCATATTGATAATTAGCTCAGCTCCATCATTAACCAATTTTTTTGTGAAATCGTCAGACCAAATATCCTCACATATAGATAACCCTATTTTTATTCCTTTTATATTTATAATGGAATTTCGCTCCCCGGAAGAAAAATACCTTCTTTCGTCAAATTCTTTATAGTTGGGAAGCATTTGCTTTGAATATACCTCCTTAATTTTTCCACCTTCTATGAAGAATGCAGAGTTATATGTTTTTCCTAAATTTTGACTAGGAGCTCCAAAAAGTAAGGAAATTTTTTGAGATTCTAAAGGTAGTTTAATAATTGATTTTTCAATTTTATATAAAAAATCAGCCCTCATAACCAAATCTTCTGGAGGATACCCACTTACAAACATTTCACTAAAAACTAGCAAATCGACATCATTCAAAGAAGCTTTTTTAATTTCTTTTTGAATTTTTTTAATATTCCCTGAAATATCTCCTACAGTTGGATTTTCTTGGACAATTTTGATTTTAAACATTTTTGATAATTATGACTTTCAATTAGGGTCAAAATAGATACAATCACTATCGAATGCTATGCAATATTTGACTGATAATACCAGAATAACTGGGCTTTTGGAGGTTTCCCCTCCCAACGAAGTAATTTCTGAGTTTCCTATAACTTCTGCTACCTCTGAGCTTGTTTTTAAGGCTAGAAAAGATATCTCTAATATTATGCATGGAAAAGATGATCGACTTATAGTTGTTGTTGGCCCTTGCTCAATTCATGATCCTAAAGCAGCTATCGAATATGCTAAAAAATTAAAAAATATTGAAAATTCACTCAATAAAGAACTAAAAATAGTTATGCGAGTTTATTTTGAAAAACCGCGTACTACTATCGGCTGGAAAGGCTTGATTAATGATCCTGATTTAAACGATAGTTATGATGTTAATAAAGGCTTAAGAGAAGCAAGAAAAATATTGTTAGAAGTCAATGAAATAGGTCTACCTGCCGCAACAGAGTATTTAGATATTATTACTCCACAGTACATTTCAGATCTCATTTCTTGGGGTGCAATTGGAGCTCGCACAACTGAAAGTCAAGTTCACAGAGAGCTTGCATCCGGTCTATCCTGTCCTGTGGGTTTTAAGAATTCAACTACAGGGTCTATTCAAGTTGCAATAGATGCAATTGGATCATCATCTAAACCTCATATATTTTTATCCATTACGAAGGAAGGTAGATCTGCTATTTTCAATTCAGCCGGCAATGAAGATTGTCATGTAATTTTAAGAGGAGGAAAAACTCCAAATTTTGAGAATGGGTTTATTAAAGAAACTTCAGAAATTTTAAAGAAATCAGGTATTACTCCATCTATGATGGTCGATATGAGTCATGGAAATAGTCAAAAACAATTTAAAAAACAACTTTTAGTAAATAAAGATATTGCTGATCAAATTGCAGGAGGCGAACAAGGTATTTTTGGCGTAATGATTGAAAGTCATCTTGTAGAGGGTAATCAGTCTATTGGTCCAAAAGATGCACTTACTTATGGTCAAAGCATTACAGATGCTTGCGTAAGCTGGGAAGATACAGAGATCATGCTTAAACTTCTTGCATCAGCAGTTAAATCTAGAAGAAAAAATCTAGAAGAAACTGCCTAATGACAGAAGAATTAAATTTAATAAGTTTTTCACCAGAAATTGCCTCTTCTATTGGCTTAGAAGAATCCATAATATTTAGATTATTAGAAATTAATGATTTAGGTTTGGCTGAAATGGATATAGAGACAAAAACCCTCTTTTTGAATGACCATCAAAGAGCTAGCGCCATCATTAAGTTAGAAAAACTAGGCTTAATAGTAAGAAAAAATTCAAAGATTTCACTAAAAAAACAAACTAATTTTGATAATTCAAGAAATATAAAAGATGAGAAAAAACCCTTATTTAAATTTTCTGAAGATATTCTTAATCAGGCTAAAAGCTTTGGAATGTCTGAAAACTTTATTAAGGAAAAAATTATTTTATTTCAGTCTTTCTCAAAAAAAAATGATGATTCTGCATACAACTCAGATTATAAGCTCCTTAAGTTTCTCATTAAAGAATGGCGAAAATATGAACAAGAGGAAATAATTGAAACAAAGAAAACTTTAATCAAAAAAGACTGGGAGCCTTCCGAAGATGGATTATCCATCCTTGAATCTGCTGAAATTGACGAGAGTTTTGTTAAAAAATCAATCCCTGAATTTATTTTGTATTGGCAAGAAAAAAAAATGAAATCTGACACCTGGAACAGTCTTTTTATAAAACACGTAAGAAGACAATGGGCTAGATATAAAAATATTATAGAGGACAATACATCCCTTAAAAAAATGTCTGAAAATTGGTTGCCTCATCAAAATTGCTTAGATGTTCTCAAGCTAGCTAGGATCGATGAAAATTTTGTGAAGGCTCAAATTCCTGAATTTAAGATTTATTGGATAGATTCAAATCAGGTTATGGCCTCATGGAATTCTAAATTTATTCAACACGTGAAATATAAATGGTTCAAAGAAAATCCTAAGGCATCGGGTATAATTTCTAGATTAACAGATAAAGAGTGGGCAATTGAGTACTCAGATTAAAATTCCAGAAAATCAGATAGATTTGGTAAATATTTTATTTACTCAGCTAGAAATAACCTATCACAATCAATTCCATAAAGCTTTTCCAGATCCAGATAGCTTGAAGTTAGCAAAGCAATTATGGTTGCAAAAAATCTCCACTTATAAAAATGAAATAATCTTTAAAAGTGTTGATCATATAATGAGCACTTCAGAATATTTACCATCTTTAAGTAGTGTTTTAAAAAAATGTAAAGAATTTACCTTAGACTCAAATGGAATTCCTAGTTTAGAAAGATCTTATCAAGAAGCTTCTCTAAATTGTGACGATCCCAATGATCATCAATGGTCGCATCCTTTGGTTTATCATGCTGGAAAAGAAACTGGTTGGTTTTTTTTAAAAAATGAATCTGAACAAAATGCTTTTAAAGAGTTTTCAAAATCTTTTGATCTTGTCATCCACAATTGGTTAGAAGGGAAAAACTATAATTCTCCTGAAATTACTAGAATAGAAGAAGCTAAACCTAATCTGGATAAATCAATTCAATTAAACTTAATAAAAAGATTGAAAGATAAATTTTAAATTAAGACGTTTTTAGAAACTCTTCTAAATACTTGTTCTTCCTTGATATAATCACTTTTGCCCATATTTAAGCACTATGTTTAGTAAATATTATTCTTTAATTAAAGAAACTCTTTCAACTCGATCTAATATCGAATGGTCTGCTATGTTTATAGGTTTTGCTTCTATTTGGATGTTATCTGGATTTTTTGCAGAGGAAGAAGTTAAAAAAGAATTTTATGTTGATAAGGAATCCACTGTAAGAATAGTTGACCAAATTTCATCAAAATATACTCGGGAAATTCTTCTTAAAGGTTTTGCTGAGGCTGATAAGAAGGTAGAGCTTAAAGCTGAAACCTCTGGAAGAGTCGTTTCCTTGCCAATAAAACAAGGATCGCTGGTTAAAAAAGGTCAGCCAATTTGTTCTATATTTATGGCGGAAAAAGAATCTTTTTTTAAAAAAGCTGAACTTGAATTCAAATCAGCTGAAAAACTTTTTGAAGAAGGTTTATATTCTTCCAATCAATTTCAAAATATAAAATCGAATTTTGAAAGAGCTAAGCTTGAATTAGATAATGCAACAATTAAAGCTCCTTTCGCTGGAATTATTGATCGGATACCGCTAGATGAAGGAGATTTTTTAACTAGAGGTTCGACTTGTGCTGTTCTTCTGGATTTAAATCCAATGATTATCAGTGGTGAAATATCGGAAAGTGATATCGGATATATAAAATTAGGTTCTTCAGCAAAAGTAGAAACTTTAGACGGTCAACAATCTTTAGGGAAAATTAGTTTTATTTCCTCTTCAGCTAATAGCAAGACTCATACTTTTAGAATTGAAGTAACTGTAGATAATAAGTCAGGAAGAATAAAAGATGGCGCTTCAGCAAGAGTTTTTCTTCCTGGAGAAGAGCAACTAGCCAATCTGGTCCCTCTATCCATTTTAAGATTAGATGATGCAGGTGATTTAGGAATTAGAATAGTCGATGAGTCTGGTTTAGTCGAATTTAAGAAAATTCAACTCATTCAAGACACAGCAGAAGGTGCATGGGTTTCTGGTTTACCGCAGACTTCAAGAATTATTACTGTTGGGCAAGACTACGTAAGCGATGGTGAAAAAGTCCAGGTGGCTGTAGATGAAAGATTAATGCAAGATGAACGCATTAATTAATTTCTTTATTGACAGATATAAAGCAACGTTAACTTTTCTTGCTTTAATTCTTGTTTGGGGTGTCTCATCAATCTCTCAAATACCAGCTTCTGCTTATTCAGATATTAATATCCCTTATGTGTTTGTTTCTACCTTTTATGATGGAGCTTCCCCAGAAGATGTAGAACGTTTAATTACTAAACCCATTGAGGATCGTCTTAAATCTGTTGATGATCTGAAGGCTATGCAGTCCTACAGCAGAAATAGCATGTCATACGTTATTTTAGAGTTTCCGGATTCTGTACCGAAACCGGTTGCAATGGTAAACGTAAAAGATGCCGTTGATGAAATACTGCGTGATCTTCCGCAAGAATCTGAAAAACCTTTTATTCAAGAGTTTAGCTTTGATGCATTCCCAGTTATGAATGTTAATTTTATCTCTGACACAGCTGCTGAAAGAGAATTAATAGGTTTTGCTAAAGATATGGCAAAAGAAATCGAAAGAATACCTGGCGTTCTTGAAGCTCGACTTAGCGGCGCTCCAGATGAAGTTTTAGAAGCTACTATTGATAAGACAAAGCTAGACAGTTATAACGCTTCTACTGTAGATATCTACAATGCTATTCAACAAAATAATAAAGCCATACCTGCTGGAAATATAATATCGGCTACAGGAAAGTTTTCCGTATTGGTTCCTTCGGTGTTTGAAACTGCTGAAGATGTTAAAAATATTCCAGTCCTAGAAAATGAAAATGCCGTTGTTTCTTTAGATGACATAGTAGACCTTCGAAGGACCTTCAAAGACAAAGATAGTTATGCACGAGTTAATGGTAAAAACTCATCAACTGTAAATGTCTTAAAAAAAACAGATGCTCGAGAAGTTGTAGTCGCTAAACAAATAAATAAGATCATTGAAAAAACTAGACTTATTCTTCCACCAAATGTTGACATTATTGTCACTGAGGATAGAACAAAATATTCGGGAGAATTAATAGAAGAACTTGCTGGAAATATTTTGACGGCTCTTGTTTTGGTAATGAGTATTGTTGTAGCCGCAATGGGCCTAAGATCTTCTACTATGGTTGCATTAGCTATTCCGACCTGTTTTCTTTTTGCGTGTATTTATTTAAATATCATTGAATACACTTTTAACTTTATGGTGTGTTTTGGTTTTCTCATTTCTTTAGGAATGCTAATCGATGGTAGTGTCGTAGTTGTTGAATATGCGGATAGAAAAATGAGCGAGGGCATGGACAGAATAGAAGCCTATAGACTTTCTGCCAAGCGAATGTTCTGGCCTATCATTATTTCTATTGGAACAACGTTAGCAATTTTCTTTCCATTATTCTTTTGGGAGGGTATTTCAGGTCAATTCATGAAGCCTATGATTACTACTTTATTCGTAGTTCTCATTGGATCAATTTTGTATGCCTTGGTTTTCACTCCCGCGATTGGTTCAAGATATGCAAATTTAGGGAACAGAAACATTAGAACACTAAATAATTCTGCCACCCTAGAAAGGGGTGACCCAAAATCCTTAGATGGCATAACAGGTTCTTATGCTAGATTTTTAAGCAAGGCCTTAGATCAACCTGGAAAAGTAATCTCCTTTATCGTCTTAAGCGTAGTAAGTATTTTTTATATTTATAGTGATCATGGTCCTGGCGGTCAATTCTTTGTAAAAGAAGATCCCGATACTATTATTGTAGAAGTTCAAGGAAGAGGAAACTTAAATGCTCTCGAAACAGTAAACTTTTTAAAAGAAATTGAAAGGATTATCCTTACAATCAAAGGTCCAGAAAGTGTTTACTTAGAGCAAAGTGGAGAAGGAGATCCAAGGGATAGAGGTAATGCTGACTCTATAGGTAAAATTTACGTTGGAATGCCTTTTGAAAGAGAAACCCTCATCCAAACTGGCGCAGAAGTTCTTTTGGAATTAAAAGAAAAACTTAAAGACATTCCTGGTTTAAAAGTTTCCGTTAGAGAAAGATCTAGCGGCCCCCCGGTTGATAATCCCATTGAAATTGATGTCTTTGGAAGAGACTATCAGATGGTTTATGAAGCAACCAATGCATTGACTCAATTTATGGATAAAAATATATCTGGTGCGGTTAACGTTTATAGCACAATTCCAACCCCCGTCTTAAAGTGGAAACTCAACATAGATAAAGAAAAAGCTACTCAATTTGGAGTGACTACTTCAGAAATTGGCACCGCAATTCAATTCCTTACTGGGGGAGTAAAAGTTGGAGAATACCGCCCTACTGATCTAGATGAATCAATTGATATTAGAGTTAGATTTCCTGAAGCTCAAAGAAGATTAGATTTATTTGATCAACTTACAATTTCTACGAGATTTGGCTCTGTTCCTTTGAGCAGTTTTGTATCTATTGACCCTTCATACGAAGCCCCGGCTATAAGAAGAGTTGAAGGAGAAAGAGCTTTTACTATAGCAGCAGATTATGCTCCTGATGCTTTGATTGAAGATGTTTTACCCGTAATTGAAGAATGGATAGCTGACCATAATGAATATCAGAAATTAGATTTTATCTTTAGAGGGCAAGCTGAACAGTCAGCCGAAGATGCTGCTTTCTTTGTGTTCGCTGCAATCGTTGGTTTATTTTTAATGGCTATCTTATTAATGATTCAATTGAATAGTTTTTTTCAAGTTTGGATAGTTATTTCGGCTGTCTTTTTATCCACCGCTGGAGTTTACTTAGGTCATTTGATTACTCAATTCCCGGTAAGTTTTCTTTTTACTAATTTAGGGATAATTGCTTTAGCAGGTATTGTGGTGAACAATAATATTGTTCTGGTGGATACTTACAATGTCTTGAAAAAAGAATTTGTGAATGCTCCAAACAAAGATCTAATCATAAGAACTGCTGCTCAGCGTTTAAGACCTATTATTTTGACAACTGCAACTACAGTTGTTGGTCTGTTGCCTTTGGCTATGGGTTTAGGAGTAGATCTCATGTCTAGAGAAATAGGGATAGGCGGAAGAGTTGTAGAATGGTGGTCGCCTTTATCTTTTGCCGTTGTTTGCGGCCTTTCTTTTGCTTCAATCATGACTTTAGTTTTGACTCCTTGTTGGTTAATGCTGCCAACCAAAATTAAAGAATTGTTTGCTGGATTTAATTCTGTAAAATCCATTAATACAGAAACTTCATAATAGATACACAAATGAGTGATAAAAATAATAGCAAAGACTTTGAGTCTTCTTTGGAAAAATTAGAAGAAATAGTAGCAGAGCTTGAATCTGGCGATCTTCCCCTAGAAAAATCGATTAAAGCATTCGAAGAAGGAATAAAACTAACTCGTCATTGTCAAAATTTATTATCAAAAGCAGAATTAAAAATACAAAAATTGGTTGAAACCAACGACGGTTCTATAGATTTAGAAGCCTTTGATGAAGACTAATGATCTGGAATTTCTGGATACAAACTTAGCCAGAATTAATAAAGCTATATTACTTTCTCTTCCGCCTAAAAATTACTCTGTTATTTCTGAAGCTATCCACTACTCAGTAATGAATGGCGGCAAAAGAATTAGACCGCAGTTAATTTTAATGATGAGTGAAGCAATTGAAGCTGATGTCTCTAATAAAACAATTGACTCGATAGCGGCGGCAGGAGAATTAATCCATTGTTACTCTTTGATCCATGATGACTTGCCTGCAATGGATGATGATGATTACAGGAGGGGTAAATTAAGTTGTCACAAGAAATTTGATGAAGCAACCGCAATTTTGACTGGTGATGCAATACAGCCTCTTTCATTAGAAATTTTAACCACTATAGAAGATCTTGCTTTAACCGCAGAAACCAAATTGGAAATTATCAATTTATTTTCCAAAGCATGTGGGCCTCAGGGGATGGTTGAAGGCCAAAATAGAGACATTCGTTCAGAAAATATGGAAATTACAGAACAAGAACTCGATGAAATTCATTACTTGAAAACAGGCAAGTTAATAGAAGCTTGTGTGATGTGTGTATGTTTATTAAAAAAGGATTTGTCAAAAAAACACATTAAAGAATTTATCCAATTCTCTAAAAAATTTGGTTTAGCCTTTCAAATTCGTGACGATATACTAGACATCATTGGCAAAGAAACTGAAATAGGCAAGCCGCTTAATTCAGATATTAAAAAAAATAAATCAACCTATCCTTCTATTATGGGATTAGAACAGTCACAAAAAAAGGCAGAACTTCTAGCTACAGACGCAGTGAAAATTTTATCCAATTTGCCTTACGAGACTTCTAACCTAGAAAAGTTATGCTCATTAATAGTTTCTAGAAATAAGTAATGAAGACTTTTAAGGAATTACCAACCGTCAAACCCTTGACTCCTCTGTTAGATTCATTAGTTGATCTTAAAAATTTATCAAATTTCAACAGCAAAGAATTAATTCAATTGACAGATGAGTTGAGAGAATATCTGTTGTACTCGACTAATATTTCAGGAGGTCATTTTGGCGCGGGTTTAGGAGTAATTGAACTTACAGTAGCTCTACATCATGTTTTTAAATCTCCAGAAGATAAAATTATCTGGGATGTAGGTCATCAAGCGTATCCTCACAAAATTCTCACTGGAAGAAAAGAAGCTATGCCGACCATCAGAAAAAAAGATGGTTTACATCCGTTTCCTCATAGAGAAGAGAGTAAATTTGATGCTTTTGGAGCAGGACATTCAAGCACTTCCATTAGTGCTGCTTTAGGAATGGCTTTGGGAGGATCTAAAGATAATAAATATGTATCTGTGATTGGAGATGGGGCTATAACTGCTGGAATGGCTTATGAAGCTTTAGCACATGCAGGAGCTGTCGATAAAGATCTATTGGTTATTTTAAATGATAACAACATGTCTATTTCTAATAATACCGGAGGTATTTCTAACTATTTGGCAAAAATTTGGTCCAGTAGATTTTATATTCAGGTAAGAGAAAGTGGGAAAACGGTTCTAAGGATGATTCCTTCAGCTAAAAGATTTGCAAAGAGAACCGAGAGCCATATAAAAGGCATGTTATCTCCTGGAACTCTATTTGAGGAGTTGGGATTTCAATACATCGGTCCAATGGATGGGCACGATATTAAAAGCCTTGTCAGAACTTTAAATAATTTAAAGGATTTATCAGGTCCTATTTTTTTACACCTTGTAACAAAAAAAGGTAAAGGTTTTATACCGGCTGAACTGGACCCAATAAAATATCATGCCATTTCAGGTCAAATCTCAACCTCAACTTCCAAAAATCTTGGGCCGAAATATCAAGATGTATTTGGTGAATGGCTTTGTGAAAAGGCTCGTAAAGGTGATCAAGATCTTGTCGCCATTACCCCTGCCATGTCTGAAGGATCAGGGATGGTTAACTTTTCTAAAGAATTTCCTGAACAGTTTTATGATGTTGCAATTGCCGAACAACACAGCATGACTTTAGCTGCTGGAATTGCCTGCGAAGGAAAAAAGCCTGTCTTAGCTATCTATTCAACTTTTTTACAAAGAGCCTATGATCAATTAATTCATGATGTTGCGCTTCAAAATTTAGACGTTTTATTGGCCATCGATAGAGCTGGGTTGGTTGGTGAAGATGGTTCAACTCATGCTGGAATATTTGATTTAACCTATCTTCGGTGCATTCCGAATATGGTAGTGATGGCGCCTGCCAATGAAGACGAATGCTGGAAAATGCTCGAGCTAGGCTATGAACATAAAGGTCCTGCTGCTGTTCGCTATCCAAGAGGTAACGGTCCGGGCGAAGATATAATAAAAGATGCTGAAAAAATTGAAATCGGCAAAGCTAGATTAATCAAAGAAGAAAATTCAAAAATTGCTATTCTATCTTTTGGTTCGGTTTTGGATATTGCTTCTGAAGTATCTGAGAAACTCAAAACTTCCTTATTTGATATGAGATTTGTTAAACCTTTGGACGAAAAAGCTTTGATAGAGATTTCTAAAAAATACGACTTGTTGGTCACCATAGAAGAAAATGTTATTGCTGGCGGAGCTGGCTCTGCTGTCAATGAATTCATTCATTCAAATTCACTCAATGTTGATTTACTGAATGTTGGCATTCCAGATAGTTTTCCAATTATAGGATCGCCCAATGATCAAAAAGATTCTTATGGGTTAAATGCAGAATCAATAATTAAGAGAATAAAAACAAAAATAGACTGACAAAAAAAGCTGCGTAGACTCCTGCGATTAAATCATCCAAAACTACGCCTAGACCATTCTTCATATTTTTATCAATTAAAGATATTGGAAAAGGCTTCCAGATATCAAATATTCTAAATAAAACAAATGCTAGAAATCCATAAACAAGGACTTCTTTAATCATCAATAAACCTGCTATTGGCAAAAGTGCTATCCATAAACCAGCAAGCTCATCTATAACGATTGATTTCTGATCTCTATCAGCCCTTTCAAGGTCTTTAGTTGCTAGGTGACAAATCCAAATCGAAAAAACTGCTATTACTGCAGTTAGGCTTATTATTGTCTGCGCTCCTAGTGAAAGATAAACGACCAAATACATGTAAACCAATAAGCCTGCTATTGAACCCCAAGTACCCGGAGCAAATGGTAATAGTCCTACTCCAAAAAGCGTGGCCAACAAATGACTTGGTCGTTGTAGTTGAGGAAAATTATGCATTAAAGTGATTATATCCAGTTTGTTCAAAAGTAATTGGAGTTCCTTCTTTCAAGACTTTCACATTTTTTTCTTTTTCAATACGGCCGATCTTTGAAATTTTTATTCCAAACAAATCAGTCAATCGATTAATTTCTTCTTTTTTTGATGCGGCAGCTGTGAAACACAACTCATAATCATCACCCCAAGTTAAAGCTTTTTCTAGCTCTCCAGAAAAAGGTATTTTATCTGAATCCAATGAGGCTCCTAACGAACTCATCTCACAAATATGATTTAAATCTCCTATCAAACCATCTGAAACATCAATACAACTATTAGCAAAATTTGATAACTCCTGTGCAAACTCAAAGTGCAACTTAGGCTTCAAGTATTTATCGATCCAGAGTTTTTCGATATTGCTCAAATCTTTTTTATTATCTGTTAGTAAATTTAAACCCAAATATGCTTCTCCAAGATTTCCGGTTACATAGACATCATCGCTATCTTTAGCTCCGCTACGTTTCATAAAGTTTTGACCGTCTAAAGCTCCACAAACTCCAACAGATACAGAACATTCTTTTCCTTTGGCTAAATCTCCACCAATGACAGGAACTTTATATGTCTCAACAAAGTCTATTACTCCTTGAGCAAACCCTTTGATCCAAGCTTTTTCATTAGTCTCCAGCGTCAATGAGATAGAAATCCATTTTAAAGAACCACCGCAAGCAGCGATATCACTCGCAGCAACAGCGCAGGCTCTATAAGCAATAGCTTGAGAATCTAAATTCTCAGGAAAGTGAACTCCAGAGACTGAAACGTCGGTTGAAAAGATAAGCTCTTGGTCCTTTTCTGAAAACATTCCAGCGTCATCGCCTGGACCTATTAAAAGACCTGAGGAATCAAAATATTGATTTCCCAGGTCTTTAAAAAATTCTTTGAGAATTAAGAATTCATCCGTTTCTTTCATCAAAAGAAGCGGATGATTTCAAAATTAAGATTTGTATGCTTCAAAAAGGCCTGTAGCTCCCATACCACCACCAACACACATGGTAACGATACCGTACTTGCCGCCTCTTCTATTAAGTTCTCTTGCCAAGTGCCCTACTTGTCTCGAACCAGTCATACCAAATGGATGTCCAATGGAAATTGATCCGCCATTTACATTCAACTTGTCTTCAGGAAGATTAAGTTTATCTTTGATGTAAACAACTTGAGAAGCAAAAGCTTCATTTAGCTCCCATAGATCTATATCTTCAACAGACAAGCCAGTTGATTTCAATAATTTAGGTATTGAATAAACTGGACCTATACCCATTTCATCTGGTTGACACCCTACTGTTGTGAATCCTCTAAAATAAAGCATTGGCTCTAAACCTAATTCGAGAGCTTTTTCTTCGCTCATGATTAGCGTTACTGAAGCTCCATCAGATAGTTGAGATGAATTTCCAGCGGTGACTGATCCATTTTCAGGATCAAATACTGGTTTCAGTGACTGCAGGCCTTCTAACGTGGTTGTTGGACGATTGCAATCGTCTTTGTCCACGGTAACTTCAACATCTTTAGACTCGCCAGTTTCTTTGTTAACTAATTTCATAGTTGTAGTCATTGGCACGATTTCATCATCGTAGTAGCCAGCTTCTTGAGCAGCAGCAGTCCTTTGTTGACTTGCTAGAGCAATTTCATCTTGTGCTTCTCTTGTTACGTTGTATCTTTTAGCAACACATTCAGCTGTTTGACCCATAGCATGATAAATACCAGGAACTTCAGCAGCTAATTTGTCATTAACGTACATGTTCATGTTTAGTCCAGGTTGTGCCATAACTGTACTAATACTTTCAACACCGCCGGCAATCATGCAATCTGAATGTCCACTAGCAACTTGATTACAAGCCATAGCGATTGAATTTAAACCCGAAGAACAATAACGATTAATCGTAGTGCCGCCAGTTTCGATTGGTAAATTAGACAACACTGCTGCATTTCTTGCGATGTTGTGTCCTTGAGGGCCTTCAGGGTTTCCGCAACCCAAGATCACGTCTTCTACAAGAGCAGGATCAACTTTTGGATTTCTTTCCATGATGGCATTGATTAAGTGAGCAACCATATCGTCTGCTCTAGTGATGTTAAAACCACCTCTATGAGATTTAGCTAGACCTGTTCTAACGCTATCTACTATTACTACATTTTTCATTTTTTCTCCTAAAAATTCGTATCAAATTTATTTGATAGACAGCGATTATAAAGAATTTCAACCATTAATTCTAACTTTTATAACCGTCTTAACTTATCAAAGATAAAAAAAACCCTGCACTTGGCAGGGCTTTTTTATGTTTAGATTTACTTAGAAATTAATTCCAAAGTCTAAACCAGCACGCATTCCTTCAGAATAAGTTAAGAAGATAACTTGTCCTTGAAGATTACTCGTTCTGTTGACACTGGTTAATTGACGTTTGTCAGCTAAGTTTTTAGCCCACAAGTTCAAATACCAGTCGCCTTGGTTTGGCTCGTAAGTAGCATTCAAATCAATGTACTCCTGAGCACCTGTTGTGAAACGCTGGTTGTTGTAAATATCGCCTTCAAAAGCGTCTTTGAAAGAGTACGCCAATCTAATCGCTCCCGTACCACCAGCACCTTCGTACATTTGTGTTAAGCCAACAGTGGCTTCCATGTCAGAAACTCCCGGTACTTTGTTGCCACCTAGTTCCAGAAAAACATTCGTAGGCGTTGCAGAAATGATCGTAGCTGAACCTAGAGGATTCATCATGATGTTTCCTTTACTAGTTACGTTGTAAGAAGCTGTAGAACAACCTGAAGCAAGAGGAGAACCATTACAACCAGCTAAAATACCAGCTTGAGTAGCAGCTGCCGTTGTGGCATCCATTCCTCCACCAGCAGTCGTTTGCAAGAAGGCGACTAATTGAGTTGCCGTCAATGCACCACTCCAAGAAGTTGCTTGGTCTGGGTTGTGCGGATCAACTGAAGTAGATCCTCTTGAAACTACTGCACCATTAGCTGATATATCTTCTCCTGTAGCCTTTGTAAATTCACTGTCAGTCAGTAGAACATTCGCATCCATCACTAAACTATCAGTGATAAAGAATTGTGTATCTAATTGCATCCCTTGGTGAATAAGATCATGCGGTTCTACGTAAGCAGAAGAGAAACGGATTACTGAATAATGCGAGTCATCTTGCTCATGTCTAAAGATGTTAGCGTTTAATTTTAAACGACCATCCAGAAGAATGTTTTTTGAACCTATTTCATAAGAAGTCGATTCAGAACCGGCATATAGAGTAGTATCGGGGTTTGCACCACCAGCACGGTTACCCGTCGTCATTGATACATAAGCCATACCTTGATCATAAGAATATTGCAGAACAGCTTTGTAAGTGTCAGCATAGTTTTTATCATTGGTTTGTCTAGAACCTGCTTGCCAACAAGCTTCATAATCGGCTTCACGACATGCACTACTAGTCGCATTGGTTAAACCAGAATGAGCGCCTGTAGGTATGTTATAGGCTGTATCAGATAAACCTTGCATAGATCTTGTGTGGAATCGGTCATCCATGTAACGCGCTCCAAGAGTCAACTTAAAGTTGTCCATGAACGTGTAGTAATACTCACCATAAACCGCTTTGTTAGCGATTCTAGTTCTTTGGTCAGTGATTAATCCACCAGCTTGAGCTGGCATGTCTTTGACACAAGCATTGTTAGCACATGCAGCATTACCTAATATTGCGGCACCTAATTGAGCACCTAAAGTTTGGGTGTTGGTACCAAAGGTACCTCCATCTTGAGTAACAGCAGCCAGAATATTAGCTCCCTGCGCAGCAATCGTTCCAGCCATGACGCCATAACCAGTTTGGCCACCCATCGTGTCTAGTGAACCATTAAATAATAATGATGCTAAAGGGTGAAGTGCAAAGTCAGTTAACAATCTGTATCCCGTCGTACCAATGTTGTACTCATTTATACCAGCTGATTGACTGATATATGCTCCGACCACAAAGTTGTGTGGGCCATCAAAATCAGAAACGACGTTTAATTCAAATTGATTGGTTTCTGTTTCAGCTCTAGAACATTCTGTAGACGATGAGAATTGAACATTAGTCTCAGTTCCAAAACAGTGACTTGGCAAAGAGGCAATCGTCATTGCGCCTCGAGGCAAGAATGCATTACCAATCATCCCTGCAGTTCCATTCAGTGCGGCATTACCATGATCGTTATCATCTACTTGGTAGTATGCAACATCTTCATTGGTCGCTTTAATTCTAATTTCTAAATCACCAGGAGCAACTTCAACACCTGTAATCCACTCCAATTGAGTGACTGCATTTGTTTGTTGTCTTTTAGCATCGTAAGATTTATTAATTCTATCTATGCTTGTTGATCTAATAGTATCTGAGTTCGCTAAAGTGTCAGTTCCATCAGCGATTAAAGTTAACGTGTCAAACGTATTACTAATAGTTCCTGAAATAAATACTGGTCTATTGATGTTATCTTCGGGATTGTTTGTATCAGGGGAACAACCAAAGAAAGCATCTCTGTTACAAGAAGACGTTCCTAGATTCAGACGATTATCGTTAACACCATACCTTTCGTAACTAAAATTAAGCTGATTATTATCATCGATTGCCCAATCTAGTGAAACTCTAGCACCGAAAGCATCACGATTATCCAGCATGTTTCCAGTTCCTTGGTTAAGAACCGTACCGTCTTTGTCAAATTTGGATATCGCTACTCTTCCTTGAATGTTGGAAGCAACATCGAAATCAGCAGCCGCTTTCACCATCGTGTAGCCATCTTCACCAACGGTAGTTTTGAGGTAGTTACCAGCTCCAGGTCGAGCAGAAATTAAATTCATCAAACCTGTGGTAGTATTTTTTCCATATAGCGTTCCTTGAGGACCTTCTAGAATCTCCAGACGTTGAGCATCTAAAAACCCTACTTCTGACCATGCGGAAGCACTAACTGAGTGACCATTCAACTGAAGGTCGGCGGAAGCAACTGTTGCAGCCCCTACAGATGGGACGATTAAACCTCTCAGTTTAATTCCCACACCGGAACCAATTCCATTAGAAAAAGAAACACCAGTAGTACTGTTTGCAAGATCTGCAGCAGTTTCGATATGTTGTTCCATTAAATCTTCACCAGTAATGGCTTGCACTGACAAAGCAATATCTTGTAGAGATTCTGCTTGTCGAGTTGCCGTTACGGTAACTTCTTCGACAGTCTGCGCAAACGCTGACATATGGAACCCCATAGCCAGAACGGCAGCTATCATTAAATTAAAAAAACGTTTCATTGACTCCTCCCAATTTGAGTACAAATAAGTTTAAAGAAACAAACTTTCTGTTTCTAAATCCATTTATATTGAAAGGACATGAGCGTCTTGCTCAGTCAAATGAGTTCCCCCTTACTTCGATAATAACCCAGCTTTTTTTATATGACAAGCATTCGAAGGTATTAATTTTTTATAAAAAAAACCCTGCTTATGCAGGGTTTTTTTTGATTTAGTAAAGTCTTTAAAACTCTCTTTTAAAATCTAAACCAATCTTTCTTCCTTCTTGGAAGGTTACAAATGAAGCCGCACCTTGAAGATTACTAGTTCTGTTAACACTAGTAATATTTCTATTGTCTTCCAAGTTTCTGACCCAGAAGTTATAAGTCCAGTCACCTGTATTAGGTGCAAACGTAATGTTGGCGTTGATATTATCGGTTTTACCAATTTGGTAACGTTCGTTGTTCCAAATATCTAAATACACCTCGTCTTCCTCTTTATAAGAAAGAGTCATTGATCCACTTCCATTGAAAGCTTCATAAAAATGCGTAACTCCAAGAGTATATGCATAATCTGAAACACCAGGGATTTTGTTTCCACCAACCTGTTGCATCACTGATGCACTGCTATTAGAAGATGTACATGTTGCGCTGGTTAAATTTCCAAATGCTGCACCCTGACATGCCGAAGCTTGGAGCACTCCTGCAGTTGAACCCATCATCGGTGTCTGACCTGTGTATGTAATATTTGCTCCACTTGAAACTCTCATACCAGTATCTAAAACTAATCCAAGTGCGTTGACTAAGATGTTGCCGTTGTTATCAACTATGTATAGTTGATCGCCAGTAACATCAGGAAAACCGGCAGCTGCAAGTATAACTTGTGCAGTGCCTATAGCTGTTGGAATAATTCCATTAAAAGTGTTTCCACCTCCTAAGTCTGTTTGTCCCGAAGTTGCAGCAGCATCAAACCCAAGAGTAGTCATCAGATAACCGCCAAAAGCCGTAGCATTCATAACTGTACCAAAGGATGTTGCGGCAGTCGGATTGTGCGGATCCAATAAATTTGAACCAGAAGCAATTACATTTCCTAATGGTCCCTCTATGTCATTGCCTCCATGGACGTCAACTTCACTGTCAGTTAATAAAGCATTCAAAGTGAATATGGTATTTTCTGAAACGAAGAAAGACGATTGGATTTCAACTCCTGAGTGAGTTAAATCCAATGGCATTACAGTAGAACCCGTCACGTGTATTTCTGAAATTTGAGCTGATGTTTGCTTGTCTTCAAAAAACGTTACATTAAGTTGTAATGCGCCATCTAAGAAAGTATTTTTTGATCCAATCTGAATAGACTCAGTTTCCGAGTTGTCAAATTTTGAAGAAGTTTGAGCGTTAGCTCCTCCAGGTCTATTTCCTTCAGTATAAGAAGCAAAAACCATACCTTCTGCTAGATCAGTATCGTATTGATGTTTGATAGCAAATTTATAAGTTGCGATTTCATCTTTTCCTGAAACAGGACTAAAGCCATATTGAAAACAGTCTTCGTATCTAGTTGCGCTTCTACAAGCAGCTTGTGCATCAGGATTCAATGCATTTTCTGTTCGAGGAGAGTAAGTAGTATCCATTAAAGAAGATAGAGTTCTGTTGGTGTAACGATCATCCATGTATCGGTAACCAAATGTTACTTGCGTATCTGTTGATAAATCATAGTAGAGCTCTCCATAGACTGCCAAGCTGTCTCTATCTGTTCTAGAGTCAATCATGTTACCCGCTTGTTGCGAAGGCAATTTTTTCGTACACGCATCGATCCCTGTAATCGTACCAGTAGCTCCATAAGCTGTATTAGCTGTACCATTAGCATTAATAGAAGTCTCTCCTGCTGAATCATATGTACATAAACCATTTACGAGAGCGTTTAGATTCATATTAGTTGCAGCTGTCCCATCAGCGGCGGTGGCTTGAACTGTTGCAAGTCCTCCTGCGGCAGCTTGAGTTAAGCCGCCTTGAACTGCAGCATTACCTAAAACTGCTGCAACCGTTGCAGCATGAAGAAATCCACCTTTAGTATCTTGTCCGCCATTAAATATTTTGCTTATCGGATTCATACTAAAATCTTGCGCCATAGCCATGGCCACATTTTGAACAACGTATTGGTTTGTAGCTTCACTTTGGTAGCCATAAAATCCGGTTACGAAATTGAAAGGCCCATCAAAGTCAGAAATGAAATTCAATTCGTATTGCTGCTCTTCGCCTTTAGCAACAGTACATTCGGAAGAAGTAGTTAATTGAACATCTGTTTGAGTGCCTACGCAATAAAACGGTAAGGATTCTATGTCATAAACTCCATCAGAACCGCTAAACATGTTGGTCGAAGTAGTTGGCGTATTAAAAGCACTACCGGAATAGAAGTTGTTTATTGATGTCGAGTGTTGAGAATGATCATTATCATCAATCATTGTAAAAGATCGATTTCTATCGGTAACTTTCACTCTCATCTCTATATCACCCATCTGAGAATCTAAATTTCTAATGTATTGAAATTGATTAAAAGTATCGTCCTGCCTTCTGATGGGGTCGAAATTTTTATTAACCGTATCGATGGAGTTGGTTCGATTAGCATCTGTAGTTGCATAGTTATCATCTGAAATGTTAGTTCGAAGCATGAAGTTTTGCTGCAACACTGCTTGGATAGAACCAGATTCATAGTTCGGTCTGTTGAGATGGTCAGCAACATCTGTACCTATCGAAGCACAACCGAAAAAAGCATCTCTGTTACAGGAGATTGCTCCAAGGTTTAATCTAGAATCATCAATCGTGATGTGGTCCGTGTTGAATAAGATCATAGAACCATCATCAAATTCATAATCCAAAGACAATCTCACAGAAGTATTTCTTCTGTCGTCAATATCTTTATTAGTAAATTGGTTTTTTACCGTTCCGTCGATGGTCAATGAGTTAACCGCCAATCGTCCAGATAAATTATCAGTTAAAGGAAAGTCAACCCCTGCTTTCACTAAGCCATAACCATTTTCTCCTAGGGAAAAATTAACGTAATTACCGGCACCTGGTCTTTTTGTTACTAAATTAATTATACCAGTGATTGCATTTCTTCCGTACAGAGTCCCCTGGGGACCATTTAAAATTTCTATACGCTCTGCATCAAAGAAACCCATTTCACCAAATGAAGTGTTTGGAATGGTATGCCCATTAATCATGGTTTGGTTAGCGTCTATCGATGCCGCTGTTATGGCCGGCATGACCAATCCTCTCATTCGAGTGACCGAACCTGCACCAGTACCGCTTGTAAATGAAATTCCAGGAATTGACTCAGCAAGATCTCTAGATGTTTCTATGTGTGAAGTCTCAAGCTCTGCCGATCCTATTGCTTGAACTGACAGTGCAATATCCTGCAAAGACTCAGCCTTTCGAGTAGCCGTTACAGTCACTTCCTCAACTGTTTGGGTAAATCCAGTGAATGACATACATGCCATTATGGTAAATATAAAATATTTTTTTAACATTATTCCTTCTCCTTAAGAAATTAAACTTAAAGTTAAAGGACGTAGATTTTTGTGCGAGACGAAAGATGAAAATTATTCTTCCCTGAACCCCAAAAAACAGTTACTCCCTTAACCGTGCATGATTATGATACCTGACTTAAGATAAAAAAAATACAAGTTTAGAAGATCAGTGAATAAGCAACGAAAGAGCCAAGATAATAAACACAGAAACTTGGCTAACTTATATAAAGATCCTAAACCGCCGTTGAGACTTCGAGCAATCCTTACACGCTTGCTTGATAGCCGTTCTGCTCGAGCGCTCAATGCACTGATGAGCGAGTCAATATCGTCACCAAGGAATTGTTTAAGAAAGCGAAAACACCAAAAGCAATGGTCGCCCTTAGGCGAGCATAAAATATATGCCTATATAAAGACATGTGGCTTGGCGCCAAAGAAATCTCAAGCCATCATGGAAACTTCCAAGATACTAGTAGAAAAACATAACTCCAAAGTCCCACGGACCATTTGGAGGAGCTGGTGACGCTTCCAGGAGTCGGCCATAAAACTGCATCAGTAGTTCTTAAATCAGGCATTTGGCGATGGCAACGTTTGCGGTAGATACGCACATTCATCGACTGGCCCAGAGATGGAAACTCACCAATGGCAAAAATGTTCAGCAAACCGAAAGAGATCTTGAAGAGACTATTCCCAAAAGAAGCTTGGGGAGAGGTTGCATCTGCAAATCATTTTTTATGGAAGGGAGTATCTGTGAGGCAAGAAAGTGTTACGGCTTAGAGTGTAAATTATGTGCGACCCTTTTCCCTAATAGAAAGAGTAAGGTTATAACCAATAAGCCATAGCAAAGCTTGAGCATCGAGGTATAATTGTGCTTTCAACAAATTAGAGAATTATGTACGGTAACAATTTATCTATAGAAAGTTTTGACAAAGACCTTTGGGAGGCTCTAGAAGGTGAAAAAGTTCGTCAAGAACATCACATTGAATTAATTGCTTCAGAAAATTATGCATCTCCAAGGGTTATGGAAGCACAAGGATCGGTACTGACTAATAAATATGCTGAAGGTTATCCTGGCAAAAGGTACTACGGTGGTTGTGAATTCGTTGATGTAGCCGAGCAATTAGCAATTGATAGAGCTAAACAGCTTTTCAAAGCAGATTTTGCAAATGTTCAACCACATTCTGGTGCTAGCGCAAACGCTGCAGTTTTTTTAGCTTTGTTAGATGCTGGTGATAAAATTCTAGGAATGAGTCTTGATCATGGCGGTCATTTGACTCATGGATCAAAAGTTAACTTTTCTGGAAAAATATATGAATCTTATAGTTATGGAATCGATCCTATAACCGGAGATATTGATTACGAAGAAGTTCAAAAGCTAGCAACCGAACACAAACCTAAACTCATTATTTGCGGTTTCTCTGCTTTCTCGGGCGTTTTAGATTTCGAAAAATTTAGAGAAATTGCAGATTCTATTGACGCTTTTTTATTAGCAGATATTTCTCATGTATCTGGGTTAATTGCAGCAGGTCTTTACCCTAACCCGGTTCCTTACGCTGATGTAGTGACTACTACTACTCATAAAACTCTTATTGGGCCCCGTGGTGGATTGATCTTAGCCCGAGAAAATGAAGATTTGCATAAAAAATTAAACTCAGCATTATTTCCAGGTTCTCAAGGAGGACCGCTCATGCACATTATTGCTGCCAAGGCAGTTTGTTTCAAAGAAGCTATGGAACCAGAATTCTTAGAATATCAAAAACAAATTTTAGCTAACGCACAAAGAATGAGTTCGTCTTTAATGAATAATGATATTGATATTGTTTCCAATGGAACTGCCAATCATATGTTTTTAGTTAATTTAGTGAAAAATAAAATTACTGGGAAAGTTCTAGATGCTGCGCTTGGTCAAGCTAACATTACAGTCAATAAGAACTCTGTGCCCAATGATCCTCAATCTCCTTTTGTTACTTCTGGTATTAGAATTGGCACGCCAGCAGTCACCAGAAGAGGATTTAAAGAAGCTGAAATGGATTTAATTGCGACGTGGATTAAAGATATAATAAACGATGTGGAAAACGCTTCACTAATTTCAAATACTAGAAGCGAGGTTACTGAGCTTTGTAACCAATTCCCTGTTTACTCAAAATAAATCATGCATTGTCCTTTTTGTACCTTCGAAGAAAGTAAGGTTATAGACTCTCGCCTTATTGCTGACGGAAACGAAATTCGTCGTCGACGAGAATGTCTTAGGTGTCAAGAACGCTGGACAACCTATGAGCTTGCAGAATTGGTTATGCCGAAGATCATCAAACAAGATAATTCTAGAGTTCCTTTTGATGAGAATAAATTAAAAGAGGGTATTGCAAGATCTTTAGAAAAAAGACCGGTAAGCGAAGAAGCTTTTCAAACTTTAATTGAAACGATTAAAAAAGAACTTAGATCTTTAGGAGAAAGAGAAGTTCCATCAGAAAAAATTGGCGAAACTGTAATGCGAAATCTTAGAAAAATTGATGAAGTGGCTTTTGTGAGATTTGCTTCGGTTTATCGAAGTTTTCAAGATCCTATGGAATTTAGCGAGGAAGTTAAACGTCTTAGCGATGACTGAATCTAGTTTTATGCTAGAGGCACTAGAGCTAGCAAAAAAAGGGCAATACACTTCCAGACCAGGAGCTAGTGTCGGCTGCGTGATTTCAAAAAATAATGAAATTATTGGCGAAGGTTTTTATGAGTATTTTGGTGCCCAACATGCTGAAATCAAAGCAATAAAATCTATTA
Source organism: Gammaproteobacteria bacterium (assembly GCA_045564455.1). Lineage (GTDB taxonomy): Bacteria > Pseudomonadota > Gammaproteobacteria > Magnimaribacterales > AG-339-G14 > CASICS01. The sequence goes on from JBJLHG010000002.1 coordinate 45,780, forward strand.
AAGAAAAGTTTCAAAATTTTGAAGAAGTGCTATCAGGTAGCACCATAACTGTAACGCTTGAGCCATGCAGCACCTTTGGAAAAACCCCTCCATGTATAGATGAAGTTTTAAAATACAATTTTAAAAAAATAGTTATTGGCAATCTTGATCCCTCCCAATCAAGCCTAGGTAGATTGAAGAAATCGAGCATGGAAGTCGTCATAGAGCAATTGCCCAATAACTTGAATAAAGGCTTTTTTAAAACGTTAGAACAGCACAAGCCTTATGTTCGAGCTAAAATAGCAATGTCTGAAGATAAAAAAATTGCTTTTATAGATGATGATAATCAATGGATTACCTCCCCTGAATCGAGGTTAGACAGTCATAAATATCGCGCTCTATCTGATTTAGTTATTACTGGATCTGGAACTATTAAAAGAGACAATCCAGCCTTAACCGTTAGAGATGATGAAATTATTAAGCTTAATAATTTTATTCAGCCAGCTAGAGCTATAGTTTCAGCCAATTCATCGTTAGATAAAAATTTAAAATTTTTTAAGACTGCTGGGCGAAAGATAATTTTTTGTACAGAAAAAAAAGTTTTTAATGATATTGAAGGTATTGAAAACCTAAACCTTTATGAAATCAAAGAATCTGATAATCAGATTGATTTATCAGATCTTATGAATAAAATAACCGAATTAGGAATGCATGATATTTTATTAGAATCTGGACCTAAACTTATCTCATCATTCATAGAGGCAAACCTCATAGATGAGTTCATCATTTACATTGCACCTAAGATACTATCAAATACTGCTTTACCTTTTTTTAATGGAGATGATTCAAAGTCTCCCTTTAACTCGAATGAATTTGAACTCATAGAAGAATCAGTAATTAAAAAAGATAAAAAACAAATCTTTAGAAGAAAAAATGGAATTAAATAAAACAGAAGAGCTAGTAGCAGAAATTAAAAAGGGAAACATGGTTCTCTTAATGGACGATGAAGATCGAGAGAACGAAGGTGATTTAATTCTAGCTGGAGAGATGGCCACTCCAGAAAAAATAAATTTTTTAGCTAAAAACGCCAGAGGCCTTATTTGCTTAGCTCTAAGTCAAGAGAGATGTGAGGCTTTGAATCTAAATCAAATGGTTACTGATAACAAAAGCGGTCATGGCACAGGCTTTACTATTTCAATAGAAGCAGCCAGCGGCATAACAACTGGAATTTCTGCTGCTGATAGAGCTAGAACAGTTAAAGTTGCCTCAAAGACCAGAGCCAAAGCTAAAGATATAGTCTCTCCTGGCCATATTTTCCCTGTAAAAGCTATTCCAGGAGGAGTTCTGTCAAGAGCTGGGCACACTGAAGGAAGTACAGATTTATGCAGGTTAGCTGGACTAAATGAATCAGCTGTCATTTGTGAAGTCATGAATGAAGATGGCACGATGGCAAGAAAAAAAGGATTAATAGAATTTAGTAAAAAATATAACTTAAAGATTGGCACGATTGCTGACTTGATTAATTACCGAATCATCAACGAGCAAACTGTAGAAAAAATAGAGCAAAAAATAGTTAATACTGAATTTGGTAAATTTACCTTGATGCTCTATAAAGATTTGATATCCGGAGAAATTCATGTTGTTTATAAGAAAGGCAGAATTTCAAAATCTAAACCTGTCTTGGTCAGAGTTCAACAAACGAACGTTATGCATGATCTTCTTAGGGTAAATGAATATGGCACCAGATGGTCTCTTGGAGATGCAATGAAAAAGGTTAACAAAGAAGGTTCTGGATTAATCATAGTTATTGATGGTGGAAAAACTAATGACGAAGTTTCTAGAGAGGTTGAAGATTTAAAAACTCCATACAAGAAATCTACAACTGGAATTGACGTCCGTCGAATTGGTGCAGGCTCGCAAATTCTAAGAGATCTAGGAGCAAAAAAAATAAAACTCATGGGCTCTCAAACACGCTATCCATCGATATCAGGTTTTGGTTTAGAAGTTACCAAATATATTCAAAATGAAAAAAAATAATCCACTTCAGTTCGATTTAAAAAGTTCTGATTATTCTAAATATAAAGTTTTAGTCATTCAAACAAACTGGAATTACGAAGTTATTAAACCTATGGTGGATGATTGTTTAACTGAATTAAAAGATAAAAAAATTGATCCTGAAATTGTTTCGGTTCCAGGAGCTTATGAAATTCCTTTCATTGCAAATAAAAAAGCAAATTACTTTGATCTAATTATTACCATGGGAGCCATTATTAAAGGAGAGACTCCTCATTTTGATATTATTGCTCAAACAATTAGTGATTCAATTATGCATATTGGTTTAACTAAAGAAACGCCTATTATTTTTGGAGTATTAACTACAAATAATTTAGCTCAGGCAGAAGAACGAGCTGCACAAAAAGGAAGTGAGTTTGCTTTAAGTGGCCTCAACCTTTTAGACAATCTAATAGATGATTAGATTAAAAAAACTACCTTCACCTGCAAAGAAAAGAGAATTAATTATGCAGGCTCTTTATCAAAAAGAAATCTCCGGATGTTCAAATACTGAAGTAATAAAACAATTCAAGCAGAGTCATAAGTCGATTGATTTAGATGCCTTTGAAATTATTTTAAAAACAATAAAAAAAAATAACTCTGAGATCGATCAACAAATTGAAAAATTTTCTAAAGTAAAATTAACAGAAATAACTGAAATAGAAATTTCTATTTTGCGTCTAGCTATACATGAACTAAAAGAAAACTTATTAGATAAAGCTATAATTATTAATGAAGCAATTAGGCTTGCGAAAAAGTTTGGACAAGACTCTAGTCATAAATTCGTTAATGCTGTTTTAGATAAAATAAATTCTTAATTTTTTACAAATCAGATTTCATTAAAATCGTACTTTGATCATCTGGGCCTGTAGAAATGATATCAACAGGTATGCCGCAAACCTCTTCAATTTTTTTAATAAAAAGTTTTGCATTTTCTGGAATGTTTTCATAAGAATTCACTCCGGCAGTTGGCTCACTCCATCCCTCACACTCTATATAAGAAGGTTTAACATTTTCTAGTTCCATGCATTCGGCAAAAACCAGATCATCTGCATCTTGTTGATATTCTGTGCAGATTTTTATTGACTCCATTCCATCCAAAACATCTATTTTGGTTAAACATAACCCTGAGACGCTATTTGATTGAACAATTCTTTTAACTGTTACGGCATCAAACCAACCGCATCTTCTAGGTCTTCCAGTAGTGGCGCCAACCTCTCCTCCTTTTGTTGCTATTTCTACTCCCAATTCGTCATGAATTTCCGTGGGCATTGGCCCTTCTCCAACTCTAGTTACGTACGCTTTTACAACTCCTAGAATATAACCAACATCCAATGGTCCGCAACCGGTACCAGACGATATTCCTGCAGGAGAGCAGTTACTTGAAGTTACAAAAGGGTAAGTTCCTTGATCTACATCTAGTAAAGCGCCCTGTGCTCCTTCAAAAAGGACACGTTTCCCTTGTTTATTTAAATTGATTATCTCGCTAGAAATATCAGCTATAAGAGGTTTCAATTTCTCACCGTATTCTAGATTTTTATCCTTAATCTCATGAAAATCTAATTCAGGAACGCCAAAATAATTACTAAATTGAAAATTATAAAAAGATAGAGTTTCTTCCAATTTGGGAACTAATTTTGATTCAGATAGCGTATCTATTATTCTTAAAGCTCTTCTTGCTACTTTGTCTTCATAGGCAGGCCCAATACCTCTTAATGTAGTTCCTATAGTTGTAAAACTATTGGACTTCTCTTTTAGCTGATCTATTAAAATATGATAAGGCTGAATGAGAGTGCAAGCAGGACTAATCTTTAGTCGATCTAAAATACCATTTGCAAAAGGTTCTATTTCTTCAATTTCTGCAAATAAAGCATCGCAAGAAACTACTACTCCTTTTCCGATAAGAGACGATGCGTTTTGATGGCAAATAGAAGAAGGTAAAAGGTGAAGAACCAATTTTTTTCCATTGACTATAAGTGTGTGACCAGCATTATGACCACCTTGATATCTGCAAGCGGCACTTGCTTTATCAGATAAAAAATTAACTATTTTTCCTTTTCCTTCATCGCCCCATTGCAATCCTAGAACTGCTAAATTTTTAGCCGCCATTAACTTTCCTTCTTAATTTTTATTAATGATATTAAATCAATATCAAAGCCAATTGCATTCCTTGTTTTATTGTCTGAATTTTTACTTTCATATTGACCGCCATTAGCGATCGCGAATCCAAAGTCTTTTGAGTGAGCTGAAAAAACAAGTCCTTTGTGATAATTAAAACCAGGAAAGTCTGTCATATCAAAATGTAAATCTATATTTTTCATACTCTTAAAGTGTGTAGCTAATTCCTTCAATTGCTCTACGTTATTTTTGGCTATCTGACTTAGACCCGTTATCTTATCTAAGGTATCTATATTTCCATGACAATTCATTAATTGATTAATTTTAGATTGAATTTCTTTATCTATTCCGAGAGTGATTAGCCATTCTTCTAGATTAGATTGAGATTTAGTTGAAATAAGTTTTCTCAGCTCTATCTCTTTTTCTTTAGTCAAAGCGCATTGACTGATTATCTCATCAAGAGCTTCGGTTTTACCTAAAGACAAGGTTATTTTATTGACGCCTGCTAATTTAAAACTTTCTATCAACAACTCTAAAGTTTCCTTTTCATCATAGTTGGGGCCAAATGTTTCTATTCCTGCTTTGATCGTTACTCTGGATTTACTAAATGAGTCTTTTCTCTTTTTGAGAACTTCTCCTGCATAACAATATTTTTGTATATCTGTTCTATTGCTTGCTTGATCTATTCTGGCTATTTGCTGTGAAATATCTGGACGGATTGCAATTTCATTAGAACTTAAATCATCATAGAAGGTAAAAGCAGAGTTTTTTAATTCAGAATTGACTTCACCTCCTAATGCATCAGCATACTCGATAATAGAGGGGTAAATTAACTCAAAATTTTTGCTGGAATACAGGTCTAATAGAGACCTTTTTAAAATTTCTAGTTCTTTTGCCTTATCCGGGAGGATATCTTCCACGCCATCGGGAAGATTAAAAAGACTTTTAGTCATATTTATTGATTAGGAGTTCCGAGCGAGCTATCCAAATATTTGAAAAAGTCACTATCGGGATCGATCAAAAGTATATCTGATTTATTTTCAAAGGTTGCTTGATAAGCTTTTAAACTTCTAGTGAATTCATAGAACTCAGGATTTTTATTAAAAGCCTGAGCATAAGTTGAAGTTGCATTTGCATCGCCTTCACCTTTAGTTATTTCTGCTTTTTTGTATGCGTCAGCTAAAATAACTGTTCTTTCTTTGTCAGCGTTTGCTCGAATTTCTTCTGCTATCTCATTTCCTTCCGCTCTTAATTCTTGAGCTAATCTTTCTCTTTCGGTTCTCATACGATTGTAAACAGAGTCGTTTACTTCCGAAGGCAGCTCAATTTTTTTCACTCGAACATCTATCACTTCAATTCCTAATTCAGACGTAGCAACTATATTTAAATCCTCAGTTAAAGCTCTCATAAGCTCATCTCTTTCTCCGGAGATAACTTCTTTGACAGTTCTAATACCAAATTGGTTCCTTAAACCCTCATCGACACGTTGCGTTAATAAGGTTCTCATTGCGCCAAGCTGGCCTCCAGAAGATGTAATGTAAAATTGCTCATTGTCGCTTATTTTCCATTTAACAAAGGCATCAACAATTAGTCTTTTCTTTTCTTCGGTATAATATGGTTGTGGAACTGCATCTAAAGTTAAAACTCTGGAATCAAACTTTCTGACAGTATTTAAAATGGGTATTTTAAAATGAAGACCTGATTCTATTTTTGGATCTATTATTTCACCGAATCTTAAAAGAATACCCGTTTGTTTGTCTGTAACGATGTATATGCTATTGGCAAGTATAACTACCAATGCTATTAAAATTACTACAAAACTTAATTTAAAGGATTTCATATCAATTACCTTCTTTCCTGTCTTTTTCTAATTTCTTCTATCACTTGATCAGTTAAATCTTGGATTGCCGTACCCGAAGCAATACCAGAAATATCGTTTGCTTGAGATTCAGAATTGTTCCTACCGATGGAAGCTGCGGCTATTTGATCCAAGGGCAAATACATAATGTTATTTCCATCTTTAACGTCAATCATAACTTTTGTACTATTTGACATTACCGATTGAACAGCATCAATGTAAAGACGCTTTCTTGTTACATCCGGGGCTTTCTTGTATTCCCCGAGAAGTTGATTAAATCTAGTTGCTTCACCTTCTGCCTCAGCTATAACTTTAGCTTTATAGCCTTCTGCATCTTGAATTGCTCTTTTGGCAGCACCACGAGCAATTGGGACTACTTCATTAGCATAGGTTTCAGCTTCGTTTCTTAAAGTCACTTCATCTTCTCGAGCTTTAACAACATCATCAAAAGCAGCTTTCACGGCCTCTGGAGGACGCGATTCTCTTATGCTTACGGTTACTACTTCAATTCCTGTTTGATATGAGGCTAGTCTTGCTTGAAGTCTTCCTCTTACGTCGATTGCGATTTGTTCTCTTCCGGTTGTAAGAACATCGTCCATAGTATTACTACCAACTACGTGTCTAAGCGCTGATTCTGAAGCTTGCGCAATACTATCTTCTGGAGCAGCAGCTTCTAAGAGATAAAAAACTGGATTTGATTTTTTGTATTGAACAGCAACTTCAACATTAACAATATTTTCATCTTTCGTTAACATTGATGAATTAGTAGTATGGGTATAAAGCCTTTCAGTATTAACTATAAATCTGTTGTCTATAAAAGGTGGGTTCCAGTGAATTCCTGGCCCTTTCGTGGTGGCATACTTACCGAATCTAAGAATCACGGCTTCTTCTTGGGCATCAACAGTATAAATACCTAAAGCACTATATAAAACTATTAAAAAAATTAAAGCGCCAGGAATCAATTTTTTGAAAGATGGCTGTCCTTCAGAGCCAGAGCCTCCGCTTCCTCCAAAAACTGATCCTAATAAAGATTTAAACTTTTTGATCGCTTCATCAATATCTGGAGCATCATTTCTGTTACCCCATGGATCTCGCGATCCATTATTTTTATTATCATTCCAAGACATGGAAGCTATTCTAAGGCTTATAGAGAAATAATGGAACTGAACTATTCCAAATAAGACAGAATTTTTATAATCATATTCGATTGCTTCACAAAAAATTTTTCTGTTGTTTTTAATTTATTCAACCAAGTTATTTGTCTTTTTGCTAATTGATAGTTTGCGTTTGTTGCTTTTTCAATCATTTCTTCCTTGGTAAGTTTATTGTCTATAAAATCTACAACTTGTTTATAACCAACAGATTGTAGAACAGGTATTTTTTTCGAATATTTTTTAATTAACATTTCTGTTTCATCTATTAAACCAGCAGCAATCATTTCTTCAAATCTGCTTTTTAAAGACTCCTTGAAATGAATTCTATCGTCTGGAATTATTGCAAAAGATAATGACTTTCTTTTTTTTAAAATATTTTCTGATTCTTTATTTTTTAATTGGTTTATGGTTTTTCCCGAAATCATAAAAACCTCTAGGGCTCTTTTAATTCTTTGCCGATCGTTTTCATGTATCTTTTCTGCAGATTGCGGATCAGATTCATTTAGTTGTTCATATAAAAATTTCAAACCATATCTTCGCTCTTGTCCATCGATTTTCTTTCTTATCTGAGCATTCTTTTCTGGTAAGTCTGCGAGCCCATTAAATAAGCTATAAAAATACATCATGGTTCCGCCTGTCAGGATACTATGTTTGTCCTTTTGATCTATCTCAGAAATTAAGTTCTTGGCATCTTTTTTAAATTTTCCTACAGAATAAAAGTCTTTAGGATCTATAAAATCTATCAAATGATGAGGGTATTTATTTAAAATATTTTGCTCGGGTTTATTGCTCCCAATGTTTGCTTCTTTATAAATTTGGACTGAATCTACACTGATTATTTCAGATGGAATTTTTTCAGAAAGTTCAATTGCTAAAGAAGTTTTTCCTGAATTGGTAGGACCATATATGGAAATAATGGGATTTAAATTTAACACAGTGAATTATTCTTGAATTTTAAATATATTAAGTGGTAATTTAACAATATATTAATATAAAAAATTAAATTTCTAATCGGGGAGAAAATATGGAAATGCATTTTGCTAGTATCTGGGAACAAATATCTGATCTTATTCCAGAAGAACCTGTTTTGATTTGTGAAAATAACATAATAAATTGGAAGGAATTTGACAATCGGTCGGCAAAACTAGCAAGTTTTCTTTCAAGCAAATCTTTAAAGACTGATTCTAAAGTCGGATTGTATCTTCATAATTCTAATGAATACATGGAAGCTCAATTTTCTGCTTTCAAAATTGAAGGCGTTCCTATCAACGTAAATTATAGATATGTTGAGGAAGAATTGATTTATTTATTAGACAATTCTGATGCTGAGGCAGTTTTTTTTCAGAGTTGTTATTCAGAAAGAATAAGTAAAATTGCAGAAAAACTTCCTAAAATTAAAGCTTTTATTCAGGTTGGTGGAAATGAGATTCTAGCAATTGAAAATTGCTATTCTTTTGAAGAAATTATCGATAACAATAAACCAATGGAAAGAATTGTTAGAGACGAAGACAACATTTATATGCTTTATACAGGCGGAACAACTGGCATGCCAAAAGGTGTTATGTATAAACATCGTCTATTTATAAGTAGTCTTCTCAAAACTGCAGCTTCCATGGGTTTTGACGTTCCTGATGATCCAGAAAAAATTCCTGAAGTAATATTGAATTTAGCTAAGACTGAACAGTTATCTAAAACTATTGTGGCTTGTCCGCTGATGCATGGAACAGGTATGTGGTTGGGAGCTTTCGTACCTCTTTTTTCTGGAGGTGCTTGTGTCACTATTCCTCAATTAGGGTTTGATCCTGATTTGCTTTTAAAAAAAGTAGCTGAGGAAAAAATAAATAATATTATTATTGTTGGAGATGCTTTTGCGCGTCCAATTTTAGACTCACTTAACAAAGCAAAAGAGCAAGGAAACCCATACGATCTATCATCTTTGAGATCAATAATTTCAAGTGGCGTCATGTGGAGTGCTGAAGTAAAGCAAGGACTTTTGGAACACGCCGATATTTTATTAATTGATGCAATGGGTTCTACCGAAGGAGGAATGGGATCTTCTGTTGCAAATAGAGAAGCGCCTGCCATTACAGCAAAATTTTCTATCAATCCGGGAGTAATCGTCGTAACCGACGATGGAAGAGAAGTGGAGCCTGGTTCTGATGAAATGGGGAAAATAGGCACGAAAGGACTAGTTCCAGAAGGTTACTATAAAGATCCAAAAAAATCGGCTGAGACATTTAAAGAATTTAAGGGCGAGCGTTATAGTTTCCCAGGAGATTATGCTCTCGTTGAATCAGATGGCACGATTAAGCTTTTGGGTAGAGGAAGCAACTGTATCAATACTGCCGGTGAAAAAGTCTATCCCGAAGAAGTGGAAGAAGCCTTAAAAAGACATCCAGATATCTATGATTGTCTGGTTGTTGGCGTGGATGACCAAAAATTTGGCCAAAAGGTTGTAGCGGTTGTTTCTAAAGAAAATGAAAACTTAAGTCAAGATGAATTGATAAATTTTTCTAGAGAACACTTATCTGGTTACAAGCTACCTAAGAGTATCTTATTTGTTGAAAAAGTGGAAAGGGCTCCAAATGGAAAAGCTAATTACAAGTGGGCAAAAAATGAAGCTGAGAAATTTGTAAAAAGTTTATAAAGCTTCTTCGCCGGTCTCGCCGGTTCTTATTCTTATGGCTTGCTCTAAAGAATAAACGAATATTTTTCCGTCTCCTACTTTGCCTGTGTTGGAAACACTTCTAATCGCTTCAACAACAGAATCAACTTGAGAATCTTTTACAGCTAATTCGATTTTAATTTTTGGAAGAAAATCTACTTTATATTCTGTTCCTCTATAAAGTTCAGTTTGACCTTTTTGTCTTCCGAAACCCTTAACTTCTGAAACCGTCATGCCTGAAGCTTGCGCCTCACCAAGAGCAGTTCTTACATCTTCCAACTTGATAGGCTTTATAATAGCAACGATAAATTTCAATTTTTTTCCCAAATTTATATAGAAAAATTATCTTACTCTTAATAAGAAAACTTTTAAAGAATAGTTTCTAATTAATTAAATTATTTATTTTTTGTACAGATCTTTTTACCGATCCCTTTTTTGATAGAAGATACTCTTTGCTTGCAACTTGAATGCTTTCTTCAAAAGATTTTAATAAATCTTTTTCCCATATTGAAAAAATTTCACTTGAGGTTTCGCCTTGTTTAAGAATTCCTTTTTTTATAAGATCTTCAGAAATTTCTTTGAAATTGAATGTACTTTTTCCTGAAGAGATTGGTATTCCATATTTAACTGCCTCTAAAAAATTTTGGCCTCCATGGGGCACCAAGGTTCCTCCAATAAAAGCAATAGTAGAAATTGAAAAAATTGAATCTAAGTGACCTATTTTATTAACAACCGAAATTCTATTATTTAAATTAAAAAGAGTTTCTTCTTCTTGTTCTAAGTAAGAGAACTTAATATCAAGATCTCTAATTATTTCTCCTACTTCTTCTGCTCTATGAGGATGTCTTGGAGCTATTACTAAATGAATCGATTCATCGTTTAACTTTTGAAAACTTTCGAGAAGAATCTCCTCCTCACCTGGATGAGTACTCGCACAAGTAATTATTCTTTTTTTAGAAAGCGCGTCACGGTCTACTTTAAAAGAAAGACCGCTAATTAATTTTGCAGCTGCATCAAATTTTAAAGAAAAATCATGGAAGGCATTTTTTCTTATTACACCAAGCTCAATAAAGTTATTTTTATCATTTTCACTTTGAGCAATTACCAAATCGAAAAGGCGAAATATCTCTTTAAAAAAATTAGGAAACTTCAAATACTTTTTTTTAGAACTTTCTGAAAGTCTGCCGTTTAACAAAACAACTGGAATCTTCTTTTTTGAACAAGAAGAAATCATGTTGGGCCATACTTCGGTATCTATTAAAATCATGCAAGTTGGTTTCCAAAATTTTAAAAATTTATCAACACAAAAATCTAAATCAAATGGAAAGTATTGATGATTAACAGTATCTCCAAGAATTTTTTTAACTCTAGAAGAGCCTGTAACAGTAGTTGTAGAAATCAAGATTGATCTATCAGGATATTTTAATTGAATTTCTTCGATAAGATTTATCGATGTATTAACCTCTCCAACAGAAACTGCATGTATCCAGATACAGTCTTCTTTGTGCGCTTGAATTTTTAACGGTTTAAACCCAAACCTTTCTTTTATTCGGCTCATCTCAAACATAGAAAATTCTTTTTTAGAAAAAATTTTTATCAAAGCAAAGGGAAGATATAAGTATGTTAGAAGTTTATAGAAAATCATCATTTAAATTTAACTGATAGTTGATTCTAGACTAAATAACTTGATGTAAGAAAGCGTCAAGTCTAATCTATTGAAGATATATGAAGATTGTAGAATTTTTCCTCACACTTTTTTTAAGAATTATGAGTTTGCTTCCTCAAAGAGTTCAATTTTTAATTGGAAGGATTGTTGGATTGATTCTGTTTAAGTTCCTTGATGAAAGACGCGAAATAGCTCACTGGAATATAAAAAAATGTTTTCCAGAGAAAGATTTGAAAGAAATAGATTTTATTTTGAAAGAAAATTTTAAACGTTTAGGGGAATCAATTTTTGAGTTTCTCAACTCTTTCTGGGCTTCAGATAAAAAGTTGAAAAAACTTATTAAAAATTTTGATGAAGTTAAAAAAGTAGCTGATAACTTAGATCCAAAAAAAGGAAAACTTATTTTAGTTTTACATACCCCAAATACGGACATGGTTGTAAGAGCATCTTCGTTATTTTTAAAAGTATCTGGTATGGCTAAAGTGCAAAGCATTAGAGTCCTGGAAAATATCTTAACTGCTAGTAGAAAAAAGTTTGTTGAAAGAATTTTTAGACCAAATGAAGGAAGTGATTTCCTAGCTTCTTTAGAAAACGGCAAAGCTAATTTGTATGCTCCTGATCAAGATTATGGATATCAACATTCGATATTTATTGACTTTTTTGGGCACAAGGCACTAACTGTTAAATTCCCTTCCATTCTTGTAGAAAGAACAAATTGTGAAGTTTTTTTATTTACTCTTAAAAAAGAAGATCTTTTTTATAAAGCTTCTTTAAAACAATTAGACCTTAAAGGTGAGAATATTGAAGAGGATCTAATTAAAATAAATTTAGCAGCAGAAAATTATATTAAAAACTCCCCAGATAACTATTTGTGGAGTCACAGAAGATTTAAAAATAGACCAGAGGGAGAAAAAGACTTTTATCCTAAAAATCTTTTACGAAATAGGCCTAGTTAAAAAAATGTTATCTATTAATCTTACTCCGGCATAATTAATAGCTATTGCAATGAGTATTTCTGAATCTTCTTTTTTTAAACCTTCAAGAGTTTTAGCATTAACAAATTCTAAGTAATCCACTTCAAAGTTCTCTTTTAAAAATATTTCTTGATAAGAGCTTTTTAGAAAATCTAACTCTTTTTTAAAATCATTTTTATTTAGAATAATTTTTATTAGTTCAGCTGATATTTCTTTTAGATAAAAATAGATTTTTGCAGCTTTTAACTTATCCCTTTTCGATAAATAATTATTTCTTGAAGACAGGGCAAGGCCATTTCTATCTCTAATTATCGGGTTGGTTATTAATTCAGTCGAAAGCTCGGAGTTTTTTAAATGTTCTTTTATTATTAATTGTTGCTGAAAATCTTTTTGTCCAAAAATACAATATTCGGGCTTTATAAGCTCTAAAAAACGATTAACAATAGTTAAGACGCCATCAAAATGTCCAGGACGGCTTTTACCACATAAAAAATTACTAAATGGAGCTTTAAGTTCTTTAATGTTTTCTAAGATTTTTTTTCCATCAGGAATAAAAGCCAAGGTACATTTTTCTTTTTTTAATAATCTTAAATCCTCTTCTGTAGTTCTTGGATATTTAGAAAAATCTTCTGTAGGTCCAAACTGGAGAGGATTAACAAAGATTGTAACCATTGGCGATAAATTTAGCTTTAGAGCATATTTTACAAGGCTTAAATGTCCCTCATGCAAATTACCCATCGTAGGAATTAAAGCTAAAGGTCGATATTTATTTATAAGATCTAAATCTGATAGATTTTCAAAGATTTCCACTATTCAAACCAGTGTTCTTGCGAAGGAAAACTTACTGACCTTACTGCTTTCACATAAGCTTCTAGCGCTTCAGCTATAGAATTGTTTTCTGCTAAGAAGTTTTTTACAAATTTAGGCTGTTTTGGCAAGGTTTTTATTCCCAACATGTCATGAATAACCATGATTTGTGCATCAGTATAAGAACCTGCACCGATGCCTATTGTAGGAATCGAAAGTGCATCAGATATTTTTTTTGTTAAATCTACAGGAATACATTCTAAAAGTAATAGTTCTGCACCCGCATTTTCCAAGCTTTTAGCTTCTTCTATCATTTTAGAGTGAGAGGATGGGTCTCTGCCTTGAACAAAAAAACCTCCTATTCTATTTATGGATTGAGGTGTTAATCCCATATGCGCGCAGACTGGAATTCCTCTTTGGGAGAGCAATTCTGTAGTTTTTAAAATAACCTCTCCGCCTTCAACTTTTACGGAATTTGCTCCTGCTTGCATTAGTCTTGTAGCATTTTCATATGCAAGTTGTTCTGTTGCGTAGCTCATAAATGGCATATCAGCCATTAAGTGAGCACCTTTGTTTCCACTTTTAACACACCTCAAGTGATATAAAATATCTTCCATAGAAACAGGCACAGTTGAATCATGACCTTGAATTACCATTCCAAGACTATCTCCAACTAAAATTAATTCTATGCCGGCCTCACACATCATAGAAGTAATAGTTGCTTCGTATGAGGTTAAGGCAGCAAACTTTTGACTATTAGCTTTATGATTTCTAAAAGTTTGAAGAGAAATGGGCTTTGAGCTAGATTCTGTAGACATATTTAAAAAGGAAATAATTTTAACTTTTTTATCATCTCAAGTAAGTAAAAATTTATTTTCCAAGGAAGTCTGCAATTTTCAAAGCGACAGCATCAGTATTTTCTATAGGTAAAAAATGTGATCCACTCATCTCTTCAATTTTAAAGCTATATTTTTTAGATACATATTCTTTAGCTTTTTCAGAAAAAGTTGAGGTTTCCATTGAGCCCTTCAAAATAAAAGCAGAAATATGTATATTTTTTAAAAATTTATAAGTGTTATAAGAAACCGTTTGGAAAGTCTTTGCCTCCCAAAATGGATCGCAACTTAAAGATACTCCTTCCTTGGTTTCTTTTAAGCCACCCTCCAAATAGTTTTTTAAAGCTTCGTCAGGCCAATTCTTAAAGATTGCCCTCCCAGTAAAATGCTCAATTGCGCTTTCAAGATTATTGAAAGATTTTCTTCTTTTAGCGGCACTTGATGAAATTTCGGAAGAGTCGCCTATTTTAAAGAATCTTTTTACTGATAGAGAAAAACCTTCTGAAAAATCATAAAAGAGAACAGGCTCTATCATTATTAACTTTCTTATTTTTTTTAATTTACTAGAAATGCGAGCAGAAACTATCGCACCCATTGAGTGTCCAGCTATATCACAAGATTCAACACCAATTTCATTGATAAAATTAATGGCATCTTTTTCGTAAGTCTTCCAAGACTTTAAATTTTTGTGGTTTGCATCTGCCCTAGTTAGTCCGTGACCTCTTTGATCTAGAACATAGATAGTTCTTTCCCCATTAAATTTTTTATAAAGTTTAGACAAAAAATTTATATAGGTTGCGGCATTTAAACCAGTAGCATGAAGAAAAAATATGGGATTTTTATTCGAATTAGATGGAAAAAAAAGATATGAAAAACTTTCACCCTTGATATTTATTTCTTTTCTTTCGGCTTTTAAAGACATGATTATTAATTTATATTGAAATTATGGAGCTATTAAACACCGTTAAGGGTTTCCTTGACAATTCTGAAGGGAAAAAACTTGCAGAATTAATTGATCTAACTGCTCACATAGGCCCAGCTTTAGAGATAGGCAGTTATTGTGGCAAGTCTGCACTAGTTTTCGGGAACGCATGCAAACAAAATAATTCATTTATATTTACTGTTGACCATCATACTGGCTCTGAAGAGCATCAAATAGGAGAGGAATATCATGATCCAGATCTCTATGACATTCGATTAGATAAATTTAATACTCTGCCTGAGCTTTTAAAAAATATTCGCGAATTTTCTTGCCAAAATAATATCATTCCTGTTGTTGGGAACTCGTCTAAAATTGCGAAAAGTTGGAAAACGCCTCTAGGGCTTCTTTTTATTGATGGAGGTCATAGCATGGATGCTGCACTAAAAGACTATCAAGGATGGAATGAATTTATTCTTCCAAATGGAATATTAGCTATTCATGATGTTTTTCCTGACCCTAAAGATGGAGGCAGGCCCCCTTATGAAATCTATTGTCTTGCACTTCAATCCGGAAATTATGAAGAATTAGAAATAGTTGATTCTTTAGCAATTCTAAAAAAAATTAATCACTAAAAAAATTTGAAGATTCAGAGAAGCCATAAAGTGAATTGGCGGCTAATATAACTGCAGCTGCTGTCCAACTTGGTTTTTCTTCGGGCCAGTATTTTTTATCCTTAAATACATAACCTGTCCAAAATAGTTTACTCTCTGGATCTGCTAGAGCGCAGACGTTAGAAAATATTTCTTCTGCTTTCTTTTTTTCAGACATCTTTACCAATGTTAAAACAAGTTCGCATGATTCGGCTGCAGTAACCCATGGTTCTTCTTCAACACATTTGCATCCTAAACCTTGCACAACAAATTCATCCCATCTTGCATCTATCCTTAATTTGGCTTCGTTATCAGAGATAATCCCGCAAAGAATAGGATAATACCAATCCATGCTATACCTATCTTTACTTTTCCAGTTCCTGTCGAATCGTTGTGACTTGTTTTTAATAGCATTAAACAACCAATTTGTTTCTTTTTCATATATTTTTTCTGAAAATCCAAGCTCAAAAGAAATTTTTTGAAAACACAACAAGCTTTTATATATTGAAGAGCAGCCAGTCAAAAGAGAGTCATCCATCCAGTCATTATTCTCATCTTTTGCCCAAAGAATATCTCCATCTTTTGTCTGGCCCGATACAACAAACTCCATGGCTTTCGATATTGTTGGCCATAGATCTTTTAAAAATTGTTTATCTTTAAAATTTAAAAAATGGTGCCATGCTCCTGTTGCAATATAAGCAGCAAAATTTGTTTCTTTTTTTAAATTAACTGCTTTATCACCTAGATATTCCGAAAACCACGAACCATCTTTTTCTTGAGAATTTTTTAACCAATCATAAGCTTTTATTGAATTAGACTGAAAACCTAAAACATCCAAACCCATTGCTGATTCAACATGATCCCAAGGATCTATTTTACTTTTGGGTTCCCATGCAATAACTCCACCCTTGCCTTGACAAGAAATTATGTACGCTCCCAAATGATGATAAGAATCTATTGAGTTCTTTATCATCTATTTATCCATTTTTTCGAAATATAAAACTACACTTTTGCCAATCAAAGGCTGTAAAACAAATTCTAGAATTTTAGTTATTAAAGGCTTTTTCATCATATCCCAAACTAAAAAACGGTGATAGAGATTAATGATTCTTGAGCTTTCCTTGGAATTCCACATAAGACATTGAAGCCACCAATAAGGAGAATGCAACGCATGGGCCCAATGACGTTTTTTGAATTTCAAACCTAAAGACAATATAGAATTTTTTAATTCTTTATACTTAAATATCCTTACATGTCCACCAGGTGTATTTTGATAGTCGATACTTAGTTTCCAGCAGATCCATTCTGGGAAGAACTTAGGAACACTAACTGCCATTTTTCCATTTGATTTTAAAACTCTGCTTATCTCTTTTAACGCTTCTTGATAATCAAGAATATGCTCTAAAACCTCTGAACAAATTATGTAATCGAAAGTTTCATCTGCAAAAGGTAATTTTGTAGCATTCGCAACACCAAATTTACAAAGTTTTGAATTATTATTTTCATCAAACTCATCAAAATTTTTTTCAGCTACTTTTATATCTGACAAGCTCATGTCAAATCCAAACACATCAATATTTGCCGACATATAAGCGCCAAAACAATGTCTGCCTTGGCCGCAACCTAAATCTAGAAATTTCTTTTTTGGCTCAAAATTAAAATTGTCAAAATTTATAGTTTGCATTTAATTTTCTAACCTTTTAATTTCTGTTTCATACATTTGTGTTGCTCTAATTGCCACTTCCTTCCATTGCAAATCTTTTTGAATTCTTTGAAATCCCTTTTCAGCTAAAGTATTTTTTAAGTCTTCGTTTGGAAGTAATTTCAAAATAGCCTCTTCAAGTTCTTTTGAGCTTCCAGGATTCACTATCATGCCACAATCTTTAATTACTTCAGGAATTGCCCCTCCTGAAGTAGTGATTACAGGAACTTTGCAAGCCATCGCCTCACCCACAGCAAAACCGAATCCTTCATAAAGAGAGGGTATAGCTACTATATCGGCGGAACAATAAAGATCTCTTACTTCTTTAAAAGATAAATTTTTATTAAACGTTATAGCGCTCTCTATATTTAATTTTTTAATCAACCTTTTTGTATGGCCTCCTTTTTTAGAGCCGCCAATAATTTGAAGCGTTGCATCACTATGAACTTTTTTAATTCGGGCAAAAGCTTTCAACAAAAAGTCTAGACCTTTGAGAGGAACATCAGCACTTGCTGTAGTAACTATTCTAAAAGGAACCTTTTTAACGTTCTTATCTGCATAATATGCTTCTGTATCTATTCCATTTAAGATCACATTCATTACTGATTTTTTTAAACCAAAATCTTTATGGATATCGTTTTTAGAAGACTCCGATACGACAATAATCGATTTAAGTTTTCGCGCTACTTTGATTTGCATTCTAAGAAATGAATGCCATCGAATCATCAGCATTTTTAAAAAAATAGACTTTGTACTTTTAAGTTGAAATTTTAAATCTTTTGAAATTGGATGATGAATGGTGGTCACTAAAGGCATTCTTTTTTGGAAATAAATCAGTTCATAACAAAGGCTTTGATTATCATGAATTACATCAAACTCATTTAGTCTATTTTTTAAAAGCTTTTTAATTCTTTTTCCAAAAGTATAAGGTTCTGAAAAGCCGCCAGAATTTATACTAGTCCACTCAAAAAAATTAATAGGATTTAAAAGCTTTTTAAGTTCGACATCTCTAAATTTATTTTCTTTCGAATATAAATCCAAACTAGGGACTTCTTCAAGAGCAATTCCTTCAAATAAGTCTGGATAAGGAGGTCCTGAAAATACAGTAACTTGGTGTCCTAGTTCTTTCAAAGCTTTGGTCATATATTTTACATATATTCCTTGTCCTCCAGAAAAAGGATTACTGCGATAACTGAGAAATGCTATCCGAAGTTTTCTCATAAGCTTTTTTTAATCTATTGAAGTAAGCCACTCAGGAAATGAGTTTCTTTTTCCTCTAACCTGATCGAAATAATTTTTTTGAAGAATAGTGGTAATTTCTCCTCTTTTGCCATCTGAGATAATTTTTTTATCTACGCTTCTAATAGGCACTACTTCGGCAGCTGTTCCTGTAAAGAATAATTCATCTGCATCCATCACATCATCTACTTTTATTTTTTTTACCTTGACTTCTATATCTAATTCTTCGGCCAGGCTAATAATACTTTTTCTCGTAATTCCATTCAAAGAAGCTTCTAAATCTGGCGTATATAAAATTTTGTCTTTAACAATAAAGAAATTTTCACCAGAACCTTCAGAAATATTATTTTCATCATCTAACAATAAAGCTTCATCAAACCCTTCTTTCATAGCCTCTTGCAATGCCATGATTGAAGTAACGTAATTTCCATTTACTTTTGATCGGGAAACAATATTTCCAGTTTCTCTTTTAAAAGAAGAAATTTTTATATTAATACCATTGTCAAATGCTTCAGGAGACATATAGCTGGGCCATTCCCATGCTGCTACCATACAATGAACTTTTAAATTATCAGCTCTAAGCCCCATTCCTTCTGAACCATAAAAACACATAGGTCTTAAATAGCCTTCTTCAAGATTATTAACTCTAAATACTTCCTTCTGAGCTTCATTAAGCTCTTGCTGAGAAAAAGGAATTTCTAAATTTACCGCTTTAGCAGACTCAAATAATCTCGATGTGTGATCTTCTAATCTAAAAATTTTTGTCCCATTTTTTGTGGCATATGCTCTGACTCCTTCAAATACGCCCAAGCCATAATGTAAAGTATGTGTTAAAACATGAACTTTAGCTTCAGACCAATCAACTAAATGACCATCCATCCAAATAAATCCATCCCTATTTGCTAAAGTATTCATAATTAACTATTTGAAATTGAACATTATAAGCGGGACAAATTTATATGAAAGTTAATTCTGAAATTTTTAGAGCATATGACATTAGAGGAATTGTTAAAGATGAACTTTCTGAAGAGTTAGTTAAAAACTTAGGCAAGGCTATAGGGACGATTCTTTTAAGAAAGGGAAGAAATAAAATATGTGTTTGCCGAGACGGGAGGCTTTCTGGTCCAGATTTATCAAAAACTCTTATTGGCGGAATTATTTCCTCAGGGTGTGATGTCTTGAATATAGGAATGGCTCCTACGCCGCTTTTATACTTTGCAACATTTACCTCTGGCATCAAGGATGGAGTGATGATTACTGGCAGCCATAATCCGAAAAATTATAATGGCTTTAAAATTGTCTTTGATCAAAAAGCTTTAACAAGTAATTCAATTCAAGAAATTAAAAGCTTGATCATGAGTGAAGACTTTGAAGAAGGCCTTGGCAAAGTCGATTCTCTTTCAATTTTTGACAAATACTTAAAAGAACTTAAAGAAAAAATTTCGATTCCTAAACCCTTAAAAGTAGTACTAGATTGTGGAAATGGAGTCGGAGGTACAATTGCGCCAGATTCTTTTAAAGCCCTAGGAATAAATTTAAAAGAAATTTTTTGTGAGGTAGATGGAAATTTTCCTAACCATCACCCGGATCCAGGAAATCCAAAAAATATGGTTGATTTAAGTGAGGCGGTTATTAGAGAGTCAGCTGATTTGGGTATAGCGTTGGATGGAGATGGAGACAGATTAGGTGTTGTAGATAATTTAGGAAAAATTATTTATCCGGACCAATATATGTCTTTAGTTTCTGAAGATATCTTGAAGAAAAATATAAATTCTAAGATAGTTTTTGATGTGAAATGCTCAAATCAACTAGCAAAAACTATAAAAAAGAGTGGCGGAATACCCATTATGTCTAGAACAGGGCATTCATATATTAAATCTGAAATACTTAACTCCAATGCTATTTTGGGAGGCGAAATGAGTGGCCACATTTTTTTTAATGACAACTGGTATGGTTTTGATGATGGAATATTTTCAGCTTTAAGGCTTCTAGAGATTATTAGTAAATTAGATACGACTTCTTCAGAGGCCTTCAAGAAGTTCCCGCAATTTTTTAATACTCCTGAGCTGGCTATAAAAACAACCGATAAAGATAAATTTAATATTATTGAAAAATTAAAAAATAATTATGATTTCTTTGGATATGAAAGAATTTTAATTGATGGTTTAAGACTTGAAAACAAAAATGCTTGGGGCATTGCCCGAGCATCAAATACAACACCAACAATTGTTCTAAGATTTGAAGGAGATACTAAAGAATCCTTAAAAAAAATAATAGAAACCTTTCAAAAAGCTTTATTTGATATAGATAAAAGGCTTATTATTAACTTAAATTAATTATGAGCATTACTAATAAAAGCGCAGAGAAAATATCAAAAGTTCTCAGCGAAGCTTTGCCTTATATACAAAAATTCTCCGGAAAAACCATTGTAATAAAATATGGTGGAAGCGCTATGAATGACGCTTATCTTAGAAAAGGTTTTGCTCGAGATATCGTGCTCATGAAAACTGTTGGCATAAATCCAATAATTGTTCACGGAGGCGGTCCGCAAATTCAAAGAAGTATAGAAAAAGCTAAAATTGAATCTGAGTTCGTCAATGGCATCAGAGTAACTTCTCCAGAAATAATCAATACTGTTCAAAAGGTATTAGACAATCAAGTTAATAAGGAAATTAAAGATTTAATTAATTTATGGGGTGGGAAAGCTCAAGCTTTGTCTGGCAAAAGATCATCATTTATCAAGGCTGAAAAAAATCCAAAAAATAAAAAACTAGGCGAAGTTGGAGAAATAATTTCTATAAAAAAAACTTTAATTAAAAATACTTCTTTAAAAAGAATACCAGTTATATCGCCGATTGGATGGAGTGCGAATGGCAATCCTCTTAATATTAACGCAGATCATGTGGCATGTTTTGTTGCAGGCGCTTTAAAGGCGGAAAAGCTGATTTTAATGACTGATGTCTCAGGAGTTAAAAATCAAAAAGGAAAGAAAATTTCAGAAATGAGCTTAATCGAAGCAAAAAAAATATTTAAAGATAAAAAATCCATCAAAGGTGGCATGCTGCCAAAACTTAGCTCAGTAATTTCGTCACTTGAGAAAGGAGTATCTCATGCTCATATTGTCGATGGCAGAGTGCCTCACGCAGTTCTATTAGAAATCTTGACAACGAAAGGTGTTGGCACCTTAATATCTAAATAAATGACTAAAGAAGCAGTTCCAAGAAAAATCCAAATTATGCAAACTCTAGTCTCAATGCTAGAAGAAAGAGAGCCTGTAAAAATTACTACTGCTGAGCTTGCCAAGAGAACCAATATTACTGAGGCAGCAATTTATAGGCATTTTCCTAGTAAAAGAAAAATTTATGAGGAGTTGGTAATCTTTTTTGAAAATAGCATTTTTTCCAGAATTGTCTCTATAAAAAAAGATTCAAAAGTAGATGACATAGCTGGAAATATAGTTACTTTGATTCTAACTTTTTGCGAAAAAAACAAAGGCATTTCTAAGATTTTAAACAGAGAAGCTCTTTCAGTTGATGAAGTAAAAATAGAAGACAAAGTTTCCCTTCTTTTTGACAAAATTAGCCTAGAAATAAAACAATCTTTTCAAAATTATGAAAAAGAAACTAAAGGAAAACTTTCTCTCAGCTCTTCATCTGCTGCAGATTTAATTATTTCCTGCATGGAGGGACAAATACAAATGTATGTCAGAAGTAAATTTAAGAGAAACATTATTCAAAGTTGGACTGAACATTGGGCCGTATTGAAAAAAACTATTTTTCTTTAATCTAATCTAGAAAAAATTCAAACATAGTTCTTTCATCGTCACTTTCTGCAAACTGCCCATCATCTAAATTAATTTTTTTTGCTACTAGTCCGGGCGGTCTTTTTTGAATACCATAATCTACAGAATTTATTATCTGCTCCATATAATCTAACCAAATTGGAAGCGCTGTAGTGCTTCCAAACTCGTTATTACCGAGAGTTGAAGGCTGATCGTAACCAAACCAGACCGTTGTTAGAATATTTTTATTGAAACCAGTAAACCAGGTACTTTCTGCATCGTTTGTAGTTCCTGTTTTGCCAGCAAAATCATCTCTATTCAGCGACCTAATTTTTTTTCCTGTTCCTCTTAAAGTAGCTTCCCTTAAAATATCATTAATCATATATGCCACTCTTGGGTCTATCGTATAGTTAATTTTTTTTTCTATTTTTCTTCCAAGCCATTTTTCTACAAAGTTATATTCCAAATTATTTTTTTTAGAAAAATTTACTTCTTTACCGCTAATTTTTATTTTACTAATGAATTTTGGATTTATGCTTTTGCCTCCATTAGCAAAAACAGAAAAGTAAGAAGCATTATCCATAGGACTCAGTCCATACGATCCAAGCGCTAAGGATAAATCATCTGGCAAAGCTTCTCTATCAAAACCAAATCTAGTAAGGTAATTTTTAGTCCTTGAGAGTCCTAAATCTTTCAATAATCTTATGGAAACCACGTTTCTTGACTGCAGTAAAGCCTCTCTTAATCTGGTAGGCCCGTAAAACTTTCCGCTAGAATTTTTTGGTCGCCAATAATCTTCTAAATTTTCATCTTCAAAGACTATTGGAGCATCGTTAATTAATGAAGCCGGAGAATAATTATTTTCAAAAGCTGCGGCATATAAGAATGGCTTAAAATTTGATCCTAATTGTGGCTTTGCTTGAGTAACTCTATTAAATTTACTCGACTTAAAATTATAACCCCCGACCATAGAAAGAATTTCTCCTGATTCGGGATTCAAACTTATGAGAGCACCCTGCACTTTTGGATGCATTCCAAATTCATATATTTTATTGGGCAAAGCATTTATCCAAATTAAATCTCCTACCTCAAAAAAAGAATCAAAATCCTTTAAAAATGGTTTTTTCTTGTTTGCACTTACTTTAGGTCTGATCTTGTTTTTAACTTGATTAAAATTAATTGAAGATATAACTCCATTTTTATTCAAGAAAGTTATTTTTTGAGTTTCAACTGAAAGAACTAATGACGGGGAAAAGTTATTGTAATCTGGACTGTCTGATAAAATATCTAACGCTTGATCAAAAGGATTAGCGAGATCTTTCTTTATTCCAAAGGCATCTTTAAAGTTTTCTTGATCGTATGAAATAGCATAATACAGATCACTTCTTTGAATAAATGTTTTTGGTAACAAATCTAAATAATTAATTGGGTTTTCAAAACCATGTCTTTTTTCATAGCTTTCAATACCCTTTTTTAATGCAGAATTAGCTGCTAACTGATTTTTAGAATTTATAGTGGAATAAACTTCGTAGCCATTTTTATAAGCTGACAAACCATATTTAGAAATCATATATCTTCTTATCTCTTCTGCTAAATAGTCTGCTTCTATTTCCGGAGACACTCCTTTGAAAGATGCTGAAATAGGCTCCATTAATGCTAATTGTAAAGAATCTTCATCAATATAATCTAAACTCTCCATTCTTGATAAAACCCAATTTCTTCTAATTAGAGCTCTTCTAGGATTTGCCAATGGGTTAATTCTTGAAGGAGCTTTAGGCAGACTAGCGATCATAGCTTTTTGAGCTAAAGTTAAGTCAGAAAGATTTTTTCCATAATAAATTTCAGCTGCAGCTGCTATTCCATAGGCACGATTTCCTAGAAAAATTTGATTTACATAGAGTTCAAAAATTTCTTCTTTACTGAAAGATAAATTTAATTTTAATGCCATAAAAATTTCTTTAAATTTTCTTTCAAAAGTTTGCTCTTTCGTCAAAACATAATTTCTTGCAACCTGCATTGTAATGGTGCCTCCACCACTTACGATTTCGCCCTCTCTTATAAATTCATAAGTTGCCCTTAATAGACTAAAAAAATCTACTCCGAAATTAGAAAAAAAACCGCTATCCTCAGCAGCCAGAAAAGCGTTTACCAATTCTTCTGGTATCTCATCAAAACTTAATTTTGTTCTATGCACTTCGCCGTATTCACCAATTAATTTTTTATCGATAGTAAAAATTTTTAGAGGAACTTGAAGCTCTACTCTCCTGACATCATCAGAAGTTGGTAAATCAGGAGAAAAGTAAATATAAACTCCCATAGCAAATTGAATTGGAAGCAAAAGCAGAAAAGCTGCTAAGAAGAATATTTTTTTATTTAAAAGTCTGTTCACAAGTTGTTTAAAGTAAAATAGTAGCTTAATTTTAATAAAAGAAATATTTTCATGAGAATATATTTAATCGGGCCTATGGGCTCTGGTAAATCTAAAATAGGCAAACTCCTAGCATCAGCACTAAATTTTAGCCTAGTCGATATAGATAAAGATATCGAAAAGGAGTTTAAAAAAAGTATCGTTGAAATTTTTGAAGTTGAAGGAGAGGAGGGCTTTAGAGCGAAAGAAAGCACTTTTCTTGAGGATCTTTCTAGTGAATCGAATACGATAATCTCAACCGGCGGAGGTGTTATTGAAAAATCCATAAACAGAGAAATCTTAAAAAATGAAAAATTCGTAGTGTTTCTGAGCGCTTCGGTGGAAAAACAATACTTATCCACTAAAGATAGTGATAAGAGGCCTTTATTGAATAATGGAGATTCAAGAAAAGTTCTAGAGAATTTGTATGCTAAAAGGTTTGATTTATATCAAATGGTTGCCAAACTAGAACTAAATGGAGATCAACTGTCTAATGATGAGATGGTTGAAAAGATAATAGATTTTATAAATGACTAAATCGATAAATATTAGAACACAACTTAATAGCTATGAAGTCTTAATAGGCCATAATCTTATTGGTGCATATGATTTCAAATGGCTTGTTCAAGATAAACAAATTTTAATAGTTAGAGATAAAAATGTTCCTGATTCTACTCTAAACAACTTAATAAATTCTTTATCAGCTTCTGGAGCTGCAGATATTTTTCACATAGATATAGAAGCTAATGAAAAAAATAAAAGTTTTGATGGGATTATTCCTATTTACGATCTTTTGAATGAAAAAAAATTCAATAGAGATTCGTTAATAATAGGCCTTGGGGGAGGAATTACCACTGATATGACTGGATTCGTTGCATCATCTTATCTTCGAGGAATTGATTTGATTCAAAT
Source organism: Gammaproteobacteria bacterium (assembly GCA_045564455.1). Classification (GTDB taxonomy): domain Bacteria; phylum Pseudomonadota; class Gammaproteobacteria; order Magnimaribacterales; family AG-339-G14; genus CASICS01. The sequence goes on from JBJLHG010000002.1 coordinate 71,502, forward strand.
TCCAACAACTCTTTTATCTCAGGTAGATGCAGCGATAGGAGGCAAGACAGGGATCAATTTTTCAGGCTCCAAAAACAATGTAGGGGCATTTTATCAACCTAAGTTGGTTATTATAGATGCAGATTCTTTAAAGTCTCTTTCAAAGTCAGACTTTGCGGATGGACTGGCAGAAATTATCAAGCATTCTCTTATCGCAGATAATAATTTATTCCAAAAACTTGAAAAGCTTTTCTTAGATGGAAAAGAATTGACTGATGAGGAATTAATTGAAATTATTTATGAAAGCTCCTTAATTAAAGCTTTTATTGTTTCAAATGATGAAAAAGAAAAAGGTGAACGCGCATTGCTTAATTTTGGTCATACTTATGGACACGCATTTGAGGCTATTCAATCTTTAGAGGGTTTTTCTCATGGGCAAGCCGTAGGACTTGGTATGATCTGCGCATCAAATTTATCTTTTTTACTAGGAAACTTATCTAAAGAAGAGCTAGATAGAATAAGAGAATTGATAAAATCCGTTAATCTTCCTTACGAGCTTCCTCAAGACTTTGAGTTAGATGACTTTAACGAAGCAATTAGCCGAGATAAAAAAATATTATCAAAAAAACTAAGGTTCATTACGCTTAAAGGTATAGGAAGAGCTGAAATAACTGAAAATCCACCTCAAGACTTAGTCCTCAAAAGCATAAATTTATAAGAATTCGTTAAATTAAAGGTTTTAACCTATATTTGCACTAATTTAGTGCAATTTAACCCTTTTACAGCGTCGACATACCTTTTTTTAAACGCTAACATTATTTAACTAATGCATATCACATGCTTTAAAAGTGACGCATAGTCCATGCGTAAAAAGGGCATATTACTAAACCTGTCGAGGTAATGTGTGCCAAAGAAGAATATAGAAAAAAATTATATTGAGCGCCCACTTAAAAATGGGCTTTATGATCCGCAATTTGAAAAAGATTCATGCGGAGTTGGACTCGTTGCGAATATCAAAGGCGTCGCTTCTAGAGAAATAATGGACGATGCTTATATTATAAATTCTCGTATGGATCATCGAGGCGGTTGTGGATTTGAAGAGAATACTGGAGATGGGGCTGGAATTTTAATGGCTTTGCCAGATAATTTTTTTCAGAAGGAAGCTAAAAAATTAAAAATCAATTTGCCTGAAAAGGGTCAATATGCCGTCGGAAACATCTTCCTTCCTCAATTAAAAAAATATAGATCAATTTGCAAATCAATTATTCAAGAGATTATTGATGAAGAAAAATTAATTTTTCTTGGTTGGAGAAAAGTCCCGGTCGATCCAATTGGAGCAAATGTAGGTCCTGCATCAAAAGATGCTCAACCATACATTGAACAACTTTTCGTAAAATCTAAAGATGCTAAAGATTTAGAAGGCTTTGATAGAAAGCTATATTTAGTAAGAAAAAGATTTACTCACGCTATCAGAGGAAATGTCGAAATAAAACAAAACTCAATGTTCTTTGCCTGCAGCTTATCTTCAAAAGTAATTACCTATAAAGGAATGCTTACTCCATCGCAGTTATTTCCTTTTTATCCTGATTTGATGGATAAAGATTATCAGACACATCTAGCTATGGTGCATTCTAGATTCAGCACCAATACTTTTCCTTCGTGGGATCGAGCTCAGCCAAATAGATACATGTGTCATAACGGAGAAATTAACACTTTAAAAGGCAACATGAATGCTATGAAGGCAAGGCAAGGTGTAGCTCAAAGTGATGTGTATAAATCTAAATTGAAAGATTTATTTCCTATTTGTGAGCCTGACTGTACTGATTCAGGTAGCTTTGACAATGTCCTGGAGTTTTTAATTCTCAATGGAAGAAGTCTTAAAGAATCAGTAATGATGATGATTCCAGAAGCTTGGCAATCAGACATAAACATGCCAAAAGAAAAAAAGAATTTTTACGAGTACTCCTCTGCATCCATGGAGCCTTGGGATGGACCAGCGTCTATCTGTTTTACTGATGGCAAATGTGCTGGTGCTGTTTTAGATAGGAATGGACTTAGGCCAAGTAGGTTTTATGTAACTAAAAGCGACAAAGTGATTATGGCTTCTGAAGTTGGCGTGTTGGATGTAAAACCTGAAGAAGTTGTCTCCAAAGGCAGATTGCAACCAGGAAAAATGTTTTTAATAGACTTTGAGCAAGGAAGAATGATTCCAGATGAAGAGCTTAAATCTGAAATATGCAATTCAAAACCCTTCGGCAAATGGGTTTCTGAGCAAGTTATTGATCTTAAAGAACTTACTGACGAAAAAAAAGAAAAAGGAATTATTAATCCTGATTTGATTAAAAGAATGAAGGCTTTTGGCTATACCACTGAAACAATGCAATTCATGCTGATGCCTTTAGTTTCAGAACTGAGAGATCCTCTTGGTTCAATGGGTAATGATGCAGCTTTGGCATGTTTATCAGATAAGCCTAGATTGATCTTTGATTATTTTAAGCAGCTGTTTGCTCAAGTTACTAACCCTGCGATAGATTCTATTCGAGAAGAAGTCATCATGTCTCTAGAATGTTTAATTGGGCCGGAAGGAAATGTCTTATCCTCCAAACCTGAAAACGCTCACCGTTTAAGGCTTAAGTCCCCTATTCTTTCTAACGCTGAAATAGGTGGAATAAAAAAACTTAAAAAACACGGTTGGAAAACTAAAACCATTGATATCACTTACCCCAAGAAAAGTGGTACCAAGGGAATGATTAAGGCTTTAAATAAAATATGTAAAGAGGCTGAAAAATCTATTGCAGAAAATTATTCATTCATAGTTTTATCTGATAGAAATGTAAATGAAGATAATGTTGCCATTAGTTCTTTAGTTGCCTGTTCAAGTGTCCATCATCATTTGGTAAAAGCTCAAAAGAGAACTCGCTTAGGTTTGTTAATAGAGACTGGCGAAGCCAGAGAGGTTCATCATCACTGTTTATTATTTGGTTATGGTGCTGATGCTATAAACCCTTATCTTGCCTTTGAGGCTTTATGGCAAGCAAAACTTGATGGTTCTCTAAAAACTGATAGCCTCAAAACGTTTGATGACATTATTTTTGCGTACAAAAAAGCTGTCAGAAAAGGAATGATGAAGGTTATGGCTAAGATGGGAATATCTACCCTTCAATCATACAAAGGCGCGCAAATTTTTGAAGCTGTTGGACTCGCTGATGAAATTATAGAAAAAAGTTTTCCGGGCACAGCAAGTAGAGTTCAAGGAATTAATTTTGACGGTCTAGTTAAAGAATCTAATAGAAGACATGATCTTGGTTATCCGCAAAAAGATAATAATCTATCAGTATTGTCCAATAATGGAGATTTCCACTGGAGAAATGGTGGTGATTCTCATATGTGGGATCCTAAAACAATTTCTAGCCTTCAAATAGCCTCAAGAACAAACAATGAGACGGCTTATTGGGATTTTGCTAAATATGCTAATGAAAATACTACTAAAAATAGTGCCTTGAGAGGTTTGCTTAGATTTAAGTCGAAACTTAAGCCGATTGATATAAAACATGTTGAATTGGAAAAAGATATTGTTAAAAGATTTGCTACAGGAGCAATGAGTCTAGGTTCTATATCCACTGAATCTCATGAGTCTTTGGCAATTGCAATGAATAAGCTAGGAGGAAAATCAAATACTGGAGAAGGTGGGGAAGATCCTATTAGATTTAAACCTTTAAAAGATGGAATTTCAAAAAGGTCAGCTATCAAACAAGTTGCTTCAGGAAGATTTGGCGTGACGATGAATTATTTAACTAACTCAGATGAGCTTCAAATTAAAATTTCTCAAGGAGCTAAACCTGGCGAAGGTGGAGAGTTGCCTGGAAAGAAAGTAGATGAATACATAGCAAAAATTAGACATTCAACTCCTGGTGTAGGGTTAATTAGCCCTCCTCCTCATCATGATATTTATTCCATTGAGGATATGGCTCAACTCATTCATGATCTTAAAAATGCTAATAGATCATCGAGAATAAGTGTCAAATTAGTTTCTGAAATTGGTGTAGGTACAGTTGCTTCAGGAGTAGTAAAAGCTAAAACTGATCACTTGGTCATAGCCGGTCATGATGGCGGAACAGGAGCATCTCCTTTAACTTCTATCAAGCATGCTGGCTTACCTTGGGAGCTGGGTGTTGCAGAAACTCATCAAACCTTGGTCATGAATAATTTAAGATCTAGGGTAGTTTTACAAACAGATGGCCAAATAAAAACTGGAAGAGACGTCGCTATAGCAGCTCTTTTAGGAGCAGAAGAATTTGGTTTCGCAACAGCTCCTTTGGTCACTCTTGGTTGTATTATGATGAGAAAATGTCATTTAAATACATGTCCAGTTGGAATAGCCACCCAAGATAAAGAACTTAGGAAAAAATTTAAAGGGAAGCCAGAGCACGTAGTAAATTACCTTTTCATGGTAGCTAAAGATTTAAGAATGATCATGGCTGAATTAGGCTTTAAAACCGTTGATGAGATGATAGGAAGAGTTGACTGTCTTGAAGCAGATAATGCGATTGATCATTGGAAAAGAAAAGGCTTAGATTTTTCAAATATTCTTAAACCTGCCGTTAAAATTTTTGAAAATACCCAAGTTTTTAACACTCAGAAGCAAGATCACGGTTTGCATAAAGCTCTCGATAAAAAATTAATTACCAAAGCAAAAGATGCAATTAAAAACGGCAATAAAGTTTCTATCGAAACAAAAATAGTTAATACCAATAGAGTGGTTGGAACAATGCTTTCTAATGAAGTAACTAAAATTTGGGGTGCTAAAAGTCTTCCCAAAGATACTATTAAAATCAAGTTAAACGGCTCAGCTGGTCAAAGTTTAGCTGCTTGGTTAGTCAAAGGTATTACGATGACGTTAGAAGGCGATGCCAATGACTTTGTTGGTAAAGGGTTATCCGGAGGTAAATTAATAATTTATCCTCCTAAAGAGAGTTCTTTTAAGGCTGAAGAGAATATGCTTTTGGGAAATGTTGCTTTATATGGGGCAACTGAAGGAGAGGCTTATTTTAGAGGGATAGCTGCTGAAAGATTCTGCGTGAGAAATAGTGGAGCAAAAGTTGTTGTTGAAGGTATTGGTGATCACGGTTGCGAATACATGACTGGTGGTAAAGCCATAATACTTGGTCCAACTGGAAGAAATTTTGGAGCTGGTATGAGCGGCGGGGAAGCTTATGTATATGATCCCAACAAAGAATTTGAATCCAAGTGCAATATGGATACTTTTGAATTAGAAAATGTTGATGTCAAAGAAGATATCGCAGAGCTCAAACAATTGATTGAAAACCATGCCAAATATACTGGCTCAGAAATAGCTAAATCTATTCTTGCTAATTGGAAGAAGGAACTTAAAAGCTTTACTAAAGTTATGCCAACAGATTACAAAAGAGTTTTAGCTGAAATGGATCTTAAAAGGAAGGAGGCGGTTTAAATGGGCAAACCAACTGGCTTTAAAGAATTTTCAAGAGAGGTGGAGCCTTATAGACCATCTAAAGAGAGAGTCTTAGATTTTAAAGAAATTTATACTGACCACAAAGATGATGGTCTAAAAACCCAAGCATCAAGATGCATGGACTGTGGTGTACCCTTCTGCCAATCTAATGAAGGTTGTCCTGTTTATAATTTGATTCCTGAATGGAATGATCTTGTTTATAACAATAAATGGGAAGAAGCTTTTCAGAGATTGATGAAAACTAATAATTTTCCAGAGGTCACTGGTAGAGTTTGCCCAGCAGTCTGTGAGGGAGCTTGCGTTTTAGGCATCACGGAAAGTCCAGTAGCGATTAAAAACTTGGAATTTGCCATAGCAGATAAAGGTGTCCAATCAGGATGGTTAAAGCCTAATATTCCAAAAAAAAGAACCGGCAAAAAGATAGCTATTGTAGGTTCAGGTCCTGCTGGATTGTCAGCGGCCCAGCAACTCAATAGTGTTGGTCATAATGTAAAAGTATACGAGCGAGCCGATAGAATTGGCGGATTGATGATGTATGGCATCCCTAACATGAAACTTGATAAATCATTAATGGATATTCGTCTAGATTTAATGAAAACAGAAGGCATTAAATTTTATACGAATACGGATATAGGCGGTTCCTCTAAAAAATCGATTGCTACTGATAAATTGCTTAAAGAGAACGATATTATTTTATTCGCTACTGGTGCAACGAAACCCAGAGATCTTCCAATTCCTGGAAGAAAAGGAGACGGCGTCCATTTTGCTATGGAGTTCTTAAGTTCTAATACAAAAAGTCTATTAGATAGTGATTTGAAGGATGATGGCTTTATTAATGCTAAAGGCAAAGATGTCATCGTTATTGGTGGAGGTGATACTGGAAATGATTGCATTGGAACGTCACTCAGACATGGCTGCAAATCTTTAACTAACTTTGAAATTATGGCTAAACCACCAGAAGAAAGAGCCGATAATAATCCTTGGCCTCTTTTTCCTAGAACTTATAAAGTTGATTATGGTCATGAAGAATCTACTGATGTTTTTGGTAAAGATCCAAGAGAATACTCAGTTTCAGGTAAAGAGTTTTTAAGAGATGAAAAAGGAAATCTCATAGGGATCAAAACTGTAGAAGTGGATTCTAAATTTCAAGAAATAGAAGGCACTGAAAAAGAATGGAAAGCCGATTTGATATTTTTAGCTATGGGCTTTTTAGGCCCCGAGGATTACGTTAATAAAAAAACAAAAGTTGATTTAGATGAAAGAAGTAACTTTAAGGCTGAGCACAACATACATAAAACCTCTCATCCTAAAATTTTTGCAGCAGGCGATTGCCGAAGGGGTCAGTCGTTAGTAGTATGGGCTATAAATGAGGGTAGAGCTGCGGCCAGAGAAGTAGACCTGCATTTGATGGGTGTCACAACCTTAGAATAATTATTAAATTTGTTCCCAAGCCGGGAATGGATCTTCTAAAGTTTCCCAATATTCTCTTCCTTTTAGAATAAAAAAAGCCCCTTTAATAAGGGGCTTTTCTTAAACAGTTGGTAACAAACGTTACATGCTGTATTTGATGCCTATAGAATATATTCTTCCTCTAGGATCGTGATGTTTTGGATCATAACTCCAATTAGTTGAATCATCTAACATAGGGACATCTTCATCAAGAGCATTTTTGATTCCAGCCGTGAATTTAACTTCACCCGCTCCGTCAGCATCTATTACATAGTTGTACTGAAGGTCAACTGTGTTGAAGCTGTCGATATTTTGATCAAAACCTGCTGCAATACCTGCTGCAGAAAGTGCTCGAGTCGTTTTGTATGCTGCAATGTGTCTTGCATAAAGAGAAGCTGAATGATTGCCATTCATGAGATTTGCCGATAACACTGCTTTTGTTTCTGGCAGAGATCTAGCAAAGTTATCGTGATTAAACAATCCAACCACATCGGTCTCAACTCCACCAACAGGTATGTTGTAGCTCAACATATGAGATGCATTCAAACCTAGAGACAATTGTCCTAAATTAGTATCCATTGCATAAGAAAGCTCTAAGTCAATACCATCAGTCTCTACTGAAGAGGCATTAAAATAAGGCGTAACTACCCCGGCAAGAGTTCCACTTACTCTAATTACCGCAGCATCGTTAGGAGTTCTTTGAACAATTCCTTGAGCCTGTTCTTTGGTAATTTTGTTTGTGTAATCAACCGACCAATAATCAAGTTTTGCTTGAAAATCGTCTGTTGGAGACCAAATAAGCCCAACGTTAAGGTTATCTGCTTCTTCAGGCAACAAATTAGGGTTTGCATCTGAAGCAATACGAATAAACGTAGTAGAACCTACAGTAGCACCAGCAGTGTTATAATCTTGTATACCTTCAAGACCTACTGTACTAGCATACAATTGAGCTAAAGAAGGCTCTCTAAAAGACGTACTAATAGATGCTCTAAGAACCAGCTCATCAGAAGCTTGGTATCTCAAAGAAACCTTTGGATCAAAAGTGCTATCAGCATCAAGATCTTCATATCTTAAAGCACCTTTTATTTCTAAATTGTCTGATAGGTTAGTCTGAGCCTCAACAAAAATCGCATTTGCTGATCTTTTTTGGCTAACTTCAGCACCACCACCTAAGAAAATTAAATCAGCGCCTTGAGCGATACTACCATCAGCATTGAAAGTCACTATCGAATTAGCACTTCTTTTGATATCTAATTTTTCTTCTCTAGATTGTATCCCTGTCGCAATGGAAATATCTCCAACACTACCTGAAGTTACATAATCAAAAACCGTTAAGCTAACATCCGACCAAGTTTCTTGATTTCCTACTAAATAATCTCTTAATGCTTGAGAGTTATTACTTGGAACAAATAAATCAAATGTTTCAGTTCCACTAGCTCCACCAGTTCCATCAATCGCAGCTGCAAGTCTGGAGTCAGAGGTATCAGGTTGAAGGCCATATGCTTCTTCTGCACTTCTCACTAAACTAGCAGTCCAGTCCATTCCATTATCATAAGTACCTGAAAGATCCATAGACATTCTTGTCATGTCAACTTCTCTAGGTGCTAAAGGTGAAGGGAAGGCAGACGCTAAAGGTCTTCCGTACCACATTACTGGCACATCAAAAGGGTTTCCACCTTTGCCTACCTGAATAAATTTAGCTGCACTTAAATAAGTTAGTGCAGGATAAGACGGTGATTGTGGGTTATCAAAAACTTTTGTATTTGAAACTAAGAGATCTGTTTTGAATTCAATGCCATTATCGAGCGTTGTCGATAAAGATGAATACATTTGCGTTTTTGATTCATCATTAACAATGTTAAATCTTGGTCCAAATGCAAATCCACAACGAGCATCAGGAAGAATTATTCCTCCGTTGGCTATACAATTGGGATCTCCAATAAATGTTGTAGCTGCAGGAGTAGTAGCTCCACCATTATAATATGGGTGAGAAGAATCAGATACTGTTGCGTCCGCAAATATTCTAAAACTTGTTCCTAAACCACTAATTCCAAGCGGTGCTAGATCTTTAGTAGATCCTGACATAGGCGTTCTTCTCATTGTGCTTCCAGCAAGAACAAAATTCATATCTCCGGCTTCCGCTCCAAAAATGAAACTTGCTTTGGTATCCGTAGATGAACCTGCATCAATCATTTGCTCAGTCAAACTCACTTCAGCACCGGTAAAATCTCTTCTAAAAATATAGTTAACAACACCGGCAACTGCATCGGAACCATATATTGAAGCCGCACCCTCTTTTAGGACTTCGACTCTTTCAATAGCAATGGTAGGCAAAGCCGCGGTATCAACAAAGACACTACCGTCATTAGCTGTTGCTCCCGCAAGTGTTTGTCTTTTTCCGTCAAATAAAACTAAAGTTGAAGATAAACCCAAACCTCTAAGGTTAATGTTTGTTCTTCCTTGTGTAGAACCTGAAGTAAAGGAGTCAGCTTGGTTTTCAGAACCTGAGTTAATAGCTAAATTAGCAGTTATATCTGCAACATCCATTGCTCCAATATTTTGAATCGTGTCACGACCAATTATCTCTACTGGAGAAGCGCCATCTGTTGGACTTCCTTTAATATAAGAACCAGTAACTATCACTTCTTCATCAGCTTGGGCAAATGCCAAGAACGAAAAAGTACCAGCCACTAGTGTTAGTAATAATTTTTTTATCATTTTTCCCCCCGGAAAAGTTTAGTTTAAATCCTTTTTACACAAGCAAATTAACCTATATTCATGGCAGGTTCAAGCAAATTTTAAAATTAAAAACGACAAAATGTCATTTTTATGAGGCCATAATTTATTTAGATAAAGGCCTAATAAGACCTTCTTGGACTGCTGATGCTACCAATATTCCATCCTCAGTAAATATGTTACCCCTATTAAAACCGTTTGCATTACTAGAACTAGGGCTATCAAGCGCATATAGCAACCATTCATCTGCTCTAAATTCTCTGTGAAACCACATCGCGTGATCCAAGCTTGCTGCTTGAATAGTTCTATTAAAAGCACCCCATCCAATTCCGTGAGGTTTTTGACAAGTTCCCATTAACCCCATATCAGAAGCATATGCTAAAACCGCCTGATGAACTAAGTAGTTATCCGGAAGCTTACCTGAAGCCTTAATCCACATATGTTTAATTGGAGGACCTATTTCTTTAATGAAAGGATCCCACGGTTCAACGTTTCTAATCTCGATGGGTTTGTCTCTTAAAAAAGCATCTAACATTTCTTTTGGTATTTTATCTTTTGATTCTTCTCTAACTTCTCGATCACTTTTTAATGAATCAGGTCCAGGTACGTCAGGCATTTCAAACTGATGCTCAAAACCTTCTTCTTTAACCTTAAAAGATACCGACATGTTGAAAATAAATTCTCCATTTTGAATGGCATTAACCGTTCTCGTAGTAAAACTTTTACCGTCTCTAATTCTTTCGACATTATAAAGAATAGGCATGTCAACCCTTCCCGGTCTTAAAAAATAAGCATGCAAGGAATGAGCAATCCTAGATTTTTCTACTGTTTGGTGAGCCGCGCTAAGAGCTTGACCAATTACTTGTCCTCCGAATACTCTTCCCCAAGCAGTCATTTCGCTTTGTCCTCGAAATAAATTTTCTTCAAATTTTTCTAAAGCTAAAGTCTTAACTAATTCGTCTAATAAATTTTGATCTGTCATTTTTAATCCTTAATTGAATGATCTACTGTTTTTGCTGGGTAATCTGTTGAAGGTCGGCCAACTGCTATAGCAGGAACTCCAGCAACTGTGGTATTTGCTTCAACGTCTTCTAAAACTACGCTTCCTGCTGCCACTTTAGCTCCTTCACCAATTTCAACATTACCAATAATTTTTGCACCTGCGCTGATCAAAACACCTTTTCTGACCTTAGGATGTCTGTCGCCGGTTATTTTTCCTGTTCCTCCAAGAGTAACTCCCTGAAAAATAGAAACATCATCTTCAACTACGCTGGTTTCTCCAATAACAATTCCAGTCGCGTGATCCAACATAACTCCGTTGCCAATAAATGCTGCTGGATGAATATCAACTCCATAAACTTTTGAAGCTTGGCTTTGCAAAAAAGCCGACATAAAGTTTTTTTTAATTTTTAAAAAACTAGTTCCTGCTCGATGAGATTGCAGCGCCAAAAAACCTTTTGAAAAAAGCAGCGTTAACAGATAGCCTTTAGACGCTGGATCTCTTTTTTTTACTGCTGATAAATCTTTCACAACTCCAGATAAAATTGTTTCATCTTTGAAAATATCTTGAAGTTCTTTTTTTAAATACAAATTACTAAAACCTTCTTCATGATCATCGCAAGCTAAATCTTCTGCAAGCCGAAATGACAAAGCTTCATCTAGACCTTTGAAAGGAAAGATATGCGAGAAAAGAAAAACCGCTGCGTGAGAATCCTCATCTGCGAATTTCCTTGCCTCGTCTTCAATTTCAGACCATATTTTAATAGCATCCATAGTAATCTTATTTTTAGAGTAAAAATTCTAAGGTAAGTTTACTTGAAGCCATAGATAATTTCTTGCTGTCTTAATAAAAAAAAGGATAATACACTCTTTTGTATTATGGCTATCAATTACACAAACTTTTCTGAAAATACTCCAGATATCAAAATTAACGTAGGTAATACGTTTGGCATCGAAGCTGATTTTGAAGTTCCTGCATTCGCGGAAGGCAATGAATACGTTCCTGAAATTGATGACGCTTATTGTTTTGATAAAGCTACTACCCTTTCAATATTGGCAGGCTTTTCAAACAACAGGAGAGTAATGGTTCAAGGGCTACATGGTTCTGGAAAATCTACTCATATAGAACAAGTTGCAGCTCGATTAAATTGGCCTTGTGTCAGAGTAAATCTTGACAGCCATATCAGTCGATTGGATTTACTTGGTAAAGATGCCATTGTTATTGAAAGCAACAAGCAAGTTACTAAATTCCAAGAAGGAATTTTGCCTTGGGCTATACAAAATCCTACTGCATTAGTTTTTGATGAGTACGATGCTGGTCGTCCAGATGTAATGTTTGTTATTCAAAGAGTTTTAGAAGTCGACGGAAGATTAACGCTTCTAGATCAAAATAGAGTTTTAACGCCAAATCCATTTTTTAGACTTTTCGCAACGGCCAACACCGTCGGTTTAGGAGATAGCACAGGTCTTTATCATGGAACTCAACAAATAAATCAGGGTCAAATGGACAGATGGCAAATAGTTTCCTGTCTTAATTATCTATCCGTTGAATTAGAGACCAAAGTTGTTCTTTCTAAGGTTCCAGAACTAAATAATAAAAAAGGCTTAAAGACTGTTAAAAACATGATAGAGCTTGCTAACTTATCTAGAGAAGGTTTCAAAAATGGGGATATTTCAAATTTAATGTCTCCAAGAACAGTTATTAGTTGGGCTGAGAACTTTCAAATCTTTTCTGATCTGGCGACTTCTTTTGAATTAAGCTTTTTAAATAAATGTGATGAAACGGAAAAGCCGATAATTTCGGAATATTTTCAAAGATGCTTTGATACAGAAGCTGCTGATTCCGTCTCGAAATTAGTTGATAAGGATTGAGCGATAAATCTACAGATCAATTAATCAAAGATGCCTTGTCTTCTTCGACAAGAGCAATTTCAAAAAATAAAGACTTTGAATTAAATTTTGGTATTGATTCAACTTCGGGAAATTCCATTCCAAAAGTAACGTCTTCCAAAAAAGATTTATTATTATCTAGAGGCAAGGCAGATAAAATTGCTATTAAGGAAAAATACTCACATGAAAGACCTAATACAAGAACAGGTAATGCCGAATTAGATCAAATACTTTCTGATCAAAATGAAATTAGGCTTGAAATTTTGGGCTCTCTTCAGTTTTCTGGAGTCAAAAATAATCTACATTCTATTTTTCTTGAGTCTTTAGAGGATTTTGCGCCAGAGACACCCCTTCAAAACGCTAGCAAAGCTTTACAAATTTGGCTTAAAAGAAATATTTTAGAAATTGATTTAACTCCAAGAGAAGAGAGTCTTTTAAAACCTCTAGAAAAAGATTTGAAGTCTATTGAAAGAAAATATATTCCTAGAATAAGAGACTCATTAGAAGTTAAAGAAAATTTTTTGAAGGAAATTGAAGATGTTCTCAATGCTTTAAACATTTCTTTTGACGAGGAAGAAGAGCAAGAGCAAGAAGAATCTTCTTCAGATCAAGAAGATCAAAATGATTCAAGCGATCAAGAAGATCAAAATGAAGATCAATCAGAAGAAAATTCTCCTTCTGAGCCTGAAGAAACTGCAGCTGATCCATCGGAAGATTTTGAAATTGAAGATGGAGAAACTGAAGAAACAGAAGAGGAATGGCTAGAAAATAGATCAAAACTAGAAGAGCTCCTAGGTCAATCTCAAGAAACTGAATATAAAGTTTTTTCGCGAGACTATGATGAAACTATAGATGCAGAAGATTTATGTTCAGCAGAAGAGCTTAAAAGGTTGAGAGCTCGCTTAGATCAACTGATCGATCCAAGCAAATCAGTTATCGCTAAGCTAGCAAATCGCTTACAAAGGTTACTTCTAGCTCAGCAAAATAGATCTTGGGAATATGATAAAGATGAGGGTATTTTAGATACCTCTAAATTGCACAAAATTATTACCGACCCGCTAACCTCTTTGAGCTTTAAACAAGAAAAAGATACTAAATTTAAAGACACCGTAGTGACTATTCTAGTCGATAGTTCTGGATCTATGAGAGGTAGATCGATGACTACTGCTGCAGTTTCTGCAGATATCATTGGCGCTACATTAGATAGATGTAATATAAAAACAGAAATTCTTGGATTTACAACTAAACATTGGAAGGGCGGAGAGAGCAGAAAGCTTTGGGTAGAATGCGGCAAGCCTAATAATCCAGGGCGGTTGAATGATTTGAGACACATTATTTTCAAACCCGCTGATTTAGCTTGGAGAAGAGCAAAAAAGAATTTAGGATTGATGCTTAGAGAAGGTTTACTGAAGGAAAATGTAGATGGTGAAGCGCTTTTATGGGCTTGTGGAAGATTATTCAAAAGACCAGAGCAAAGACAAATTCTTATGGTAATTTCTGATGGTGCGCCCGTAGATGACAGCACATTATCAACCAACTCAACGAGTTATTTGGATAATCACTTAAAAAATGTAATTCATGAAATTGAAAATAAAACTGAAATAGACTTAATTGCCATAGGTATTGGACATGATGTAACTCGATATTATTCAAAAGCGGTCACTATCCACAGAGCTGAAGAATTAGGCGGTGTGATGTTGGAGCAATTGACTGAATTATTCGTTACAAATTAATTAAACTTTTAAAGTTAGAATTGCCAATTAGGTGACATTATTATCGACTAATTATAGTTGACAGATAGTATTAAAAGGCATAGATTTTTGCTATGAAAATCACTAAAACGGATGGTCCTCCAAAGGACGTAGTTTACTTTGATGAAGTATACAAAGATGATGAATTAGACCTGTCTGCAAAAGACGTAGAAGATGTTGCTGAAATTTTTCAAACACCTCTTACCGGATCTTATAATTGGGACTATACGGTAGCTGACAACCGAATTAAGAAACTTTACGAATTAGGAAAAGAGTTAAATTGGAATGGTTCTATTGATCTGGATTGGGATTATAATCATCCGAAAGATGAACCTCTTACGGGCATAGAAGAAGTTACTTTGCCTCATGAAGAGCTTGATGCTTGGAAAAATCTATCTGACGAAGAAAAAATAGAGTTTGATAGACATGAAACTGGGGAAGTTCTTAGCCAATTTTTACATGGAGAACAAGGCGCTCTTTTAGTTGCCTCTCAGTTGGTAAGTTGTGCGCCAACATTTAATGCAAAAATGTATGCAGCTTCACAAACATTTGATGAAGCAAGGCATGTTGAAGTGTTTAATAGATATCTTCAGGAAAAAGTGGGCTTTCATTATCCAATTAATCCGAATCTTAAAGCTTTATTAGACAAAATCCTTACAGATAAAAGATGGGATTTAAAGTTTATTGGTATGCAAATCATAATTGAAGGCTTAGCCCTTGCTGCTTTTACCAACATGAAGCTATCTGCCAGAGATCCCCTTTTAAAGACTCTATTGCATTATGTGATTAGAGATGAAGCTAGACATGTCACCTTTGGAATAAATTATCTTGAAGACTTTGTCAAAACACTTTCTCCTGAAGAAGTTGAAGATAGAGCTCAATTTGCTTATGAAGCCTGTGTTATTTCTAGAGATAGATTGATTAATACCAAAGCAATGTCTAAATATTTGAAAATGACTGATGAAGAAGTTAGAGATTTTCAATTAAGTAATGGTGCAATGGATCAGTTTAGAAGCTTTCTATTCTCAAGAGTGATGCCTAATTTGAAAAAAATTGGTCTGCTAACCGATTCAGTCAGACCAAAATATGAAGCCCTAGGAATACTAGAATATGAGCATGCGCCAAGTGATTTTGAAATAGATTGGGCAGAAATTACAAAGCCATTAGAATCTTCTGAACAGGTTAGAGCTGAGTCTGATGAAATGTTAGCCGAAATTCTTAAAGCTCAAGAAGCAGCAAACAGTTAAAAATAATTTCTAATGGGTGCTTTGATTGATTTAAATTCAATTAAATCAGCACCCATTGATGATACCTTTTATCCTTTTTTCTCAGTCCCAAATTGCATCTCAGATGATGACAAATCGCTAGCTAAAGAATTTCCTAATCTCGAAAAAGGTGGAAGCTACCCAAGCGATATGCCTGGTCTTTCAGACAAAATTAAAAAGCTTATTTCAGAAATTGAAAGCGACGCAATGAAAGAGGTCCTTTCTGAAAAGTTTCAAGTTGATTTATCCAATACCGAAGTTATCACAACTCTAAGAGGTTACTCAAGAATGAAGGATGGAAAAATCCACAGTGATTCAAAATCAAAAGTTTTAACTTTTCTTTTGTACTTGAATGAAGAATGGAATAACGAAAAAGGATTATTAAGAATGTTGAAGAATAATTCTGATTTAGAAGATTTTATTGAAGAAATTCCAGCCTCTTTCGGAAGTTTAGTTGTATTCAAAGTAACTGAAAATTGTTGGCATGGCTTTCATCCGGTAGAAGGCAAAAGACTATCCATGCAAATGAATTACGTAAAAAAAGAGTCCGCTTCAAGTCATAAAATAAGGCATGGTTTAAGTTCATTTATAAAAAAGCTTTTTAGTTGAAAACTACCTTGTGAGTAAAATTAGCATTGGCATTGATTTTGGTATAACTAATACTGATTTAGTTACAGCCCATCATGATCAGATTTCTTATTCAACTTTCTCTTCCGAAAAGGTAAGTGAAAATTATCTGAAGAAAATACTTTTGGAAGCGAATTTAAATATTAACGATATAGAAACAATTGGCGTTACGGGTGGTAGACATAACGATCTCCCAAATGAGATTGATAACGTGCTTATTGCCCACTTTAATGAGATAGACGCAATTGGAAGAGGTGCTAAAGCCTTAAAAAAAGACTCAAGTAGTAATTTTCTTGTTGTTAGTTGCGGCTCTGGAACAGCTTGTGTCCTTGGCAATGATGAAGGTTATGTTCATATTGGAGGAACTGGGCTTGGCGGAGGAACAATTAGAGGGTTATGTAAGTTATTATTTGGCGAGGATGATCCTGAAAAAATAAATTCTTTATCCATGAATGGAGACGTAACAAAAGTTGATCATATTCTTTCAGATGTTGTTTCTGGTCCGATTGGCAACCTTCCGAAAAATTCAAGCGCAGTAAACTTTGGAAAAGGCTTTTCATTTGAACCAAACAATTCTGACTTAGCAGCTGGGGTAATAAATATGGTTGCGCAAACTATTTTAAGAACTGCGGTCATGAGTGCAATTTCTTCTGGTGTAAGTGAGGTAGTGATTATTGGTAGAACTCCTAAATACAGCTTACTTTCTAATATTTTAGAAGAGGGATTTAATTTATATAATTTGAATTGCGAATTCATTGAAAATGGAGAATATGCAATCTGTTTAGGAACGATATAAAAAAAGCCAGCATGAGCTGGCTTTTTTTAATAAGAAGTCCGACGATGTCCTACTCTTGCATAGAAAAAACTACACTACCATCGGCGCTAAGTGGTTTCACTTCTGAGTTCGAAATGGATCAGGTGGTTCACACTTGCTATTGTCATCGGACAAAATTCTTATTTTATTAAAATATTGCAATCCAACTTTGCTACTGACAAATTTGCTTGACGTTTATTTCCTAGATGTCTAGAAACATAAAGTTAAGCCTCACGAGCAATTAGTACAGGTTAGCTCAATGCCTTACAGCACTTACACATCCTGCCTATCAACGTCCTAGTCTTGAACGGCTCTTTAGGAACCCGAAGGTTCAGGGAGATCTGGTCTTGAGGTAGGCTTCCCACTTAGATGCTTTCAGCGGTTATCCTTTCCGAACATAGCTACCGGGCAATGCCACTGGCGTGACAACCCGAACACCAGAGGTTCGTTCATTCCGGTCCTCTCGTACTAGGAACAACTCCTCTCAAATCTCCAACGCGCACGGCAGATAGGGACCGAACTGTCTCACGACGTTCTAAACCCAGCTCGCGTACCACTTTAAATGGCGAACAGCCATACCCTTGGGACCTGCTCCAGCCCCAGGATGTGATGAGCCGACATCGAGGTGCCAAACACCCCCGTCGATGTGAACTCTTGGGGGGTATAAGCCTGTTATCCCCGGCGTACCTTTTATCCGTTGAGCGATGGCCCTTCCATACAGAACCACCGGATCACTATGACCTACTTTCGTACCTGCTCGACCCGTCGGTCTCGCAGTTAAGCTACCTTATGCCATTGCACTCATTGCACGATGTCTGACCGTGCTGAGGTAACCTTCGTACTCCTCCGTTACTCTTTAGGAGGAGACCGCCCCAGTCAAACTACCCACCACACACTGTCCTCGTCCCGGATTACGGGACTGAGTTAGAACCTCAAATGTATAAGGGTGGTATTTCAAGGTCGACTCCACAAGAGCTAGCGCCCTTGCTTCAAAGTCTCCCACCTATCCTACACATATAAATTCAAAGTCCAGTGTGAAGCTATAGTAAAGGTGCACGGGGGTCTTTCCGTCTTGCCGCGCGTATACGGCATCTTCACCGCAAATTCAATTTCACTGAGTCCTGGGTCGAGACAGTATGGCCATCGTTACGCCATTCGTGCAGGTCGGAACTTACCCGACAAGGAATTTCGCTACCTTAGGACCGTTATAGTTACGGCCGCCGTTCACCGGGGCTTCGATCACAAGCTTCGTCCGAGGACTAACCTGATCAATTAACCTTCCGGCACCGGGCAGGCGTCACACCCTATACTTCCACTTACGTGTTTGCAGAGTGCTATGTTTTTAGTAAACAGTCGCAGCCACCTGGTATCTTCGACCTCTTTCCGCTCCAGAAGCAAGTTCTTTCACGTAATAGAGGCGTACCTTCTCCCGAAGTTACGGTACCATTTTGCCTAGTTCCTTAACCCAAGTTCTCTCATGCGCCTTAGTATTCTCTACTTGATCACCTGTGTCGGTTTACAGTACGGCTCCCTACTATCTATAGCTTAGAAGTTTTTCCTGGAAGCATGGCATCTATCACTTCTCAACTTAAAAAGTTGATCGTCATCAGTTCTCAGTCAAAGGTGTTCCGCATTTAACAAAAACACCGACCTACAACCTTAAACAGGGACAACCATCGCCCTGCTGATATAGCCTTCTCCGTCACTCCATCGCAATAATAGGAAGTACAGGAATATTAACCTGTTTTCCATCGACTACGGCTTTCGCCCTCGCCTTAGGCACCGACTTACCCTGTCCCGATTAGCGTTGGACAGGAAACCTTGATCATTCGGCGGAAAGGTTTTTCACCTTTCTCTCGTTACTCATGTCAGCATTCTCACTTCTGATACCTCCAGAGAATTTCACAATCCTCCTTCACAGGCGTACAGAACGCTCCTCTACCATAGATTCTAATAAAAGAATCTATCCGCAGCTTCGGTGTATGATTTAGCCCCGGTATATCTTCCGCGCGGGCCGACTCGACTAGTGAGCTGTTACGCTATCTTTAAAGGATGGCTGCTTCTAAGCCAACCTCCTAGCTGTTTAAGCCTTCCCACATCGTTTCCCACTTAATCATACTTTGGGACCTTAGCTGGCGGTCTGGGTTGTTTCCCTTTCCACTACGGACGTTAGCACCCGCAGTGTGTCTCCCGTGCTGATACTTGTTGGTATTCGGAGTTTGCGTCGGTTTGGTAAGTCGGGATGACCCCCTAGCCGAGACAGTGCTCTACCCCCAACAGTAATACACGAGGCGCTACCTAAATAGCTTTCGAGGAGAACCAGATATCTCCGAGCTTGATTAGCCTTTCACTCCGATCCACAGCTCATCCCCTCATTTTTCAACATAAGTGGGTTCGCGCCTCCAATAAGTATTACCTTACCTTCACACTGGCCATGGATAGATCGCCCGGTTTCGGGTCTACTCCCTGCGACTCAACGCCCTATTAAGACTCGGTTTCCCTATGCCTACCTTATAAAGTTAAGCTTGCCACAGACAGTAACTCGCTGACCCATTATACAAAAGGTACGCAGTCACTCCGTTTATCCGAAGATAAACTTAGAGCTCCTACAGCTTGTATGCATATGATTTCAGGTTCTATTTCACTCCCCTCTCCGGGGTTCTTTTCGCCTTTCCCTCACGGTACTAGTTCACTATCGGTCATGTAGGAGTATTTAGCCTTGGAGGATGGTCCCCCCATGTTCAGTCAAGATTTCTCGTGTCCCGACCTACTCGATTTCACAAAAAAAGAAAATTAATTTACAGGACTATCACCTTCTATGGTCAAGCTTCCCAACTTGTTAAGTTTTTTCTTTAGTTGCTTAAGGGCTGTTCCGCTTTCGCTCGCCGCTACTCACAGAATCTCAATTGATTTCTTTTCCTATAGGTACTTAGATGTTTCAGTTCCCTACGTTTGCCTCTTTATCCTATGTATTCAGATAAAGATACCTAGGTTATCCTAGGTGGGTTTTCCCATTCGGAGATCTTCGGGTTATAGCTTGTTTATCAGCTTACCGAAGCTTATCGCAGATTACTACGTCCTTCATCGCCTCTACATGCCAAGGCATCCGTCATATGCACTTAATTACTTAACTATATGTTTCTAAACAACTAAGTTTAAAAACGTTAAGACATTTTTGAATAATAAGCGCCAATTAAATTTGCCATTAGCATTCTAAGATATAAATATCTCAGAACATTATTGTATAAATTTGAAATAAATAAATTTATTTCGAACTTGATCTATCATTAAAGTAAATAAATTCACTTTAAAAATAGTTTGATTAATAATTGATAACATTAATTATTAATCTAAATTAATGAATATATGAGATCTCATCAACCTCATTCATTAATCGTTGGATTACAATACTTTGAAAGAACACACTTAATCAAACAAATGCTTGATTATGTAAAATTCATATAATTCGAACGGACACTCACAAATAATAGGCTGTGTATAAATACATAGGAGGTGATCCAGCCCCAGGTTCCCCTAGGGCTACCTTGTTACGACTTCGTCCCAGTCGCGTATCATACCGTGGGGGCCGCCCTCCCGAAGGTTAGGCAAACCACTTCTGGTACAACACACTCCCATGACGTGACGGGCGGTGTGTACAAGGCCCGAGAACGTATTCACCGCGACATTCTGATTCGCGATTACTAGCGATTCCTGCTTCATGGAGTCGAGTTGCAGACTCCAATCCGGACTAAGGAAGACTTTGTGGGATTGGCTCCAGCTCGCGCTTTCGCAACCATCTGTATCTCCCATTGTAGCACGTGTGTAGCCCAACCCGTAAGGGCCATGATGACTTGACGTCGTCCCCACCTTCCTCCGTGTTATTCACGGCAGTCTCCCTAGAGTTCCCACCCGAAGTGCTGGCAAATAAGGATAAGGGTTGCGCTCGTTACTGGACTTAACCATACATCTCACGACACGAGCTGACGACAGCCATGCAACACCTGTCACAGAGTTCCCGAAGGCACACTTCTATCTCTAAAAGCTTCTCTGGATGTCAAGGGTTGGTAAGGTTTTTCGCGTTGCATCGAATTAAACCACATGCTCCACCGCTTGTGCGGGCCCCCGTCAATTCATTTGAGTTTTAGCCTTGCGGCCGTACTCCCCAGGCGGACAACTTAATGCGTTAGCTGCGCCACTGAATCCGAAGATCCAACGGCTAGTTGTCATCGTTTACGGCGTGGACTACCAGGGTATCTAATCCTGTTTGCTACCCACGCTTTCGCACCTCAGCGTCAGTTACGGTCCAGAGAGTTGCCTTCGCCATTGGTATTCCTCATGATATCTACGCATTTCACCGCTACACCATGAATTCTACTCTCCTCTCCCGTACTCTAGCTTGTAAGTTTTGAATGCAGTTCCCAGGTTAAGCCCGGGGATTTCACACCCAACTTGTCAAGCCGCCTACGCGCGCTTTACGCCCAGTAATTCCGATTAACGCTTGGACCCTCCGTATTACCGCGGCTGCTGGCACGGAGTTAGCCGGTCCTTATTCTGTAAGTAATGTCAAGGCTATTGGGTATTAACCAATAACTTTTCTTCCTTACCTAAAGTGCTTTACAACCCGAAGGCCTTCTTCACACACGCGGCATGCCTGGATCAGGGTTGCCCCCATTGTCCAATATTCCCCACTGCTGCCTCCCGTAGGAGTCTGGGCCGTGTCTCAGTCCCAGTGTGGCTGATCGTCCTCTCAGACCAGCTAGAGATCGCAGTCTTGGTGAGCCATTACCTCACCAACAAACTAATCTCACGCAGGCTCATCAAACAGCGAAAGCTTCCAAGGATAGGCCTTCTTTCCCCCTTAGGGTATATGCGGTATTAATTCGAGTTTCCTCGAGCTATCCCCCACTGAATGGTAGATTCCTACGCGTTACTCACCCGTCCGCCGCTTTACTCGCTCCCGAAGGAACTTTCTCGCTCGACTTGCATGTGTAAGGGCTGCCGCCAGCGTTCAATCTGAGCCATGATCAAACTCTTCAATTAAATTAAACGGATAATTTTTTTTATTAAAAAAAATATCAAAAAAATGAGTGATCTTTGAATAAATTCAAAGATTTACATATTGACACAAACCTTATTATTTTAAAGGTAAGTGCCCGCACGAATTACATGAACTAAACTGTTTAAAAACACTCAATGCCATCGCCGAGACGCGACACGAAATCGGGATTATACATAGGTTGTAATTAAATCAAAGCTTTAATTAAGCTTTTACTAAAACAATTTTTAAATACTTATGTTTACCAACTTGATAAGTACTTTTTGATCCTGTTTTAACTGAATGATTCTCATCTACAATCCTTTCTCCATCGACTTTTACCGCTAATTGTTTAATCATTCTTCTAGCTTCTGATTTACTGTTGCACAACTTATCTTCACCTAAATCAGATTGCGCCAATAAATCAATTAATAATAAATTATTTTGAGATATTTTTAATTCAACTTCTTTTATTTCTGAAGGAATATTTTTTTTACTAAATCTACTTTTAAATTCATTCATAGCTTCTTGAGATTTTTTAGCCCCATGGAACCTTTCTACAATTTCCAAGCTCAATAAATATTTAATATTCATGGGATTTTCACCTTCATCTAGGGTTTTCTTTAAATTCTTAATTTCTTTATTTGTTTTAAAGCTTAACAAATCGAAATATTTCCACATTAGATCATCAGATATTGACATCAACTTTCCAAACATCGAATTTGAATCTTCTTTTAATCCAATATAGTTATTTAAAGATTTAGACATTTTTTTTACACCATCCAAGCCCTCCAAGATAGGAACAGTCATTACTATTTGCTCCTTCATACCTTTTAACCGCTGAATATCTCTACCTACCAACAAGTTAAACTTTTGGTCTGTTCCTCCAAGTTCTATATCTGCAGATAAGGCAAATGAGTCATACCCCTGAACTAATGGGTATAAAAATTCATGGATTGATATTGGTTTATTAGCTTTGAATCTTTTACTAAAATCATCTCTTTCCAGCATTCTTGCAACTGTCATAGAAGATGCCAGTGAAATAAGATCTCCTGGCTTCATTTTATTGAACCATGAAGAGTTATATTCTATTTTTGTTTTTCGTGAATCTAATATTTTAAATACTTGATCAGAATACGTTTTAGCATTTTTTTTGAGTTGAGCTTCAGAAACAGTTGGTCTTGTTTCATTTACTCCAGATGGATCGCCTATCATTCCAGTAAAGTCTCCAATCAAAAAAACGATTTTATGCCCTAAATCTTGAAACTGTTTTAACTTATTGATTAGCACTGTATGACCAAGATGCAGATCGGCAGAAGTTGGATCAAAGCCTGCTTTTATAGTTAATTTTTTTTTACTTTTTAAAAGAGCGAAAAAGTCTTTTTCCGGAATTATCTCCTCTACGCCTCTTTTAAGAATTTCTATACTTTCTTTATCTGTCATCATTATCGATAATACAATTTATTTAAGAAATTTTTGAACTAGATTAACATTTAAAACATATCAAGAAATCAATAATGAGAATTATTTTGTTTGAAATTAGATATTACTTAGCATTTTTAATAGTGACTTCGTCTTTATTTCTTGGTGCAGTTTTTAATCCGCTTGATAGCAAAAATATTCAGGAAGATATTCCTCGAAACGAGGTTATAAGATCGAAAATAGATCTCGATAATTTATCAAAAATTAAAAACATCGATAACGAATCATCAAATAGAACTCATTTAATTTTTATAGAAAAAAATAACACTCTTATCTCCTTGCTTAATAGCGCCGGTTTATCAAATAAACATATTAAGGCTCTGATAAAGGCAAAGGGATCAGAAAAAATGGCAAATATTAGAGAAGGCGACATTCTAGAAGTTGAAATAACTAGAGATCAAATTCCAAAAAGTATCTTTCTTTCCTCTAACGGTTTGAATGGTTTAGAAGCTAAATTTAAAGATGGTTTTTTTAAAATTAAAAAATCTTATCGAGAGCCAGAAGTTTTAGAAAGATTTGCATCTGTTTCCATTCAAGACTCTTTATATCAATCTGCATTATCAGCAGGAATTCCTGATAGCGTAATAATGGACTTAGTTTATATATTTGGATGGGATGTAGATTTTATCTTTGATATTAGACCTGGAGATTCATTCGATATTCTGTATGAAGAATATTTTTGGAAAGGAAATAAAATTAAAAATGGCGATATAAAATCTGCAAGATTCAAAAGAGGAAAAAAAGTTTATACGGCGGTTAGATATTTTTTGAAAGACGGCAGTAAAGAATATTTTTCTACTAGAGGAAAAAATGTGGAAAAAGCTTTTCTAAGGTCTCCCGTAGAGTTTAGTTATATAAGCTCAAAATATAATTTGAAAAGAAAGCATCCAATACTAAATAGAATAAAAGCTCATACTGGAGTTGATTATGCCGCTCCAACAGGAACGCCAGTTAGAGCTACTGGCTCAGGAACGATATCCTTTAGAGGCAATAATGGAGGTTATGGAAAACTTATTGAAATAAAGCATTCAGAAGATTATTCAACTAGATATGCACATTTATCTAGATACAAAAAAGGAATCCAAGTAGGAAGCAAAGTAAAACAAGGAGAAGTGATTGGTTACGTGGGTAGGACTGGTAGAGCAACTGGGCCTCACTTGCATTATGAATTCAGAGTTAATGGAATGCATACAAATCCTTTAACTGTGAAACTCCCTGTTGCCAAACCTATCAATGAATTAGAAAAAGATTCTTTTTTTAAGACTGCTATAAATGCTATGAACAAAATGGATGACTTTTATTTAATGCTCTATGCTGGATCAGATTAAGTGAAATATAAAAATTTATATATAGGCACTCTTTCTGGAACAAGCGCAGACTCAATAGATGCTGCTTTGATAGAAATCAAAGAAACTATAAAAGTCATAAACTCTGCTTCACTAAAGTTACCTAATAAAATAAAAAAACAAATTTTAAACCTAGCTAATGAAAAAAAGAATTTGAAAAAATATCCTTCTAAGGATTTATTAAATTTAGATAAAGAATTTGCTTTGTTAAATTCAAAATTAATCAATCGACTGATAAGCAAGAATGAATCTCTTAGACAAGCTATAAAAGCTATTGGATCTCACGGGCAAACTATTCAACACTTTCCGTTTGCAAAAAATCCTTACACTTTACAAGTAGGTAATCCGAAAATAATTTCTGAATCCACAAAGATTAAAACTATCGCTAATTTTCGAGAAGCTAATATTAAATGTGGTGGAATAGGCGCCCCATTAACGCCAGCATTCCATAAAACATTTTTTTATTCAAAAAAAGAAAATAGAGTAATAATTAACATTGGTGGAATTACAAATATTACTAGATTGATTCCAGATTTACCTATTATTGGATGGGATTCGGGGCCAGGAAACTGTTTAATTGATCAATGTGTTCAGTATTTTTCTAACAATGAGAAACAATTTGATAAAAATGGAGAGCTTGGCCAAAGAGGAAATAATATCTTATTAGAAAAGGCAATATCTCATGTACTCTCAAAAAAATATTTCAAAGAAAACCTTCCTAAAAGTCAAAGTATAATCAATTTTAATTTTCTTGATCTTTACAAGAAGTTTGATCCTTCTAAAAACATATCAAAAGAAGATTGGATTTCTGCGGTTACGGAAATTACTGCCAGAAGCATAGTTAACGATTTAAATAAATTTTGTAATTTAAAAAATCTTGAGATCTATTTCTGTGGCGGGGGAAGTAAAAATAATTATTTAATATCAAGAATAAAAAGTCAGATAAATCAAAACTGGAAAGTGATGAATACAATGAAACTAGGATTAAATCCTATGCTTGTAGAAGCTTGCACCTTTGCATGGTTAGGCAAAATGAGATTAGAGAATAAAAAAATTGACCTTGAAAACTCGACTGGAGCTAAACCTTCAAAATTAGGAGAGATATATTAAATTGAAAAAGACGAGCCACAACCACACGTAGTAACAGCATTTGGATTTTCTATAATAAATTTGGAACCTTCTAAATCCTCTTTATAATCAAGAGTTGAGCCAAAAATATATTGCAAACTTAAAGAGTCAACAACTATAGATACGTTTGATTTTTCAAGTTTTGTATCCTCTTCATCTAAATCAGAATCTAGTTTAAAGCCGTATTGAAAGCCAGAGCATCCACCGCCAGTCACAAAAACTCTTAAAGACAAATCATCTTCTGGCTCTTTTTTAATTAAAGCCTTAATTTTATTCAAGGCTTGTTCAGATACTTTCAACTCTTCTGGAATGTATTTTTCTACCATATTAAATCGACCCTAGTAAATTATATTCCTCTTTTTCGTTAATCATCAAATTTAAACATTGTATAGCTTGCCCAGCAGCACCTTTAATCAAATTATCAATAGCAACGTGTATTACAATGGATTCCATATTTTTAAAAATAGAAATATCACAATAATTAGTATTTTGTACCTTTTTTATTTCTGGAATGGTACCTTTTTCTAAAATTCTAACAAAAGATTTGTCTTTATAGAAATTTTTATAAAGTTTTGTTATGTCTTCGACAGATTCAACCAAGTCAACATAAGCAGTAATATATTCTCCTCTAAAAGTTGGTATTAAATGTGGGGTAAAAATTATCTCTGAAGAAATACCAAAATTATCTTTCAAAAAAGATTTAATTTCTGGTTGATGTCTATGCTTTTCTGGAGAGTAAGCTTTAAAATTATTTTCTATCTCATCTCTCAAAGACTCTTCTACGGCATTTCTCCCTGCTCCGCTGATACCTGATTTAACATCAAGGATAATCTTAGACTGAGGTTTTATATATTTTGCAATCGGTATAAGGCCAAGTAAAGAAGCTGTTGGATAACATCCAGGAACAGCAATGAGGCTGGATTCTTTAATTTTTATTGCGTTAAATTCAGGTAACCCATAAGTTGAAGAACTTAATAATTCTGGACCTTTGTGATCGCTTTCGTATGTCTCTTTCCATAGCTTAGGATCTGCGAAACGAAAATCTGCTGATAAATCTATAACTTTTATTCCTTTAGATATTAGGTAAGGAATATAATTCATTGAAAAGTTATGTTTGGTAGCAAAAAAAATAATATCTAAGTCATATTTATCAAGATTTTTTATGTCTTCCAATTTTAAATTAGAAATATTTAAATAAGGCTTAATTACATCGAATAAAAATTCATTTTTTCTATTAAATGAAGAGACAAAACAGATGTTCACTTTGTCATGAGAATCTAAAATAGATAAAAGTTCTTCACCAACATATCCAGTTGCTCCGACTATTCCTATATTTTTTTTAACTATTTTTTCCATTTTTAAAGGTTTTTGTAAACTGCAGCATTATACTTAAGCACAAATGAATAAAAAGAAAGTTATTTTATCTATATCAGCTCATGATCCCACTGGTGGGGCTGGGTTGCAATCTGATATTTTGACATCAAGTTTATATAATCATCATTGTGTTTCCGCTCTGACAGGTCAGACAGTGCAAACAACAAAAAAGTTGTTAAAAAAATCCTCTAATGAACCAGATATTTTTTTAAAAAATTTAAAATATCTATCTAAAGATTTTAAGATAGACGGAATCAAAGTTGGAGCTTTGTGGTCTCCCGAGATAAACAGAGCATTGATTAAGTTTTTAAAAAAAATTGATGTGCCTATCGTGATAGATACAATTGTATCTGCAGGTGGCGGTGGAAATTTTATTTTAAAAAAGAATCTTAGTGGCTTTGTAAAAAATTTATATCCTTTGGCCAATTTAATCACACCTAATAATCATGAGTTAAAGGCTATTTCAGGTTGCAAATCGGCAGATAAAGCTATAAAAAAACTACTCGAATTAAATATAAATAAAGTTTACTTAACAGGAAATATTCATGGCGGAGAAGTTATTAACTATTTGTATATAAATGGAGAGAAAAAATTAGAAACCAAGTCAAATTTTCTCAACAAAGAGGTTCATGGCACAGGTTGTGCTTTATCTACTTCTATTCTTTGTAATCTAGTAAATGGATCATCTTTAGAGAAAGCATGTATTGAGTCTCACAAACTTTTATATGGATTAGTTCAAAACTCCACTAAAACTTCTGGCCAAAATATTATTGATTTCAGTACATGAATGGTATTTATGCAATTACGCCTCCTTCAAAGAATATCAATATTATTCTTGAAGAAACAAAAAGATTATTAGATGAAGGAGTTCTAATCTTTCAATATCGAGAAAAAAATATCAAGCCTATAGAAATTGCTGAAAATGCTTTTAAACTTTTAGAGCTTATTAAAAAAAATAATGGCACCTTAATAATTAATGATAGCCCTCAAATTGCAATGGAAATTGGAGCTGATGGTTTTCATTTGGGACAAGAAGATTATTCAAATAATAAAATGCAAAAGTTTTTGAAAGAACATCAGGAAACTTTAAATCAAGACTATATCAAAGGAATTTCATGCAAATGGGACCTAGAATTTATTTCAAATCTACCTGAAGACATAATTATATGGGACTATATTGCAGTCGGAGCTTTTTATAGTTCCTCTACTAAAAAAAATGCACTAGTAAAAGAAACTGTAGATAGAAAAAAGCCCTTTAGTTTATCTAGCAAACATATCGTTGCGATTGGCGGAATAGACCATTTAAACTTTAAAGAAGTTTTGTCTATAGGATATGAGACAATAGCTATGTCAAGTGGAGTTTTTTTCAATCAAAACTCTTACAGAATTTTAAATTACTTCAAGGAATAACTCATGAAAAAGTTTAATTTGTTAGGTGTTGGAGCTGCATTAATTGATATGCAATTTTCTGTAGAAGATTCACTCTTAGCAGAATTAGATCTGCAAAAAGGCACTATGGATTTAAAAGATTCAGAAAATCAAAACTATACTTTTAAAAAATTAAATAAAAAATATGGTGAAAGTGTAAATGCTTGTGGAGGCTCAGCAACTAATACGATTTATGCTGCCTCGATATTAGGTTCTAAATGTAGCTTCATAGGGAAAGTAGCAAATGATATGAATGGAAATCTATATGTTGATAATCTCAATAATGCTGGAATAAAAAATAATTGCATCTCGAACGAAGATGGAATTTCAGGAAGTTGCATAATCATGGTTAGTCCAGATGCTGAAAGAACCATGAGCACTTTTTTGGGAATAAGCTCTCAACTGAATGAGCTTGATATCAGTGAAGAAATGGTTTCAGAAACTCAAATTGTATATTTGGAAGGATATTTGGTTACATCTGATTGTTGCAATGAAGCTGGAAACAAAATAATTAAACTGGCTAAATTAAACAATACTAAAATAGCCATTAGCCTTTCAGATCCAAACATAGTAAGTGCTTTCAAGGAAAGATTAGAGGTTTGGATGAAAGAAAAAATAGACTATCTATTTTGTAATGAAGAGGAGGCAAAAACATTCGCATCTACTAATGATTTGAGTCAAGCAAAAGAAGAATTAATAAAATATTCTAAAACTGTTTTCATCACTGAAGGAAGCAATGGTGCAACAATAGTTACAGCCGACTTGGATATTAAAATAAAAGGTTTTAAAGCTAAAGCTATAGATACCAATGGAGCTGGAGATATGTTTGCGGGCGCAACTTTAAATCAATTAATCAAGGGTGAAAGTTGTCAAAAAGCTGCTGAGTTTGGATGCTACTTAGCTTCAAAGGGAGTAGAAAATTACGGTCCAAGGCTCTCAGATGAGGAATATAAAAAATTTCAATTATTATTTGCTGAAATATAAAAAAATTCAGTAGCTACTTATCTCTTCTTTTGATAAATTGCCTTTCTCAAATATTTTTATGACTAATTCTAAGAAAAAAACAGCTGTTAAAAAAGCTCCAGCTAAGAAAGCTGCTGTTAAAAAAGCTCCAGCTAAGAAAGCTGCTGTTAAAAAAGCTCCAGCTAAGAAAGCTGCTGTTAAAAAAGCTCCAGCTAAGAAAGCTGCTGTTAAAAAAGCTCCAGCTAAGAAAGCTGCTGTTAAAAAAGCTCCAGCTAAGAAAGCTGCTGTTAAAAAAAGCACTGCTAAGTCTAAGATAATAAACCCTACAGATTTTGATTCGTTCGCAAAATCTTTTACCCCATACAAATCAACGAAGACTGAGAAATATATGAACAAGTCTCAGAAAAAACATTTTGTTAATATCTTAAATTCTTGGAAGTATGCACTTGAATCTGAACAAGAAAAAACTGAAAAATTAATCCAACAAGATCAAAGCAACTTTCCTGACTCTCTGGACAGAGCATCTAAAGAAGAAGAATTTATGCTTGAATTAAGAAAAAGAGATAGAGAAAGAAAATTAATATCAAAAATAGAACTTTCGCTTAAAGATATAGATGATGATCTCTATGGTTATTGCGAAACGTGCGGAGTTGATATTGGAATTAAACGACTTGAAGCAAGGCCTACAGCGACTAAGTGCATAGATTGTAAGACTGTTGATGAAATTAAAGAAAAACAACAATACGGTTAAAAGCTAAACTCTCTATATGGTTAATAAAACTGTTAACGTTTTTTTAGGGCTAGGATCAAATCAAGGAAATAAAAGGAAAAATATAGATTTATCTAAGATCTATATTACAAATATTCCAAATACAAAAATCCTAAACACCTCATCTATTTATGAGTCTGTTTTTTATGGTCATATAAAACAACCTACTTTCTTTAATCAAGTCGTTGAAGTCTCTACTCGTTTAAGTCCTGAATTACTTTTAATGAAATGTTTAGCCATAGAGAATAAAATGGGCCGATTAAGATCAAAGCAAGGAGGTTCTAGAAATATTGATATTGATATAATATTTTTTGGAGATAAAAAGATTTCTAAACCTAAATTAATAATTCCGCATCATGATTGGCAAAATAGAATTTTTTTCATCGATCCTTTGATTGAATTAAATTGCTGTCACATCAAAAATAAATCGATAGAATTAAAAAAAGATAAAATTCATAAAATTATTTAAGACATGTCTAAAAAGATTTATCACGTTTCTGATGAGCTAAAAGGTAGTGCCTTGATTTCTGAAGATGAATATAAGAAATTGTACCAATGCTCAATAGATTCACCGAAGGAATTTTGGTCTTCAAAAGCAAAGGAATATTTAGATTGGTTTGAAACTTGGGATGATGTTTGCTCAGCAGATTTGCCAAATGGAGAAATAAATTGGTTCAAAGGAGCTAAATTAAATGCGTCATACAACTGCATAGATCGTCATCTAAGTTCTAAGTCAAAAGATACTGCAATAATTTGGGAAGGCGACAACCCTGAAGAGGAGAGGAAAATTTCCTATCAAGAGCTCCACGATGAGGTATGTAAGTTTTCTAACTTATTAAAATCTAGAAATGTTAAAAAAGGAGATAGAGTTTGTATATACATGCCTATGATTCCTGAAGCCGCCTTCGCGATGCTAGCTTGCGCAAGAATTGGTGCAATTCATTCTGTTGTTTTTGGAGGATTTTCCATTGAATCTCTTAAAGATAGAATTTTGGATTCTGACTGTAGAGTAATAATTACAGCTAATGAAGGCTTAAGAGGTGGAAAATTTATTTCATTGAAGGTAAACGTAGATGCAGCTGTAAAAAAATGTCCTAATGTTCATTCAGTTATCGTTGTGAATAGAACCGATAATTTTACTAATTTAAATCCATCCATCGATGTTGATTATTTAATTGAAAAGGAAAAATTTAAACCAGAGTGTCTGTGTGAAGAAATGGATGCAGAAGATCCGCTATTTATTCTTTATACCTCTGGATCTACCGGAAAACCCAAAGGAGTCCTTCATACTACTGGTGGATACATGCTAGGAGCTAGCTTATCGCATAAATTAATATTTAATTATCAAGATGGGGACATATATTGGTGTACGGCAGATGTTGGCTGGGTTACAGGTCACTCATATATCGTATATGGTCCATTAGCCAATGGAGCTACAACATTAATGTTTGAAGGAATTCCTACTTACCCAGATGTTTCTAGATTTTGGAATGTAATAGATAAACATCAGGTTAATATTTTTTACACTGCTCCTACAGCAATTCGAGCTTTAATGGCTCATGGAAATGAACCCCTAAATAATTCTTCTAGATTATCTTTAAAAGTAATTGGTACCGTAGGTGAGCCTATCAATCCTGAAGCTTGGGAATGGTATTACAAAGAAGTTGGCAAAGAACGATGTCCAATAGTTGATACCTGGTGGCAAACAGAAACGGGAAGTATCCTTATTTCTGGACTGGCTGGATTTACCCCGCAAAAACCCGGAAGTGCTTCCACTCCTTTTTTGGGTATATTACCAGTCCTTTTAGATGAAAATGGAATTGAAATTATAGGTCCAGGATCAGGAAATTTAGCTATCAAAAACTCTTGGCCATCTCAAATAAGAACGGTATTTGGAGATCATGAAAGATGTATAAATACTTATTACTCAACTTACAAAAATTATTATTTTACTGGTGATGGTGCTAGAAGAGATGAAGATGGTTATTATTGGATAACTGGAAGGGTTGATGATGTTTTAAATGTTTCTGGTCATAGACTAGGAACTGCAGAAATAGAAAGTGCATTAGTTCTTCATGATCATATTGCAGAAGCTGCAGTTGTAGGATTTGAACATTCTATTAAGGGTCAGGGAATTTATTGCTATGTAAGCTTAATGAAAAACGCATCTCCTTCAGAAAAATTAAAAAAAGAATTGATAGATTCTACTATTAAAGAGATTGGCCCAATTGCAAAACCTGATTTAATACAATTTACTTTCGATCTGCCAAAAACAAGATCGGGGAAAATTATGAGAAGGATTTTAAGAAAAATTGCTAGTAATGAAATTGATGAGCTAGGAGATATTTCTACTCTTGCTGATCCTTCAATAGTTGATAAATTAATCTCTGAAAGACAAAATAAGTAATGTCTTTATTTTCATTTAATAATAAGTCTGAATTAGTTTTAAGAGAAGATGCTCTTCCGGGAAGACCAGAGCCAATTTTTGTACCTGATTTTCATTTTGTAAGTGGTAAATCTTTAAATGATATAAAAAAACAAGATTTAGAAACTGTAGTTTTTGGTATGGGCTGTTTTTGGGGAGCAGAAAAATTTTTTTGGAATATTCCTGGAGTTGCTTACACCTCTGTTGGCTACATTTCAGGGTACACAGAAAATGCAACTTATGAAGAAGTTTGTTCTGGAATGACTGGTCACAATGAAGCTGTTGAAATTATTTTTTCTCCTTCGAAAATTTCAATTGAAACCTTATTAAAGGCATTTTGGGAAAATCATGACCCAACTCAAGGAATGCGACAAGGCAACGATATTGGAACTCAATATAGATCAGGAGTTTATTATATGAATGAATTAAACTTACCTCAAATAAAAGAATCAAAAACTAAATACCAAGAAAAATTAAGTAAAAATAATTTTGGAACGATTACTACAGAAATAATACCCGCATCAAAATTTTATTACGCTGAGGAATACCACCAACAATACCTAGCAAAAAATCCCAATGGCTATTGTGGCCATGGCGGATGCGGAGTTACTTTCGAAGATTAACCTTTCCAGTAGTAGTTTTCTTCCTTTATTTCAACTCTTTCGTCTTCAATCAATTTGTTTAAATGAGCTAATAAAGAATATTTAGCAATTGCGAGTAAATTTTTATCTACATCGTCATAAACAATATTCAATAATTCATCAAGAGACGCAATTGATACTTCTGAAATAGCATCGACAACTTTTTTTTCCCTATACATGCGATGACTAACTATCCAATCTACAACACTGTAAGGGTTTTCCATAAGATTTCCATGCCCAGGAGCAATTAACTTAAGATCAATTTTTTTCAGGATTTCTAAAGAATTTAAGTATTCCTTCATGTTGCCATCTGGCGGAGCTATAACTACTGTGGATCCATCCATGATGTGATCTCCAGTAAAAATTAAATTTTCTTTTTCTAATAAAAAGCATAGATGATTTGATGCATGCCCAGGAGTATGAATAGCTTTCAATGAATATTCTGTTTCTATTATTTCATCTCCATCTTCCAAAACTTTATTAGCTTTAAAGGTGGGATCCTGCATTTCTTTATTAAGTGCATACATTCCCATAACTGGAGCGGCAGTTCGTTGATGAAGAAGTTTAGCTCCAGGAGAATGGTCGTTATGTGTATGGGTAACTAAAATTTGCTTTATGTCTTCGCCACAAACTTTGACAATATTTTCTATATGCTCTTTAGATGCGGGTCCTGGATCTATAACTGTAATTTCTTGATGGCCAACCAAATAAGTATTCGTTCCTCCTCCAGTAAAAACTCCACCGTTGTCGGCAGTTATTCTTCGAACTAAAGGAGATAATTCAGTGATCTTCATATCCGATATCACCTGGAAGCAACCCTACAAGCTTTCCATTTTCCATAAAAAATTTTGGCTCTATAGATGAAACTTCATTTTGATAATTTACTTTATTCTTCAAAAGACTATGAGTATCCGAAAACCCGATTATAGATTCTAAATTTTTTATTGTCGGTAGAATTATTGGAAAGCTGCCTTCTTCTCCTTTTTGAAGTGCTTCTTCAGGAGAGATCCAAGTACTTTCTACTCCTTCACTTCCATCATGGATAGCATCTTGATCATCTGGTGCAAGCGCAATGAAAAATCTTGTACTATATCTTTTCATTTCCATTTTTGGAGTTACCCAATGGGATACGTAAGCTAATCTATCTACTGCAAGTTTTAAATTCAACTCTTTGCAAAGTTCCAAAAGAACAGGTTCTCCTTTATTCAATCTATCTTGATATGAATTCAAAATATTCATTTCAGATTCGTCAGAGGCTCCGAAAAAATCTCCATTTTCTCTATAAGCCAAAAGAACTCCGCATTCCTCAAAACATTCCCTTATACATGCAATCCAATAATTCAATCCACCCTCTTTTAAGCCTAAAATTTGGGAAGCCATTTCATCGGTTAAGCCAGAACAAAAGCTATTAATTTCTATTTCTTCGTCAACTGGATCTAATTTTCCACCTGGAAAAACCCAAGCACCCCCGAAATTTGTTTTAGCATTTCGCTTTATCATAAATACTTCTATATTTTCATTAGAAGCTCTAACCAGCAGCACAGTAGCTGCTGGTTTAGGATCAGCTGGAGGTGCATTTGGATCTGCCTTTTGAATGTTTACAGACTTATCCTTAGATAAAATTTCTGGAAATTCCTTATCTTTTGGCATTTTTCCTTAAGCAATAAATTTAGCTAATCTACTATTTATGATTTCTTCTGCTTCTGAAACCATTCCATCTATCAGCTCTTGGCAAGAAGGAATATCATGGATTAATCCGGCGACCATTCCACAACTCCAAGCACCTTCTTCCATCTTTCCTTCAGTCATAATTTTAGGATAAACTCCCGCTACTTCATCGAGAATATCTTCTATTTTGATATCATCACCAAGTGCTTTTTCCTTTTGCTGAATACTTGTAACGGCATCATTTTTTAAGACTCTTTCTGTATTTCTTAATGATCTCATTATCAAAGTAGTATCCAATTCTGAAGCAGCAACTAAAGCATCTTTTACATTTTGATGAACAGGGGCTTCTTTTGTAGCTATAAATCTAGTTCCTAAGTTAACTCCTTCTGCTCCCAAAGCAAGAGCGGCAGCCAGTTGCTTTCCATTTCCCATACCCCCAGAAGCGACGAAGGGAATAGCAAGTTCTTCAGCAGCTCTAGGAAGTAAAATCATATTTGGAATATCATCTTCTCCTGGGTGTCCGCCACATTCAAAACCATCAACACTAGCTGCATCACATCCAATATCTTGAGCTTTCAAAGCATGTCTAACAGATGTGCATTTATGAATAACTTTTATATCTGCTGCTTTTAAAGTCTCGATATATGCCTGAGGATTTCTTCCGGCAGTCTCTACTGCTTTTACTCCGCCTTCAATTATTGCTTGAATATAGCCAGGATAATCAGGCTGATTAAACATTGGTAAAAAAGTTAAGTTGACGCCAAATGGTTTATCAGTCATTTCATGACATCTTGCTATTTCTTTTGCTAAATCTTCAGGTGTTTTTTGTGTAAGGCCAGTAATAATTCCTAAACCACCAGCATTTGAAACAGCGGACGCCATTTCTGCAAAACCAACATAATGCATCCCACCCTGAATAATTGGGTGTTTAATTCCAAACATTTCTGTAATTTTTGTTTTAATCATTTTTTTCTCTCCTTTTAAATAATTAGTCAGTAACTATATCTTTAATGACGTAGGTTGCAATAAATGATAAAACGTCTTACAAAAAAAATGTTAAAAAATTGAAAATACATGGAATAAAAAAAGATCGTTTATTAAAAAAATTAATAAGATCCCCTGATGATCATAAAGGAATTTTTGGTCATGTAATGATTATTGCCGGTAATATAGGCTTTGGTGGGGCTGGGTTATTAGCATCTAAATCTGCTATTTGTAGCGGTGCGGGATTAGTTTCTCTAGCCACACGAACTGAACATATAAGCGCAGCTATAAATTTTTGTCCCGAAGTCATGACCAAGCCAGTAGATAATGGCCAAGCATTAGAAAAATACTTAGACAAACCTTCTGTTTTTTGTGTTGGTCCAGGTCTAGATAAAAATTTTTGGGCTGAGCAAGTTTTATACAAGACATTAGAAGCTTCAAAAAAAAGAAATCTTCCGTTACTGATAGATGCAGATGGATTAAATTTGTTGCCAAAATTTATAAAAAAAGTACCGCTTCCAAAAAAACTGATTATTACACCTCATACTGGTGAAGCTTCAGTATTGTTAAATACCTCTGTCGATAAAATTCAATCGAATCGAATTCAAGCTGCTAGAAGACTTTCTAAAAAATATTCTGCTGTTGTAGTTTTGAAAGGACATAAGACTATCATCTGTCATAAAGATAAAATCTTTGTCTGTAATAAAGGTAATCCGGGTATGGCAACTGGAGGGATGGGAGATGTGTTATCAGGAATTATTTCGGGATTGATTGCCCAAAAAATGAGCCTCTTGGATGCAGCTTGTCTTGGGGTCGATCTTCACGCAGAAGCAGGAGACGAATACGCTTCAGCTATTGGACAAAGAGGACTCATACCCACAGATATAATTGAGATTGTAAAAGAACTAATTCTTTAAAGACAAATGGAAGAATTTATATTGGATACCTTGCTAGAAACTAAAAAATTAGGAAAAAAAATAGCTTATAACCTAAGTGAAATTAAAAGTACTGAAGCATTTATAATTTTTTTAGAAGGCGACTTGGGCTCTGGAAAAACCACCTTAACAAAAGAAATTATTTCTTCTTTAGGAGTTCTAGAATCTATTACTAGTCCTACTTTTACAATAATTGAGCCTTATGAAATAAAAAATAGAAATATTTATCACATGGATTTATATAGAATTGAAGAGGCTTCAGAGTTAGCTGCAATCGGTATAAATGAATATTGCAAAGAACCAAATTCTATTATTTTCGTAGAATGGCCGGAAAAAAGCTTCGGTTATTTTAATAGGTTTGATATGAAAATTTCTTTAAAACATTTGTCTGAAAATGAAAGAAAATGTTCAATTGAGTTAAATTCCTAAAACTTTTTTTATATCTGGACGAAAGTAAGTTTCAGGTTTCATTATTTTTCCTGCCTCATTTTTAATGGCTTTTCCATCAACAAATTTGCTCATGTTGGAAGCTTTAACTTCTTCCCAGACCTTTTCAAAATTTATTCCGCAACTAGAGCACATGCCCATGATGACCCAAACCATATCTGCCAATCCATCAGCAACTTCAATCGTATCTTTGTTTTGAAAAGCTTCTAAAGTCTCTTTATATTCCTCGGTAATTAAATTCATATATAAGTCTGGTTGAGATCCTATTAAAGTTAAATTTTTATTCACTGGTTGATCTCCTGCTTCCATAAAACTTTCTACATCTTTTTGATACGACATGATTCCTCTTTGATAATTTTTTAATGATAGTAATTCATAAAATTAATATTAAATGACTTATTAATTTATTCAGGTAAATTAACACAAAATGGAAATAATCTTAAAAGATGGCACTTACTATGAAATTGAACAAGACGATCTTCTGTCTTGGCAAAGGACCTATACTGATTGCAATGTATTTCATGAAATAAATGCTGCCAAAGAATGGAGTCAATCTAATCCATCCAGAAGAAAGACTAAAAGAGGTATAAGAAGATTTCTAAACGCATGGCTATCAAAAGCCCATAAATTAAAAGGAAGTCCATTTATTTATTCTAAAGAGAAAAAACTTAATAAAATAGAAGAATCTATGCATGATATTTCATGGGTAGATAAAGAAAATAGATCAGAAACCTCAAAATGGTATATAAAAAATAAAGGTTTTTACTACCTAGATGGAAAAAAATATACCGAACCATACGGTATTAAAAAAGTGGTAAATATTTCTGATAAAAGTAAGAATTTAAAAAAAAATAAGAGTTGAAATTCTATTTCTTATAAAAAGTTCTTCTGGTATCATTCGCGATCTAAAATACTAAAGCTGAATAAAAATGAAAGAAGGAATACACCCAGAATATAGAAAAGTACTATTTCATGACACTAGTGTGGATGAGTACTTCATCATTCCTTCTACAATAGATACAGATCAAACGAAGGAATGGAAAGATGGTGAAACTTATCCCTATTATCCTCTTGATGTATCATCTGCTTCTCATCCTTTTTATACAGGAGAGCATAAGATTGTCGATACTGGTGGAAGAGTTGATAGATTTAAAAAACGTTTTGCGAAAACTACTGGAGCTGCTGTTTCCACTAAGAAAGAAGAAGCTCCTGTCGAAGATGTTATTGCTGAAGAAGCTCCTTTTGAAAAAGCCGTAACTGAAAAGGCTCCTGTTGAAGATGTTATTGCTGAAGAAGCTCCTGTTGAAGAAGTCAATGATGAAGCTTCGGAAAATAAAGACTGATTTCAAAATAAGTTCTTTTGAACTCTAATTAAATTCCGTAAATTTTTAAATTTTGTTAATTAAACTTTATTTGTTTTAAATGAACTCACAAGACATTAGAAATATTGCAATCATTGCCCATGTAGATCATGGTAAAACTACTTTGGTTGACAAATTACTTGAGCAATCTGGAACTCTAGATAGAAAAAGTATGGGTTCTGAAAGAATCATGGACTCAAATGATCAGGAAAAAGAAAGAGGTATAACTATACTGGCAAAAAATACTGCTATTAGATGGAAGGAACATAAAATAAATATTGTTGATACTCCTGGCCATGCTGATTTTGGTGGAGAAGTTGAAAGAGTTCTTTCAATGGTTGATTCGGTATTACTCTTGGTAGATGCTGTAGATGGTCCAATGCCACAAACCCGATTTGTAACAGAAAAAGCTTTTGAACAGGGCTTAAATCCTATATTGGTTATCAATAAAATCGATCGTCCTGGAGCCCGTCCTGATTGGGTTTTAG
Organism: Gammaproteobacteria bacterium; assembly: GCA_045564455.1. Taxonomy (GTDB): domain Bacteria; phylum Pseudomonadota; class Gammaproteobacteria; order Magnimaribacterales; family AG-339-G14; genus CASICS01. Next base: position 110,977 of record JBJLHG010000002.1, read on the forward strand.
ATCAAGTATTTGATTTGTTTGATCGCTTGGGCGGCAATGATGAGCAAATGGACTTTCCTGTCATTTATGCTTCTGCATTAAATGGAGTAGCTGGAATAGAAATAGACGAAATACAAGAAGATATGTCTCCACTACTTGATCTTGTAATAGAAAAAGTTAATGCTCCAGAGGTAGATACTTCTAAGCCATTTCAAATGCAAATTAGTGCATTAGATAGCAGCAGTTATGTAGGGGTTATTGGTGTGGGCAGAATAACCTGTGGAAGTTTAAAACCCAATGATCAAGTAGTTGTTATTGATTCCGAAAATAAAGAACGCAAAGGTCGCGTATTGCAAGTAATGAGTCATGATGGACTTGAGAGAATTGAAGTAGAAAAAGCTGAGGCTGGAGATATTGTTTGTATAACTGGGATAGAAAAACTTTATATTTCTGATACTTTGTGCGATCCAGAAAATGTTTCAGCTTTACCAGCTTTATCGGTAGATGAGCCTACAGTGAGTATGACATTTCAAGTGAATGACTCTCCTTTTGCAGGTCAAGATGGGAAATTTGTTACCTCAAGGAATATCAAGGAAAGATTAGAGCAAGAACTATTGAGTAATGTAGCTTTAAGAGTTGAGCCTGGAGACTCGTCAGACAAATTTAAAGTTTCTGGTAGAGGAGAGCTTCATTTATCAGTGCTTATAGAAAATATGAGGCGGGATGGTTTTGAATTGGGAGTCTCAAAGCCCGAAGTTATCCAAAAGGAAGTTAATGGTGAAATTCATGAGCCATTTGAGCAAATTGTCATAGATTTAGAAGAAGAACATCAAGGTTCTATTATGGAAGAAATGGGCTTAAGGAAAGCCGAGCTAAAAAATATGCAACCGGATGGCAAAGGCAGAATTAAATTAGAATTTATTGCGCCTTCAAGAGGAATGATAGGCTTTCGTTCTCATTTTTTAACTTTAACTAGCGGTTCAGGAATCTTAACAAGTGTTTTTGATCATTACGGTCCTGCAAAAAAAGGTGAGGTTACTACAAGACAAAATGGTGTCTTGGTGTCAATGACAAAAGGCAAAACCTTGGCTTATTCTTTATTCAACTTACAAAATAGAGGAAAGCTCTTTGTTGGTCATGGCCTTGAGATATATAAAGGTCAAATTGTTGGACTTCATTCTAGAGATAATGACCTCCCTGTAAATCCTACTAAAGCTAAACAGTTAACAAATGTTAGAGCTTCCGGAACAGATGAAAATTTGATACTGGTACCTCATATAAAACATACCCTTGAACAAGCTCTGGAGTTTATTGAAGATGATGAATTAGTTGAAGTAACACCTAGCGCCATAAGACTAAGAAAGAAAGCTTTTACTTTTTAAAGTCTTTCTAAGATCGCATGATGGATTTGATCAAAAGAGCCGTTAGACAGACAAATAATATGAGTATTGGGTTTATTTATCTCAGGCAATAGTTTAATAAACTCTCTTGTTCCAGAGCATACAGAAAATCTTTTATCTCTTTTAGCTATAGCCTCAACTTGTTGAGAGTTTTTTGAAAAAAGAAATACTTTATCTGCATCTTCTAGGGATTCAGGGATTAACTGATCGTGATATCCGGAGGCCATGGTATTGGAACGCATCTCTAATAAACAGATTATTTTTTCTTCTCCAACCTTTTTTCTTAAAGCATCCAAAGTATATTTAATTGCAGTAGGATGATGAGCGAAATCATCATAAACAGTCACTAAATTTTGTTTTCCAATTAATTCCATTCTTCTTGCTGTGCCCTTGAAAGAAGATAAAGAATCTGAAATTTGCTCTTCTTTAATCCCCAAAGAACTGGCAATAACAAATGTTGCTAAAGCATTTTTTTTATTGTGCTCTCCTATCAAATCCCAATTAATTTCTCCCATTAGTTTTTTGCCATTGAATATTTTAAAAGAAGCGCATTCGGGATTATTTATTTCTGCATGCCATCCTCCGGATTTTTTTTCTGAATCAAACTTTATCTGATCACAGAAAATACCCATTTTAATTACTTCTAAAACTTCTTTATCATCTTCAGGATAAATAATTTTAGATTGATTGGGCATGATTCTAAGAAGATGGTGAAATTGTTTTTTTATAGCAGGCAAATCATCAAAAATGTCTGCATGATCAAACTCTAAATTATTAATTAGTAAAGTTGATGGATTGTAGTGAATAAATTTTGATCTTTTATCAAAAAAAGCTGTGTCATATTCATCCGCTTCGATAACAAAATATTTATGGGTTCCAAGTGAAGCTGTTGAATCTAAATCTAGAGCTCTTCCAGCAATCATGTAACCAACATCTAGGCCCGCATCTATTAATACTTTAGTGATCATAGAGGATGTAGATGTTTTTCCATGCGTTCCGCTAATTGCTATTACATGTCTATTTTCTAAAATTATCTCAGTTAAAAAATGTGGACCTGACACAAAGCTCAATTTTTTATTGAGGATTTCTTCCATTAAAGGATTACCTCGGGAGACCACATTTCCTATGACATATAAATCTATATCATCTGTAATATTATCTGTGTTGAACCCTTGATCTACTTTTATACTTTGTTCTGCAAGGATATTACTCATTGGTGGGTATATATTTTCATCGCATCCAGCTACTTCGATTCCTTTTTGCATTGCCAATTGAGCGAGCCCTCCCATAAAGGTCCCACAGATTCCTAAAACATATATTTTCACAATCATGATTATATCTTTTTCCAGAAGTACTTTTTTCAGTTATATTTCTTAGCATGACTTTAAAACGTAACGCTTTTTACGCTCAATCTGGCGGTGTAACTTCTGTAATTAATGCCTCCGCGTGCGGCGTAATAGAAACGGCTGCTAAATCAAAAAAAATCAATAAAGTTCTTTGCGGCCAAAATGGCATTCTTGGAGCTCTAAATGAAAATTTAATTGACACCTCAAAAGAATCTAAAAGCACAATTGCAAAATTAAAAAACACTCCAGGCGGAGCCTTCGGCTCATGTCGATTTAAGTTACAAGATCCTATTGCACAAAAAAAGGAATACGATCGACTTTTTGAGGTCTTTGCAGCTCATGATATTGGCTATTTTTTTTACAATGGCGGCGGAGATAGTCAAGACACTACTTATAAGATTTCAGAAATGGCGAAGAAGCTTAAATTCCCTATCCAGTGTATTGGTATACCTAAAACCGTAGATAATGATTTGCCCTTTACGGATTGTTCACCTGGTTTTGGTTCGGTAGCAAAATATGTAGCAACTTCAACTTTAGAAGCTGGGTTGGATGTTAAAAGCATGGCTGAAACCTCAACTAAGGTTTTTATCTTAGAGGTTATGGGTCGTCACGCAGGCTGGATAGCAGCATCTTCTTGTTTGGCAGCAACAAAGGCTAGCGATCCACCTCATATAATTTTGTTACCAGAAGTACCTTTTAAAAAAAGTAAATTTATATCTCAAGTTAAACAAACGGTTAAGCAAAATGGTTATTGTGTGATTGTTGCTTCAGAAGGCACTCAAACAAAAAATGGTAAATTTTTAGCAGACTCTGGGTTAACCGATGCTTTCGGTCACAAGCAATTAGGTGGAGTTGCTCCTGTGCTATCGAGCATGATTTCAAAAATTGGTTTAAAAAACCATTGGGCAGTAGCAGATTATTTACAACGGTCAGCTCGCCATATCTCTTCGAGGACTGATCTTGATCAAGCATACGCTGTTGGCTCTCACGCTGTAAAATTAGCGATAGCTGGAAAAACTGCAATCATGCCAATTATCAAAAGATTGAGTGACTCTCCTTACAAATGGAAAATTGAAACAGCTCCTCTAAAAAATATTGCAAATGTTGAAAAAACCATGCCAAAAAAGTTTATTTCCACAAATGGTTTTAAAATAACAGCAGCTGGTAAAAAATATTTAAGTCCGCTCATTCAAGGCGAAGCTCCAACTAAATATTTGAATGGAATACCAGATATTGCTGTTCTTAAAAAGATTATGGTAAAAAAGAAAATTACTTAATTTTTTTTACTACGCCGCTAAAATTTAAAACTATTTCGTCGTCACAATAAATTTTTCCCTCACCAAAAACTAATGATTTGGTGCTTTTATTAATTTTTGTATAGATTTTAGCTAAAGATCCAATTTTTGCTGGAGATACAAACTCTGATTTAAAAGTTATGGTGGCGACATACTGATCTCTCGATGGCATGGCAGAGGATGCTAGACAGTAATCTGCAATACTCATTAACATTCCTCCATGAGCAACATCTGCTGAATTGCAATTTTCTTTTTTAATCCAAAATGCCATAACCAAATTATTTTTTTCGTCTCTCTTATGAAAGCCTTGACCGATATGACGAATATGATGTTCAGTTTGATTTATGATTTGAAAACCTTCAGGAACTGGATATTTTTTTTCTAGTGACATGTCGATATTTTAACTCAATGTGTATAATTACTCGCTCAAAATAAAAAACTATAATATGGATTTTAAATTAACACCTGATCAATTAGAACTTCAACGTGTCGCAAGAGATTATGCGCAGAAAGAATTACCTGCATTGGCAGACGAATTAGAAGAAAGCGGAGAACCTGTTCCAAAAGATGCCTTAATGAAAATAGGTGAAATGGGTTTTCTTGGAATAAATACACCGACAGAATATGGTGGACAAGGTTTAACCAGCCTAGAGGCAATAATTATTCTTGAGGAGTTTGGAAAAATTTCTTCTGCAGTTGGTTGGCCTGTCTTTGAAGCAAATGCTGGACCAGTCAAAGTAATAGAGCATTTTGGAACTGATACTTTAAAAGAAAGGGTTATTCCTAAAGTGTGTAGCGGTGAAATGGTAGTTGCAGTAAGCATGTCTGAACCTGATGCTGGAACAGGGCTTACAGACTTAAAAACAAAAGCAGAAATAAAAGGCGATAAAATCGTTATCAACGGTAATAAGCGTTGGTGTTCTGGAGCTGGACATTCTGATGGATATGTTGTCTATGCAAGAATGTCTGATGCTCCTGCTGCTAAAGGTATAGGAGCTGTATTCGTAGATTTAGATACTTCTGGATTAACTTTTGGTAATAATGAGAGTCTAATGGGTTGGCGAGGCATTCCATCTGCAGATATTTATTTTGATAATGTTGAGGTGCCTATTGAAAACTTATTAGTAGAACCTGAGGATGGTTTTAAAAAATTAATGGAGACTTTTGATTTAGAAAGATGTGGAAATGCAACCATGGCTTTATCTCAAGCTTCATCAGCCTTAGAATATGTAAAAAATTATGTCCAAGAGCGTGAGCAATTTGGAAAACCTATAGTTGATTTTCAAGCCGTGCAAATCAAGCTAGCAGATATGCTTATGAAGGTAGAAGCATCTCGTTTACTCATTCATCGTGCTGTTTTTAATGCTGCTAATGGTTTGCCTGATATTTTGGAATCAAGCTCAGCCAAATGTTTTGCCAATGAAATTGCGAGAGAAGTCACAGCTACTTCAATGCAATTAATGGGAGGATATGGTTTCAATAAAGAATATGGGATGGAAAGGAAAGTTAGAGATGCTTTTGGCTGGGGAATTGCAGGTGGAACAATCGATGTCCAAAAAATTAATATTGCTTCAGCAATGATAGGCAGGCGTTTCAACCAACGTGCAAAATAGCTAAATAACTAGATTGATCTTAGCTCTTGTATTATTTCATCCATTTTTTCAATTAAGATTTTTTTATCTTCTTCGGTAAGAAAATCTCCAATTGGCACTCTTTCTCCTTTGGAAGAAATAACTACATGAAGTGGGTACCAAGGATGTGTAGGTTTTTCAATAAAGACGTATGACCATTCTCTAATAAACTCAGTAGTTGTCTCTGGTCGTAATCTCCCTTTTTCAATAATGAGTCTTTCAGGAGTAAAGGTTAAAATTTCCTGCTTATTAACATTTCGAAAAACGTAATAGGATGCAGACAAAACTATTAAAATTTCTAAACCAGCGAAAGGTAAAATAATAGGTGCACCAACATATAAAAACCCAAAAGCTATTATAGTGATAGGAGTAGATACCAGCGCTAGAAACCACAGGTTTCCTTTCCATGAAATAGATCGATTAGGAAATAAAGAAATCCTAAAAGCATTACCGGAATCGAGACGATCTGATGTAACCATGATTTAATTGTTATATTAAACTTTAAGATACTAATTATGACCTTTTTAAAAAAATGATGTTTCATGAAAAAGAATAATTCTATTGATAGAACGGCACTAATGCCAAATTATGCCCCTGCAGATTTTATTCCTATAAAAGGAAAAAAATCGACTCTATGGGATGAAAAAGGAAAAGACTATATAGATTTTGGTGGAGGTATCGCAGTGACCTCTCTTGGACATTCTCATCCATCATTAAATAAGGTGCTTAAGGAACAGTCTTCAAAACTTTGGCATGTAAGTAATTACTTGTATAACAAGCCTGCATTAGAATTAAGTGAATTATTAGCTAGCAAAACTTTTGCAGATAAAGTATTTTTTTCAAACTCAGGAAATGAAGCTAATGAAGCTGCTATAAAGTTAGCTAGAAAGTATTATTTTGATCAGAAAAAACCTGAGAAATACGAAATAATAGTTTTTTCTCAAGCTTTCCATGGTCGTTCAATGTTGAATATTACCGCTGGAGATTCAGAATTTCAGAAAACAGGTTTTGGTCCTCTCTTAAAAGGGTTTAAAAGAGCGACTTTCAATGATCTTAAATCAGTAAAGAGAGTTTTAAATAAACGAACAGCTGCTATTTTTATCGAGCCTATTTTAGGTGAGTCAGGAATAATTAGAGCAGAAAATCCTTTTTTAGAAGGTCTTAGAAAGTTAGCAGATGATAACGATTGCCTTCTTATATTTGATGAAGTACAAAGCGGTATTGGAAGAACAGGTTCCTTGATGGCATATATGGGGTATGGAGTTATTCCTGATATATCTACTCTAGCTAAAGGACTAGGGGGAGGAATTCCAATTGGTGCTACTTTAACTACAACAAAAATAGCTCAGGCTTTTCAACCCGGAACTCATGGAAGTACTTTTGGCGGAAATCCATTGGCTTGTGAAGTTGCTAAAAAAGTCGTTGAAATAATATCAACAAAAAAAGTTCTAACCGGCGTAGTTGAGAAAACTATCAAATTTAATCAAAAGCTAAACAAACTATCTGAAAAGTATAATTTATTTAAAGACATAAGATCTGCAGGTCTTTGGATTTGCTGTGACTTTAAAAAGATAAAATCGGTTGATTTTATTAATGAATGTTATAAAAAAAGACTTATTCTTGTTCAAGCAGCTGGAGATAAAACTATTAGAATTGCACCTTCTTTAATTATAGAAGATATTGAAATTGATGAGGGCTTTAGAAGATTTGAGAAAGTTATTAAAAATATAATTTAATTATTTTTTAGGAATTCTGAATAAGTTTGATTGAATCTTGCCAATCTTTCTGGCCCCGTTGGATGAGAATCGAAAAACCCTGAACGCTCCGATCTTTCAGATTGCTGTGCCATTCTAATTATTACATCTCTTGCTTTTATTAAATCAAATCCAGATTTGTTGAGGATTACTAATGAAAAGTAATCCGCCTCTTTTTCTTGATCTCGAGAATAATATAAAGATCCAAATCTTGCTCCCAAGTCAGTTGTTTGAGATATCAACTCATCCGAGCCTTCAATTACAGTTCCCAATATTCTTCCAGCAAGACTTCCGAGCATAATATTTCTTTGAGAATTAGCTATGTGATTACCAATATGATGGCCAATCTCATGAGCTATGACAAACGCCACTTCTTCCTCCGAGGCAACGCCATTCATCAATCCTTTGGTATAGGTAATCTGATTTCTACCCGAGGCAAAAGCATTAAACATATCATCGTCTAAATAATTAAACCTCCATTTGCATCTTACTTTAGGAATATTATTTGCTTCACACCATTCAATCGCTGCAGGCATAGATTTTTTAACAATATTTTCAACCATCAAAACAGCTTCTTTTCTAGTTTTTTTAATTGGCTTGTCAAGATTGGTTGTTTTTATAATCCTTATAGCTTCGTTAAGTTTAGCATCACTTACTTCTTCAAAAGTGGTACCTGGTGCAACGCACCCAAACAAAAAAGAGGTTGTAAGAATTAAAAATAATTTTTTATACCTTTTCACAAAAAATTATTTAAATTTTTTCCTCATATTCATAACTGCTTCAAAACCAAAGACAGGTTTTTTGCCTTTCGGAACAGTATTACCTTTGAGAATCAGTTCTTCAAAAGGAGTCCCATTCTTATACATATCATAGAGAACATCGATATCCATATTTGTCCCGATTGGTTCTTCTGCGAAATCTGGCGCAATGGCATTTGATCTAAATTCTTCAGCGGATCTAAAATGCTCATAAAATATTTCGACTAAGTGCCCGTCAGGATCTCTATAATAAATTCCTGATATCCACCCATGATTGATAGTCCAAACAGGTTCCAAGCCATTTTCTTTGGCTTTATGATAAAAATTAAACCAACTCTCTATCGAATCCATTTTATAGGAAACATGATCTAAACCCACTAAATTAGGGGTAACTTTATTTACAAAATTTCTTAATTTGACTAATGAATTTATTAACAACCTTGGCAGAGCTCCCATATTTTCTTTTAATGCGGCGGAAACATTCGCAATAGCTACCCTATGATGTTCTTCATCAAAAGTCAGAAAGGTTAAATCCTCACTGGAATACAGGGGTTTTACATGAAATAGGCGTGAATAAAAATCTATCATTTCATCATATTTCATAGTTTTCCAAGCAACATGATGAAAATCTTCTGGAGCTCCTTCTCCTTTAAAGTTTTTATAGTTATTTTTATCTAAAATAATCTCTCTCATCTATCCTCCGTCTATATTTATCTTAATAAAATATATCAAATTATGTAATTTAAGGTGCTAAAACTTCTGCATTATCTATTCGTCTAAAGCCCTTAGGAAGGAAATTCCCTTTTCTCCCTCTTGAGCCTACAAAATTATTTAAATCTTTAGATTTAATTACATAGTGTTGTTTCCCGCTATAAATCTTTAGAGATGATTCTTTAGGAAGAGCTATGAGATATAAAAGCTTATTCTCCCTAGCGGCATGCTGTCCCTTATCAATCGAAATAATTTTATTTCCTTTACCTTTAGATAAAATTGGCAAATCCATAGCTTCAATGAGAAGCATTTTTCCTTCCTGAGTTATGGCTACAATAAAAGACTGTTCTATTGATGAAATTTTTTCTGGAGCTAATGGAATTGCTCCTTTGGTATTTAATACAGCTTTTCCTGATTTATTTTTTGTTTGTAAATCAATTATTTTAGCTATAAATCCATATCCTGAGTCAGAAGCTAATATACACAGCTCTTCATCATTTCCTGCAATAACACCCGAAAAGGTTGCTCCTGACTGAGCATTAATACTTCCTGAAACCGGGTCGCCTTGTCCTCTCGCACTAGGCAATTTGTGAATTGGCAGAGAATAAGCTTTACCAAAATTATCAATAATTACAGCATTTTGGCTATTTCTTGCTCTAGATGAAGAAAGATGACCGTCTCCTTCTCTATATTGTAACGATTCCGGATCTACATCATGTCCTTTAGCAGCTCTAATCCATCCTCTTTGAGAAAGCACTACCGTCATTGGATCATTCGAAATTAGTTCTTTTTCATCAAAAGCTTTGGCATCAGTGGCTTCAATCATAGAACTATTTCTCTTGTCGCCAAATTCTTCAAGATCTTCTTTTAGCTCTTTTTTAATTAACGTCTTTAATCGACTAGCTGAGCTGAGGGTCTTTTCAATCTCTTTAGCCTCAGAAGATAACTCATTTTTTTCTGATAAGATTGATTCCTCTTCTAATTTAGCTAATTGACGAAGCCTAATATCTAAAATTGCATTTGCTTGAATTTCTGAAAGTTTAAATTTTTTCATCAATTCTTTTTTAGGCTCATCATGATTTCTAATAATTTTAATTACTTCATCTAAATTTAAATAAGCAATAAGAAGTCCATCTAAAATATGCAAACGATCATTAACCCAGTCTAAACGGTGTTGAAGTCTTCTTTTTACCGTATCTGTTCTAAATTTTAGCCATTCTTTAAGAATTTTCTTTAAATCAAATACTTGAGGTTTTCCATTAAGACCTATAGCGTTTATGTTTACTCTGACATTTTTTTCTAAATCTGTTGTTGCGAATAAATGACTCATCAAAGCATCTTTGTCTATTCGATTTGAACGAGGAACTACAATTATTCTTGACGGATTTTCTTCATCACTTTCGTCTCTCAAATCTTCGATCATATTGATTTTTTTAGAATCTATTTGAGCAGCAATTTGTTCTAAAATTTTAGATGTAGATACCTGATAAGGTAATGCATTAATAACTATCTCTCCATTTTCTATTTCATAAGTTGCTCTTAATTTTACGGAGCCTCTTCCGGTGCTATACATCTCTAACATATCTTCAGATGAGGAAGTAATTTCAGCAGATGTAGGAAAATCTGGGCTAGGAATATATTCCATCAAATCTGGAATTGTCATTTTTGGATTATCTATCAAAGCAATGGTCGCTTTTACGACATCTGTTAAATTATGTGGCGGAATATCTGTAGCCATCCCTACTGCAATTCCTGAAGCTCCATTTAAAAGAACATTAGGCAATCTTGAGGATAAAAATTTTGGTTCTATTAAAGTTCCATCAAAATTAGGCATCCAGTCTACAGTGCCTTGGGATATTTCAGTCAATAAAGTTTGCGCATATGCTGATAAACGACACTCTGTATATCGCATTGCAGCAAAACTTTTTGGATCATCTAATGAACCAAAATTACCTTGACCTTCGATGAGAGGATATCTGGTTGAGAAGCTTTGAGCCATTAGAACCATAGCTTCATATGCTGCGCCATCTCCATGAGGATGAAATTTACCAATTACATCTCCAACAGTTCTGGCACTTTTCTTAAATTTAGCTGTTGATTTAAGGCCTAGCTCAGACATTGCATAAATAATTCTTCTTTGAACAGGTTTAAGTCCGTCACCTACAAATGGCAAAGCCCTGTCAAGAATGACATACATTGAATATTCCAAATATGCTTTTTCAGCATACCCGCCTATCGGCAAACTTTCTTCTTTACTCATTTATAGTAGCTAAATCACCTTTAGTTTCTAACCAATCTTTTCTATCGGAAGCTCGTTTTTTTGAAAGTAACTTATCCATTATTGAAGTTGCTGTATTTCCCTTTTCTAATGTGAGTTTCAAAAGTCTTCGACCTTCTATTTCCATTGTTGTTTCTCTTAATTGAGATGGATTCATTTCTCCTAGTCCCTTAAATCTTTGTATCTCAATTTTTTTTGACTTATTTTGTTTTGTTAGATTCTTTACTATTTTATCTTTTTCTTCTTCATCAAGAGCATAGAAAACATCTTTACCTTGATCTACCCTAAATAGAGGGGGTTGAGCTACAAATAAATGTCCGCCCTCTACAAGCGGCCTAAAATGTTTTAAAAATAAAGCACAAATTAACGTTGCTATATGAGCTCCATCAGTATCTGCATCAGCTAAAATACAGATCTTTCCATATCTCAAACCAGTCAAATCTTTGCATCCAGGATTTAATCCAACAGCCATAGCTATATCTTTAACTTCTTGAGATTGTGTGACTGCGTCGGTATCAACTTCCCAAGTATTAAGAATTTTTCCTTTAAGAGACATTACCGCTTGGAATTTTCTATTTCTAGCTTGTTTCGCTGATCCACCTGCTGATTCTCCTTCAACCAAGAATAATTCAGTCTCAGAAACATCTGAAGAAACGCAATCAGATAATTTTCCAGGCAGAGTTATTCCCTTTGTTAGTTTTTTACGTTCTACTTTTTGACTAGCTTTAGCTCTAGCTTGCGCATTTTCTATGCACAATAAAGCAATTTCTTCAGCGGCTTGAGTTTCTTGATTTAACCAAATTGAAAAAGAGTCTTTTGTGATAGAAGTTGCTATATTTTGAAAATCTTTAGAGGATAACTTTTCTTTCGTCTGTCCTGTGAATTGTGGATCTTTTAATTTTACAGACAAAATAAAAGAACAATTTTTCCAAACATCATCTGGTGTTACCTTCACTCCTTTAGGAATTAATTTTCGATAATCACAAAACTCTTTAATAGCATCTGTAATTCCAGACCGCATGCCTGCTACATGGGTTCCACCTTGCATTGTTGGAATTAGATTTACATAACTTTCATTGATACTTTCTCTGTCACCTCTTTCCCAAATAACCGCCCATGAAAGAGCTGTTTCTTTATCTGAGAATTCTCCTAAGATTGGGTCTCCAGGAATAAAAATTCCTTCGCCTAATTCTGTCGATAAATAATCTCCAAGACCGTCAACAAAACACCATTCTTCTTTCTTGCCATCTATATCATTTTTGAATTTAATTTTTAAACCAGGACACAAAACAGCTTTTGCTCTAAGAGAATACATTAAAGACTTTGAGGATATTTTTTCTGTATCAAAAAAGCTTTCATCTGGCTTAAAAGTTATTTTGGTCCCGGTATTTCTTTGACCCACTGAATCAATTTCTTTGAGCTCTTTCTTTTTTAAGCTATTTGCAAATTCAATGGCAAACTTTTTACCATCTCTTTTTATTTCTGCTTTAAGAGACGTAGAAAGAGCATTGACTACTGAAACCCCTACTCCATGAAGTCCTCCTGAAAAGGTATATTCTTTATTTGTAAATTTTGCTCCAGCATGAAGCCTCGAAAATATTAGTTCTATTCCTGGAACCTTTTCTTCTGGATGAATATCTACCGGCATTCCTCTTCCGTCATCTTCAACGGTTACAGAGTAATCTTTGTGTAAATTAACTGATATCTCTTTTGCATGGCCCGCCAAAGCTTCATCTACACTATTGTCTATAACTTCCATGACTAGATGATTTGGGCTAGCTGTATCGGTATACATGCCAGGTCTTTTTCTAACGGGCTCTAACCCCGTTAGTACCTCAATGGACTCGGCTGTATAATCTGAAGGAGCCAATTTTAAAGCTGCTCTAGAATATTTTCTGCGCTACTTACCGCAAATGCTCCGCCTTCTTCAGCTAGCAAAGAAGTTACAGTTCCATCTTCTATGATAATCGCGTATCTTGAAGAAACATGACCAATACCCATCGCAGAGAGATCTAAACCAAGATCACAGGCCTTGGCAAACTCACCGTTTCCGTCAGCAAGCATTGTAATTTTATCTCCAACTGACAAGCTCTCTCCCCAAGCTTTCATTACGAAAGGGTTCGTTACAGAAACACATATAATCTCATCAACATTTTTTGATAAGATTTCATCAGCTTTTTCTACAAAACCTGGCATTTGTTTTAAAGAACAAGTTGGAGTAAAAGCTCCTGGTACTCCAACTAATACAACCTTTTTGCCTGAAACATACTCTAGCGAATCTACTCCATCTATACCTTTTTCACCTAACTTGAAGAGGGTTGCGTTTGGTAATTTTTTTCCAATTTCTATCATATTAGTCTCCTAAACTTCATTATATATTTTACTTCCCAAGTCCTTAAATTCTTGAGCTTTCTTTTGCATTGCCTCTTCTTGCTCTTTCAATTCTTTTTTAGCGTAATCTCTTACATCTTGTGATATTTTCATCGAACAAAACTTAGGACCACACATTGAGCAAAAGTGAGCTACTTTAGCTGAATCCTTAGGTAAAGTTTCATCGTGATAAGATTTAGCTCTTTCAGGATCAAGACCTAAATTAAATTGATCTTCCCATCTAAAATCGAATCTAGAAGCTGATAGAGCATTATCTCTTATTTGAGCTGAAGGAAGACCTTTTGCAAGATCTCCAGCATGAGCAGCTATTCTATAAGCCATTAATCCTTCCTTAACATCTTCTTTATTGGGCAAGCCCAAGTGTTCTTTGGGTGTTACATAACAGAGCATTGCGCAGCCATACCAACCTATCATAGCTGCTCCTATTGCCGAAGTAATATGATCATATCCTGGAGCTATATCGGTTGTTAGAGGGCCTAATGTGTAAAAAGGAGCCTCATCGCATTCTTCTAATTGAAGATCCATATTTTCTTTAATAAGTTGCATCGGAACATGCCCTGGTCCTTCTATCATAGTCTGGACATTATGCTTCCAAGCAATTTTGGTTAATTCACCTAAAGTTTTTAATTCCCCAAATTGAGCTTCATCGTTTGCATCTGCAACTGATCCTGGTCTAAGACCATCGCCTAAGGAAAAAGTAATATCGTATTTTTTCATTATCTTGCATATATCTTCGAAACGAGTATATAAAAAGTTTTCTTGATGATGAGCTAAGCACCATTTAGCCATTATTGATCCACCTCTTGAAACTATTCCAGTAACTCTTTCGGCGGTTAATGGCACATATTTAAGTAAAACTCCTGCATGAATCGTAAAGTAATCAACTCCTTGCTCCGCCTGCTCTATTAATGTTTCCTCAAATACTTCCCAATTAAGATCTTCAGCAACTCCATTTACTTTTTCTAAAGCCTGATAAATAGGAACAGTTCCGATTGGAACTGGAGAATTTCTTACAATCCACTCTCTGGTTTCATGAATATTTTTGCCAGTACTTAAATCCATTACAGTATCTCCACCCCATCTTGTAGACCAAGTTAATTTTTCAACCTCATCATGTATTGAAGATGATAAAGCTGAATTTCCAATGTTTGCGTTAACTTTTATTTTAAAATTTCTTCCAATTATCATTGGTTCAATTTCTGGATGATTTATATTTGCAGGTATCACGGCCCTTCCAGATGCTACTTCATCTCTAACAAATTCAGGAGTTACTTTTTCCGGAATATTAGCTCCAAAGTTTTTCCCTTTATGGAAGTTTCCTTTTTTTAATTTAAGATTTTCTTCGTAATTTTGGTTTTCTCGGATGGCTATATATTCCATTTCTTCAGTTATTATTCCCCTTCTAGCCAAAGACATTTGAGTTTCTCCTGGATATTGAGATTTTCTAGCAGAAAGCCAGTTTTCTCTTAATTTTGGAAGCCCTTTTTCAATATCAATTTCAATATTTGGATCAGTGTATGGTCCTGAGCAATCATATAGATAAATGGGAGGATTTTTATGCTCTCCTTCAGAACTAATAGAATTAGTTTGAATTACTTCTCTCATAGGAACTCTTATTTCTGGTTTTGAACCAGTAATATAAATTTTCTTAGAACCATTAAAATTTTTGCTAACTGTCTTTAAAATTTCACCTGATTCGGGAGTGTTTTCAAGAGATTTAGATTTAATTTGTTTCATTTTTTTATGCTTTTTATTTAATGTTCAAGATGCTTACATTTTCATGTTAAGACAATTTTATTTTATATAGTATTTTTACTTTTAAATAATTAATATAGTTATATTATTAGTTTTTTATCACTAACGGGGATTAATGTTGAATTTAAATAAGGTTATTTTATTTATTGTTGTAATTGGCTTTTCTTTAACTTCTCAATCAACTTCCCTGACTTTAGCTGAAGTTTATGAAATTGCTCTTGAAGAAGATCCTGAACTAAAAATAGCTCAAGCTTCATACAAAGCTAATAAAGAGGCTAAAGCAAAAGGTATTGCGGGGCTTTTACCTAGCATTACAACTAGAGCTAGAACTAATTGGAATGAATCTGAAATAATCAAAGGTGGTAGCGTTACTTATGACGCACAAGGAAGTAAAGGAAACAATTCTTATTCTTACTCAGCAGATTTAGTTCAACCAATATTTAGACTAGATAGATGGTTTCAATTTGGACAAGGAAAAGCTTTAAGCAAGATAGCCAAAGCACAATTTGGATATGCTCAACAAGAAACAATTTTAAGAGTAACTCAAACTTATTTTGATTTATTGAAGGCTATAAAGAATCTTGAGGTAGCAAGATCAGAAGAATCAGCAATAAAGAAGCAAAGGGATCGCTCTAAGCGATTATTTGAAGAAGGGGTTTCTTCAGTAACTGAATACCAAGAAGCTCAAGCTTTTTATGATTTGTCTAGAGTTTCAAGAATTGCAAGCGAAGGGCAATTAGAATTTGCTAGGGAGGCGCTAATAGCGATTATCGGCGAAGCGCCAGAACTAGTAGATTTAAATGATGCATATCCAATTGCTCCTCCAAATCCTAAATCTAGACAAGAATGGGTAGGACTTGGCTTAACTAATAATTTTTCTCTTCAAGCGTCTAGAATGAAGACTAAGGCAGCAAAAAGGAATGCTCAAAGCAAACTGTCTAATCATTTTCCTGATATAGATCTAGTTGGAAACATTACTAGAAATACTAGTAGAGGTATTACAAGCCTATCTGGAAGTGGCTTTACTTATGGAGAAAACGAAATAGAAGATACTAGATATAGCTTACAATTTTCTTGGCCTCTTATGGCTGGAGGCTTGGTTAGTTCGGAAAGAAGAGAAGCATATGCCCTGTTAGAAAAAGCTAGACAAGAAGAAATTCTCTCTGAAAGAGGCACCATTAGAGAAGTCAAATCAAGATATTCTTCGGTTATGACTAATCTAGCAAATGTAGAAGCGCGGAAACAAGCTTTAAAATCTTCAGAATTGGCTTTGAAAGCTACACGATTTGGTTACGAATCAAATACTAGAAATATTGTTGATTTGCTAAATGCGGAAAAGGGATTTTTTTCAGCTCAAAGAGATTTGAACTCTGCTAGATATGATTTTATTTTGTCAGAATTTTCTTTGAAAATATCTTCTGGATCGTTATCTCCTAGAGATGTTTATGACATAAGTAACTTTATGATCAAATAAATGCCCGAACTGCCTGAAGTTGAAACGACTTTAAAAGGTGTTTCTAAAGAAATCTTAAATAAGAAAATAAAATCTTTTGTTTGTCGAGAACGCAAACTTAGGTGGCCAATTCCAATGGATATGCATAACTTTCTCAAAGGGAAGACTTTTATAAGTGCTGTCAGAAGAGGTAAATATATTATTTTGTATCTTGATAAGGGCGCTGTTTTAATTCATCTAGGAATGTCAGGTAAATTGAGAATTTTTAAAGGATCTGTTGATCCTATAAAACATGAACATTGGGATATTAATTTTACAGATGGTTGGAATTTGCGGTACACAGATACAAGAAAATTTGGTGCCCTTCTAAAAACAACTAAAGATCCATATGAGCATAAATTAATAAAATCTCTAGGTCCTGAGCCTCTCGGAAATTCTTTTAATGGAGATTATTTATTTCAAAAATCTCGAAAAAAAACTAAACCCATAAAAAATTTTATTATGGATTCTAAAATTGTCACTGGTGTTGGAAATATATATGCAAATGAAGCACTTTTTATGGCTGGAATCAGGCCAACTAAAAAATCTGGATTAGTCTCGAAAGCAAAATATCAAGATTTAAGTCAAGCTATTGTAGAAACTTTAAAAGAAGCAATAGAGGCAGGTGGGACAACTCTAAAAGATTATTCAAATGCTAATGAAGCACCTGGATATTTTAAAAAAGAGTTAAAAGTCTATGATCGAGGAGGAGAGTCTTGTTTAGTTTGCAAAAAAGATTTAAAAGAAATTAGACAATCAAATAGAAGTACAGTTTATTGCAGTAACTGCCAAAACTAGCCGTATTTTCTTTTTAATTCTGACAAGGAAATTGCATCAACAAATTCTGAAACATCTCCACCCATTTTGCATATCTCTTTTACTAAGGAAGAAGAAATATAAGAGTATTGTTCTTTGGGAGTGAGAAAAACGCTTTCTAGTTCGGGCATCATTGCTCGATTCATATTCGCTAACTGAAATTCGTATTCAAAATCGGCAACTACTCTCAAACCTCGAATAAGGATTTTTGCATCATTATCTTTAGCTAAATCCACTAGCAATCCTGAGAAACCTACAATTTCCACTTTATCATTTTCATGAAAGATTTTTTCCGCTATATCTATTCGTTCTTCTAAAGTGAATAAAGGGTTCTTAGCTTCACTTGCAGCAACCGCTATAACTACTGAATCAAATAATTTACATGCTCTTTCAATAAGATCAACATGACCTTTGGTCATAGGATCAAAAGTACCTGGATATATAGCTCTTTGAGACATCACAGTATTATATTCTATAATAGGACAAAGACATATTTTGAACCAATAATTAACATTTCGAGAACATCAGTGAAAATTTTTTTGTACGAGCTTATAAATAAAGAAAATGAACAAGAGATAGTTTATGCAAGCCATTTTTCAGATATTGAAAAATATGCAAAGGCTAATAGCTTTTTAATCAAAGAAGAAATTAAATCTTATTCTCCAGCTATGCTACTCAAATATTATAAATGGGTAGGAACTGGAAATAATCCATGTGTTGTATCAAGGCCTTGGAAATATAAGTGAAATTAAATTTTCACTCTAATTTTTTTGATTTGTTTTTTATTTGCTGAAGCGATGGTAAATTTTATGTTTTGAATCTTTATCGATTCATTAACTAGTGGAAATTTTCCAAACTTGTTCATTACATATCCAGCAATAGTATCAAAATCATCATCTTCAAAAGATGTTTCGAATTTTTCATTAAATTCCTCTATTTCTGTTAAACCAGAAACATTGAATTCACGATCAGAGATTTGCATAATTTTTTGATCATCAGATAAATCGGTTTCATCTTCAATTTCCCCAACAATTTCTTCTAAAACATCCTCAATAGTTACTAGTCCGCTTATCTCTCCAAATTCGTCCACCACAAGCGCCATATGACTTCTATTTGTTTTAAATTCTTCTAAGAGAATATTTATTTTTTTACTCTCTGGTATATGAATTACTGGACGAATAATTGATTTCAAATCAAATTCATTAATATCGAAGTTTGCTTTAATTAGGCCCGGCGCAAACTTAAGTAAATCTTTAGCTAATAAAATTCCTATAATTTTATCTTCATTTTCATCTAAAACTGGGAATCTAGAATGAGATGATTCAACAACTTTATTCAATAAGTCATCCAAAGAATCGGAATCTTTAATTAACACCATTTGAGATCTAGGAACCATGACATCTCTTACTGGAATTGAAGAAAACTCAATTGTTTCTTCTATCATTCCGAGAATACCTTTATCTATTACATTATTTTCTTCAGCATCACGCAAAACAGAAGTAAGTTCTTCTTGATCAATAGGTTTGAAGGAGGCCTTTATGTAAAGCTCTCTAAAAAAGTGTTTAATTTTTTTTATATAGCCCAACTTTTCGTTTAATTGGGCCTCGGTACTTGGAGGTTCGTCTCTCATCGACTAGTAAGGGTCTCCCGCTGATAAATTATTCATTACTTGTATTTCAATCTCTTCCATTGACATTCTTTCATGATTTTCTTCATGATTGAAGCCTATCAAATGCAAAAAGCCATGAATTATCATATGTTTTAATCTATTTTCATATGTTTTTAAATATTCTTTTGCTTCTTTCTCAATAATTTCTTTACACAAAACTATATCTCCCAAAAGTGGTGAATCATTATCCTTAAGATGACTGTTAGTTCCAAAAGACAAAACATTAGTTGGTTGGTCCTTTCCTCTATACTCTAAATTTAATTTTTGAATTTCTTCACTTGAAACAATTGAAATGCCTATCTGAAAATTACCAGCAATAGTATTTGTTGGTGACGAAACTTGGATAACATCTTTGAGAATATTTATTACGTTTATTTCTGAAAAAGCATCGCCTTCTTCTTTAAAGTTATTTAAGAAAATTTCCATTTAGAAAGACTTCTTTTCATAAGCTTCAATAATTTTTTGGACCAATCCATGTCGAACAACATCCTTGGGATGAAAATAAAAAAAAGAAATTCCTTTTTCTTTTTCCAGCACTTTAATCGCATCTGATAGTCCTGAGACAACTCCTTTTGGCAAATCTGTTTGTGTAACATCTCCGGTAACGACAGCGGTTGATCCAAAACCTATTCTAGTTAAGAACATTTTCATTTGAGAGGGCGTACAGTTTTGAGCCTCATCTAAAATTAGAAAAGCATCATTTAGAGTCCTTCCTCTCATATAAGCTAAAGGCGCAACTTCGATTTTTCCGTTTTCTACTAAACGATCAACTTTCTCTTTTCCCATCATTTCATATAAAGCGTCGTATAAAGGTCTTAAATAAGGATCAACTTTTTGTGACAAATCTCCTGGCAAAAATCCTAAGCTTTCTCCTGCCTCAACTGCAGGTCTGGTTAAAATAATCTTATTCACTTTTTCTTCCATAAAATGATTTACCGCAGCAGCGACAGCTAGATATGTTTTACCTGTTCCTGCAGGTCCTATACCGAATGCAATATCCTTTTCATAAATTGAGGATAGAAACTCTTCTTGGGAATTATTTCTAGGCGATACATATAATTTTGGCGTTTGAATAGTTTGATCTTTTCCTTTTGCTAGCTCAAAAATTTGACCATTATGATCTTTTGTAGCTCCGTTTAATGCACGCCTTATTGAAAAGTGCACTTCATCAGCACTAACTGAATCTCTTGATTCTGCAAGAATAGCCAAGTCCTCAATAATTGTTTTGCTCTTAACAACGTTATTTTTTTCACCAGAAATAGAAAAGCTATTCCCTCTACTACTAATTTTGACTTCTAAGGATTCTTCTATTTGATTTAGATTTGCATCTACAGGACCACAAACTAGAGCAAGATTTTCTGATTCTATGGCTGGGAGTTTGAATTTTAATTTCGGCATATTTAAAGGTTAAGCATTAACCAATGTTCCTCTTAAACAATTTGTTAATTGATCAATAATTTCTATATCAGCAAAGTTTCCGATTAAAGCCTCGGTAGATGCAAAATTAACCACTCTATTATTTTCTGTTCTAGCTTGCATCTCTCCAGGATTTTTCTTTGATATGCCTGTAACCAAGCATCTTTCAGTTGAACCAATCATTTTACGACCAATTTTAGATGAATAATCATTAAGTTTGTGTTGCAAGACTGATAGCCTTTCTTTCTTTTCAGTTTGCGAAACATTATCTTCCATTTCTGCTGCTGGAGTATTTGGACGAGCGCTATAAATAAAACTAAAGGATTCGTCATAACCTACAGCATCAATAATATCTAAGGTATCTTGAAAATCTTTTTCTGATTCGCCTGGGAACCCAACTATAAAGTCAGAAGAAAAACTTATATTGGGTCTATTTTTTCTAATTCTGTCAATTAGCTCTAGATAAAATTCAGATGTATATCTTCTTCTCATGAGTTTTAGTATCCGGTCGGAGCCGCTTTGGACTGGCAAATGAACGTGACTAACCAGTTCAGGCAAACCAGCATACAAATCTACCAAATCATCTCTAAACTCATAAGGATGACTTGTGGTATATCTTATTCGATCAATACCATCTATTTTGGCTGTTTTCTCAATCAAATAAGCCAAGGATTTTTTTTCACCTGATTCTAGTCCTACAAAATTATTTACGTTTTGTCCTAAAAGATTAACCTCTCTGACTCCTTGACCAGCTAAATTCTTAATTTCTTCAATTATATCATTTACTGGTCTACTTACTTCATGACCTCTGGTGTGAGGAACCACACAAAACGAACAATATTTATTACAGCCTTCTGCAATTGATACGAAAGCTGTAGGCTCATCAGTTTTTGTGTCTGGTATGTGATCAAACTTTTCTATTTTTGGAAAAGATATATCTAGTTGCCTTTTATCTTCTTGCACAGCGTTT
Organism: Gammaproteobacteria bacterium; assembly: GCA_045564455.1. Lineage (GTDB taxonomy): Bacteria > Pseudomonadota > Gammaproteobacteria > Magnimaribacterales > AG-339-G14 > CASICS01. The sequence continues at coordinate 132,638 of JBJLHG010000002.1, forward strand.
TTATACATACTTGGCAGTCTATGAAGTGTTTGGGGTCCAAATACGATATCTACTGCGGGAGCTCTCTTAGAAAGACTATCTCCTTCTTGGCTCGCAACACATCCGCCAATAGCTATTTTTAAATTAGGATTATTATCTTTTAATTTTTTCCATCTACCAATTTGATGAAAAACTCTTTCTTGAGCTTTTTCTCGAATTGAGCATGTGTTTAAAACCAATAAATCTGCTTCTTCTTGATTGTTTGTTTGAATGAAATCTTCTTTTATAGAGAGCATATCCAGCATCTTTGCTGAATCATATTCATTCATTTGACACCCATGGGTCTTAATAAAAACTTTCTTCATTTTCTAATCTGAACGCGCGATTATAAAGAAATTCAAAATATTAGCTAGATTGAGCAAAGATGGTGTCTCGATAAAATCTTAATTCATTTATTGACTCATAAACGTCAGCCTCTGCCCTATGAGCAGCGTTTTTTTGAGCATGTTTTATATTAATATCAGGTCTCCATCTCTTTGTTAATTCCTTAACAGAGCTGACATCGATGCATCTGTAATGAAAATAATCTTCTAATTCGGGCATGTATAAAGTTAGAAATTTTCTATCATGCCAAACTGTGTTGCCGCACAAAGGGGATTCTCCCTTTTCTACATGTTGTTTTATAAAATCTAAAGTTGTTTGTTCTGCTTCTTTTTCAGAGATATCGCTTTCTAAAACTTCATCTATTAGTCCAGATGCTCCATGATGACTTTGATTCCAGTCATCCATTCCGTCTAACAATTCTTTGGACTGCGAGATCACCATACCCGGGCCTTCGATAATTTCTGTTAAGTCCTCATTTGTGACGCAAGTATAAATTTCAATAATCCTTTCTGCGTTGGGGTCTAAACCTGTCATTTCTAAATCTAACCAGATTAATTTTTTTTCCATGTGTTTACTTTACAATACCTTTGATATAAAAAATTTATTATGAACGACGAAACTAAAAACGAAACTAATTTCGGCTATAAAAAGGTCAATCCTAAAGAAAAACCTGACTTGGTTAAAGGTGTTTTTGATTCTGTCTCTAATAAATACGACTTAATGAATGATTTGATGTCGGTTGGTATTCATCGTTTATGGAAAAAGGCGACTATTCAACTAAGTAATCTAAAAAAAGGAGATGTTGTCTTAGATGTGGCCGGGGGAACAGGAGATTTGGCTATTTTGTTTTCAGAATTAGTCGGGATAGAAGGATCTGTTTATTTATCTGATATCAATGAAAGTATGCTTCAAATAGGAAGAGACAAATCAATAGACTCAGGCTCTTCCAATATATCTAGTTTGGTTGCAGATGCAGAAACATTGCCCTTTCCGGATGCTTCCTTTAACTGTATTTCAATTGCCTTTGGCATTAGAAATGTAACAAACAAAGACAAAGCTTTGGAAGACTTTTATAGATGTTTAAAACCTGGTGGAAGATTGTTGGTTTTAGAATTCTCTAAACCTGAATCTGATTTGTTATCAAATTTATATGATTTATATTCTTTTAATGTTTTGCCTCATTTAGGACAATGGATTGCTGGTGACGCCGAGAGTTATCAGTACTTGGCTGAATCCATTCGAATGCATCCTAATCAAGAAGATTTTAAAAGTATGATGGACGATGCAGGATTTAAGAATACTGCATATCAAAATATGACGGGCGGCATAGTGGCTCTTCATTCCGGAAACAAGCCTTAACCATGGCGTTTTTTAAACTTATTCGAATCTTATTCATCTTTCTAAGATTTCGTTTAGATGATCTACTCCCAAAAGAAAGTCTTCCGCTTTGGATTAAAATTATTTTTTTTCTCTCGCCATTTAGAATAATTCCAACTAGTAAAAGCCCAGGTGTTCGTTTGGCTGAAGCTTTGGAATTAGCCGGACCGCTGTTTGTAAAGTTTGGTCAAATATTATCAACTAGGCCTGACTTTTTAACTCCAGACTTAATTCAAGAATTAAAAAAATTTCAAAATAATTTAAAACCTTTTCCGGTTTCGGAAGCAATCAATACTATTGAAAAAGATTTAGGCAAGCCTATAGAAGAACTGTTCGAATGGTTTAATGAAGAACCTCTTGCAGCAGCATCTATAGCGCAAGTCCATGAAGCAAAATTATTTAGCGGTGAAGATGTCGTCGTTAAAGTTGTTCGACCTAATTTAGCAAAGAAAATTAAAAGTGATGTTTCAATTTTAAAAATGCTTGGTGACATTGCTAATACCTTTGATGCTGATGCTCGACGACTTCAACTTGTAGAAATGATTAGGGAATATGAATACGTCATTACTTCAGAAATAGATTTAAAAAAAGAGGCTGGAAATACTATTCAAACCTCTAAATTTTTTGAAAATTCTGATCTGTTATACATTCCTAAAGTTTATCTTGAGTATTCAGGAAATAAGACCTTAACACTTGAAAAGATACATGGGATTCCAGTTACGGATATTTCAATACTTAAAGAGAAAAAGGTAGATCTTAAAAAACTTTCTGAAAGAGGAGTCAGCATTTTTTTCAAGCAGCTCTTTGATGATAATTTTTTTCATGCTGATATGCATCCGGGCAATATTTTTGTTGATGCTAATAATCCAGATTTCCCTACTTACATAGCAGTTGATTATGCTATTTGTGGCAGTCTGTCAGAAAAAGAACAACTTCTGATCGGAAAAATGCTAGCTGATATGTTTAGCAGAAATTATTCAGGAGTTGCTAAAACTATGATCGGTGCAGGATGGGTCTCTAAAAAGACTAAACCTATTGAGCTAGAAGTTACCATTAGAACAGCTATAGATCCTGTTTTTGAAAGGCCGTTTAGTGAAATTAACTTTGGAGAAATGTTGGTATTTTTATTTGAAGAGACTAGATCCTATGAACTTTCTTTGCCTGCTTCACTCTTACTACTTCATAAAACATTAATAAATATTGAAGGTCTTGGAAGGCAAATTTATCCTGATTTAGATTTATGGACGACCGCAAAACCTTTTATACAAAATTGGGTATCTAAGCGATACAACCCTTCTAATTTGATAGATAAATTAAAAAATAATACTGGAGAATTTGCTGAAAAAGCATATGAATTACCTGAAAAAATAGAGTCTGTTTTTAATAATTTAGCAAATTTAAATGAATTCAATGATGAGATTAAAAATCTTCGGCAAGATTTATCTGACCAAAAGTCTTCGTCAAGATTCCTTCTAATCGTTTCTGCTGCAATAATAGTGGCAACTATTTCAATAGCATTATTTATATGAGTACAAAAGAGAATATTATCGAGCGTTTAAGCGCTTTACTTCTTAACAGGAAAAATTCTTCCGATGACTCTTCCTACACAGCACAACTTTATAATAAAGGTATTGAAGAAATTTTAAATAAAATTGATGAAGAAGCTAAAGAGCTTATTGAAGCAGGAGAAATGAAACCTTTAGCAAAGAAAGAAATGATCCATGAGGCTGCCGATCTTTGGTATCACACCATGGTATTATTAGCTTTTAATGAAATTGATCCTATGAAAGTATTAAAAGAGTTAGAACGCAGAGAAGGAATTTCAGGTCTAGAGGAAAAGTCTAGGAGGTAGTTATGGGTTTTGGTGGAATTAGTATTTGGCAGCTGTTAATTATTTTAGCTATTATTATTTTAATCTTTGGCACAAGAAGGTTAAAAAATATGGGCGGTGATCTAGGTTCCGCATTCAAAGGTTTTAAAAAAGCAGTAAAAGAAGATGATTCAATAGAAGATATTCCCTCTGCAGTCGATGATGCGGCTGAGGTAATGGCTGAAAATGCTAAGAAAGAAGACGATTCCTGATTTGTAACCAATGTTTGGTATTGGTTTTTTCGAATTACTTATAATTTGTACTATAGCTCTGATAGTTCTTGGACCTAAACGCCTGCCTCAATTCATTACGAGTGTCGAAGAGATAATTCGAAAAATTAGATCCGGTGCAAGCAAAGTAAAACAAGAATTTTATAGCGAAGGATTCTCCGAACAAGAAAAAGACGATGAGCAATAAAAGTTCAATGCTAGCCCAATTAGGGATGGTTAGAAATATTTTACTAAGGGCAATATTGGTATTGATCGTAATTTTTATTGGATTAACTTTTTTTCAGGATTTAATTTATCTAAAAATATCTGAACCTTTAATTCAATTTCTTCCCAAAGACTCCTCGATGATTGCCACTGGCGTGGCATCACCTTTTTTAACTCCTTTAAAACTTACTTTTTATTCAGCTATTTTCTTTGCATTACCATACTTAGTCATTGAATTTTGGAATTTTATTTCTCCCGGTCTTTATAAAAAGGAAAAGATCCTTTATGTAAGTTTAACTCTGATAAGTGTCTTGCTATTTTATGCAGGCATGACTTTTGCTTTTTATGTAGTGTTTCCGTTGATCTTTAATTTTTTTATTCAAGCAGCTCCTGAGGGGGTAATGGTAATGACGGATATATCAAATTATCTAGATTTTATAATAAAACTTTTTTTTGCTTTTGGTTTAGCATTTGAGATGCCAATTATTATCTTTGCTTTAGTGTGGAGTGGCATGGTTACAACAGAGAAACTAGCCAATGGAAGGCCTTATGTCATCATAGGTTGTTTTGTTGTTGGCATGCTTTTAACGCCGCCAGATATTGTCTCTCAAACTTTGCTAGCTGTACCGACTTGGTTTTTGTTTGAAATAGGGCTTTTAGCAACTAAGATTTTTATTAGAAATTAACCTTCTAAGTCTTCACTCCACTCTCCCTTAGCAGCTAACTTATTCATTAACGCTCGGTGACTGAATGCTTTTTGAGCTAATTCAACATTGTCTAGTTGTCCCATCCAAGCTTTCAAAGCCGGTTGCTGAAGAGCGCGTCCATAAGAAAAACTCAATTCCCAAGGAAAGTCTCCCATCTTGTTCATTGCGTCTAAATGAGCTGTAGCTAAAAAGTCAGATTGACCACCTGATAAAAAGGCAATGCCAGCTAAATCAGCTGGAACGTTCTCTTTTAAAACTTTTACAGTTAACTCAGCTACTTCTTGAATGTTAGCTTGAAATGGAGCTTTTGTGCCGGAGAGTACCATATTTGGTTTTAAAATTGTCCCTTTTAAATTAATACCATTTCCTTCTAAACAAATAAATAGAGTTCTTAAGCAATTTTCAGTAACTTCAAAGCAAACTTGAGCTGTATGCTCGCCATCCATTAATACCTCTGGTTCTACCATCGGGACCATTCCATTTTTTTGAACGATCTTTGCGTAATCTGCTAAAGCTTGCATATTGGCATCTATACATTCTTGCGACGGCATATTCTCTCCAATTTTAATAACCGCTCGCCATTTGGTGAATTTAGCTCCAAGTGCGGCATATTCGGCACATCTTTCGTCTAAATCATCCAATCCACCGGTTATTACTTCCTCTGAGTCGTTAAACGGACTAATGCCTTTATCAACTTTAATTCCTGGCAAAGCACCAGTGGAGCTAATAACGTCCATTAAAGAGGTGCCATCTTTGGCGTCTTGACGAAGAGTTTCATCAAATAAAATTACTCCGCCTATATTATCTTTCATGCCTTCTGCTCTAAATAATAATTCTCGATAATCTCTTCTAGAATCTACTGTAGATTCAGTATTTATAGCATCAAATCTTTTACCAATTGTTCCGGTGCTTTCATCTGCAGCAAGAAAGCCTTTACCTTCAGACACAATATAAGATGCGATATCTTCTATAGTTGCAAGTGACATAATCAATTCCCTAAATTTTTATTTTTAATAATTTCTATACTAGGTAATGTACCTAATTCTATGTATTCAAGAAAGGCTCCCCCAGCAGTTGAAGCATAATCGACGCAATCCATCATATTTAAATTGGAAAAGGAAGCGAGTGTTTCCCCGCCGCCAATGATGCTGTAGCCACTTGCATTTGATATTTTCAAAGCAATACCTGCTGTTCCTTTAGCAAATCTTTCATCTTCAAAATATCCCATTGGTCCATTCCAAATAATGGTTTTTGCTTCATCAATGTAAGATCCAAAATTTTCAACAGACTCATTGCCAACATCGTAAATAATATCGTCGTCATCCAAATCATTGATATTTTTTTCTAAAGGCTCGGAATCTAAACCTTTTGAAACCATCACATATTCTGGTAAAACTATTTTAGGATGATTAACTATTTTTTTTGCTAGCGGAACAAACTCTTCTTCATAAAGTGATTTCCCTATGTTTTTATCCAAAGCCTTAAAACAAGTATTTGCCAAAGCTCCGCCAATAATCAAATAGTCAACATGCTTTGTTAAAGAATCTATAACTTTCATTTTGGTCGATATTTTCGAGCCGCCTATAATTCCCAAGAGAGGCTTGTTAGGTGAGCTGACTATTTTTTCCAATGCGCTCAATTCTTCTTCTACTAAAAGCCCAACACAAGCTTCATTAATAAATTCGGTAATTCCATAAGTCGAAGCTTGTTTTCTATGAGATGTTCCAAAAGCGTCCATGACAAAGATATCAGCCAAATCTGAAAGAGCCTTTGAAAGAGCCTTGTCGTTATTTTTTTCTCCTTTAAAAAATCTAATATTTTCCAACATAACAATGCCTACTTGACTTTCCAAGTCTTTCAACGAAGCTGCTAAACCAACTTCTTCTCCCAGAAGCTCGCTTAATCTATTGGCAACTGGTTTTAAAGAAAATCTATCTTGAATTAAGTTTGTTTCTTCAGGCCTACCTAAATGAGTCAGTATCTTTAAAGATTTAGCTTCTTTGAGAATATATTTAATAGTCGGCAAAGCTCTAACAAGTTTTTCATCATCTAATAACTCACTCCCTTTAAGGGGGACGTTAAAATCTACACGCAGTAAAACATTTTTACCCGTTAAAATTTTTGAAGATATAGAGTTTTCTTTGAGATTCATTTAGCTGTTATTTTTTTACAAATATCAACTACGTTTTCTTTAGTAAAGCCATAGTGAACCAATAAGTCGTTTAAAGGAGCAGACTCTCCAAAACTACTAATTCCTAATAGCTGATCACCAGGGCTTAAATATTTATGCCAAAAATCTGGTTGCCCTGCTTCTATTGCCAGTTTGGGCTTAACGCCTAAGACTTCCATTTGATAATCACTGTTTTGTTGATCAAATATTTCAGTACACGGCATTGATACAACTTTAGCTTTAATGCCTTCCGCTTTCAGTAACTCTGCTGAATCAACAGCTAATTGAACCTCTGATCCAGTTGCGATAATGACGACATCCTCATCTTCAGCATCAATTAAAATATACCCTCCTTTTGCAATAAGCCCGTTATCATTCCGTGATTGTGGAGCTAAATTTTGTCTGGATAAAATTAATGCAGATGGATTTTCTTTTGCCTCTAATGCGTTTTGCCAAGCAAAAGCTGTTTCGACGCCATCACAAGGGCGCCAAGTATTAATGCCTGGTGTTGCTCTTAACATAGTCAAATGTTCGACTGGTTGATGAGTAGGCCCATCTTCGCCAACTCCAATTGAATCATGTGTATAAACATAAACTACGGGCAACTTCATTAGAGAGGACATTCTCACGGCATTTCTTGCATAATCGAGAAAAGTTAAAAAAGTCCCTGCATAAGGTCTAATTCCGCCGTGCAAAACCATTCCATTCATTATTGCCGACATTCCAAATTCTCGAACACCATAGTTTAAATAATTTCCAGAGCCATCTTCAGTCAAGTGTGAGGTTCCTTTCCATTCGGTATTATTGGAGGGAGATAAATCTGCAGAGCCCCCAATTAGTTCAGGCATAGATGGTCCAAATGTATCTAGACAGATTCCTGAACATTTTCTGCTCGCGTAATTTGTTTCATCTTCATCAAATCTTGAAATCAATTCATTGAAAATATTTCCTATATTTTTTGGAAGTTCTCCATCTATCAGTCTCTTGAATTCTTCATAGTCTTCTAAATAATTAGTTTTGTATAAATCTAACTTTTCAAGCCAATTTTGTTCTTGATTATTACCTTCCTCTTTATGATCCCAAGCTTGATAAATTTCATCTGGAATTTCAAAAGGCTTATGAGGCCATTCAATGTTCTTTCTAGTCAAAGCAATTTCTTCATCTCCAAGGGCTGCGCCATGAGCATCAGAAGACCCGGCTTTATTGGGCGAGCCTTTGCCAATTTCTGTCTTACAGCAAATTAGAGTTGGCTTATCACTATCCTGTGCTTTGTTAATTGCTTTATCTATACTTTCAAAATCATGCCCGTTAACATTAGAAATGACATTCCAACCATAACTTTTGAATCTCGCTGGCGTATCATCTGTAAACCAACCCTCTACTCTTCCATCGATACTAATATCATTGTCATCGTATATAACAATTAATTTATTTAATTTATGAGTTCCAGCCAAAGAACAAACTTCATGAGAGATTCCCTCCATCAAGCAGCCGTCTCCACAAAAAACAAATGTTTTGTGATCAATAAGGGTTAAATCTGATTTATTAAATTTCTTAGCAAGAATCTTTTCAGCCATCGCCATGCCTACAGCATTGGCTATTCCTTGACCAAGAGGTCCAGTAGTTGTTTCAACTCCTGGAGTTAAATCGCACTCTGGATGACCAGGTGTTTTTGAACCCAGTTTACGAAAGGCTTTTAACTCATCCATCGGCAAATCAAAACCAGTTAGATGAAGTAACGAATATAACAACATTGATCCATGGCCATTAGAAAGAACAAAACGATCTCTATCAAACCAATTTGGATTATTTGGGTTGTATTTGAGATGTTTTGACCAAAGAACTTGCGCAATATCTGCCATGCCCATAGGCATACCCGGATGCCCGCTTTTTGCGGCTTGAACTGCATCCATGGATAGAGCTCTGATCGCGTTTGCTAAATGTTGTTGATTGGACATGAATTTTTTGTGTTATTTTCTACTAATTCTTATCAAGATCATAGTAGAATTCCCGTCCTTTTAAAAAAAAATAAGAAAAATGTCTGAATATAAAACTTTTACCTCAGAATCAGTCTCTGAAGGACATCCTGACAAACTATCTGATCAAATTTCAGACGGTATATTGGATGCTTTCTTGGCCGAAGATCCTGAGTCTAGAGTAGCTTGTGAGACTCTAGTTAAAACAGACTTAGTGGTTATAGCCGGAGAAATTTCTTCTAATGCGAGCCCTAATTTAGAAGAAGTAGTCAGAAAAGTAATAAACGATGTTGGCTATGATAATGATGATTTAGGTTTCAACGGATCTAAGGTAGAAATAGTTAATGCTATAGGAATGCAGTCAAATGATATTGCTCAAGGAGTAGATGAAGGGACCGGAATTGACACTGATCAAGGAGCCGGAGATCAAGGCTTAATGTTTGGATATGCAACAAATGAAACAGATGTTTTGATGCCAGCGCCTATTACCTATTCCCATTTATTGGTTCAAAAACAAGCTGAAGTTAGAAAATCAGGAGTTTTATCTTGGCTAAGACCTGATGCAAAAAGCCAACTAAGTTTTGTCTATGATGAAAATGGTAAGCCTGATTATATTTCAGCTATTGTTTTATCTACTCAGCACGATCCAGAAATTAATCAGCAAGATTTGGAAGAAGGTGTCATGGAAGAAATAATAAAAAAAGTTATTCCAAATATTTGGATAAACAATGAGACCAAAGTTTTTATTAATCCTACAGGTAGATTTGTCATTGGTGGCCCAGTTGGAGATTGCGGTTTAACAGGAAGAAAAATTATTGTTGATACGTACGGTGGGATGGCTAGACATGGTGGTGGAGCTTTTTCAGGTAAAGACCCATCTAAAGTTGATCGTTCAGCAGCTTATGCAGGAAGATATGTGGCAAAAAATATCGTATCAGCCGGACTTGCAAATAAATGTGAGATACAAGTTTCATATGCGATTGGAGTAGCAGATCCGACTTCCATAAGTATTAACACTTTTAATACTGGCAAAATATCGGATAACGAAATTGCTAAACTTGTAAGTCAAAATTTTGAACTAAAACCAAAACAATTAATCCAAATGTTGGATTTAAAAAAACCTATCTATCAAAATACAGCTGCGTATGGTCATTTCGGTAGAGAAGATGAAAACTTTTCATGGGAAAAAACCGATAAATCAAGTGCTCTAAAGCGCAATTAAGAGAAAAATATGGAATTCAAAGATTACAAAGTAGCAGATATGGCATTGGCTGATTTTGGTCGTAAAGAAATATTGTTGGCAGAATCAGAAATGCCGGCGTTGATGAAGTTAAGAGAAAAGTATGGGTCTTCTCAACCTTTAGCTGGTGCAAAAATTATGGGTTGTATTCATATGACAATTCAGACGGCGGTTCTAATAGAAACATTAGTTGCACTAGGGGCTTCGGTAAGATGGTCTTCTTGCAATATATTCTCCACTCAAGATCACGCAGCGGCAGCTATTGCTGCAGCAGGAATTCCTGTTTTTGCATGGAAAGGGATGAATGAAGAAGAATTTAACTGGTGTATTGAGCAAACTATCTTATCTGATGATGCCCCATGGGATGCAAATATGATTCTAGATGATGGTGGTGATTTAACTTCTATGGTGCATGAAAAATTTCCAGATATGCTCAGTAATATTCATGGTATTTCTGAAGAAACCACAACTGGCGTTCATCGATTATGGGAAATGCTTAAACATAATGAATTAAAAGTACCTGCAATTAATGTAAATGATTCAGTTACTAAATCTAAAAATGATAATAAGTATGGCTGCCGTCACAGTTTAAATGATGCTATCAAGAGAGGTACCGATATGCTTCTTGCTGGACGTAAAGCTCTAGTTATTGGTTATGGAGACGTTGGAAAAGGTTCTGCAATGAGCCTTCGTCAAGAGGGAATGATCGTTAGAATTTCTGAAATAGATCCAATCTGTGCAATGCAAGCATGCATGGATGGATACGAAGTCGTTTCCCCCTATTTAAATGGAGAGAATAAAAATAACAATGAATGTATTAATAAGCTCTTGCTTGAAGATACTGACTTAATTGTTACCACTACTGGAAATGTAAATGTTTGTGATCAATATATTCTTAACAATATAAAAAAAGGTTCAACAATATGTAACATTGGGCACTTTGATAATGAAATAGATACGCAATACATGCGAGACAACTGGAAATGGGAAGAAATCAAACCTCAAGTTCATAAAGTCTCTAGATCAGAAAATCCTGGTGACCATATCATTCTTCTTGCTGAAGGCCGTTTAGTTAATCTTGGAAATGCAACCGGCCACCCTTCAAGAATAATGGATGGCTCTTTTGCCAACCAGGTATTAGCTCAAATGTTTTTATACAAACAGGCTTTTGCAACAATCAATGATGAAGAGACAAAAAAAGAGATGTTAAAAATTGAAGTGCTTCCAATGGAATTAGACGAAGAAGTTGCTTCTTATATGGTTGAAGGTTTTGGAGGAGTGGTTACCAAGCTAACTAAAGATCAGGCAGATTATATTAATGTTAAAGTTGAAGGACCATATAAACCTGATAGTTATAAATACTAATGTCTAAGAAAAATTCAAGCTGGGGCGGTCGTTTTAAAAAGCAAACAGCAAAGAAAGCTCAAGTTTTTTCATCTTCTATAGAAATTGATAAAAATTTATATTCTGAAGATATAACTGGCTCGATTGCATATGCAGAAGCATTGCAAGAGGCCGGCGTCCTAACTAAAGCTGAATTAAATAAAATCAAATCAGGTCTCAAACAAATAAAACAAAAAATAGAGTCAGGGAAATTTAAATGGCAAGAAGCTCTTGAAGATGTTCATATGAATATTGAATCTGCTTTAGAAAAAGCTATTGGCTCAGCAGCAAAAAAACTTCACACAGGTCGTTCAAGAAATGATCAAGTCGTGACTGACCTTAAACTTTTTTTATTAAACCAATCTAAAGAGTTACAGATTTGCCTTACTGACTTTTTAAAAATCCTTGTACTCAAAGCCGAAAATGAAACAGAAACTTTGATGCCAGGTTTTACTCATATGCAGATAGCTCAGCCCATAACCCTAGGTCATCACTTAATGGCTTGGTACGAAATGCTCAGTCGAGACTTAGAGCGATTCGAAGAATCAGAAAAACGTTTATCGATTATGCCTTTAGGTTCTGGAGCTTTATCAGGCAATCGATTTAAGATTAATAGAATTAAATTATCTAAATCTCTAGGTTTTAAAGGAGTGACGACTAATTCTATCGATGCCGTGAGTGATCGAGACTATGTAGCTGAAATGATGTTTAACATCAGCTTGATGAGCGTTCATCTTTCTCGTATATCTGAAGAATTAATTATCTGGTCCACCTCTCAATTTAATTATATTGATCTTCCAGAAGAGCTTTGTACTGGTTCTTCCATAATGCCTCAGAAAAAGAATCCTGATATGGCTGAGCTTGTTCGTGGAGGCTCCGCAAAAACTATAGGTAATTTAGTATCACTGCTGAGCCTTCTTAAGAATCAACCACTCGCATACAATCGAGATAATCAGGAAGATAAGGCGCCTTTATTTGATTCCATTAATTATGCTTTAAGCGCTGTTGATATAACTGCGGCTATGATTGCTGGTGCAACTTTCAATACTGATGCCATGTTAACGGATGTTTATGATGGACATATTTGCGCTACCGACTTTGCAGAATACTTAGTAATTAAAGGAATTCCCTTCAGAGATGCTCATGAAATTTCGGGCAAGGCAGTTCAAATTGCTGAAAAGCAAGATCTATTATTAGTTGAATTACCTCTTGGAGAGCTAAAACAATTAAATTCTATTATAGATAAAGATGTCTATAAATTTTTAGACCCAATGAAATCTATTAATTCAAAAAATAGTATCGGTGGAACAGCACCTGGCCAAGTAAAAAAACAAATTTCTTTAGCTAAAAACTTTTTAAAAATTTAAATCAGATTAATTTATCTTTCACTTTTAAATTAATTTATTTTAAGCTTATCAATCTTAAATTTAGGAGAACAGGATGAAATCTTTATTCAGACCAATAACTATAAATAATCTAGAAATTCCAAATAGGATTGCGATGGCGCCCATGACGAGAATGATGTCGCCCGATGGGATACCAGGAGAAAATGTTAAAGACTATTATCAAAGGCGTGCTGCTGGAGAAGTTGGTTTAATCATCACAGAAGGAGTAGAAGTTAGTCACCCCTCTTCGAGTGGATATCCTAACGTTCCTGGTTTTCAAGACAAAGCAGATGAAGGGTGGAGAAATATAATTTCATCCGTTCATGCAGAAGGAGGAAAAATCTTTCCTCAGTTATGGCATGTAGGAGCAATGCGAAAAGAAGGAATGGCTCCAGATCCTAAAGTTCCTGGCTATACTCCCTCTGGCTTAGTAAATACAAACAAAGAAGCAGCTCATGCAATGTCTGCTGATGAAGTGGAAATGCTCATTGAATGTTTTGTAAACGATATTATTAAGATAAAAGATCTTGGTTTTGACGGCGTAGAATTACATGGCGCGCATGGCTATCTTATAGATAATTTTTTTTGGGAAGGCACTAATCAGAGAGATGATGATTTTGGTGGCGCAATAGATAAAAGAACCAAATTTGCTTGCGAAATTATAGAAAGAGCAAGAATTAAAGTTGGAAGAGAATTTCCTATTGCAATTAGATTCTCTCAGTGGAAACAGCAAGATTACGATGCTCGTATTGCTCACACGCCTGATGAATTAGAAAGATTTTTAAAACCACTAGTTACTGCTGGCGTAGACGTATTTCATGCCAGCAATAGAAGATACTGGGAACCAGAATTTGAAGGATCAGAACTAAATTTAGCGGGTTGGACTAAAAAACTTACTGGAATACCAACAATCACTGTGGGTAGCGTGGGTCTTAAATCAGATTTCATCGGCTTATATGCTGGCGAGGATGCAGTTGAAAGTGCACCTATCGATGAATTGGTTTCGCGTTTAGAATCAGAAGAGTTTGACATGATAGCTGTAGGAAGAGCTCTTTTATCAGATCCTGAGTGGGTTAAAAAAATAAGAGAAGGTCGATATGAAGATATTATTCCTTTTGAAAGCAAATATGCCCAAAGCGTTTATTTTTAATGGTTGTTGACAAAAAAAATAAAAACTCGAGTAAACAAAAGCTAAAGCCCAAACAAGAAAAGTCTAAAAATGGCTTTGATCCTATACAATATGAGAAACCACCTCATCATTGAATATGAAAAAAATTCTAGTTTTACTTTTATTAACAAGTTCAAATTTATGGTCTGATTTTGATGATATTTGCCTAATCCCCAATTTAGATCTGCTTACTGTTAAAAAAGAACTAAACGATAAAGATTGTGAAAAAAATGACATTCTTTATGTCATGACTAAAAAACAAACTGATTTACCATTTATGATGTCTAATTACTGCATGTATAGAAATCATGAAATTACACAGAATGTGACACAAGAGATAGCAACGGTTTATCATTTAACTTGTGTATATAGAGGAGAAGGCAGAACCTTTAGAGATTAATATGAGTTCATCGACAATTACGACGATTTTTTTTCTTGGCGGCATAACTTTTATAGCTGATCTATTCTTTTTTATAAAACTCAAAGGCGCAGATAATTCAACTCTAGAAAATTCAATGCTGTTCATAAAAATTTATATTTCGAGTATTTTAGGCGTTTTAAGCACTGGTGTTTTATTTGTATCATTGTTCATGGTTTCTCATGGGTAATTCATGAGTAGAAATTTATTTATAATTCTAATTGGTCTTTTTTGTTTATCCGCTTGCGGAGTGAAAGGACCATTAACTTTGCCTGAGGCAGAATCAAAAAACTATGAGACCAGATAATTTTCATTTTAAAAATGGTATTTTAAATATTGAAGATACTTCTTTAGATAAAGTTGTGGCTGAGTTCAAAACGCCTTTTTATGTTTATACAAAAGCTAGCATTTTGGAAGCTTGCAGAGCGTATACTTCAGATATTGATTCGACTGATCTTGTTTGTTATGCCGTTAAAGCAAATAGCAATCTTCAGATATTGAAAATTTTGGCTGATGAAGGTCTAGGATTTGATGTCGTTTCGGGTGGAGAGCTTAGCAGGGTAATAAAAATAGGCGCTGATCCTAAAAAAATTGTCTTTTCAGGAGTAGGCAAAACAAAAGAAGAATTATCTATGGCTGCTGAACTTGATATATTTTCGATTAATGTTGAATCAGCTTATGAATTAGAAAATATCATCGAGCTAAGTAGAAAACCCAGAGTGTCTTTTAGGATAAATCCAGATATGGCCGGAGATACTCATCCCTACATAGAGACAGGTAAAGCAGATTGTAAATTTGGGATTTCAGAAGCTGAAGCTCTTTCTTTGGCAGAAAGATATTCTCCAAATGAAATAAGCCTTGTTGGTATTACAGCTCACATAGGGTCTCAAATAACGAATACGGATTTATTCTTAGAACTCTTAGAAAAACTTAAGTCATTAGCTTCTAAAATTGAAAGCTTTGGACATTCAATTGATCATCTAGATGTGGGAGGTGGGTTAGCCATCGACTATGAAATGAATGCTAAATTTGATCCTAGTCATCTTGTTAAAAAGCTAAAGGCAAATATTGGAAATTACGATCTAATGCTGGAACCTGGAAGATCAATGATTGCTCAGGCTGGCGCCTTAATAACTAAAGTATTAGGTGAAAAGGAAAATGGCGATAGAAAATTCTTAATTTTAGATGCAGCAATGAACGATCTTATGCGCCCTTCTTTATATAACGCTAGACATGAAATAGAAAATATAAATGAAAACGAAGGCAGTCTTGATTCTTATACAGTGGTTGGACCAGTTTGTGAAACTGCAGATTCGTTTGGTGATGACTTTGAATTATCTGCTAAAGCCGATGATCATCTAGTCATATATTCCAGCGGTGCTTATGGGTCTAGTATGGGCTCTAATTACAATTCTAGATTAAGGCCCGCTGAAATTTTAATTGATGCAGACAATTACGAAGTCATCAGAAAGCCAGAATCATTTGATGATTTAATTCAGCTAGAGGAAATTTAAATGTTGATCTCTCAATATATGGAGTCTTTAGGAAATGACTTCATGATTATCGATGGAATAACTCAAAATTTTGAAGCATCAGATTCAAATATTTCAAAATTATCAAACGTAAATAATGATTTGGGTTATGACCAATCAATGGTTATCTTGCCGCCGAAGGATGATGTTTCTGACATATCTGTAAGAATATTTAATATTGATGGAAGTGAATCTGAAAATTGTGTCAACGGCATACGATGTGTCGCGCAATATGTTTTCGATAATAAATTAATAAGCACTAATGAATTAATTATCTCCATAAATGATGACCTAATAGTTGTTTCAAAAATTGAAAACTCTCTATTGAAAGTGGAAATGTCTAATTTGAGTTTTGAGAAGGAAGATATCGGACTCAATAATGACGCGCCCAATTTTTTAGAATATGAAGGTTCAAAAATTTTTTTTCATTCGTTGTCAATAGGCAATCCTCATGCTGTTATTTTTTGCGAAGATAGGGATTTGAATATTCCAGATATTGGTAAAAAAATACAAGATAGTGGTTATTTTAAAAATGGCATAAATGTTGGTTTCATGGAAGTGCTAAGTGAGACGGAAATAAATTTACGCGTCGTGGAAAGAGGAGTTGGTGAAACGCAAGCCTGTGGAAGTGGTGCTTGTGCTGCAGCAATCATTGGCATTAAAGAAGAACGGCTTACCAATCAAGTTAAAGTAAACTTTCAGAAAGGATCATTGGAAGTGAGTGTTGATTTAATAAAAAATAAAGTTTTTTTAATTGGCGATGCAAATTATAGAGCGAAAGATATAGCGATCGAATTATGAGTTTTTTTAAGAAAAATATTTCGGAAAAAGAAGTTATAAATTTTCTTTTGGAAAATCCAGATTTCTTCCTTAAGAATCCTGATGCTTTAGAGAAATTAGAAATTCGACACGAAAGCGGAGAAGCTGTTTCTTTAATAGAGAAACAAGTTGAAATTATTAAAAAGAAAAATATTTTTACTAGCTCTAGATTAAGCGAATTTCTTATAAATGCAGAATATAACCAACAACTTTTTATCAAAGTTAAAAAATTAGTTATGTTGATCTTAAAAGAAAGTAATTTAGAAGAACTGAGCACACTCACTGAAAGTTTTTTTGAAAAAGAGTTAGGAACAGAAATCTGTCGAATATATTTTTTTACTCAAGACGAGTTATTTGATTTATCTAGCAAAAGGATTATTACTCCAGAGATTGCTACTTCTATTTTTGCGGAAGTTTTTAAATCAAATAATATCTCATTAGGCGATATCAATCGGGATCTCTCTGTAATGGTTTTTGGAAGTAAAGCTAGCATAGAAGAAGGAGCAATTTGCAAACTTAACAGTGAAAAAATTGCTGGAACATTAGCACTTGGAAGTAGTTCCAAAGGAAAGTTTAGTAAAGATAGTGAAACATTATTTCTTGAATTTATATTATCTGTTTTCAGTAACCGCGTGGACTCCATCCTGAATAATATAGATGCATAAAGACATACAAGATTTTCTTAATTACTTAGAGAGCGCTAGGAATTATTCTGAACATACTGTTAAAAGTTATAAAAATGATTTATTAAAATTTGAAGGCTTCATTCAGAAAAATAACTTTCAAAAATGGGCAGATATCAAACAAGCAGATATTAGAGAATTCATTGGGTCATATAGAAGGAACGGCTTAAGCCCCAGGAGTATTGCGAGGCTTTTATCTTCGCTTCGAAGTTTTTATAAGTATTTAAACATTGAGGGTTTATCGAATCCCAATCCAATTTTAGGTATATCTGCACCTAAGTTAAGCTCTTTGCTTCCCAAAGCTTTGGATACTGATATGGTAAATAGACTCTTGCAATTTGAGCCAAAGACATGGGGAGATTTTCGAGACAAAGCAATAGCAGAGCTTCTTTATTCTTCTGGTCTAAGATTGTCAGAACTATGTATGCTTGATATCGAAGATTTATCGATGGAAAGTAGAATATGCAGAGTCTTGGGAAAAGGTCAAAAAGAAAGAGAAGTTCCTGTTGGATCTAAAGCATTAGAAGCACTTGAGCTATGGTATGAACACAGAGAGAAGCATGCTAAAAATTTAGAAAAGGCTATATTTGTTAATAACCAGGGCAGTCGTTTAAGTCAAAGGTCTATTCAAAATGGGCTAAAAAAAATGAGCGCTAAAATGGGTCTGCCTTATATTCATCCTCATATGCTGCGTCATTCTTTTGCTTCGCATATACTAGAGTCGAGTGGAGACTTGAGAGCAGTGCAAGAGTTACTTGGACATGCTAATTTATCAACTACTCAGATTTATACAAAACTAGATTTTCAACATTTAGCGAAGGTGTATGACAAGAGCCACCCGCACGCAAAGAAATGATATGACAATAAAAGCAGTTACTTTTGATTTAGACGATACACTTTGGCCTCTATACGATGTCATCATGCAATCTCACAAACTTTCCAATGATTGGTTAATCAATAAATATCCTCAAATGGAAGGAATCTTGTTCACTGAGCAAGAAAGAGAAATGTGGCAACGACTTGTTAAAGCAGAACCTTCGTTAGGAAATCGTTTGTCCGAATTGAGAGTAAAAGTGATCACTACTTTATTGGTTGAAAATGGAGTACCTGAAGAAGATGCAGTTATAAACTCCAGTAAAGCTTTTGATATTTTTTTGGAAGAGCGTCATAAGGTAACTTATTTTGATGGAGTTCTTGAAGTTCTAGAGGATTTAGGCAAAGAATATTCTTTGGGTGTTTTAACAAATGGTAATGCCAGTATTGAAACATTAGGCATAGATCATCTTTTTGATTTTTATCTGAATGCTGAAATAGTAAACGACAGCAAGCCTGGTGCAAAAATGTTTGAGCAAGCTATGGTTGAGACTTCTTTAAAGCCAAATGAAATTTGTCACGTAGGGGACCATCCGATCAATGATGTTGAAGGTGCTTTAAATGTTGGATTTAAGGCAATTTGGTTAAATGCTTTGGAAAATAGCTGGCCTGAAGGACAGGAGTGTCATGTTCCTGAAGTTAAAAATTGGTATGAGCTTAAAGACGTAATAAAAAGTTTATAGTCTGGATAAATATTCATCCAACCGGTCAGTATTAGAAACAAAACCTGATTTTTTGGTATCGGCCGCAGAAATGACATCATCCATATTGACTGCTTCGCCTACTTGAATAACACCGACCATCGCCATCATGGCGTGAGGCGTGCATTGGTAAACATAAACGCCTTCCTGATCTAAAGTAATGCTAATATCTTGATTGATTGTACCGTTCCAACTATTTGCACCTGCAGGAATCATTCCATCTACAGAAGCTGAGTTATGAGACATATCAACAGCTTTAAAATGAATGGTATCGCCTTTTGATACTTTAATGACTGCTGGTTCAAAAACCATGATGCCATCTGCTCCTGAATTCAGCATTTTTACTTCATGTTCAGATCCTTCAGACAAGGTTACTTTGTTGACATTAGTTTCTACAGGCTGGGCTCCCATATTTGAATTGAGACTGACTTTATACCCTGGTCCAGCAGACCTTATTCCGCATCCATCGCCTTTCATGCAAATATCACCAGTTGCTTTAATTCTTTCTTCGATGGCTGATTCACGCATATCCGATGAGGAGACTGTTAAAGAAACAAATAGAGTAAGCAGAGATAAAAGTAATTTTATTTTCACGATATTTATTGATATTTTAAAATCAGCATTATAGTCAATGTCCAAGTTATTATTAAATAATATTTTCTTCTTTTAATTCGGATATCTGATCGTCTGTCATACCCAGCCATTCTTTTAAAATTTCTGCGGAGTGCTCCCCCAACGTTGGAGCAGATTGATATTCCGATGAAGAGTTACTTAATTTAATTGGATTTCCAGGCATTTTTACTTTAGCTCCAGAAGCTTGTTCCACCTCAACTATCATATCTCTTTTAATTAGATCTGGATCTTCAAAAGCATCGGAAAATTTGTTTACTGGACCGCAAGGAACTCGATTTTCCTGAAGTAATTTTAACCAGTGTTTCGTAGAATTTTTTATAAGCATATCGGCAAGAACCTGATCTATTTTAGCTCTATCTTCAAAACGTCCCGGAGCTGTTTTGTACTTTTCTATATCTAAGGAAGGCAAATCTAGGGCTTTCAGTAAATTAGGCCAAAAGTGTTCATGAACAACGCTAATAGTAATAAAGCCATCGTTAGTTTTGTAAGAATTAAAAGGCGTATGCAAGACATGTTTATTTCCAATAGGTTCTGGATTTTTTCCAGAAATCAAATGCATCGTGGCCATATAATTTAATAGGCTCACCTGACAATCCATCATGGATATATCAACTTGCTCTCCCTCTCCTGAATTGTCTCGATTTCTTAATGAGCTCAGGATTCCGATCATCGCAAACAAGCCAGTAGATAAATCTGCAATGGGTGTACCTAACTTAACTGGGTTTTCTGAATCCATGCCAGTAACTGACATCAATCCACTGTAACCTTGAATAATATTATCGTAAGCAGGTCGATCAAGATCAGACTCTCCAAAACCGCTTATTGAGCATGAAATAATTTTTGCGTTATGTTTTTTTAAAGTTTCAAAATCTATCTTCAATCTCTTGGTGACGCCCATACTAAAATTGTCTATGACCACATCTGCACGTTTTACGAGCTCATAAAAAACATTCAACCCGGGAGCAGATTTCAGATCCAAGGTTAAGCTTTTTTTATTTCTTCCGAGAGTCAGATGATAAGCACCGACACCATCTACTGAATTTTCTGGATCATCCTTTAATAATCCGCGGGTAATTTCACCTTTTAAAGGCGGTTCTATTTTTATTATTTCCGCACCTAAATCAGCCAAAATCATGGTCCCATAAGGACCAGCTACCATGTGCGTAAGGTCTAATATTTTTATGCCTTTTAAAGGGGCTGACATTTTTTTAGGAATTAGTAATTAATTTTATCGTCTACAGCATGGCCTTCTGTAGGAATTAGGGCAGAGCGTTTGAAAGAGGCTACTTCTGTACCGTCTTGATTTTTTCCAATGGTTTTTACTGTAACAATTCCACAATTTTTTCTAGATTCAGATAGTCTTTTTTCCAATACTTCAGATTCCGCATACAAAGTATCTCCTACAAATAATGGATGTGGCAGAACAATATCTGTCCAACCTAAATTTGCAATTGCCTTCTGACTAATATCACTGACGCTCATTCCAACCATCGTAGCTACAGTAAAAGTGCTGTTGACTAAGGTTTTCCCAAATTCTGTAGCTTTGCCATATTCCTCGTCAAAGTGTAAAGGGTGAGTATTCATAGTTAGTAAGGTAAACCATGTATTATCTGCTTGAGTAATCGTTCGGCCTGGACGATGCTCATAGATATGCCCCACTTCGAATTCTTCAAAATATCGCCCGTAAGATTCTCTAAATCTTCCGTTACCTAAATCCTTCATTCCTTTTGACATAAACTAATCTTCTTTATCTTCGTCAGCTAGAGAAATTTTCAATCGCATAGCTTCAGCGATTGGTTCGTCTACCATTTGTCCGTCTATTTTGACTGCTCCACCGCCAGATTTCTGGTACTCTTCAAGCACCCTTTTGCCTTCTTCTATTTCTTCAGAAGTGGGTGCAAAAGCTTCATTAACATAATCAATTTGATCAGGGTGAATTGCTGCTTTTCCTTTAAAACCTAAATTTTTGACTGCTTCAGCCTCTTTTTTCAATCCTTCCTTATCGTCGATGTAAAAGAAGGGAGCATCTATAGTAAAAAGATTAAACATTGCTGCAGCAGTAACAACTTTAGATCTAGCATATAAAAGTGGCTCCCAAGCTAATTTACATCCTAAGCTTGCTGATGAATCTGCTGCACCAAAAAATAAACCGACTACATCCTTGAAAGCTGCAATTTGAGTAACGGTATCAATTGCTCGAGGAGTTTCTATCAAAGGTACAAGTTTGTTTTGGAAAGCGATCATTGGAGCTAAAGTAGCTAAGAAATCAAAACTTTGAGTTTTTGGCAAAATAATTGCTTCGATCTGATCTTGATATGGCGAAATCGCATCGATATCCTCTCTTCCGATAGCCTCCATTGCATCGTTAACTCTTACAAATAAAGGTTTGGTAAAAGCATTCTCTTTTAATAAACCAATCAAAGTTTCTCGAGCAGCGAGTTTTTCATTTGTTGGGCAACCGTCTTCCAAATCTAATATCACAGCATCTGCATTGGTCTTTAATGCTTTTTCTAGGTGATCGCCGGTTGTGTGGCCTTTAACAAATAAATAGGATTTATAGTTGCTCATTAGTTATTTCTCTCTTTTTCAATTAAAAAATCCACCACATCCAGTAAGTCGTTAGTACCGATGTTTCGATTACCTAAAACTCGGTATTTTCCATTTACTATGAGTGCTGGGACGCCTTTTATACCGTATTTAGCGCCAAATAGTTCAGCTTTTCTTAAATTATTTTTTAGTCCGAAAGAATTTCCTAATGATTGATATTGTTCTTGCGAAACTCCATAAGTTTTTAAAAAGGGGATTATCTCTTGATCGGAAGCCAACATTCTTTGTTGCAGATGAATTGTTCGAAATACGCCATCAATAATTTCAGGTTTATTTAAAAGTTGAGCAATAAAAAATAACTTAGCATGAGTTTCAACCGTCTTATTCCAAATTACTGGGTATCGAAGAAAATCAACTGAGTCAGGAGCGTTTTTTTTCCATTCTTGCAACATTCCTTCTAAGCTAAAACAATGGCCGCAGCCAAACCAAAAAAATTCTATGACTTCTATTTTTGAACTATCTCTTGTAGGCAGTGGCTCAGAGAGAATTTCATAATGTCTACCAGGTTTATACTTCTCATCTGCTGCTGAGCATTGAACACTGAACAGAAAAACGAATGATAGAAGTAATACTTTAGTAAAGGCCTGAAACATAATTTGCTACTGCTCTTATTTCTTCATTTGTTAAGCGAGAAGCAATCCCTTGCATGATCAATGCGTGGCCATCGTCCCCTCTTTGTCCATTTTGATAGGCGATTAAACTCGTAACCACATATTCAGCCTTTTGCCCGCCAAGCATTGGATATTCAGCTAATTCTAATCCTCTTCCGTTTGGTCCATGGCAAGCTGCACAAGCTGGGACCGCTGATTCTTTGTTTCCTGCGCGATAAATTTTCTCACCCAAAGCAATATTAGTTTTATCTGCTTGACCGACTTTAGTGATTTGGGCTGCATAAAACGCTGAAATATTTCTCAAGTCTTCTTCATCATAAGGATCTAATATTCCCATCATTGACGGAATCATTCGTTCTCCTTTTTGAATATGCTCGAGTTGCTCATACAAATAACTTTCCCTTTGGCCTGCAAGAGTTGGCCATTGGCCTACGAGACTGTTTCCATCTGCGCCATGACAGCCAGCACAGACAGCTACCAAGGAAGATCCAGCGATAGCATCACCACGCACTGGGGCTTTTGCTTCTGAATGTCCATTGCCTCCTGATGCAGCTTGAAGCATTGATACTCCAAATACAAAAAGGGCAGAAATAATTAATTTTTTCGTCATTTTTGTTCTATATTGTGGGCTAAGCGAGCATGAATTATATACCATAGCAATTGAATTTTCCTTTTTTTAATAAATGAACACTAAAAATAAGTTTTTAACCATTGATTTCGTCTCTGCTTGTTCGGAAAAAAAGCTTTATCCCGAAGATATCGGCTTTGAGGTAGCTATTTGTGGTCGTTCCAATTCAGGTAAATCCAGTATCATCAATGCCTTAGCTAATTCAAAAAAACTTGCTAAAACTTCAAATACTCCAGGACGAACTCAATCTATCAATTTTTTTAGAATCGAAAATAATGATGCCTACAAATTAGTAGACCTTCCAGGCTATGGTTTTGCCAAGGCTTCAAAATCTATGAAGAGAGATTGGGGTAAAAAAATAACCGACTACATGAATTCTCGAGATGCATTAAAAGGCGTCATCTTGATCATGGACATCAGACACCCTTTTCAAGAAGCGGACTACAACTTTCTAGAATGGTGTCAAAGCTATAATCTACCTATTCAATTGCTTCTAAATAAAGCCGATAAACTTTCTCGAAATAAAAGCCTGAATATTCTTAATGAGTGCAATAAAGATCTAGAAGATTATCCTTTGCTTGATGAGCCACAAATTTTTTCAGCAAAAAATTTTGATGGTGTTGACGTTTTGGTAAAAAAAATTCGATCTTGGGTGGGGGAGTCCTAAGCGCCCATTGAAAAAAAGGGGGAGATATCAATGGGCTCCAAGGAGAGATCCTCAGATTTCTTAGGAGAATGTCTTTTAGACATAGCTCTCTAAAAAAAGTTCATCAATTAATGAGCTTCGCCCCAATTATTTGCAATCCCGCTCTCAACTTCCAACGACACGCTTAATTGAGCAGCACCAGACATAAGTTCTGATATTTTCTTCGCCACCAAGTCTGCGTCTTTCTCGGCAACTTCTAAAATTACTTCATCGTGTACTTGCAAAATCATTTTGGCCTTAGGCTGATCTTTTTCTAACCATTCATGAATAGCAATCATTGCTATCTTCATGATATCTGCTGCTGTCCCTTGCATCGGTGCATTGATTGCAGCTCGTTCTGATGCTTGTCTGGTTCGACCACTATGAATTCCAGGTAAATACATGCGTCTTCCAAAAAGGGTTTCAACGTAGCCTTTTTCTCGAGCTCGTTCTTTGGTTTGCTCCATATAAAGTCGAACGCCTGGATATTTAGCAAAGTAAGAATCAATATAATCTTGGGCTATATTTCTAGGAATCCCTAAAGCTTTCCCCAAGCCAAATGCTGACATTCCGTAAATCAATCCAAAATTAATTGCCTTGGCACTGCGACGCTGATCGTCAGTGACGGCCTCTCCAGGATTTCCAAAAACTTCGGCCGCCGTTGCTGCATGGATGTCTTCGCCTTTTTCAAAAGCGCCAATCATACCTTTGTCTTTTGATAGGTGCGCCATGATGCGCAATTCAATTTGTGAATAATCAACTGCTAACAATTTAAAACCTTTTGGAGCGATAAAAGCATTTCGAATCATGCGCCCTTCTTCCGATTTAATTGGAATGTTTTGCAAATTAGGATCTGCTGAAGACAAACGGCCTGTAGAGGTTACGGCCTGGTGATAAGACGTATGTACTCTTCCAGTTTTGGTAGAAATTTGTTCGGGCAGACTATCGGTGTAAGTGCTTTTGAGTTTGGCGAGTGTTCGGTGCTCCAATAAAATCTTGGGCAGTTCGTATTCTCTAGCTAAATCTTGCAGAACCGACTCATCCGTAGACGGCTGACCGCCTGGAGTTTTTTTAATCACTGGCAGATTCATTTCGTCAAAAAATATTTGTCGAAGGTCCTTGGTCGATGCCAAATTAAATTCTTTACCTGCAACGCCAAAGGCTTGTTCTTCTAAGCCATTGATTCGTTGCCCTAAATTATTGGATTGAATTCGTAAAATCTCAGAATCTACCAAGGCACCATTTTGCTCTACTTCTGAAAGGACTTTAATCATTGGTAAGTCAATTTCGGTAAGCACTTTTTCTAATTTTGGAGTCTTGGCTAATTTATCTTTTAAAAGCTCGTAACAACGGAAAGTTATGTCTGCATCTTCGGCGGCATAATCACTACCCGCTTCTAAATCGACTTGATTAAAAGTAATTTGTTTAACGCCTTTGCCAGCTACTTCTTCATAAGTCGTTGTTTCGTAATTTAAATAAAACTTCGCCATCGCATCTAAGTTGTGACGCGTTGCAGTGGAATCCAAGACATATGACATCAACATGCTATCGCTCGCAATGTTGTTAATTTCTAGACCGTGTTGAGCTAAAACGTTTCGATCAAATTTAATATGTTGACCGACAACTGGGACTTTCTCCAAAAGCGGTTTTAATTTTTCAACAACCAGTTTTTTAGTAAGTTGTTTAGGCGCACCTTCATAGTCATGTTGAATTGGGATGTAAGCTGCTTCACCAGCTTTCGCACAAAGTGAAATACCCACTAAATTGGCAACTGTAAAATCCAAACTATCTGTTTCGGTGTCCAAAGCCAGTACTTTGGCTTTTAATAATTTTTTAATCAGCGCATCTAAATCTGCTTCTTCTAAAATACATTGATATTTTGAGTCTAT
Source organism: Gammaproteobacteria bacterium (assembly GCA_045564455.1). GTDB lineage: Bacteria > Pseudomonadota > Gammaproteobacteria > Magnimaribacterales > AG-339-G14 > CASICS01. The sequence continues at coordinate 158,790 of JBJLHG010000002.1, forward strand.
TTTTTTTACTGGTGCAACGGCTGTTTGATCAGCACCAGGTGAACTTTTTGGCGCATCTTTATTAGTTTTTGACGCGGCACCTTTAATCAAGGTTTTGAATTCCATCTCAGTGAAGAGTTGATGCAATTTATCAGTATCTCTTTTGCCAACTGCTAGATCATTGATACCGAAATCCAATTCAACGTCTTTCTTAATAGTAGTGAGTTGTTGTGACAACTTCAGCTGCTCTATTCCCGCACGCAAATACTCGCCCACTTTTCCAGGTATCTCATCGGCATTGGTAATGATATTGTCTACTGTTTCGTATTTCGTTAACCAATTGACTGCTGTTTTCGGACCGACCTTGTTGACTCCAGGAATGTTATCGGAGGTGTCGCCCACCAATGCCAAATAATCAATTATTTGTTCAGGCTTCACGCCAAATTTATTCATCACGCCATCTTCATCTAAAACTTCATTGCTCATGGTATTAACCAAGCGAATATTTTTGGTTACCAATTGCGCTAGATCTTTATCACCGGTAGAAACTACTGTTTTAATCCCTTGAGCTTCTGCTTGGGCGGCCAGCGTACCAATAACGTCATCGGCTTCAACGTTATCGACGACAAATATTTTTAAACCCAAAGCCTCGCAAATATCATAAATAGGTTGAATCTGTGGACGCAAATCATCAGGCATAGGTGGGCGATTGGCTTTGTATTGATCATACATGTCGTGACGAAACGTCGATCCTTTGGCATCAAAAATCATTCCCACCGGGCTATCTGGATGATCTTCTAAAATTCTCATGACCATGGTGGTAACCCCACGAACGGCACCAGTTGGTTGACCAGTCGAAGTCGTCAATGGCGGCAAAGCATGATAGGCACGATAAACGTATGAAGAGCCATCGACTAAAATTACCGAATCGTTATCTGAAGTGCTTTCTGGTTTGGCCATGAATACTTTCGTTTGTTGGTTGGTTATACTAACTCTAAGGAGTTTATTAGACCCATGAGAAAAGTTCTAACCCTCATTTTATTTTTTTGCATTGGCTTGCTAGCCACTGCTTTCTATATGGAATATCAATTGGGTCTTGAGCCTTGCGCCATGTGCATCATTCAAAGAATTGCAATTGCGCTTGCTGGGTTAGCAGCATTGGTTGGCATCATTCACAATCAACATCCCAAAATCTATTTTAGCTTAACTGGTCTTTTTAGCGTAGGCGGAGCCGCTTCCGCTATTCGCCATCTGTATTTACAATCTTTGCCAGCCGATCAAGTGCCTACGTGCGGACCTGACCTAAGCTACTTAATTGATCAATCGTATTTTAGCGATGCTTTAAGAATGATGCTGATTGGCGACGGAAACTGTGCTGAAGTTATGTGGAGCCTTTTAGGCATATCTATTCCTGGTTGGGTTTTAATCTGTTGTCTTGGAATTATCTCTCTTTCTACTTTAGCTTTATACAAGAGAATTTGATGGACTACTTAATTGTCGCTCTACTCATAGGAATTATTTTATATCTGGTTATAAAAGATAAAAATAATAACAAAGAAGACTCTAAAGAATTAATAACTTCTATGGAAAAAATAAATTCCATGCAAGAAACAGTCGAAAGTATCAAAGATTTAAATATTACTTTTCAGGATCCAATGACCCAAATTAGAAGGTTTCTATCAGGTGGTTCGTTCGCTGGGAAACTTGGAGAATGGAATCTACAAGCAATCGTCAAAGAGATTATTCCGGAAGGTAAATTTAAAATGCAAGATCAAATCAATCCAAAATCTTCTGATTTAGTTGATTGTTCGGTTCAAACCGCAGATGGGAAAAAGATCCCAATCGACTCAAAATTTTTTTCTCAACAATACGATGATTATCAAGATTCAAAAACAAAAGCCGATCGCGATCGCGCTCTTAGTAAATTAAAAAATTCTTTGTTGAGCGAAGCTGCTGAAATTCAAAAGAAATACATTCTTGATGGGATCACATATAAATTGGCAATTCTTTATTTACCTTCAGAAAAATTAATAACTCTCGTAGATTTAATAGAAGGTATTCGCCCAAAACTTTTAAGTGAGAATCAAGTTTTTGTATTAGGACCTAGCTCTTTGGCAGCATTTTTGGAAACTGTAAGGATGGGTCATGAAACTTATACTTTGAATGAAAAAGCCGAAAAAGTTTCTCAAATTTTAAATGAAATTAAAGATGAATTTAGTAATTGGTCTGGAGCAATAAATGAACTAGAAAAAGCTGCTGAACAGACTGTTTCAAAAGTCGCAAATTATAAAACTCGAGAAAATGCTTTGGGACGAAAAATTAATAAGATTGAAGATATTAGCGAGGAATAAAAAAAAGGAGCCGAAGCTCCCTTTTTTTTATTTTTCTGAATTAATCCCAAGCTTTAATTGGCATGACTATGCTACGCCTAACAACTCTTCTATTTTTCTGTATTTTAGTTTGAAATTTTCTAAAATCAGGATTTTTCATTGTTAACGAAGCAGTGAATTCCATGAGCTCTTCTAGATTTTTAGCACCGATAAAAGCAAAGTGCGAAAAGCCTTTTCCAGCAACCACTCGCTCAACTCCGTAAGATCCAGGAATTTGACCTTTTTCAGTCATTGCTTCCGTGAATTCTTTGTAGGCAGCAAGATAAACATCTTCATTTTTGACATTGATTTCAAACGTTTGGAATACCGTATCATTGGTCCAATCACCGCCTTCAAATAAAGACTTGGCTAGCCACTCTTCCGTTGGTGTAGATGCACCCGCAAGAGACGTTAGAAACTCAGCATACTCAGGGCAAGCTGAACTCGTCGCAATGGATTCATTCATTTCTTCAGAACTGTTGTGAGTGACAACAAAAGTATGGGTACGAGGTGACTTACCATTAAATAGTTCACCTACTAGAGTGACCGCTGCTTTTTGTTTTTCAAAACAATCAGAGTCTGCAAATTTATCCATCGCCGCAACTACTGCTGGCGGATTGTTTGCTGCAAGACTGTAATATGCATAATACACATCGTTCATATCCGAATGTCCGTGGCCATCTGCAAACGAAAAGCCACTAACAGCTAATAAAGTTATTAATAATTTTTTCATTGTTTTTCCTATTGTTTAGGCCAAGACTTAACCGGCAGGATCAAGGACGTATTTAATACTTCTCTCAAGCCGCCAACTTTTCTAGCAAATTTAGCAAATGCTGGAGAAGCCGTTTGGTCTGTTTGGTTAGCGGTTAAAGTTTCAATGTCTGAAGCTCCGATGTAAACAAAATGAGAGGCTTTGTTGTTGCCTAAGAATATTCTGTTTAAACCATACGAACCAGTGACTGTGCCATCAGCAACGTTAGCTGCCATTAACTCAGTCCAAGCTTTCGCATACGCTGCTTCGTTTGAAGTCGTGATGTCATATTTCATGAAAGCATTATCTTTCGACCAATCGCCAACTTCGATTGCCGGAATGATAGCAAATTCAGATACGGGATCTGCTCCTGTACCAATTTCTTGCAACATTGCTGCAGCTTCAGGGCAAGACTGCATTAAAGCTCCGGCTTTTTGAAAGTCAGCCATTTTTGCATAAGAAACAACCACGAAGTGCGTAGAGGCTTCTGAACCATTTATCGCTTCTGCCATTAAGCCGATATCAGCTGGGAACTTTTGCCCACAACTGGAAGCAGCAAATTTATCAATGGCGCCAACTACGGCAACTGGGTTTGAAACATTCATAAAATAAAAGGCATGCATTTCATGTTTGCCTTCACCTTCCGCAGCTACGCTAAAAGATAAAAGCGCAGTAATTAATATTATTATTTTTTTCATTTTTTCTCCTTAAAAAATTTTATCTAGCAGTGTAAATTTGTTCACATTGCTCGTAAGAATCGTGCACAACTTCATCTTGTAGAGCTACAAAATCATTGTATGCACTAGCCCATTTCGCTCCGGCAAAATATTCGTCGACCAACTTACCAACATCAGTAGCTGTTCTGGATATGCCTCTGACTAATAACGTTCCTGTTTCGTAAGAACCACCACCTAGTGGTTGCATGATTCCTAGTTTGAAATCATGTCCAGCTTTTTGAATAGCAGCTTCCATTTTAGTTCCAGCTTCAACATAAGCAGCAAGATTTGCTGCGGAAACTCTAACTCGAGTCACTCTTTCATAACCGGGATCTAATTCAAAGCCTTTAATAGGTTTCCAAGTCACGTTGTAAACGACCTCTCTAAGCGCTTCTAATTCCTTAGAAACATTATAGACATCATATCCTTGAGATTGCGTAAACGCAGCTTCCACTGATGAAAAAGCACTCCAAACAAACATTTCTCCAGGATAATTATTTCCTGATGTCGTAATACAAACTCCTGCAGCATCTGGATTAGTAGCTTTAAAAATTTGTTTTGCGTTTTGCTTTAGAAAATCAGTGTACTGATTTGGATTTTTTGCTTTGATGTGTAAAGAAGTAAAACTTCCTTCGTTAGCACTTTGAGCTAACAATCCAAGTGACATAAAGGATGCCACCATTAATATTATTATTTTTTTCATATTCTCTCCTCTATAAAAAAATTAGGTTGTTAATATGTAACAATATCTGAATAAAAGATATACCAAGTGACATTTTTTTAACAGTTTCATGAACTTTTTTACCGACTCAAAGTCGTTTTTATTCATTGTGTTTTTATTCTTTGCATTTCAAACATCAGCTAAAAATGATTTGGAAGACATAAGGGTTATTGATGGCGACACTGTCTCAGGAACTTATCTTGGCAAAGTTATCAAAATAAGGCTCGCTGAAATTGATGCCCCAGAAATGAAACAAATTTTTGGCACACAATCAAAAAGATGCTTAAAAAAAATTATCAGTAATTCCAATAGCCCTATTATCTTTAAGCTCAAGGAGAAAGATAGGTACCAACGATCAGTTGGCTGGCTAATTTCAGAGAGTAAAAACTTAAATAAAGAGATGGTTCTTAAGGGATGCGCGTGGGTTTATGATCGCTATGCTGAAGATCAAAGTTTTTTTGAGGCTCAAGATTTTGCTAAAAAAAATAAACTTGGGCTTTGGAAAAATGAAGATCCAATAAAGCCGTGGATTTGGCGCCGAAAGAATTAATGCGTTTAGTGATTAATTTGCTTAATTAATTTAATTTGCGTTTAATCAACTAATGCTTAGCGGAATTCTATCTATTATTTTTACTTTGCCTAATTGGTTGCTTCTCAAATTATCAGGTGCTCCCCAAATCGTGCATGATGAAAGACAGCTACATCCGCCCATGCAGTTTTTTATTAGCTTAATGAATAAACGCGAAGCTCCTAAAGAGATCAATCTTGAAAACTTTAGAAAAATGTACGACTGGTCAGGACAAATTTATAAAAAAATGCCGAAGTCAGTTTCTTGGATCGATCATGAAATAGATGTTGGCGAGGCTCAGATAAAATGTCGTCAATATTCTAAAGATAAATCCTCAGCTAAATCTGCCCTTTTATATATCCATGGAGGCGGATTCACCATCGGTAGTATTGAAAGTCATCATCATTTAACTGCTTACTTATGCGAACAATTGGATATGCAGATTTTTTCATTGGATTATCGTTTAGCTCCTGAGCATCCTTTCCCAACAGCTATTGATGACTGCGAAAAAGCATTTGAATGGCTTCAAGCAAATTCTGAAAGATTCAATCTCGATCCGAATCAAATTTCTATTGGTGGCGATAGTGCTGGTGGTAATTTATCTACCGTTGTTTCGTTGAGAAGAAAGAGAGCCAACAACAGTTTGCCTAAAAGCCAAATGTTAATTTATCCAGGCGTGGGCGCTGACTTTGATAATGGCTCAATGCAAAGATGTGCGGAGAATTTTATTCTCACCAAAAAAGTCATGGAGTGGTTTCACGATTGTTATCGTCCAGGACAGGACGATACCGAAAATATTCCAACAGAGATTGCGCCTATTTTGGCAGATGATCTTGACGGTTTGCCGCCGGCTTTAGTTATAACAGCAGGTTTTGATCCGTTGTGTGATGAAGGAGAAGCCTATGCAAAAAAATTATCAACGCATGGCGTTAAAACAAAATTCTTAGAGTTCTCTGAGATGCCGCATAGTTTTGTCACTATGGCGTTTATCCCTGGAGTTAAAGAAAGACTCAATGAGATTGCCGCTGCATTTAAAACTCTCAATTAAAGATTAAGACAAATCAATCGCAAATTCTTTCAGCGTTTCAATTGGCGCATAATTAAGTGCCGATTCTTCTGTGCTTTGAAGAATCACTTTAGGAGCGCACCCAGATTCCCAAGCTTCAACCCAGCGCTCGACACACAGACACCATCGATCTCCGGCTTTCAGTCCAGGAAAACCATGTTCTTCCATCGGTGTCGACAAATCATTTCCTTGAGCAGCTGAAAAAGACAAGAAGTCGTCAGTCATCACAGCGCATACGGTATGCTTGCCTAAATCTTCAGGTCCCGTTGAACAACAGCCGTCTCGATAAAAACCCGTCATAGGATCTAATGAGCAAGGAATGATACTTTCGCCAAATACATTTTTAGAATCTTCCATGGATGAATTTTAACTTAATTTAGTAAGTTGCGAACAATGCCGTTCATTAAAGCAGCCCATAAATAACAATAAAGTGTAGCGACGCTGCAATGATTACGAGTAAGTGAAAGAATTCATGGAATCCAAAAGTCATCGGCACTAATTTTGGTACCTTAAAACCATAACCTATTGCTCCTAGGGAATAAATTATCCCGCCGGCAATTACTAGGACTAATTGGTTCAAATTCAACGAAGCTACTAATATTGGCATAAACGGCAAAGCTACCCAGCCAGCTATTAAGTATATAAGTGCCCTTATGAGTCGATGAGTTTTTGAAAAGAAAACTGATTGGATGATTCCTGCGAATGCAACACACCAAATAATTATCAACAACGTGAATCTGTTTTCATTGGGCAAAGCTAATAGACATATAGGCGTAAAAGTTCCAGCAATCATTAAAAATATCCCACTGTGATCTAATTTTTGTAATCTTTTTTTTATTTTAATCGTTGTTTTGGTTCGGTGATAAAGAGCACTAAAGCCAAACATCGATAATAATCCTAATGCGTAAACTAAAGTAGCTAGTGTTTCATTCGGATTACTGCTTTTGTAAATTAACAAAGCACAAGCAATAATCGATACAAAAAACATGAGTTGATGACTGGTGCCGCGAAATTTTGGTTGGTTGTGGACTTGTTCCATTTTTGAATCTTACCTGATCCAATTACTTATATAATAAGAGAATGGAAATCTTTAAAGAAGTAGAATTCAAGAATGTCTTTGGAAAGCTTTCTAGTGAGTTTTACACCAAACAGTCTTGGACCTCCTTGGAGGATCCGCGCTTGATAGCTATTAATAAATCATTAGCGCAAGAGTTGGGTTTTGACGTCAATTTAGATGCCCATGAAATGGTAAAAATCTTTAATGGCGAGATGCCAATAGATAACGCTGAACCACTTGCGATGGCATATGCTGGTCATCAATTTGGCTCTTGGGTTTCGGAATTAGGCGATGGTCGTGGAATTCTATTTGGCCAAGTTCAAACCCTTAACGGATTAAGGGATCTCCATATTAAAGGTGCTGGTAAAACACCTTACTCAAGATTTGCTGACGGTCGCGCAGTTTTAAGATCTACTATCAGAGAGTATCTTTGCGGTGAAGCAATGCATGGTTTAAACATTCCCTCATCAAGATCGTTAATTATGTTTGGCAGCAACGAGCCGGTGTTTAGAGAAACTACTGAAACTGCTGCAATGATGGTTCGAGTAGCACAAACTCATATTCGCTTTGGAAGTTTTGAATATCTAAAACACAACGGTAAAGCCGATTATCTAGAAGAATTACTCAATCATACAATCAATGAGTACTATCCTGACCTAATAAATGAGAAAGATAAATATGCTTTATTTTTTGATCGAACTGTTAAAAATACCGCTAAATTAATTGCTCATTGGCAAGCTGTTGGATTTGCTCATGGAGTAATGAATACAGATAACATGTCTATTTTAGGAGAAACATTTGATTTCGGTCCGTTTGGATTTTTAGAAAATTATAATCCTGGATATATCTGCAACCATTCTGATCATGAAGGTCGCTACGCTTTCAACAATCAGCCTTCTATTGGACATTGGAATTGCCAAGCACTAGCAGCAGCCTTAGATGGTTTGATATCAGAAAAAGACTTGATGAATTCCTTAAAGAAATATGGAGAATATTTTTACGACCATCTGGCGGATTTGTATCGAGCAAAGCTGGGGCTTGAAAAAAAAATTCCTGATGATTTGAAATTGGTTCAATCCTTATTAGATTGGCTTAAGGAATCTGGGCTTGATTACACAAATTTTTTTAGAAGCCTTTCAGAAATTCATAACTCTGACCAATCAGTCTTTGCAGATGCTGATGGCGAAGCTTGGCTTGTTGCCTATCAGGAAAGATTTGAACAAGAAGAAATTCTAGCAACTGCTTCTCAAGAATTAATGCTTAAAAATAACCCAAAATATATTTTGAGAAATTACTTAGCTCATCAAGCTATAAAAAAAGCTGAAACGGGAGATTTTTCAGAAATAGAAATTTTATTTAATCTTCTCAGCTCACCATTTGAAGAACATAAAGATAAGGAGACTTATGCAGCTAGTTCTCCTGAATGGGGCAAGAATTTAGAAATATCTTGTTCATCATAAATTAGCAAAGATTATTCTTTTCACAAGCCAAGCATAATTTGGCCAAACCCATTTCTCCGTGTCTATCCTTTGAAAAAAAATTGAATGGCAATTCCTTGTTGCATGCGGGACATATTTTTTTATTCATTAAGAAACTTTAACAAATAAATTTGTACCTTAAAAAGAAGAACCCCCGAGGGGTAATCTCAGGGGTTCAGGGGGGAGAAGAAATTTTAAATTATTTTAATTTTTCTTAAATCAATCAAGCGCCGAATGTTAAGAGTCCTAAACTACCGACGTAAAGTAAGGTAGAAAAGCTAACCACATAACCCACTGTGCCTAATACTGCTTTTGATATATTCATTTTGAAACTCCTTGTTAAATCAATGAATTGTTAAAAAATGTATTTTAAACTAAGGCTAAGTTCCTTTTTTTTCGCTAATAAAATGGTTAAAACTAGGTTTTGCCACTTAAGTTATCAAAAAATTGTTTTTTATTACCTTAATGATCAAAATACGCGCAAAGTATATCCAAATAAGGATTTAAAGATAGTTAAAAATTGCTATTTTTACCTATATTTCACCTAATGTTATAAAGAATTCACATAAAGTTATAAAAAAATGGTTTTTTTATGCTTTTTTTTAATTATGCAGTACTGTCTTATTTATAGGATACTCATTTATCAGACATACTTGCATCAAGATAGTTCAATAATTAGACAAAAAGGAGTGAAATGAGACAAATTCAACTAACAAAACCTGGTGGCTTAGAAAACTTACTGATATGCGAGGCAGAAATGCCTATCCCAAAATCGGATGAAGTCGTCATAAAAATCTCTGCGAGTAGTTTAAATTATCATGACCTAATGGTTGCTTTAGGTTTAATACCTACTGATGACAAACGAGTTCCTTTATCAGATGCCGCTGGCAAAATAGTTGAAGTAGGCTCTGACGTATCAACTTGGCAGGTTGGTGATGAGGTTATGAGTGTGTGTTTTCCAAATTGGCAAAGTGGCCCTCCTAAATATGAACTATTGAGTTTTATTGGAGATAATCAAGATGGCTATGCTGCGGAACATATAGCTATTTCCGCTAAAGCTATCACTAGAATTCCTAAAGATTTTACTCTGAAAGAAGCGGCCACTCTTCCGTGTGCTGGTTTGACCGCATGGCGCGCCCTCATCGATGAAGGCAAATTAAAGTCAGGCGAATCGGTATTGGTTCAAGGGACTGGCGGAGTTTCAATTTTCGCACTTCAATTGGCTAAATCTATGGGAGCAAAGGTTATTGCCACCTCTTCATCTGCTGAAAAGTTAGAAAAACTCAAGGAGCTTGGAGCCGATGAATTAATTAATTATAAAGAAACACCAGAATGGGGTAAGGAAGTTTTAGCAAAGACCAATAATGAAGGTGTCGACCACGTGATAGAAGTTGGTGGTGGTGGAACTTTTGGTGAGTCCGTTAGAGCTGCAAAATTAGGTGGTCACATTGCTCTCATTGGAGTTTTAAGCGGTCCAGCTGTAAGTGAAATAATTTTACCTAGAATATTTCTCAAACAAATACGCTTGAGTGGTATTGCTATGGCTAATCAAGAATCTCAAATGGCTATGGTTGAATATTTAGATAAAACTGATATTAAACCGGTGATCAGTGATTCTTTTGACCTTGCTAATTTGGCTGATGCTTTTCAACATCAGATAGATAACAAACACTTTGGTAAAATTTCTATCACCATGGACTAAAGAAAAAAATGCAAGATTTTGATTTTATAATTTTAGGAGGTGGATCTGCCGGTTGTGTTCTGGCAAATCGATTAAGTGAAAATCCGAATCACTCGGTATGTCTCATAGAAGCTGGCTCGAAAGATAATAGCTTCATGATTAAAACGCCAGCCATGTTTGCTTTTATGGGCGATAAGAGCAAATACAATTGGGCTTTTTTAACTGAACCTCAAAAGGCTTTTGCAAGTGAGAAAACCTTAGAGCCTGAGGTTGCAGTCGTTGATACGACAGGTCAAATCCATAAAATTCAAGAAGAAACTGAAGAACACCGACGCGGATATCAACCGAGAGGAAAAACTTTAGGCGGATCAAGCTCTATCAATGCCATGCTTTATGTAAGAGGACATCGATGGGATTATGATCATTGGGCAAATCTTGGCAATGAGGGTTGGTCTTACGATGAAGTGCTGCCCTATTTTAAAAAATCTGAACATAACGAAACCATTGATAATGAATATCATGGTCAAAATGGTCCGTTGAATGTGACAGATATTCCACATAAAAATAGATTTGTAGATTATTTTGTAGAGGCGGCTTCAAAACTCTATAAATATAATGACGACTACAATGGAGCTGATCAAGAAGGGGTTGGTGTTTACCAAACAACTCAGAAAAATGGGAAACGATGGAGCGCTTCAGCTGCTTACCTTCATCCTGTTTTGGACAGGCCTAATCTAAAGATTTTCACTGATACCACAATTGATAGAGTAGTTTTTGATGGCAACAAAGCAGATACAATTGAGTGCTTGGATAAAACCAAAAATCCTTTTAATTTGAAAATAAACAAAGAAGTTATTTTGTCTTCAGGAGCCTTCGGCTCTCCGCAAATACTTCTTCGATCTGGCATAGGCCCTGCTGATGAATTGAAGAAACACGGAATAGATTCAGTACTAAACATTCCTGGGGTTGGAAAGAACTTACAAGACCACATTGATTATATAAGCGTCTTTAAACACAAGAGTTCAGATTTAATTGGATTCTCATTGAAATCAATTTTTTATAGGTTCCCTTTAGAAATTTTGAGATATGTTTTTTTTAAGACTGGTCAATTTACTACGACAGTTGCAGAAGGAATGGGCTTTATAAAGTCATCTCCTGATGAAGAAATTCCAGACTTACAATTACACTTTTGTGTTGCGCCAGTGAAAGATCACGGCAGAGAGTTTCTTTATGGTAATGGCTTAAGTTCTCATGTGTGTCTGCTTAGGCCAAAATCTAGAGGTGAGGTTACTTTGAATTCAAGCGATCCATTTGCAGCTCCAAAAATTGATCCAAAATTTTTATCTGAACGTGCTGATGTCGATTTACTAATAACAGGCTATAAAAAAATGATGGAAATTTTAAATACCGCTCCTTTAAAAGAGCACATTGTTGATGACCTTAAACCTGTAAATATAGAAAGTGATGAAGCTATAGAAAAAGCCATCAGAGAAGAAGCCGATACGGTTTATCATCCTGTGGGGACTTGTAAGATGGGTAATGATGATATGAGCGTCGTCAACAAAGAACTCAAAATCCATGCCCTTGATAAAATCAGAGTAGTTGATGCATCCATCATGCCAACTTTGATCGGAGGCAATACTAATGCCCCAACCATCATGATTGCTGAAAAAGCGGCTGATATGATTAAAAGTGCTTGGGTTTGATGATTAAGACATTCAAACTAGAGTTGATTAAAAATAGTAATTCTTAAAGAATAAAGATATATATTTTTTTAAAGGGGAGAAAAATGAAAAAAATAATTGTTTTAATATTTATTGGAATCTTAATTGGTTGTTCTGATACTCGTTTAGATATTGTTGATCACTCAATGATTACTTCCAATTCAACTTATGAAAAACCAGATTACAACGAAGACAGAAATGCCTATTTTGGTGATACTCATGTTCATACTAAGTATTCTTTCGATGCATATATTTTTGGTGTTACAGCATCCCCTGATGATGCCTATCGTTACGCTCAAGGAGAATCCATCAAGCATCCTCTAGGATTTGATATGCAAATAGATGAGCCTCTAGATTTCTATGCGGTAACTGATCATGGGTTTTTCATGGGAATGTTAAATGGTTGGGCAGACACATCCTCTTATGCTTCTACACTTCCAGGAGCAAAACCTTTTCATAATTTAAATAGAAAAGAAAATCAAACGATTGATAGCGCCGCAGACAGATTAGGTATGTTTCAAGTTTTGGTAAGAGATACCTTAATGGAAAGAAGACCTTGGTGGGATCCTACTTTATGGAAAGCGGTTTTAAGCAAAAATATTTCTATGGGTTCAGAAAATTTTGATCAAGATACACACACTTCTGCTTGGGCAGATATTACCCGTGCTGCAGAAGAAGCAAATAATCCAGGTAAATTTACCACCTTTACTGCATATGAATTTACTACCTCGACTGATGTAGAAAATGGTAACTTGCACAGAAATGTCATTTTTAAAGGTAGTAAAATTCCTTTAAGACCTCATTCTAGAATTGATTCAATTAATCCTGAAGACCTTTGGAATTGGATGGACAACTTAAGAGAAATGGGAATTGATTCTATAGCTATCCCGCATAATTCAAATGGCTCAAATGGAAATATGTTCGAAATGGAAACTTTTGAAGGTAAGCCCATTACTCAAGACTACGCAAAACAGAGAATGAGAAATGAACCACTGGTTGAGATGACTCAAGTTAAAGGAACGTCTGATACTCATCCTCTTCTATCTCCTAATGATGAATTTGCAGATTTTGAAATTTACGACTACCGAATAGGATCTGTTCCTAATGCTTATAGTTATCCAGCAGGTGGGTATGTCAGAGAAGCTTATTTGAAAGGAATGCTTCTAGAGTATATGTCTCAAGGCAATCCCTATAAATTTGGATTGATAGGAGCTAGTGATTCACATACGGGAGCCGGTGCTTATAAAGAAGATAATTATTGGTCTAAAATTGGAATCATAGATGGAACAGGGGAAACCAGAGGAAGTATTCCTTTGACTGGTGACCAACTTAACCAAGCTGGTTCTTTGGGAAATTTAGGGGTTATATATGAGGGCGATGAAGGCTCATATATAGAAGCCGGTTTCAATCAATGGGGTGCATCAGGTCTTGCTGGAGTTTGGGCAGAAGAAAATACAAGAGACTCTTTATTTTCTGCAATGAGAAGGAAAGAAACATTTGCGACTTCAGGTAATCGAATGAAAGTAAGGTTTTTTGGAGGCTTTGATACCAAAGATTTAGACTTAGATGATGAAAATTTAGTAAAAGCTGCTTATGCGAATAGCGTTACGATGGGTGGAGAAATTTTAGCTGATGGAGCTAAAGTTCCTAGTTTCTTGGTTTGGGCTCAAAGAGATAAAAAAGGTGCTCCGCTTCAAAGGGTACAGATCATAAAAGGAACTTTAAGCAACACGGATGGCAAGCCTTCCGAAGAAATTTATGACGTCGCTTGCTCTGATGGGGCTGCCGTTGATCCTACAACTAATAGATGTCCTGATAATGGGGCCAGAGTTGATATTGAAACCTGTGCTTTCTCAAAAAATGTAGGTTCAGCTGAACTAAAGGCTATTTGGACAGATCCTGATTTCAATGAGAATAATAGATCTTTTTATTACGTAAGAGTTTTAGAAAACCCCACTTGTCGATGGTCTACTTGGGATGCAATTCGAAGTGGTTTTAAGCCCAGAGAAGATTTGCATTCAACGATTCAAGAACGTGCATGGTCTAGTCCAATTTGGTATGTTCCAACTGGCTCTAATGAAATGGGACCTGCAAGATCTTTAATACCCGAATCGTAGAATCTTGTAATTAATCATCTTATGCAAAAAAAACTAATCTTTTTTTTAGGTATAGGCTTATCGATTTTTTTAATCGACCTTTTTCTTAATCCACCAGAAGAGGAAAAAACTATATTTGTTAGCAATGAGGAAGTCATGAGTTTGATTAATGCTTGGTCGATACAAGTCGGCAGAGATCCTAATGTGGATGAAATTAGATCAATTATTGATGGTTTAGTTGAGGAGGAAATTCTCTATCGTGAAGCGCTTAGGTTAGGTCTTGATAATGAAGATAGAATTATCAAACGTCGCTTGGCCCAAAAACTTACTTTCTTAAGACAAGAATCAATTTCAACTGAGCCTGATGATAAAGACTTGTTGGCTCACTACAATTCAAAAATTGATTTTTATACCAATCCTGAAAAATTTAGTTTTTCTCATCTTTATTTTTCAATTGAGAAGAATGCTTCTGAAAGAGCAAAATCAGCTTTAATTAAGATTGGAAAAAAAGAGAAATTTTTAGGTGCAGATCCTTTCTTGCTTGGTAAAAATTTTTCCAATAGATCCAAGAAAGATATTAAAAGAGATTTTGGGCCTATTTTTGTCAAAGCCTTTGATGCGCCAGAATTGAACCTATGGATAGGACCGATTAGGTCTTCATATGGCCTTCACTTAGTTAAAATTTCGGAAAGTTCTCCAAGCTATCTTCCTGAATTTGAAGAAATTAGACCTCAAGTAAAAATAGATTATTTGTTGCAACAAAGAGACTCTCAAATCAAAGGTTATTTAGAAGAGCTAAAATCCGAATATAAAGTTGTATTAAATCCTAGTTTTGTAAATTAAATGAACCTGAAAATTAAGTTAATTGGGTTTGTTTTATTTTGCTTCTCTTTGAATTCTTCAAGTCATGAATTTAATCCAGCTCATCTTATTATTAATGAAAACTCTAACTTTGTTTATGAAGCTAAATGGATGTACCCAATCAAAACTATTGGAAATAGAGCTAGCTTAATATTTCCAGAAAGTTGCGAACCATTAAGTCAAAAACCTTTTTATAAAGGTAAATATTCAATAGAAGAAATAATGCTCAATTGTGAAACATCATTGAGAGGACAATCTATAGGAGTTACTGGATTAAGCGTTCTCAACGATGCACTTGTTACGATTAATTTTAACGATGAGACTAGATTTGAAGGATTAATGAATTTAAAAGTGCCGATAATAAGAATACCTGCAGATGAGCAGACCTTCCCAACAGGCTATTTTTTCCTTGGCGTAGATCATTTGATTGGAGGTCCGGATCATTTGTTATTTGTATTGGGCTTGTTATTTCTTGTGTTCGGATGGGCCAATCTATTAAAGACAATTACTGCATTTACTTTGGCACATAGCATCACATTAGCTATTTCTGTTTTGGATATAATACGGCTTCCAAGTGGCAGCATAGAAGCCTTGATTGCTTTAACCATTATATATTTAGCTTTTGAAATAAAAGAAGATTCTAAATATGAAAAAGCTCCTTGGTTAATGGCATTTGGTTTTGGCTTGCTTCATGGCTTTGGTTTTGCTGGAGCGCTTAGCGAAATTGGCATTGCTAACGATCAGTTACTTCTTTCTTTATTGTTTTTCAACATTGGTATAGAAATTGGTCAGCTTATAATGATCCCAATTTTTTTAATGGGAATCTGGATATTGAATAAATTGAAATTGGAAAAAATATCCTACACTTCTGCTTCTTATTTACTTGGAGGCATCGGAAGTTTTTGGTTGATCGAAAGAGTGCTGAGTATTGTTAGTTAAAAAAAGGCTGCCAAAGCAGCCTTTTTTATTTTTAAGTTAAAGGGATCTCACCTGAAACATAATTTTCTGGAACTTCACAAGTTGAAATTTTTTTAAACTCATCATCAACATTTTTTGCATTGGATAAGTACTGTTCAAATCCGGTATCTCTTTGTTCGGCTGTTTGATTAAAATTTCCCCAAAAGAAATCAGGTTTTTCTTGTCCTTCGGGATAGTTATCTGGATCTGGAGCAAGTACAACATAGCCATATGGACCATTATTTGCATCCGGAGTATTTAGGTAATCTTCGAACTTTTCAATGGTAGCTCTTAAATCTTTTGGACCGTATCCTTCATTGTAATTACAGGCCTGGTAATCTGAAGAGAAGTTAGAAGTATCGAACTCTCCAAAAGAATCTACTGATCTTCTTGCATAAGCATCAAATGAATAAACACTTTCCGTATTACAATTTAGAATATTTAAATTTTCTTCAGTCCATTCATTAGCTTTATCATAACCTGTCCAAGTTTCCCAAGCGCTAGCTGCATCTGCTTTTGAATTCCATACCAACTGCCAAAAGCCATCTTCCGTATCTGTTTCTTTTGGATCCTCGTGCACGAGTCCCCACGCAGATACTAATGGCGAGCTAGTCTCTTCTAAAAGAACCTGCCAAGTTGGTAACATGACTGAGTTAAAAGCCTCAATAGAATAATCAGGGCCTTGTGTGCAGGGAATATATTCCATATAAAATTTTTGCGGGTACTCTTCAGATCCTAAAGCAGAATAAGGATTACTAGCTTCTTTGCTGCACGCAGCGACAAATAATGCGATCAGAATTATTGATGCAATGAGTGTGTGTTTTTTCATTTTTATCTCTCCTTAAAAAAATCAGTTTTAAGTATCAATCTAAATGCAAAAGATATCAACTCGATTTAAATGATTTCAATTATTTCATCAAAGTCATATCTTGGCGCTCTGGGTCTTGTTTGATTTTCATCTCCATAACCTAAGTTACAAAGAAAATTACTTTTCCAATTTTTGTCTGCAAAAAATTCATTGTCTAAACCATTATTATCAAATCCGCTCATTGGTCCTGTGCCCAACCCTAAAGCATGTGCTGCTTTTATAAAATAACCTCCTTGAAGTGAGGAGTTTCTGAAGGCAGTTTGATAAGTAAAATCAGGATTATCTTTAAAAAGAAAACTCACATCCATAGCTGGAAAATTTTTTGGTAAATCTTCATAGAAAGATAAATCCATAGCTAGAATTGCTGTAACTGGCGCGCTCATAGTTTTTTCTACATTTGTTTCCAGGATAAAAGGCTTGAGTCGCTCTTTAGCTTCTTTGGACTTGATAAAGCTAATTCTAAGAGGCTGACAATTAAATGAGGTTGCATTATTTTTTACATAATCGTAAAGCTCTTTAAGAACATCATTGTTAATTTCTTTGTTCTGAAATCCATAAAAAGTTTTATTTTCGGTGAATATTTTTTTCATATCTGTTCTCTTATTTTACTTTTCAAAATTTCTAAATGAGGATTTATGTTATTTGAGAAAGCTTTTTCTAATGCGTCTTCGTGATCTCTAAAATCTAAAATCCCCTTTTGAAAACTAGGTCTCTTTTTCAATCTATTCCAATAAGCATTTATTTTAGGCAGTTCTGACATCTCTAAAATAGAGTCTAATTTAAGATCAACCATTCTATAAAAGCAGCACATTAAATTTATATCGGCATGATTGAAATCGCCAAATAAATAATTCTTATCATCAAGGCTGTTCTCTAATTCAATCAATGAATCTGTCAACGCCTTATAGCCCATTGGGCCAACTTTATTTTTTATCGAAAAGAAGTACATCGAAATGAATGCCATTTTTCTTTCCCGTCTCGGGTGTTTTCTAAAAATGTTCCAGATAGCTTTGAAGCTTAGTTTTTTTATTAAAGTCTCTATTAAACCTAATGAAAAAATGGGTATTGCGGTGCCTAAACTCTTACCCAAAGGTACGCCTTCGGTAACGGTAGTTTCGTAGACCCATTTTTTTAATTTTTCTCTTTCTTCTTCTTCAGCAGGCCATAAATTAATATTATTTTTTCCTTCTAACTTGTCTAATCGTTCAATGATATAAGCACTATCTCGAACGATTTCGTCATCTATTTTAAGAACAGGAACCACGCCTGTTGGATTTATATTTTTTAAATAATCTTTGTCTAAGTTATCAGCCTCTTCGTAATGATCGCATAATTTCATAGGTATATGATCAAACTCTAGACCTTTCTCATATAAGGCAACTCTTACCATTTGACTACAAAGAGACCAATTCGCATGATATAAAACTAGTTTGGCCTGACTCATAATTTTCGTATTGATTGTCTTTTCGATATTATGTCACTTTTAAAATTTTGCTGCATCGCAGGATTAATGAATTATTTTTTTACTATAATGATTTGATTTATTTTAAGATAAACAAATGTTAGACAAAACTTTCCTTTTTCTTTTTGGTGTCGAATGGCTTGGTTTCGGAATAATGGGACTTTTTTTCCCGGAAATAATTTCTAATTTATTTGGTGTTCAAGAGCCTTCCTTGCTTTATTTAAATGAAACTAGGGCTCTATATTGTTTCTTTGCAATCTTAGGAACTATGTCGCTTATATCTATGTATAAGCCTAAATTAAGGAAAAAAGTATATTTAACTTTTTCTATTTTGCTAGGAAGCTTTTTAATCGGTAGATTGTTTAGCTTTGCATTGGATGGAAGCTTTAATAGCACCACCTTTTATGTATTTATAAATGAACTGATAGTTTTTATTATTGCTTATTGGCGTTATTCAAAACGCGATTTCATTTTTTAAGAAGGTTCTCTTTTAAAAAATTTATAGCGTCCTTTTTGCAAGCTCTTTTAAGATCCCAAGTGCCTCCTGTCCACGCGCCAAAGCCTGCAAATTCTTCGAACAGCTTAAGCCGATCATCAGGGCTATTTCCTGACAATATCTCTCCCTCTTCTGTCTCATAAGTAATATTTCCTGATGTATCAATACGGCCAAATTTTTCTGTCTTTGGAACTAAAGAATCAGGCCAAAAAGTTTTAGGATACATTGAATCAAATCCATGAAGTGCGTCTGGATACAAAATATCTTTAGAATTTGAACCTGAATTATTTATGCCCTCTGAAAGCTTTTGAACGAGCGTAAAAGGAGCATAATCATCTTTATCTCCAATTAGATTTAACATTGGCGCATCTGTCCATCGCATTTCATCTGGCCAATGAAGCGCGATGGGATAATAACTTAAATGAAGTGCAAAACGTTCTCCATTTGGGGCTAATTTTTCTGCTAGAGGAAGCCAACCAGCATATAAGGATGACCCGCCTCCTAAGCTCCAGCCACAGATACCAATTTTGCTTTCATCTATATCTGGATGTTTTGATAAAAACTTTAAAGGCTCAAAAGCATCTGCCATAAGCATAGCTGAAGTTACTGACATCTGATCTTCAACTGTGGAAGTCACTCCTCTCGCCTCAAAACTATTTACTTGAAAAATTGCAATTCCATTTTCAAGCATTGCCTGAATCATTTCATACTGAGCTGCACCCCAGCCACCGCTATGGTGAACACAAACCATACAAGAATAGGGTTTTCGAGCCTTTTCAGGGAATATTAACCAGCCTTGAAGATCTTGCTCCGGCGTATTATCCAATTCATTTAATATATGATAAAACTCAAATGGATTGGTTGATTTGTATTCAACATACCCAAACTCTCCTGATTTAAATTGAATAGTTTCGTTCATGATAAGCAACGTCCTTCGTTAAAAAATTTCATTAATATACGATATGATATATGTTTAAAGTTTGGCATAATAGCCTACCACTCAAGTTAGAAATAATAGTTTTTGCGGAAGATCCTAAAGGAGAAAGAATTTTGAATCATAACCTGCCTATCGACCATTTATTACAAACCGCCATTAAAAATGGTGAAGGAATTCAAGTAAAAAATGGAGCATTCGTAGTTTCAACCGGAGCAAGAACCGGAAGAAGTCCTGCAGATAGATTTTTAGTAGATGATTCTTTAACTCATGACGTAGTAGACTGGGGTGAACATAATCAACCAATAGAATCAGAAAAATTTTTAAATTTATGGGATGAATCAGAGCAGCATTTAAAAACAAAAGAAAAATATACCGCTGATCTTCATGTTGGTGCTAGCGCTGATCACTATCAACCTGTAACAATAGAAAACGAATTAGCCTGGCACAATATGTTTTGTCAAAGTCTTTTTATTCAACCCGAACCTTTTAATCCTAAGAAAAAAGATGTTTGGCAACTCCGATCTGTTCCAAGTTTTAAATGCGATCCATCTAGGCATGGAACGAATTCGGATGGCACAGTAATGGTCAATTTTTCTACTAAACAAATCCTTATCTTGGGAATTGGATATGCAGGAGAAATGAAAAAATCTATGTTCGGAATAATGAACTTTATTTTGCCAGAAGACGATGTCTTATCAATGCATTGTGCTGCTAATGCGGGTGAATCTGGAGACGTCTCATTATTTTTTGGATTATCTGGAACAGGGAAGACCACTCTATCAGCTGATCCAGACAGATGGTTAATTGGCGATGATGAACATGGCTGGGGAGATGGCATAGTTTTCAATATAGAAGGCGGTTGTTATGCTAAAACTGTTGATTTATCTCAAAAAAATGAGCCCGTAATTTGGAATGCTATTAAAAATGGAACTATTTTAGAAAATGTAATATTTGATCCTAAGACTTTAGAAGTGGATTACAAAAATCAATCTTTAACTGAAAATACAAGAGCTTGTTACCCGTTAAGCCATGTTGAACAGCATTTAGAGAAAAATTATGGCGGCGAGCCTCAAAATATAATATTTTTAACATGTGATCTTTCTGGCGTGATGCCTCCCGTTTCTATTCTCTCTAAGGAACAAGCGGCCTATCATTTTTTAAGCGGTTATACAGCAAAGGTTGGCTCGACAGAGCTAGGCTCAACAGCTGAAATAGCTTCTACTTTTTCTAATTGTTTCGGAGCTCCTTTTTTTCCAAGAAAGGCTCAAGTCTATGCCGATCTTCTAATGAAAAGAATTGATGGATTTGGAAGCAAAGTATTCATTGTCAATTCAGGATGGACTGGCGGTGCTTATGGAGTTGGCGAAAGATTTAATATTCCTACGACGAGAAATATCATCAAAGCTATTCAGTCGGGTTCCATAAATGAATCGCCAAAAGCTAACTTGGACATTATGAATGTTGAAATTCCTACTGAATTGGATGGTGTAGATACAAAGATTTTAAATCCTTCAGAAACATGGTCTGACCAAGGGCTATATAAAAAAGCAGCTGAAGATCTAGCAAAAAAATTCGGTGAAAACATTTCAAAATTTGATGTGACTGATGAAATATTAGCATCTGGCCCAATCAGATAATAATTACACAGCGATAAATATTTTTCTTTATTTAAGCTTAAATTTGCTTTATAAAATATCATGTCTGAAACTTTTCAAGAAACGCTGGACCGTTTCAGCGATTTAAATTTACTAAATTTTTTTAAATACTCGGAAAGGGGTATTGAAAAGGAATCTTTAAGAGTCAACGGCTCTTCTATTTCTACCTCAGATCATCCTAAAAAATTTGGGGCCGCCCTCACTAATCCTCATATTACAACAGATTTCTCTGAAGCTTTGCTTGAAGTGATTACAGGCAAAAGAAACAAAATAGATGATTCGATAAATGATCTAGAAATGGTTTTAGCTTTTTGCCATCAAAATACTGAGGATATAATTTGGCCTGGTAGCATTCCTTGCTCTATTGAAGATGAAGATCAAATCAGAATAGCAGAATATGGAACCAGCAATTCTGCAAAACTAAAAGAACTGTATAGAAAAGGTCTCAGCATGAGATATGGGAGCATGATGCAATGTGTTTCTGGCATTCATTATAATTTTTCTCTTAGTGATGGTTTTTTTGATATCTGGAATGGACAAAACGGGCACTCTAAAGATTTTCAAAATAAAAAGTACTTAAGTTTGGTTAGAAATTTTAGAAGAAACGCTTGGCTTTTACTTTATCTTTTTGGCGCTAGTCCCGTTGTGCCAAATAGTTTTATTGGAAAGCGAAAAAACTTTCTCGATACTTTAAATAGGGAAGATTCCTTTTTAGAATATGCGACATCTTTAAGGATGAGTCAGCTGGGTTATATGTCAGAGGCGCAAGATGATCTTCACATTGCTTACAACAGCCTTGAAGAATATACAGACAACTTGAAATTAGCCTTAACGAAGCAACATCCTCCTTATCAAGAAATTGGCATTAAAGATGGAGATGATTTTTTACAGATTAATGACTCCATTATTCAAATCGAAAATGAATATTACAGTTCAATTAGACCTAAAAGAGTTGTAGGCAGTGGTGAAAGACCTATCAATATCTTGAAAGAGAAAGGTATTGAATACGTTGAAGTGAGATGCATGGATAATAATCCCTTTTTAAATAGCAGTATCGATAAAGAAACTGCTTATTTTATAGAAGCTTTTCTTATGACTTCTCTTATGGATGAAGAAAAGCCTTGTCTTAATAAAGAGATCAAAGAAATTCAAAATAATTGGCAGTCTGTGGTGAAAGAAGGTCGAAAACCTAATTTAGATTTAAAAATAGATGGCAAGAGCACTCCGTTAAAAGATGCAGCAAATATTTTTCTTGAAAAGATGAAGCGTTTTGCAAGTTCTATACCTGAAGATGGGAAAAACCTTAAAGAAAATATTTTGAAATCTATTAAGACTCAAGAAGAAAAAATTATTAACCCTGATATTACTCCTTCCGGAAGAATAATGATTGAAATGGCTAAAAATGATTGGACCTGGGAAGAATTTAATAAGGTTTATTTTAAAAAAAATAAAGAATTCTTTAACGAATTTAAAAAAGATTTATCTTTATTCGATGAGGCTACAAAAAAATCCTTTTTGGAATTAAAAGAGATAGAGTCTAAAAATGAAGTTCCTTTTGAAAATTTTTTAAAAGAATATTTAAGCTCAATTTAAACATGATAAAATTTATTTTCATTTTATAAGGGAGATTTATGAAAGCATATGTATGTCGCGAATTTGGTCCAGTTGAATCGCATAAAATAGAAGAAATAGAGGATCCGAGAGCAGAAGCAGGTCAAGTGATTGTTGACGTAAAAGCTGCAGGCGTTAGTTTTCCTGATGTCTTAATAGTACAAGGAAAATATCAGTTTCAACCCCCTTTTCCTTTTTCTCCTGGCGGAGAAATTGCTGGGATTATTAGCGAGATCGGCGAAGGAGTTGTTGACTGGAAAGTAGGCGATAGAGTTATTGCCATGACAGGAAATGGTGGAATTGCAGAAAAGGTTGTTGCTTTTGAAATGACTTTAATGCCGCTTCCAGATTCAATGGATTTTAAAGATGGCGCTGCTTTCCCGTTGAATTATGGAACTACATACTATGCACTTAAGCAACGTGGTCAATTGCAGGCAGGCGAAACTTTATTAGTAACTGGTGCTGGTGGTGGCGTTGGTACAACAGCCATAGAAATTGGGAAAGCAATGGGTGCAAGAGTTATAGCTGCAGCTAGTAGCGATGAGAAACTAGAAATTGCTAAAAATTTAGGCGCAGATGAAGTCATCAATTACAGCGATGGTGAGCTAAAAGAAAAAGTTAAGGCACTTACTGAAGGATTAGGTGCTGATGTGATTTATGACCCAATTGGTGGTGACATATTCATGCAGTGCATGAGATGTATTAATTGGAAAGGAAGAGTCTTAGTGATTGGCTTCGCTAGCGGACCTATTCCTGAAGTTCCAACTAATTTAGCTCTTCTTAAAGGATGTTCAATAGTTGGTGTTTTCTGGGGGAGGTTTACTGGTGCAGAGCCAGAAGAAAACTCTCAAAATTTTGATGAGTTATTTGCTCTTCATGCTGAAGGCAAACTAAAACCTCAAATTACAAAAAGCTACTCTTTAGATGATGCTGCTGAAGCAATAGCTTCGTTGGAAAATAGAAAAGCAACAGGGAAAGTAGTTATAGAGATGTAGAAAATCTTTATGTAAAAAAAAGGAGACAAAAGTCTCCTTTTTTTTAAGCTCATATAATGAGGAAGTTTTGCTTCCCTTTTATGTTCTTATTCTTTCGGCTCTGGAGCCATCCACATACCACCTATTAAAGCCACTATAACGGTTAGCCAAAAAATTAATCCTAGTGGATCAGATGGGATTAAAGATGGGTTTGTATATTCAGTTGCTCCTGTTCTCTCAACAAAATTAACAAGACCGCCTGGAAGCTCTTCACCGGTTTCGGATAAAGCAAAAGCCCAATTATTAACCATGGAAGTTATATTCCCATAAGTATTCAAATTGAACCCAACAATGCAAAGAGACATTATTGAGTGCATAGCTTTAGAAAAAGTATTTGCACCATAAAGATTAGCATTTGTGACTCCTCTAAAGACCATCCATAGTAATATTACATTTCCAACAAAGAAAAGTGCGTTTGCTTGCATCAACCCTATATTGACATCCATAATTCCTGTAGTTAATGATGTTTCCATAATTTTCTCCTAATTACTTTATTTTTTTGGAGTCCAAATAAGACCCAAGATCATTACAGTAATAATTCCTAACCAAATCATTCCTGTAATAGAAGGCAACCCAGACCACTCTGTAGTTCCTACAAAATCTATAAATCTTTGAGCACCATCAGGATCAGCAGGACTTTCTAAATTGCTAATACCCCTTGCAGTTATTACCCATGTTGCAGTTGCATTAGCAAAAGCAATGAATGATCCCCAGACAACCAAAAGTCCGAAACCAGTTCCAAGTAATTTATTTAAAAGATTAGATTCATCATTTTCTCTTGTCATATTGGCTATTCTTAGTGAAAGCCAAACAGCAATAATGATTCCTATAAAAGCAAGAGCATCTACTATTCTACCTTGCTGGAAATTATTCCAAATTTCTATTTCTGTCATTTCTTTTCTCCCATATAAAGTTGAGAATAATTCTCAACTTATAAAAAACTATAGCAAAGTTAAATTAGTTCGAGCAAGCGTTGTATGTAAAGATTAAGCGACATCTTTACGCATAAAATAAGGACTTTATTTTAAAATTAATTAGAAAATTTAATGATACTAGTTAAAGCTTCGGCCATCATTTTTGGATCATGAGGTGTTTTAAAAAACCCATGGTATTGACCTTTAGGATTTATCAAAGCTAAATTCATACTATGATCCATGTCGTAGTTTTTATCTTCAGAATCTATGATCGGAGTAAATGGGAGAGTTAAATTTAAAGATAATTGATAAATATCTTTTATTCCGCCAGCTAAACCTATGAAACTTGGGTTAAACACTTTTGCGTATTGATTCATTATTTCCGGAGTGTCTCTATTCGGATCTACTGAGATAATAATAAAATTTATTTTATCTAAAACCTCTGGTTCTTCTTGCAGAATATTAGCGGTCATAGCCATTTTTTTCATGGTCATCGGACACATGTCTGGACAAGAAGCAAAGCCTAGAAAAACAAGATCCCATTTGCCTTCTAAGTTTGCTTTTGTGAAAGGCTCTTCGTTGTTAAAAATATTAAAGGCTGATAGTTCTCTTTTGGTATTAAGCTCATAAAATTTTAAAAGCTTATATTGGTCTTTGGTTAACTCTTTCTCAGCGACAGTGCTGTATACAAATAGACCCACAACCACTGAGACAATTGCTAGGCATGAGATAACCGTATAAGTAATTCCTTTATTTTTATTCATAATGGGTAAATGATCCTATCCATTATCATGGATACAAATAGTAAAGTTAAGTAAATAATAGAGTATAAGAAAAAAGGAATAGCTCCCTTGTTTTCTTCATCAGCCATTAATTTTGCCGCTAAGATAATAAAAACTAATCCTAATGAACTAGCAGAAATAAAATAAAGCAATCCTAAACTCCCAATAGCAAAAGGTAATAGAGAGCAGGCTAATAATAAAAATGCATAAAGAAGAATCTGAATTTTAGTATATTCTATTCCTTTCACTACCGGCATCATAGGCACGCCAGCCTCTTTGTAGTCATCAATTCTGTCTATCGCTAGTGCCCAAAAATGCGGAGGCGTCCAAACAAAAATTATTAACACCAACAGTAATGGCAGAGGCGCTAATGTCCCTGTTAAAGCCACCCAACCTAAGACCGGCGGCATAGCCCCTGCCAAACCTCCGATGACTATATTTTGAGGCCCAGCAAACTTTAAAATTCTTGTATAAAGAAAAGCATAAAATATCCACGTTGCCACCGTAAGAACCCAAGAGAAAAGGTTGTTAAAAGTTAACAAGAGAAAAGATCCAATAATAAATAAGATTGCAGCAAAAATTATGGCGTTCATTACCGGAATGCTCCCTTGAACTAATGGCCTGTTTTCAGTTCGTTTCATTTTTCCATCAATTTGGAGATCTAAAATCTGATTAATGGCAGCGCTTGATGCGGCGATAAAACCTATGCCAAAAATTCCCGTAAGGATTTGCTTGATGTCAGCCTGAAATCCATTAACCAGAAACATAGCTGTCGCAGCGGTTAGAACTAACAAGTAAATAATTGATGGTTTTGTAAGTTGGATGTAAGGCTTAAAGCTAAAACCTTTTTTCTTTTCTAGCGAATTAGCGACCACTGACTTTTAACCTAAAATATGAAATTGAAATTAATAATAATAAAGCTCCAAGATTATGGGCTATAGCCACATACAAGGGAAGTGAGTAAATAATATTAGATATTCCTAAGACTATTTGAAGAAATAAAAGCCCAGCAAGTATTTTTGCAAATCTATATTGATTTTCTCTAATGAAAGTAAATATTAAAATAAAGAAATAAGCTGTCACTGCAAGTGCACCATATCTATGAACAATATGTATTGCGAGCCTTGCCTCATGATCTAATTGTCCACCTAAATAATCTGGACCAATACTTTGTAAAAAATTAAATCCCATTTTGAAGTCTGCTTCAGGAATTATTTGTCCTTGGCATAAAGGAAAGTCTGGACAAGCCAATGAGGCATAATTAGAGCTTAACCAGACACCTAAGATTATTTGAATAATTAAAACAGGGAAAGAATAGTTTAATATCTTTATTGAAGAAGAAGACATTGGATAAGTATTTTTTTTATCTTCGTAAAGCTCCTTTAACTTTATATATATTAAAAATATCAGCGTAGTGGTGGCAAAGCCTCCTAAAAGATGAATAGAAACAATTTGCGGCCATAACTTTAAGCTCACAGTTAAATATCCAAAAGTCGCTTGAAATAAGACCAAAACAGTTAGAGCTCCTGACAGTTTAGTGATTAAATTATTTTTAGGCTTCATATAAAAAGACAAAGCAAAGATAGCAATAATGAGAAGCCCCAAGCTACCAGCAAAGTATCTATGAACAACTTCGGGTATAGCCTTTTCAATTTCAAAAACTCTTTCAGGGTATAGAGCATTTGCTTGACCTATTTCTGCTTCAGTCATTGGAAAAATAGCAAAACCGTAACATCCTGGCCAATCTGGGCATCCCAATCCAGCGTCAACTAATCTGGTCCATGCCCCTAAAGCGACAACCACAAACGCGAGGAACACCCCGAACAAAGATAAAATCTTTAATTTATTTAAACTAACCAATTTTAGATGCCTTTAAAAGTTTTTTTAAGTCTGTTAAGAATTTCTTACCGTCTATTTCTCCTGAGTAATAGAGGACTATATTTCCTATAGGATCGACTATAAATATATTGGGTTGCTGGAAAGGATTTATATTTGAAGCTTTAAACTTTTGTATAACTTTTTCTTCGTCTTTTATTTTTATAAAATTTAAGTCCTGATAGGTGGAGAAAAATCCTTGCAATGCTGGTCTATTTTTTTCTGTCGAAGCAATATATCTTTTGACCCTTCCTTGCTCACGAGACAAGAGAATATTAACTTGCCTTGCAATATAGATTCCATCCGCACATAACTCTAGGCATTTACCGTCTATAAAGTGAACCATCATCCATTTTCTCTCCATGCTGTCGATGTCTAGATATTGGAAATCTAATTCTAAATCTAAACTGCCAATATCAATTGGCTCCGAGATTAGAATACCGTAATTAACTCTTTCTTCGGGTCCATAACCAAAGTAATACCAGAAAGTGCTAGCAGTTATAACGACAAATGGTGTTAAAAATATTATTAAAGCAATGATGAAGCCTTTTTTTACTTTCACTTATCACTCCCTCTTCTTAAAAAAAATATATAACCTACGATTAACACTAAGCCCAAACCAAACCATTGAGCAGCATACCCAAAATGTCTCATTGAGCTTAGATTAAGAGGCTTCCATGTTGAGACAAAACCAGAAGGTGATAATTCAGAAAGCTCTATGATGAATGGCGTAAGGCTTATTTTTGTATAGTCTGAAATTTGCTTTAGATTTATAGACTGAACAAGGAGAGGGTTTTGCTTTGGCTGCATTTCCTCATCTTCTAATAAGAAACTTTCTGATACAGGTCTAAGTATCCCTTGAATCTTAATGACACCAGAAGGCGTCTCTATTTCAGGCAATATGTTCCTATTAGTAAATGGTATCCAGCCTCTAGAAACTAAAATAGAAGACCCATCAAGCAAATCAAAAGGCATCACTACTTTAACGCCGGCTTTGCCTTGATTAGTTTTGTTATCAACGTAAAAGGACTGATCATGATAGCTTCCTTCTATAACTATATTTCTATAAAGATTGTTAGTTTTTAAATCGTTATTATTTTTAATTTCTTCTACAGGCATTGATTGTTTTACAAAATAAGTATGTTCTAATTCCTTTTTCTCATAGCCCCTATTTATTTGCCAAATACCAAGAGATAATACAAAGATGAATAACGTTGTGAAGCTTATAAAAGCTTTCCAATTAAAAACTAACATCTAACTAATACAATACTAACCATCATGTTTTTTAAAATTATCATTTTTATTCTTGCCGCATCAATGCTGATAAGCCTTTTTTCAAGCGCTTTCTTTCTCGTCAGGGACAAAGGCAAAACTGAAAGAGCTCAATACACCTTAAGAATAAGAGTATCTATTGCTCTTCTCCTCTTATTCACAGTTGCTGTTGGAATATATAGCGGCCAACTTACTGTAAATTCTCCTTGGGGTTAAAAAATATAAACAACTAATACTAGAAGAATCCAAACGACATCTACAAAGTGCCAATACCAAGATCCTGCGGCTAAGCCAAAATGGTCATGATCACTGAATGCGCCTCCAAAACCTCTTATTGTCATAATAGTTAAAATTATTGCTCCTAAGCAAACATGGAATCCGTGGAATCCAGTCATTAAAAAGAAAGTAGTTCCATATATCCCGGCTCCTAGAGTCAGCCCCATATGGCTATATGCTTCGTAGTATTCAAGCCCTTGTAAAAATACAAATACGTAACCAAGAGTTAGGGTAATAACCATCCAAAACTTGAAAAAAAATCTATTCCCTCTCTTCAAAGCTGATTCTGCCAAGGCTATTGTTCCGCTTGAGGTAACCAAACAAAGAGTGTTCCAAAAAGGCAACCATGTGTGCAGCTTGTTAAAAGCTGGCATGGCCATGCTGTGATGAGCCCCTGGAAAGAGTTCATTGTCAGGTGATTCTAATAAAGGCCAGGAAGCTTCGAATGCCGGCCATAGTATATTAGTAATTCCCTTTTCTCCTTCTCCTCCAAGCCAAGGAACTGCAAAAATTCTAACGTAGCCAAGGGCAAGGAAGAACGCAAAGAAGAACATTACTTCTGAGAAAATAAACCACGCCATGCCCCAGACAAATGACTGATTTAATTGGTCGCTGTACATTCCGGAATCATTTTCTTTAATGACACTTCCAAACCAAAAAAAACATTGTTCCCCATATCACAGCAAATGAAGTGAATAAAAGCCAGTGTGCATTCGAATCTTCATTGCCTAAATTATTAATCGTATAACCCGATCCCAATACAAAAAGTAGTAATCCAAAAGCCATTGCAAATGGTAATTTACTGCTAGCGGGGACGTAATATGAAGAATCAGTGCTCATTAATTTAAAGCTTGCAAGTTAGCAAACTCCTCCGTGACATCAAATAAAGTATACCCCAATGCTAAAGAGGAAATATCTTTAGGTAGTTCAGGGTCTATTATGAACTTAACAGGAATTGTTATCGATTCTCCTGCATCCAAGAATTGTTGCTCAAAACAAAAACATTCCGTTTTGTGAAAATATCTAGCACCTCTACCAGGAGAAACACTCGGAATTGCTTGAGCAATCATCGGCTTACTTGTGGTATTGGTAAAAGTAAAATCCATTAAATAGTCTTGGCCGGTTTCAACTCTCAATTGAGGCGATTTAGATTTGAATGACCATGGCATTTTATTGTTATTTAAAGTAACAAATGTAATTTTTAATTCTCTTGTTTCGATTGATTCATCATAAAATGTAATTGTAGGTCCGGATATTTTTCCATTTAATCCTGTTATATCGCAAAAAACATCGTACAAAGGGACCAAGGCAAATCCAAAACAAAACATTCCACAAGTCATTAAGACTAATTTAGTTATGCTTCTTTTAGTAGAAATCATTATTTTTTTGTTAAGCCTTAAGAGACTCCATAGAAGGTGGTGAGCTGAAAGTGTGATAAGGCGGAGGTGAATCTACAGTCCACTCAAAACCTTTAGCGCCTTCCCAAACTTCTGCTGTAGCTTTCTTACCGTTATAAATACATTTCAACACAATGAATAAGAATAATAATTGTGACAAGCCAAACAAAAATGCTCCTACACTGACCATCATATTCCAGTCTGCAAATTGCATAGCATAATCAGGAATTCTTCTTGGCATACCTGCTAGGCCAACAAAGTGCATAGGAAAGAAAGTTAAATTAACTGATATGAAAGACATCCAAAAATGAGTCTTTCCAAGAGTTTCGTCATACATATACCCTGTCCATTTGGGTAACCAATAATAAGCTCCTGCTAAGAGAGAAAACAAAGCTCCCGGCACCAATACGTAATGAAAATGAGCTACTACAAAGTAAGTATCATGATATTGAAAATCTGCTGGAGCTATCGCTAACATAATTCCCGATAAGCCTCCGATGGTAAACAAAGCAACAAATGCAATTGAAAACAACATTGGTGTTTCAAAAGTTAATGAGCCTTTGAACATAGTTGATAGCCAATTAAAAACTTTTACTCCCGTCGGAATTGCAATAAGCATTGTCGAGTACATGAAAAATAATTCACCAGCTATTGGCATACCTACAGTAAACATATGATGAGCCCAGACCACAAAAGATAAAAGTGCTATTGAGGCAATTGCATAAACCATTGAGCTATACCCAAATATAGGTTTTCTAGAAAAGGTTTCAATAATATGGGAAACAATTCCAAAGGCAGGAAGAATCATTATGTAAACTTCTGGATGTCCAAAAAACCAAAAGATATGTTGAAATAAGACTGGATCTCCTCCACCTGCTGCCTTAAAAAAGCTTGTTCCAAAATGAATATCCATCAACATCATAGTTACAGCTCCAGCTAAAACCGGCATTACTGCTATCAATAAGTAGGCTGTTATAAACCAAGACCAAACAAAAAGAGGCATTTTCATCAAAGTCATTCCAGGCGCTCTCATATTAAGAATTGTAGTAATGATATTAATAGAACCCATAATAGAAGAAGCTCCCATTATGTGAACTGAGAAAATGAAAAAGGTTACAGTTGGAGGCGCATACTCCGTGGACAAAGGTGCATAGAAGGTCCACCCAAAGTTTGGAGCTCCTCCTTCCATGAAGAAAGTACTAAGCAAAATACCAAAAGCCGCTGGCAGAATCCAAAAACTTAAATTATTTAATCTAGGCAAAGCCATATCCGGCGCACCAATTTGCATTGGAATCATCCAATTAGCAAACCCTACAAATGCTGGCATTATTACTCCAAAGACCATTATCAATCCATGATTTGTAACCATTTGATTGTAGAATTCTGGTGAAACAATCTGACTGCCTGGCTCAAAAAGCTCAGCTCTGATGACCATCGCCATCGCTCCTCCAACAAACAACATAACCAAACTAAACCACAAATACATTGAACCAATATCTTTATGATTGGTTGTGTACAACCATCTAGAGAAACCTTTAGCTGGTCCGTGGTGATGATCGTCGTGATTTGACTCTATAACTGCACTCATAATATTTCCTTAGTCTTATAATTTATTATTTTTGTAATCTAAAATTTCTTTCGGGATAACTATTTTCCCATCTCCAGTTTCATCATTACCCCAAGCTTGTCTTGTGTAAGTGATAACTGCCGCAATCTCTACCTCTGTTAGCTGTTCTGCATAAGAGGCCATAGCGGCCCCTTGTACTCCTTCCATCAGAATTTCTATTTGTCTTTCTTTATCATTTAAAACAATTTCACTTCCTACCAATGCAGGAAATATAGGGAGCAAACCTTCTCCAGAGACTTGATGACAGGCAACACAGTTTTTTTGGTAAACGCTTTCTCCTATAGAGATTAACTCATCTTTTTCCCAAAGTTTTTCTGTAAGAAGAGCCTGTTGAATTTTGGCTTCTTTTTTATCGTTAATGAACATCGAATACTCATCAGCTGACACAGCTTTGACTACTATCGGCATATATCCATGATACTGACCGCAAAGCTCAGTGCACTGTCCTCTATAGATTCCTGGCTCACTAACAAAGGTCCATCCTGTATTCACAAATCCAGGAATGGCATCTTGTTTGATCGCAAAATCTGGTACCCACCAAGAATGAATTACATCATTCGCGGTAATCAAAAATCTTATTCTCGTATTTACAGGAATCACTAAAGGCTCATCAACCTCTAATAAGTAATTCTCGTCTTTTGGAGCTAAATTATTTCTTTTATCTAGAGAAGTTGAGAGATTACTAAAAAAACCCACTTCATCTTCAATATATTCGTATTGCCATTTCCATTGATGGCCTGTAATCAAAATATTGATGTCTCCCTCTGTATCGTCGTAAGCCTTTATCATGACTGTTGTAGCAGGGATGGAAAGGCCTACCAAAATCAAGGCAAATAAAATCGTCCATGTTAACTCTAAAGTAGTGCTATCATCAAAGTCTGCTGGTTTGACTCCTTCTTTTCTTCGATACTGGAAAAGTATGAAAGCCATAGCAACTAAAACAGCTATCCCTATCGCTAAACAAACATAAAAGACAAACATATGAAGCCCAAAAATTTCTTGGCTCAGTTGAGTAGCTCCTGGCTTCATATTAATGTCGTCCCAGGCGGCGAAGCCTAAAGAAGACAATGAAGCTGACAAGACTGTAAAGACACTTTTAAAGTATATTTTCATTAGATGTAACAGAGTAATTTGCGGTAATTTTAACTTATCTAAGTTTTACTCACCATGCTTAGCTACAAGAGCAGCTGTAGAGGGTTTTGTGCCAGTCCACAATAAAAAAGATTCTGCTGCTTGCTCAACTAGCATTCCCCAGCCATCTATTATCAACGGCACTGAGGCATCTCTAGCTGCCTCCATAAATGAAGTAAAAGCCTGAGAGTAATATAAATCAAGGGCTACAGAAGCATTAGTAAAAATATTTTTATCTAAATTTAAGTTTAAAGTTGGGTCTGTAGATACAGACGTAGCATTGATTACTATGTCAAAATGCTTATCTTTTAAATCTTCAGGTTTTAAACCAGAGGCTATAAGAATAGAACTTTTGCTAGATAGACTCTCTATCTTAGACAGCTCGGTGATTAATCTTTCAGCTTTTTCTAATGTTCTATTAGCAACAGTAATTTTTTTTGGGCTTTCTAAGACAAAGCTTGGAATTATTCCTCTTGCTGCACCTCCGGCGCCAATTACTAAAATAGATTTATTTTCTAAAGGAATTTTTTTATTCTTAGTTAGATCATTTATTAACCCAGTTCCATCAGTACAATCTGCGATAATTTTTCCTTTTTTCTTATACAAGACATTTGCTGCTTTGGATATTTGAGATCTATTGGACAATACGTCAGCTACTTTTAAACATTCTTCTTTTAAAGGCAAAGTTATACTTAAGCCTTTACCGCCATTATCGAAAAAATTTTTTATCCATGTGTTGCAGTTCTCTTTAGTAACCTCAAACTTATCGAAAGTTATCTGAATATTTGATTCCGCTGAAAACTCGTTATGTATTTCAGGAGATTTACTATGCTTGATGGGACTTCCGATAACTGCTAGTTTTATTTTCTTATCCACTCATCACTCTCTAATATTTGTACGGGTGTTGGTTTCGTTAATCCGCCAAGTTCTCCCTTTATTATATGTACTTTGCTTCCAAAGAACTCTCTTATTTGATTTTCATCAATTGCTGGTGATTTTCCTGATATGTTTGCTGAGGTAGAACAAATTGGCATTTCTAACTCCGAAGTAATTTTTTGTACTCCTTCATGATTGGAAACCCTTAAAGCTAGTAATCTTGATTGTCCCAGGAGCCATTTAGGTGTTTTTGAAGAAGATGGAACCAGCCAAGTATGCGGTCCGGGCCATTTTGTAAGCATTTTTTTACGTAAATCATTATTTAAATGACTAGTTAAATCCTCTATTTGACTTAAATCTCCGGCTAAGATGATAATTCCTTTATTTTCATCTCTTTTTTTTAAATTTATTAGTTTTTTTACAGCCGATTCTGAAAAGGGATTGCATCCTATGCCCCAAACACCTTCTGTGGGATAAGCAAAAATCTCATCTTTTAAAAAAAGCTCTTTTAAGTCAGGCATTAGCCAGCCTGAAGCTCATCATTTTCCTTCTTAAGTTGCTGTTTTTGTTGAATTCTTGCTTCTTTAATTGATTCTGCTAAATTTTCATCACTAATAGCAAGCATTTGAGCTGCTAGATGACCCGCATTGATTGCGCCTGCTTTTCCAATCGCAACTGTTGCTACGGGAACACCTTTAGGCATTTGTACCGTAGATAGCAAAGCATCAAAACCATTTAGAGGTCCGCCATCTCCAGGAACCCCTATTACTGGAACAGAAGTATGGGCAGCTATATTTCCTGCAAGATGAGCAGCCATACCAGCGATACCTATAAAAATTTTTGTTTCATTACTTAAAGCTTCGTTAATATGTTCTTGCAAGACTTCCGGCATTCTATGAGCGCTTAAAACATTAATAGTGTTTTGAATATTAAAAGAATCTAAAACTTCAGCAGAAGCTTTAGCCAAATCCATATCAGTTTTCGATCCAATTACAATTGATACTTTCAAAGAATTACCTCATTAATTAAAAAATAATTCCCTATAATAAATGTTTGTAACAATTAAATAAAATGACAATTAGAAATATTTTAATTTTTCCAGATCCAAAGTTAAGAGAAGTTGCTAAAGAAGTAACTAAGTTTGATGAAGAATTAAAAAAATTAGCTGATGATTTATTAGAAACAATGTACAAATCTAACGGAATAGGTTTAGCAGCTTCGCAGATAGGCATCCCTCTTAGGATTTTAGTTTTAGATGTCAGTGATGAAAAAAATAAGCCACAAATTTTTGTAAATCCAGCTGTTAAGATTTTAGACGAAAAAGAGAAAGATGGTTTTGACGAAGGTTGTCTTTCTATTCCTTCTTTTTATGAAGAAGTCATTAGGCCAGTTAATGTTGAGATTTCTTTTTATAATATTCAAGGAGTTCAAAAAAAGATCTTACCAAAAGGTCTTTTAGGTGTTGTTGTCCAGCATGAGATTGATCACTTAGATGGGAAACTAATGGTTGATTATATTTCTTCTACAAAGAGACAAAGAATTAGATCTAAATTATTAAAATTAAAAAAAATGAAAAAGTAAATTTTATAAAAAAATGAAAATTATCTATGCCGGTACACCAGAAATTTCTATCTCTTCCTTGGAGGCCATCAATAATTCGTCACATGAAATTTCATTAGTTTTGACTATGCCAGATAAAATTTCTGGAAGAGGAAAAAAGATTAAAGAAGGGCCAATTAAAAAATTTTCTAAAGCCCATAGTTTGAAAGTTTTCCAACCAGAAAATTTAAAAAATCTTAAGGACCAAGAAAAAATATCTTCGCTTAATCCTGATTTAATTGTTGTCTTTGCTTATGGAAAAATCTTACCAAAAGAGATTTTAAGTATTCCAAGACTCGGTTGTTTAAATGTTCACACTTCATTACTTCCCAAGTACAGAGGAGCAGCTCCTATACAAAGAGCCATTTTTAATGATGAAAGAAAAACAGGCTTAAGTTTTATAAAAATGGATGAGGGGTTAGATACGGGCTCTATCTATAAATCGTTTGAAATTGAGATAGAAGAGGAAGAAACTTCAGATACTTTATCTAAAAAATTGTCTAATTTAACTTCTAGTTTAATATTAGAAGTTATTGATAATATTAATAAAAATAATTATAAAATCTTAAAACAAAATGAAGATCTAGCTTCTTATGCGGTAAAATTAACTAAGGAAGAAGCTCTAATAAATTGGAAACAAAAAGCAAAAGAAGTTAAAAATATGATTAATGCATTTTGTCCGAACCCTGGAGCTTTTACTCACCAAAATGAAGAACGAATAAACTTTTATAAAGCAAAATTATCTAAATACCCTGCCACTGTTCCTGGAGAAATTTTAGAATCATCGAAAGAAAAATTAATTATCAGCGCTAACGATCACTCTGTACAAATTCTTGAACTTTCTAGACCAGGGAAAAAAAGGATGCAATATAAAGATTTTGCGAATGGGTCTAGAGATTTCTTTGGTCAGAAAAATATTCTTGCATAAATTACAAATTCATTTTTCTAAGAGTATAATTTTAATAGGTTAAAAAATTGAATATTCTAATACTTGGAGCTGGGCAAGTTGGATCGGAATTATCTGAAATTCTGGCTAAAGTTCATGATGTTACCCTAATAGATATTAACCAAGATAAACTTCAAAAAATTTCTGATCATCACGATCTAAGAACTATCTGTGGAAATTGTTGCTTTCCAAAAACTTTGGAACAAGCAGAAATAGAATCGGTTGACTTAGCAGTTGCAATGACTCAATGGGACGAAGTGAATATGGTGGCTTGTCAAATGATTAAGCACATGAATAAAAAAACTAAAACGATGGCTAGGATAAGAGCGACTCAATATCTTGGAGGTCGAGGAAGTGAAATTTTTGAAGCAGGTGATTATTCTATCGATGTGATTATAAGTCCGGAAAATTTAATTACGGATTATATTACCAATTTAATTAAGCTTCCTGGAGCTATGCAAGTCTTAGATTTTGGAAACAATCTTGCATCTATGGTCCAGGTAAAAGCAACTTTAGGTGCTCCAATCACTGGCCATAAAGTTTCGGAACTTAGGGATCATATTCCTAATTCAGATACAAGAGTGGCAGCCATTTATAGAGATAATGATTTAATCATTCCTCAAGGAGATGATTATATAAAACACAAAGATGAAGTTTTTTTTATTGCTGCCAAAGATAATCTAAAGAAAGTTATGTCAGAAATCAGAGATAGTGATTCAAAATATAAACATATCATGATTGCTGGTGGAGGAAGAATAGGGAGAAGAGTAGCTAATGCTTTAGAAAGTAAATTTAGAGTCAAAGTTATAGAAAGGAACACAGAAAGGTGTATTTATCTATCTGAAAAATTATCAAAATCACTCGTACTTAATGGAGACACTTCTGATAGCGAATTACTAGAAGAAGAAAATATAGATCAAGTGGATATGTTTTGTGCCGTTACTAATAATGATGAAGCAAATGTTATGTCATCTTTGTTAGCAAAAAAATTAGGCGCTAAGAATGTTTTGACTTTGGTTAATAAAAAAAGATACAGAGAGCTTATAAAGAGTGAAGATGTTGAGATCTCAATTGCGCCAACTTTAATTACAATTGGAGTGGTTTTAAAGAATATTAATGGCCCAAATTTAGCAAATGCCTACTCTTTCAAAGGTGGAGAAGCTGAAGCGCTGGAAATAATAGTAGATAAGACGAAAAACAAAGGAATAATTGACAAATTTGTAGAAGAAATAAAACTGCCGATTGGATGTAATTTAGGTGCTATTTTATCCACAAATGAAGTTAAAATCGCCCATCATGACGTTAAAATTAAAGAAAATGACCATTTGATCATATTTTTATCAGATAAAAATAAGTACGAAGAACTAGAAAAATCTTTAATGTAATTAGAAGTTTTTAGATTATAAATATAATAAAATAATGAGATATAGGGTAATTTCAAAGATTTTAGGCATAGGTCTAATCTTTTTTTCTCTATTTCAGCTTTTACCAAGTTTAATTTCTTTAATATATTCTGAAGAATTTTCAGGAGCCTACATAGAAGCCTTCTTGATAACTCTTGCATCTGGATTATTCCTTTTAGCTGTTAATTACAGCAAAGAATATGAAGATCTTAAAATTAGAGATGGATTTCTTCTCACAGTTCTACTTTGGTTTACTTTCTCATTATTTGCCTCGATTCCGTTTTACTTAGTAAAGCAGGGAGATTTATCGCTAGTGAATGCTTACTTTGAAGCCGTTTCAGGCCTAACAACAACTGGAGCAACCATTTTTACTAATTTAGAGGGTGAATTGAAGTCAATTCTGTTTTATAGGTCATTATTACAATGGGTAGGAGGTTTAGGCATTATAGTTCTTGCAATCGCTTTATTTCCTCTTTTAGGCATCGGTGGTATGCAATTATACAAAGGTGAAGGAAAAGGCCCAGTAGGCAATACAAAATTAAGACCTAAAATGGCAGAAACTGGAAAGTCGCTTTGGTATATTTATTTAATTTTAACTATAACCTGTTGTATTTGTTACTTTTTTTCAGGAATGGGCTTATTTGATGCTGTTACACACTCTTTTTCTACTGTAGCTATAGGGGGCTTTTCTAATTACAGCTCAAGCTTTGCATATTTTGATAACAATGCCCTTTATCTATTCGGGTCGATATTTATGTTTTTATCCGGGATTAGCTTTTCATTGCATTTCTTTGCCCTTAAGAAGAAAACTCTAACAAACTATTTAATAGATCCTGAACTAAAATTTTATTCTAGTGCAGCTCTAGTAGCATTTCTTTTTATTTTTATTACTATGGCTTTGGTTACAGGGACTAATGATTTAGATCTTTTATTGAGTACTTTATTTCAGACAGTATCTTTTATAACTACTACTGGCTTTACCTCGCAAGATCATAGTTTAATGCCTTTATATATTCCTTATATTTTAATTGGTTTGGCTGCCATGGGAGCATGTGCGGGTTCAACAGGAGGAGGAATAAAAGTAGTAAGGGTTTTGATATTTTTTAAACAAGGCTTTAAGGAATTAAAAAAACTTGTACATCCGAGTTCAATATTGCCACTTAAGGTTGGAGATAAAATTATTGATAAAGAAATAACAGATTCAGTTTGGGGCTTTTTGTCTGTTTATATTATGACGTTATTATTTGGGATAGTTGTTTTATTGGGAACAGGCCTCTCAATAGATACAGCGTTTTCTGCTGTATTTTCATGCTTAAATAATTTAGGGCCAGGCCTTGGTGAAGCGACTTTAAATTACTCTTCTTTGAATGATATAAGTAAACTATTTTTGTCTTTCGCGATGATCTTAGGTAGGCTGGAAATTTATACGTTGTTAGTACTATTTACCTCATATTTTTGGAGAAATTAGTAAGTACTTACTATCATTATAAGTCATAAATATATGAATTTAAATTTTAAAAGGAAAAAAAATTGACTGCAAAAACAATGGAAGAATTAGTTGCCCTTTGCAAAAGAAGAGGTTTTATATTTCAATCAAATGAAATTTATGGAGGTCTGCAAGGCTTGTATGATTATGGTCCTTTAGGAGTTGAATTAAAGAATAATATTAAACAGTCTTGGTGGACTTCTATGGTCTATGACAGAGATGATATAGAAGGTTTAGATGCTTCAATATTAACTCATCCAGATGTCCTTAAATATTCAGGCCATGAAGATACTTTTACAGATCCAATGGTCGATTGTAAATCCTGCGGAGAAAGATTTAGAGCAGATCAAGTACCTGACTATTGCAAGGAAGAAGATTTAACAGAGCCACGACAATTTAATTTGATGTTTAAAACAAATGTTGGCCCTGTTGATGATGGAACAAGCTTCGCTTATTTAAGGCCTGAAACTGCTCAACAAATTTTTACAAATTTTAAAAATATAGTGGACTCAACTTCGAGAACTTTGCCATTTGGAATAGCTCAAATAGGAAAAGCCTTTAGAAACGAAATAACTCCAAGAAACTTTATCTTCAGAGTCAGAGAGTTTGAGCAAATGGAATTAGAGTTTTTTGTTCAACCGGGGTCTGACGAAGAGTGGCATAGTAAATGGGTAGAAAGTAGATTGAATTGGTGGGAAAGACAAGGAGTGCCCAAAGAGAAATTGGAATTACTTCACGTAACTGATGAAGATTTAGCGCATTATTCAAAGGCAACCGTGGATATTATGTATAAATTTCCTCATGGCTTAGAAGAATTAGAAGGAATTGCCAATAGAACTGACTTTGATCTGGGCTCTCACAGCAAAAACCAGGATGATCTGGGCATTACAGCTAAGACAGCTAAAAATAACTCTTCTAATGCAAAATTAGCTATTCAAGACCTAAAAACGAATAAATGGGTCGTTCCTTATGTAATAGAGCCTTCTGCAGGCGTAGAAAGGGGGTTTTTAGCTATCTTGAATGAATCTTACAAGGTTGAGGAGCTTGAAAATGGCAAAAAAAGAGTGGTTTTATCTTTAAAACCTCATTTATCACCTATTAAAGCTGCAATTATTCCTCTAAAAAAGAATAATGCAGAACTTGTTGATTTGGCTCATAAACTTAAAAATACACTTCAAAACTTAAGATTAGGAAGAGTTGTAGTTGAAAATACTGGAAATATTGGAAAAAGCTACAGGAAGCACGACGAAATAGGTACTCCTCTGTGTATAACTGTTGATTTTGATACTATTGAAAAAGATCAAGTAACTGTTAGAAATAGAGATACGATGCATCAGAAAACTATCAAAGTGTTAGAAGTATCGGATTTCTTTAAAGATTACTTAATAAGTTAATGCAAGATAAGTATATTGTTTTAGATAGGGACGGAGTTATCAATGTTGATCTTTTTGACTATGTACTTGAAAACAAAACCTTTGAATTTGAAAAAGGAAGCATAGAGGCTATTGCAAAGCTTACTAAGAAAAACTTTAAAATTATTATTGCTACGAATCAAACTTGCATAAATTTAGGCTTAATTTCTGCCGAGGGCATTAAAGATATAAATGATTTTTGGATTAAAAAAGTAAGAGAAAATAATGGTGATATTTTACATCTAGAAGTCTGCCCACATGAAAAAAGTGAAGATTGTAATTGCCGAAAACCTAAAACTGGTCTTCTTGAATCAGCTGAAAAAAAATTAAATATTAGCTTAAAAAATTGTTTTTTTATCGGTGATAAGCTTTCTGATTTAGAGTGTGCCGTTTCTCATGGGTGCAAACCTATTTTGGTTAGAACAGGTTATGGAACTATGACAGAGGCTGATCCATTTCCTAATGTAACTAAAGTATTTGATAACTTAAAAGGTGCGGTTGATTGGATTGTAGATTAAATATCTATATTGCCGACAGAATTAACATTTGCTTCAATAAAATCTCTTCGGCTTTCAACATTATCTCCCATCAGCTGCTCAAATAAATCGTTTGCATCATCAGCATCATCTATTTTTACCTGAACTAGTCTTCTTCCGACAGGATCCATAGTTGTTTCCCAGAGCTGTTCTGGATTCATCTCACCTAGGCCTTTGTATCTTTGAATATTTAAACCCTTTCTAGCATCTTCTAAAAATGTATTCAAAGACATAAACAAGTCATTTATTAAAAAGCTTTCTTCATTTTTTATTATAGAACTGATTCCAGGTTTTATGTCTGTCGAGGCTTTTTTAAAGCTCTGAATCAATTTATAACTCTTTGATTTGAAAAAAGAATAAGGAACAATATTGGCAATGGAATTTCCATACTCATACCTCTCAAAAATTATATTTTTAGTTTTTTCTTCTAGTTTAGCTGTGTTTTTAGAACCATTAAATGAACTCAGTTTTTTATTAAAACTTTTGAGCCAAACTGAAACATTCTTATCATTAGGTTTGCTAGGAAATTCATCTTCTAAAACCATGCATCTCAAAACATCTTCGTGAATATTTATATCCGGAACTTGAGTTAACTCTACAAAATCACTATATGATTTGAGAAGATTTTTGAAATTTTCAGGAGACATCTTCTTTGTCTTTGTAATGTTTAAAATTTGTGTCTCAGATATTTTTTCTAATAAGAAGTCATTTAAAGCGCTGTCATCTTTAAGGTATATATCCTTCTTACCTTTTTTAACTTTATATAATGGTGGCTGAGCAATATATACATAGCCTTTATCTATAAGCTCTTTATATTGCCTATTGAAAAAAGTTAGCAAAAGAGTTCTTATGTGAGATCCATCTACATCAGCATCTGTCATTATGATGATTGAATGATACCTGAGTTTCTCTATGTCAAATTCTTCATTAACCCCACAACCCATAGCTGTGATCAAAGTTACAATTTCTTCGGAACCCAACACTTTATCAATTCTTGCTCTTTGGGTATTTAAGATTTTACCTTTTAGTGGGAGTATTGCTTGATTTTGTCTATTTCTTCCCTGCTTCGCAGATCCGCCAGCTGACTCTCCCTCTACAAGATAAATTTCGCTCAGGGATGGGTCTTTTTCCTGGCAATCTGCTAGCTTACCAGGCAAGCCCATTCCATCTAAAACGCCTTTCCTTCTTGTCATTTCTCTTGCCTTTCTAGCGGCTTCTCTTGCCCTAGATGCATCTATAATTTTTGCTGCTATTGCCTTTGCATCATTAGGGTTTTCTAAAAGATATTCCGTAAGAAATTTATAAGTTTCTTTTTCAACAATAGGTTGAATTTCCGAGGAAACTAATTTGTCTTTAGTTTGCGAAGAAAATTTTGGATCTGGTAATTTTGCAGAGATTATCGCTGTTATGCCTTCTCTAGCATCCTCTCCTGATGGAGCTGCCCCTTCATTTTTAAGTAACCCCTCTTTATCCATATACGTATTTAAAGTTCTTGTTAGTGCAGTTCTAAAACCAACTAAGTGACTGCCACCATCTTTCTGAGGAATATTATTTGTAAAACATTGGATGTTTTCTTGATATGAATCATTCCATTGAAGAGCTACCTCTATGGACATTCCATCTTTTGATTCTTGCAGAAACCTAAAAGGTTTGTTCAAAATTGTTTTGTTCTTATTTTTATATTCTACGAATTCTATTAAGCCTCCTGTAGACTTAAATTTTTCTGTTTTATTTACCCTTTCATCTTTAAGAATAATTGATACGCCAGAATTAAGAAAAGATAGCTCTCTTAACTTCTTAATCAAAATATCGTAGTCAAAAGTAGTATTGTCTCCAAAGGTAGATTTTGAAGGAATAATTTTTATTTCAGTTCCCTGTTCTTTTGTTGAACCTGTAGACTTTATTTTATTCTTTGGAGCTCCATCTTTATAGGTTTGTTCCCAAACCTTTCCATCTCTTTTTATTTTTAAATCTAAAGTTTCCGAAAGAGCATTTACAACAGATATACCGACGCCGTGGAGACCTCCTGATACTTTATATGAGTTATCGTCAAACTTTCCTCCAGCATGAAGTTTGGTCAGAATGACTTCTGCAGCTGACATACCCTCTTCTTTGTGGAAATCGACTGGTATTCCTCTTCCATTGTCCTTAACTGTAACAAGACTATCTTCATGAATGATTACAGAAATTTCGTCACAATGGCCTGCCAGAGCTTCATCAATTGAATTATCAACAATTTCAAAAATCATATGATGAAGGCCGGTACCATCATCGGTATCTCCAATATACATTCCAGGTCTTTTTTTTACTGCCTCTAGGCCTTTTAAAACTTTTATATTCGAAGAATCATATGAAGTCTTCGAAGCTTTTTTTGCTGGTTTTAGGGGAGTCTTTTTCGGCATTCGATATTATAAATCAATAACACTATCAAATTGAATATTTTCTATTTTTTTTACTGAAGATATTATTTTTTGTTGTTTAGTTTTTTTAAGAGCTTGAAGGGCAAGAGCAAGATTTTCTTCGTCTAGTTCTGATGGAAGATCATCAATTAGATATATAACTTCTTTATCTTGAATGTTAGAAAAATAGTTTCCAAATGATAGAAAAACTAATAAAATCAATAGCTTTTGTTCT
This sequence comes from Gammaproteobacteria bacterium, assembly GCA_045564455.1. Classification (GTDB taxonomy): domain Bacteria; phylum Pseudomonadota; class Gammaproteobacteria; order Magnimaribacterales; family AG-339-G14; genus CASICS01. The sequence goes on from JBJLHG010000002.1 coordinate 203,043, forward strand.
CCCCTAGATAATATATTGCTACTATTGTTTCCAAAAATTTTTATATCTAGATCAAATTTTTGAGGTCCTATTGTGGTATATCCTTTTTCTAAATCTTCCATGTAAGATTCTCTTAAAGCTTCTACTAAACTTTCTCCTTTCCAGCCTTTTTGAAAATTAAAAGATAAATTTGAAGATATTTCTTTCCACTTTTTATTTAGCGGAAGTTCTTTTAGAAAAGGAGGAATGGAAGAGATAATTTTATTAAAGATTTTTTTTCTTTGAGTATTAAGAATTTCAGATTTAGCAGTTAATAATTTTGTCCATAAAATGATTTGATCTTCATCTTTATTTTTAAGAGCTCTATTTCTAGAGCTAAGTATTTTTTTAAACTTTTTATGTTCTTCTAGATAATCATGTTTCACGTGAAACATAAAATAATCAAGGAAGCTTGTTCTTGTTTCTTTGTTAGTTTCAAGAAATGAAAGGCTAAAGTTATTAATTAATAGAGGCAGTGTTTTAAATTTATCAAAATCTTTTTGATAGCCCTTTTTTATTAATTTAGCCCTTCTTTTTTTTTCAACTGATAAAATTTTAGAATTTTTTATACATCTAACTTGAAAATTATCGCTGGCATAATTAATTAAACTGTTTGAGGAAGAAGTTCTAAAAGATCTAAATTTTAGAATTAAGTGCAAAGCTTCTAGTATAGAAGATTTTCCAGATCCATTTTTTCCTGTTATTAGAGTAAATGAATCTATCTTGTAAACAGATTCTCCAAAGCCTCTAAAGTTTTTTAATTCAAGGTTTTCGAATGACATCTATTCATAATCTCATTGGCATGATTACATGAATTAGGCCTTCATCATCTACGTTTTTAATTAAACATGAGTTTTCTGAACCGTAGAATACGAATTCAACATCTTTTTTTGAAATTACTGCTAAAGAATCTTGGACATAAGAGATATTAAACCCAATTTCAAATGAATCTCCTTTGTATTTTACTGGCACCTCTTCTTCTGCGCTTTCCTTGCTTGGATTATTAGCACAGATCTTTAAATTATCTGGTTCTAATATAAATTTTACTCCTCTATACTTTTCATTAGACAATACCGAAGCTCTGTTTAAAGCAGTTTGGACTAATGTTTTTTCTACTACTAACTTCTGTTCGTCTCCTGAAGGAAATACTTTTTGATAATCTGGATAGCTTCCTTCTATTAATTTGGAAATAAAAGAAAAATTATCAGAAAAAACTTTAAGCTGATTTGAATTGAATGAAATGCTTACGTTCTCAGGATACAAAGATAAAAGTTTTTGCATTTCTAAGGCTGACTTTCTAGGAATAATTACCTTATCTTCAGTAAAATCTGTCTTTATATCACAGGAAGACCAAGCAAGTCTGTGGCCATCTGTAGCCACTATATTTATTTTTGAAGGGGAAACTTCTAGTAAAATTCCGTTCAAATAATACCTTACATCCTGAGAAGCCATTGCAAATGCAGTATTTTCAATCAAAGATGCAATTTCTTTGCCTGGTAAAGCTACTTCTAGATCAAAATCTTGTTGCTCTATCACCGGAAAATCTCCAACAGGCAATGTTGAAAAATCAGCAAAGAATTTTAAAGCGCTTATTTCTAATTGATTCTCTATTAATTCAAAGGTTAAAACTGTATCTTCGGGAACAGACCGAATTAAATCAGCTAACTTTCTAGCAGAAACTGTAGTTTCCCCAGGAGTTTCTATTTTTAGATTATCTATTACGAAAGTAAGCTCAATCTCCAAGTCAGTTGCAACTAAAACTAGTTTATTGTCTTCTGCTTTTAATAAGATATTAGACAACACTGGAATAGACTGTCTTTTTTCTGCAACCGAGGATACAAGAGTAAGCGGCTCAGATATCTCTTTTTTTTCTACTGTAAATTTCATTATGCTGTTAATGCTCTCACTAGTTTTTTGTAATCTTCTTCTATGCCGCTATCCTCTTCTCTAAGAGCTAAAATCCTTCTACAGGCATGAAGGACAGTAGTGTGGTCTCTCCCTCCGAAGGATTCACCTATTTCTGGCAAACTATGATTTGTGAGTTCTTTTGCTAAACTCATCGAAAGCTGCCTAGGTCTTGCCAGAGATCTGTTTCTTTTGCTCGATAAAAGATCAGAAAGCTTAATGTTATAGTAATCTGAAACTGTTTTTTGAATATTATCTATGCTTATTTGTCTAGCTTGAATAGCTAGAAGGTCCTTTAAAGACTCTTTAATTAAATTAACGTCAATAGGCCTATTCGTGAATTTAGAATTTGCTCCTACTCTTTTTAGCGAGCCCTCTAATTCTCTTACATTTGATCTTATTTTTTGAGCAATGTAAAAAGCACTATCTTGAGGAAGGTCTATACCCATTTCTTCGGACTTGCTTAAAAGAATAGCCACTCTTGTTTCTAATTCAGGAGGTTCAATTATTACGGGCAGTCCCCAGCCAAGTCTTGATTTAAGCCTTTCTTCTAAACCGTTTATTTCTTTAGGGTATCTGTCACAGGTCAATATCATTTGTTGGCCTCCTTCTAGTAAAGAATTAAAGGTGTGAAATAATTCTTCTTGAGATTGCTCTTTTCCAGCGAAAAACTGAATATCATCTATTAGCAGAGCATCTACTGATCTGTAAAAATTCTTAAATTCATTTATTGCTCCGAGCTGCAAAGATTTAACCATATCCCCTACAAACCTCTCAGAGTGTACGTAAACTATTTTTTTTGTTAGATCTTGTTGTTTTAACTTATTTCCAACTGCATGCATTAAATGAGTTTTACCTAAACCTACACCGCCGTATATAAATAGAGGGTTGTATGCATTATCTGGCATTTCAGCTATTTGTTTTGCAGCTGCTAAAGCAACATTATTAGATTTTCCCTCTACAAAAGTATCGAAGGTAAAGTTATCTACAAGAGTATTCTCTTTATTTGCAAATAACGAAGTTGAATTTTTTTTATTCTCCTTTAAATTCAGTATTTTATGAGTATTTTCTAATTCGTAAATAACTGAAAAATTATCGCTTCCACTCGCTTTTTCTAAGTGATTTCTAAACTCAGTATCCAGGTTAACCCTGACATGCTCTTTAATAAAATCATTTGGAGCCAAAACGTAAAAAGTTTTTAGGCCATTAAGCCCCTTAATCTCATCAAACTCCAGAGGATTAATCCAAGTTGCATATTCTTCAGCTGAAAGTGAAGATTCAAAACTTTTCTTACATTTATTCCAAATTTGCAAATTTTTCTCCTAAAATATATGAATTAAAATATTAATCGGTTTTTTTAAACTTATCCACAGGATATCCATTATATAAGCTGTGGATAAAGTGTATATAACTATATATATATTGTTTGATTTTTTCTTAAAACACTATAATATCAGCAACTCAAATTTAATTAGAAATGAAAAGAACTTATCAGCCAAGCAAAATCAAGCGTAAAAGGACCCATGGCTTTAGAAAAAGGGCCTCTACACTTGGCGGTCAGGCCGTTCTTAAAAGACGAAGAGCTAAAGGAAGAAAATCTTTAGCTGTTTAGCCACTTGGATTTAAAACCTCTCAAAGGTGAAGAAACCTTTAAATCAATTTTCGACAACAAATCAGAGACAATATCTAATGGTTATTTCAGGGTTGTACTGGCTGAAAGTCATTCTGATGAAATTTTTTATGGGTTTATTCTTCCAAAAAAGTACCTCAAGCTTGCGGTTAATAGAAACTACTTAAGAAGATATTTTAAAGAAGTTTTAAGAAATATTAATTCAGCCAAAGGATTTAAAATTATCTTTATGATTAAATCAAACGTAAACCCTTTTTTAAAAGTAGAAGCAAAAAAAATTATCGAAGAATTAAAAACAAAGATAGAATTGTCACTTAAAAATTAGATCCTGGAGTTAGAAAAGTTGAAAAAAAAACTTAGCAATTTAATGAAGAAAAGTTTGGTTTGTTTAATCAAATTTTATCAATATTTTATAAGTCCTTTAATAGGGCCTTCCTGCAGATTTCAACCTACTTGCAGTTCATACTTTATAGAAAGCATAGAGAAACATGGTCTAAAAAAAGGAACATCCTTAGGAGTCAAGAGGATTTCAAAGTGCCACCCCTGGGGAGGTCACGGTGTGGATTTAGTACCAGACAAGGAATAAAATTATGGAAAATTTTCAAAGGTATTTTTTAATATTCTCAATAATGATATTTAGTTATTTTTTAATAATTAGATGGGATCCTCCGAGAAATGAATCAACAGAAATAAATAATGACACATTATTAAATGATAGTGAGTACTTACAATCAAATGAGGCCATAGTAAATAATGAGAGCTTTGCTGACGCTTTAATATCAACTCCTAATAACTGTGAAAATATAGACTCAGAAAAAATTGATACGGACAATTGGTCTCTGACTATTGATCTAAACAATGGCGAATTTTTAAAGGCTGAATTAAAAAAATTTCCAACTGAAATTGATTCTGAAAACGGAAAAATATTGTTCAATAAATGTGGGCCCGAGAAATATTCTCAAAAAAGTGGTTTTGAGTTTTTAGATAGATCTTTAAAATTCGCTGAAAATAATTTTTACATTAAAGAAAATTTTTTTTCTAATGATAAGAGAATTATTGTTCTAGAAAAGAAAGAAAACAATTTTATTTTCAAAAAGAAATTAAGCTTTTCTAATGTAGATTATTTTATAGACGTTGAAGACTCAATTCTTAACAATTCATCGTCTTCTCTGACATTAGCGCCTTTCTCAAAAATTGACAGGTCTGAAGTAGACCTTTCAGGTAGTAACTCCATTTTCGATCCTGCAAGTTTTGCTTATCTAGGTCCAGCTTTCCAAACATCGTCGGAGAACTATGAAAAGGTTTCTTTTAACGATATTGAAGAAGATAGCTTTAGAGAAGTTTCAGATAAAGGCTGGATTTCAATGATTGAACATTATTTTATTACCGCGATCATTCCAGTCCAGGGAGATAATTTAATTTATCAAGCAAAAAGAAACTCAAAACTGGACACTTATTCTGCTGGGGTTGTGGGAGCTACAGAAGCCCTGCTTCCTGGAAATTCTAGAACATTTAATCAAAAGGTATATTTTGGACCTAAAGTTAAACAAGAATTGCTTAAAACACATCCAGACCTTGATTTAGCTATAGATTATGGCTGGTTGTGGTGGATTGGACAGCCAATGTATGCTGCTATGAAAGCTTTTCACGCTATTACGGGTAATTGGGGATGGTCCATAGTCCTTGTTACTATTTTAATAAAACTGCTTTTATGGCCCCTTTCAATGGTTTCTTATAGAAATATGGGAAAAATGAGAGCCGTGCAGCCAAAAATGCAGGAGATACAACAAAGATACGCAGACGATCGTCAGGCTCTTTCAAAGGCAATGATGGATTTATACAAAAAAGAGAAAGTTAACCCTGCTTTGGGCTGTTTGCCTATGTTAATGCAAATGCCCTTCTTTTTGGCTTTTTATTGGGTGTTAATTGAAACTGTAGAGCTTAAATATGCTCCTTTCTTGTTCTGGATAACAGATTTATCCACAAGAGATCCTTTATTCATTCTGCCAATCCTAAATATGGCTGCTATGTGGGGGATGCAACAACTTCAGCCGCAGCCTGTGGGGGCTGATCCTATTCAAGCAAATGTATTTAAGTATATGCCGTTAATCTTTGGCGTAATGTTCGCTTTGTTTCCAGCAGGATTAGTTTTATATTGGTTTTTAAACTCTCTAATATCTGCTGTTCAAATGGTATTACATGGCCCAAAGAGAGAGAAAGCTTCAAGCTAGCTAATTTTGATCGGCATAGATGACACTATAGTTGCATGTTCAACGCCTCCTGGAATTGGGGCCATTTCCTGCATTAGAGTATCTGGCCCCAGCTCATCTAGCATTTTTAAAAAAATAACTAATAAAAAGTTTTTACATCTTTGTGTAAGCGTATCCAATATTCAATTAGAAGAGGATATAGATGAGAAGTGTGTGCTTACTTCTTATAAAAAACCTAACTCTTATACAGGAGAAGATTCTTTTGAGATTTCATGTCACGGCAATCCTTTAATAGTAGATTTATTGATTAAGAAAATTATAGAAATGGGTTGCAGATCCGCTGAACCTGGTGAGTTTACCATGCGTTCTTTTCTTAACAATAAAATAGGGCTTATAGAGGCTGAAGCTGTATCTGATTTAATACACGCAGAATCTATTAGAAAGCTAAAAGCCGTTGGCAAATCATTAAAGGGAGAGTTTACTAAAAAGGTAGACGAAATAATTTTAGAACTAAGAGAGATAAGAACCAAAGTAGAAAGTGAGATCGATTTTAACGATCAGGACATTAAACTTAACAAAGAAGAACTTGTCAGCAAATTAGACGATTTTAAGATCAATCTAGAAGAATTTGTGAGCTTAACTCAAGATGCGGTCTACTTCAATGAAGGCATAAAAACCGTTATTACTGGCCCCCCAAACGCAGGCAAATCTAGTTTAATGAACTATTTAACAAAGAATGATACCTCTATTGTCTCTGAAAAATCAGGAACAACTAGAGATTTGATTACAAGATCAGTTAAAATCGGTCAATTTCTTTTTAAATTTTATGATACAGCAGGAATTTTAGATAGCACTGAAGACTTGATAGAGCTTGAAGGTATATCTAAGGCTGAAAAAGCGCTTTTGAATTGTGATTTAGTCATAGAGATGGTTGATTGTTCGCAGCTGGATTACAAGAAAGATTATCCGGGGAAAAAGAGCCTAAGAATAATTAACAAAACAGATCTTTCTGATGAATCAACAGAAGCAGACATAAGAATTTCCTTAAAAACTGGAAAGAATACTGAGATTCTTAACGAAACCCTTATAAAAGCTGCTTTTTCCTCAAAGAATCCCAGTATTGATGGTTTTTCTGCTAGGACAAGACATCTGATGTTGCTAAAAGATTGTCTAGAGTCGCTTTATGAAACTAAAGAATTAAATTTAGATGATTCGTTAGAGTTGGTAGCGGAACATTTAAGAGTCTGCAGTGATATTTTGGGACAAATTAAAGATCCATATTCGTCAGATGACTTGCTGGGAAATATATTCTCTACTTTTTGTATAGGCAAATAACTCTGTGTATTTATTGTAGATAAATAAGATATAAGCTGTTTGTATGTTTGGTCTTTTTTTTGACTTTAAAAAACATCAACAACTTATTACATGATGCTAACAAATTAAACCTTACTTAGTAACAGGGTTTTGATTAGCTAAGAGATCATTTATAGTTGCGTTCAGGGAGTTATTAACAGAAAAATCTCTCTCTAAAACAACAACAACAATATAAATATATATATAAATTAATATCAATATAATTAGTAATAAAGATATGAAATATGAAGTTATCGTAATCGGAGGCGGGCATGCTGGAACGGAGGCAGCTTACGCAAGTAGTCGATATGGCAAACTAACTTGTCTTGTTACTCAATCAAAAAAATCCATAGGTCAAATGTCTTGTAATCCGGCTATTGGAGGTATTGGAAAAAGTCATTTAGTTAGGGAAATAGATGCTATGGGAGGCCTCATGGCAGATTGTGCTGATAAAGCAGGAATTCATTTTAGAGTGCTTAATTCCTCAAAGGGACCAGCTGTTAGAGCTACTAGATCTCAGGCTGATAGACAAATATATAGTAAATCTGTAAAGGACATTATTAGTAGTGAGCGCTTACTTACTACTGTAGAAGCAGAAGTTTTGGGTCTTCAGATAGTTAATGGAAAAGTTACGGGCGTAGAGCTTAGAGATGGTAAAAAAATTAATGGCACCAAAGTTATTTTAACTGCGGGAACATTCTTAAACGGTAAGTTATTTACAGGAGAAGAAACTTATTTAGGAGGAAGAATAGGAGAAAGACCTTCAATAAATTTAGCAGATAATTTGAATGAATTAGATATGGGAAAAGGAAGATTGAAAACAGGAACACCGCCTAGAATTCTCTCTAAATCAATCAATTGGTCGAAAACTACTGAGCAACCAGGAGACGATCCAAGACCTGTAATGTCGTTTTTAAATAGTCCAAATTCTCATCCTCAACAGGTAAGTTGCTTTCTTACGAGAACGAACGAAAGAACACACGAGATTATAAAAAAAGGAATAGATAAATCACCTATGTTTTCTGGAAAAATAGAAGGGATTGGTCCAAGATATTGCCCTTCAATAGAAGACAAAATATATAGATTTTCAGACAAGCCATCACACCAAATTTTTATAGAGCCGGAAGGGCTTAATTCTGAATTAATTTATCCAAATGGAATTTCTACTAGTATGCCCGCAAGTATTCAAAAAGAAATGATTAACTCTATAGATGGTTTTGAAAAAGCAGAGATAGCTCAATATGGATATGCGGTGGAATATGATTTTTTTGATCCAAGAGGGCTTAGACACACTCTTGAAACAAAAAAGATAGAAGGTTTATATTTTGCAGGTCAAATTAACGGAACAACAGGTTATGAGGAAGCGGCAGCTCAAGGTTTAGCTGCTGGAGTCAATGCTTGTCTCTCCATTGATGAAAAAGATCCTTGGATATCAGGAAGAGATAATAGCTACATAGGGGTTTTAATAGATGATTTGGTAACTTTAGGAACCAAAGAGCCTTACCGAATGTTTACAAGTAGAGCAGAACATAGATTAATTTTAAGAGAAGACAACGCCGATCAAAGATTGACGCCTGTAGGAAGAAAATTTGGCATAGTAAAAGATGAAAGATGGAAAAGCTTTGAAAACAAAATGAGCTTAATAAAAAAAGAGAGAGAGAGGTTAGCAAATATAAAAGTAGATAAGAAAAATTTACCTAAATATGAAAATATCTCCAGAAAAAAAAGCTTAGAAAAAATATCAGCACTAGAGGCACTAAGAAGGCCAGAGGTGAAATATGACGAGCTGTGCGATAAATTGGAAATTGAAAAGGCGGAAGATAGTATTTCATTGGACGTCGTAACACAGGAAAAATATTCGGGGTATATTTTTAGACAAGAGAAAGAAATAAGCAAAATACAAAAAAATGAAAATGCTCTAATTCCTGAAGCTATAAGCTACGAAAAAATAAAAGGTCTTTCTAATGAATCAAAACAAAAGCTAATACAAGTAAAACCAAGAACTCTTGCTCATGCGCAGAGAATTCCCGGGTTGACTCCTGCAGCAATCTCATTATTGCTCGTGCATTTAAAAAAAACATCAGTCAGCAAAACAAAAAATGCTAATAAAAAAGCTACTAGATAGCTCAGGGCTGAAACTTCAGAAAACCACACTAGAAGACCTGGAAAAATATTTAGACTTGCTCTCTAAATGGAACAAAACCAGAAATTTGGTTTCAAGAAATCTGAGCAAAGTCGAATTAGCCGAGCAAGTCTTTGATTGCGTCTGTTTGTTTGAAGAAATAAAAGAAAATATGATTCTAGATGTGGGAAGCGGTGCAGGTCTGCCTGGAATGATAATAGCCATAATGGATCGAAAAAGAATGATAAGGCTTTTAGAGCCAAATCAAAAAAAAGTTTCATTTTTAAGGCACGTCCAAGCTGAGCTAGATTTAGAGAACATTTTTATAGTAAAAGATAGGTTAGAGAACTGTAAAATTAGCCCGCAAGAGCTAATAGTGACTAGAGCCTTTGCCGAGCCGAATAAATTCTTAGAGATGCTGAGTATCGAGAATCATGAAGGGGGAAAGATCATAATGATGGTCTCGGAAAACACAGAAATAAAAAAAGCAGGCTGGATATCTAATTATAAAACTTCTCAAGCAGAAAAAACTCTAGAGAAAAAACGCGGTTTTTTGAATATTTTTCACAACAAAAACTGATATAGTATTTTTGTTGATCACTATAGTTGTTGCTAACCAAAAAGGAGGTGTGGGAAAAACCACAACCGCTTTAAATCTTGCAGCATCCTTGTCTGCTGCCTCTAGAAAAGTGCTGCTTATAGACTTAGATTCCCAAGGAAACTCAACCACAGGAATTGGAAAAGAAAAAGCCGAGGGCAAAAACTCTTTAGTAGATGTTTTGATAGAGAAAGAGCAAATTCTAGATTTAATTATTCAAGAATCTGGCTATAAATTTGATTTAATTCCAGCAAGCTCAGACCTTATTTCGGCAGAGATAGAGTTAAGCCCCTTAAAAAACCCTACGTCGATTTTAAGAAGTAAATTAGATCAAATTAAAGATAAGTACGACTATACAGTTATAGACTGTCCGCCTTCGCTTGGGATGCTTTCTGTTAGCGCTTTGAGAGCAGCATCTAAGGTTTTAATACCTTTGCAATGTGAATATTATTCTTTAGAGGGACTCGCCGCAATGGATAAAACGATAAAGGAAATAAATCAAGCTACTGGCGAAAATATAGAAATAGATGGAATATTGAGAACTATGTACGATTCTAGAATTAGGCTGTCTAGAGAGGTCTCAAAAGAACTAGAAGAACACTTTTCAGAAAAACTTTGCGATACTGTAATACCACGAAATGTAAAACTAGCAGAAGCCCCAAGTTTCGGAATGCCAGCGCTCTATTACGAGCCAGAAGCAAAAGGTACGCTCGCGTATCTTGCTTTAGCAGGAGAAATAATCAATAAATTTGAAAACAACCAAGCGGTGGTATAAGTGTCAGAAGATTCTAACAAAACATTAAAAAGAGGTCTTGGAGCTCTTTTAGGAAACGAAGAAAAACCCAAAGAGACGGCAAGCGACGCTTCTAATGCTAATGCTAATGCTTATGCTTCGGTTGATAAAATAAGCGCTGGTCGTTTTCAGGCCAGAACAGACATTACTCAGGAAAGTTTAGAAGAGTTAAAAGATTCAATTAAATCTCAGGGTGTGATTCAACCCTTGATAGTTAGAAAGTCTCCTTCAGGAGATTATGAGTTGGTTGCTGGAGAAAGAAGACTAAGAGCATCAAAAATGGCTGGCTTAGAAGAAGTGCCTATAGTCATTAAAAACTTAAGCGATGAAGAAATAATAAAAATGGGTTTAATAGAAAATCTACAAAGAGAAGATTTGAACCCGCTTGATGAGGCTAGAGGAATTCAGAGACTTCAAAAAGAATTTAATTTAACGCAAGAAGATCTAGGTTTATCTTTGGGAAAATCAAGAACTACGATCACAAACTCTTTGAGACTGCTGCAGCTTACAAAAGCAGTGCAAAAATTTTTAGAAGATGGCTCTATAAGTATGGGCCAATCTAGGCCATTATTAGGTTTGCCTGAGGGCGTTCAAGAAAGCTTTGCGAAAAAGATAATAAAAAATGGCTTTTCGTCCAGACAATCTGAAAATTTGGTTAAGCAATATCAAGCAGAAAAGGAATCAAAACCAATAATAAAAAAAGATGCTAACTTGCTTTCTTTGGAAACTGAGTTAAGCGATACTCTAGGTTCAAAGGTAACTATAAGCCATCAAAAAAAAGGCTCGGGAAAAATAACTTTCTCATATAAAAATTTAGAGCAATTAGACTCAATAATAAAACCGCTAAGAAAAAAGGAATAAGCTAAAAATTTTTAAGTTAGTTCTTGAATAGAACCTATAGACCTAACTATAATGCCTTGCCCGAAAATAATATGGCTGAAAATAACCTTATAGAATCTTCAAATAACGCCTCAGAGTTAACTTCAACTTCTGACTATATCAGCCATCATCTAACCAATTTAACTTATGGCTGGTGTGACAAATCAGAAAGCTGGGGATTTGCAAATCATCAACAAAGCATATTTAGCGAAACTTCATGCAAAGTAGGAGATATGGGCTTTTGGACATTTCATGTTGACACGATCTTGATGTCTACGATTCTAGGATCTTTGTTTTTTGGTTTTTTCGGATTAGTTATTATGGGTGCAAAAAAAGGAGTGCCAGGAAAAGTTCAAAATTTTGCAGAGTTTGTGTTCGAATTTATTAGTAATGCAGTAAAAAGCAATTTCCACGGAACCTCAAAAATAATAGGGCCGTTGGCTTTCACTTCGTGCGTTTGGATACTGTCTTGGAATTTAATGGATTTATTGCCAGTAGAGCTGACGAATTTTGTAGGAAACACAGGAGTTGGTGTAGATTATTTCAAACTGCTACCAACTGCAGACGTAAACGCGCCTTTAGCTTTAGCTATAGTTGTTATGTTCTTTGTAACTTATTACACAATAGCTAATCATGGAATCGGCGGTTTTCTAAAAGAATTTATAAATCCGATTGAATTGGTGGGTTATTTTTCTAAACACGTTGCCTTGGCTCTGAGGTTATATGGAAACCTTTTTGCAGGAGAGATGATCTTTATCTTGATTGGAATAATGTTTGGACAATTTTTAATGTCATTTGGACAAACGCTTTGGTTTATACCTGGGCTTATGATGAATTTGGTGTGGGCTCTTTTCCACATACTTATAATTGCTTTGCAGGCATATATCTTTATGATGCTGACCATCGCTTATATTAACTTGGCTTGTGCTAAACATTAGCCACTATTAGAAGGAGAAAAAAAATGGAAGAATTAAGATTGGTTGCCGGAGCTTTGCTCACCGGATTTGGTGCGTTAGGTGCTGGAATCGGAATTGGTACTTTAACTTCAAAATACATTGAAGCATTAGCAAGACAACCAGAACTTCAAGGCTTATTATTTGGTCAGCTATTAATCGCAATGGGCTTGATTGATGCATTGCCAGTTATATCTTTGGCGGTTGGTCTGCTTTTCTTATTTACTTAAAAATATAAAAAGTAAATGAACGTAAACGCTACCTTTTTTGCAGAGCTAATAGCCTTCTGCATTTTTATATTTATAACTTATAGATATCTGTGGCCTAGTTTTTCATCTATTTTGGATGCCAGACAAGAAGAGATCGCTGGCGGCTTAGAAGCTGCTAGTCAATCTCAACAAAAATTAGAAGAAGCTAATGAGGAGTCTAGAAGATTGGTTGAGGACGCTAAGTCAGAAGCTTCAAATTTAATTAATTTAGCTGGCACTAGAGGCGATCAAATAGTTGAAGAAGCTAAGAATCAAGCTACAGAAGAACAAAAGAAAATTAAAGCGAGCGCAGAAGCAGACATAGAACAAAACATAACTAAAGCCAAAGAAGGTCTGAAGCAAGAAGTTGCTGCATTAGTGATTTCGGGCGCTGAAAAAATACTAAATAAAGAAGTTGATGAAGAGTCCAATAAAGAAATAGTCGACGCTTTGATCAAAGAGTTATAGATGTCTGAACTTTTAACTCAGTCTCGACCATACGCTGAAGCTATATTCGAAATAGCTAAAGATGAACAACAACTCGATCTTTGGGTAGACGATTTATCTAAAGTTGTTGCGGCGATGCAAGAAGAAATCGTTAGAATTTTAATAAATTCTCCAGATCTTTCACAAAGAAATAAAGCTGAAATTTTCGCTTCTCTATTTAAAGATGAAATTTCAAAAAAAGTTTCAAACTTTGTGTTGGTTATAGGCCAAGCAAACCGATTGAGATTATTAGAAAAAGTTTTGGAGAATTTTAAATATTTGGTCGCCACAGAAAAAAATCAAAAAAATGTAACAGTGGCTTCTTCTTATTCTCTCGACCAAGATCAAATAGAGAGAATCAAAATTGCTTTACAAAAGAGAACGGGTTCCGAAATAAACGTCTCAGCAGAGATAGATAAATCTCTGATTGGTGGAATCAAAATTTCATATGAAGATCAAGTAATTGACTTGTCTTTAAAAAATAAACTAGAAGCCTTAAAGGCTCAACTTAGAAACTAACAGGTGTGATATGGACAACTTAAATCCTTCGGAAATAAGCAAAATTATAAAAGATAGAATTAATAATTTAGATATTTCTTCTGATGAATCTAACGAAGGAACAATTGTGTTCCTATCGGATGGCATAGCTAGAGTGCATGGCTTAAGCGAATCAATGTATGGTGAGTTGATTGAATTTGAGGGCGGAATTTTCGGAATGGCTCTTAACTTGGAGAGAGATTCAGTTGGAGTTGTAATCTTTGGAGACTATAAAAAATTAGCTGAAGGAGATACAGCAAAATGTACTGGAAAAATCTTAGAAGTTCCGGTTGGACCTGAGCTTGTAGGAAGAGTTGTCGATGGGTTAGGAAATCCAATTGATGGAAAGGGGCCGATAGAAACAAAATTAACAGCGCCGGTTGAAAAAGTTGCTCCAGGGGTAATGACTAGACAGCCAGTAGATGAGCCTGTGCAAATAGGTTTAAAAGCTATAGATAGTATGGTTCCAATTGGAAGAGGACAAAGAGAACTTATCATCGGGGATAGACAAACAGGTAAAACAGCTATCGCATTAGATGCGATCATCAACCAAAAGGGTACTGGCGTTACTTGTGTTTATGTTGCGGTAGGTCAAAAACAATCTTCAATAGCAGCGGTAGTAAGAAAATTAGAAGAATTTGGAGCGATGGAGCATACAATTGTTGTTGCTGCTGGAGCGGCAGACCCAGCCCCTATGCTATTTTTGGCTCCATATGCCGGATGCACAATGGGAGAATACTTTAGAGATAAGGGAGAAGATGCTCTAATAATTTATGATGACTTATCAAAGCAAGCTGTAGCATATCGCCAAATCTCCCTTTTACTTAGAAGGCCTCCGGGAAGAGAAGCTTACCCGGGTGATATCTTTTACCTTCACTCAAGACTTTTAGAAAGAGCTTGTAGAGTAAATAAAGAATATGTAGCTGAAGCAACCAATGGAGCAGTAACAGACCAAACTGGATCATTAACGGCTTTACCGATTATAGAGACTCAAGCAGGAGATGTTTCAGCTTTCGTTCCAACTAATGTAATTTCAATAACCGATGGGCAAATATTTCTAGAAACTTCTTACTTTAATAAAGGGTTGTTGCCAGCCATGAATCCTGGAATATCTGTTTCTAGAGTAGGTGGATCAGCACAAACTCCATTGATTAAGAAATTAGGTGGTGGAGTAAGAATAGCCTTAGCTCAATTTAGAGAGCTAGAGGCTTTTGCCCAATTTGCATCTGACCTCGATGACGCGTCTAGAGAGCAATTAGAAATGGGTCAAAAAGTAACTGAACTAATGAAGCAAAAACAATATTCCCCGATGTCGGTATCACAAATGGGCTTGGTTTTATTTGCAGTTGACAAGGGTTATCTAAAAGATGTGGAAATAAATAAAATAGGAAGCTTTGAATCAGCGCTTCTCTCTTACATGGCCACTGAGCATAAAGATTTTATGGATAACCTTGCAAAGACTGGAGAACACTCAGATGAGGTGCTTAAAACTTTTGCTGACGCTTTAGATAAATTTAAATCAACTCAAAGCTGGTAATTATAGATGGCTAATACCAAAGAAATAAGAAAGCAGATTTCTAGTATTTCCAATACTCAGAAAATCACTAGCGCTATGGAAATGGTAGCTTCTAGTAAGATGCGAAAAACCCAAGATCGAATGGAAATGGGAAGGCCATACGCTGACAGAATGCTTTCTGTAATCGGGCATTTAGCAAATTCTAATCCAGAATATAAACCACTTTATATGTCAGAAAGAGAAGTCAAAGGAATAGGGGTAATTGTTGTTGGTTCTGATAAAGGATTGTGTGGCGGATTAAACATTAATTTATTTAGATCACTGCTACCTTTTTTAAAAGAACAATCGGATGCAGGCATCAATCAAATGTTTTGCCCTATAGGAACCAAAGCAAAAATATTTTTTAATTCCTTCGGCGGCGATGTTGTTGCGGTATCAGAGAAATTGGGAGATATACCTGCCTTAGAAGATTTGATTGGCTCTATTAAAGTTTTACTGGATAAATTTGAGAATGGTGAAATCGATAAAGTCTATTTAGCGAGTAATAGATTTGAAAACACCATGACGCAAGAGCCTGAGATTAGACAATTGTTACCTCTTTTGCCAGAAGACACGCCTGAACTTAAGCATAGATGGGACTACATATATGAGCCTGATGCAAAAGAATTGTTAGATGGCCTGATGCAGCGATACATCGAATCATTGGTATATCAAGCAGTAATAGAAAATATTGCCTGCGAACAAGCTGCAAAAATGGTGGCAATGAAAAATGCCACAGAAAATGCAGGAACAATAATTGATGAGTTACAACTTATTTACAACAACGCTAGGCAAGCCGCAATTACTCAAGAACTTTCTGAGATTGTTGCAGGCGCCGAAGCAATATAGATTTAGAAGAGGAAATAAAAATGAGCGAAGGAATAGTAGTACAAGTAATTGGAGCGGTAATAGACGTCGAGTTTTCAAGAGAAAATCTGCCAAAAGTTTACGATGCTTTAAATGTTGAGGGCGGCCTTGTTCTGGAAGTGCAGCAGCAACTTGGAGATGGAATAGTTAGAACAATTGCAATGGGTCAAACAGAAGGGCTCAAAAGAGGAGCAAAAGTTACCAATACAGAAAGTGCGATCAATGTTCCGGTTGGAGAGAAAACGCTTGGAAGAATTTTAAATGTTTTAGGTGAGCCTATTGACGGAAAGGGCGATGTCGGCGCAAAAGAATCAATGCCAATTCATAGACCTCCGCCAAGCTATGAAGAGCAAGCAGAATCTTCAGAAATTTTAGAAACAGGAATCAAGGTCATTGATTTAATGTGCCCATTTGCCAAAGGAGGAAAAGTAGGGCTTTTCGGTGGAGCGGGTGTTGGTAAAACAGTAAACATGATGGAGCTAATTAGAAACATTGCTTACGAGACAAGTGGTTATTCCGTATTTGCTGGAGTAGGCGAAAGAACCAGAGAGGGAAATGATTTCTATCTAGAAATGACCGAATCACAAGTAATAGATAAGGTCGCCTTAGTGTATGGACAAATGAATGAGCCTCCAGGATGCCGAATGAGAGTTGCGCTTTCTGGTTTGACCATTGCTGAAAAATTCAGAGACGAAGGTAAAGACGTTTTACTATTTGTAGATAATATATATCGTTACACTTTAGCCGGAGTTGAATGTTCGTCATTATTAGGAAGAATGCCTTCAGCGGTAGGTTACCAACCTACGTTAGCTGAAGAGATGGGTGTTTTACAAGAACGTATTACCTCCACGAAAACAGGATCCATTACTTCAGTTCAAGCAATTTATGTCCCTGCTGATGATTTAACAGATCCATCGCCGGCAACAACCTTTGCTCACTTAGATGCAACTGTAGTTCTTTCTAGACAGATTGCTTCTTTAGGAATATACCCAGCGGTAGATCCTCTAGACTCCACAAGCCGTCAATTAGATCCAAATATTATTGGTCAAGAACACTATGATGTCGCCAAAGGCGTCCAACAAGTTTTACAAAGATATCTTGAGTTGAAAGATATTATCGCAATTCTTGGAATGGATGAGCTTTCAGATGAAGATAAGCAAACAGTGAATAGAGCAAGAAGAATTGAAAAATACTTATCTCAACCTTTCTTTGTTGCAGAGATTTTCACTAACTCACCTGGAAAATTTGTTTCCATTAAAGATACCGTTAAAGGATTCAAAGGAATATTAGATGGTGAATATGATGACCTCCCAGAACAAGCATTCTTAATGGTTGGAAAGATTGAAGAAGTGGTTGAGAAAGCTAAGACCTTATAATTATGTCTACCATTCAATGCAACATAGTAAGCGCTGAAAAAGAAATTTTTTCAGAAAACGTCACTATGGTTGTTGCTACCGGATCGATGGGAGAGCTCGGAATAACTCCAGGGCATTCTCAACTTCTGACAGGTATTAAACCAGGCCCAGTTAAAATCGTTAAGGAAGACGGAGAGGAAGAAGTATTCTTTTTATCTGGAGGTTTTATCGAAGTTCAGCCTGATGTAGTTACTTTATTGTCAGATGTTGCCATCAGAGCCGAAGACATAGACGAAGAGCAGGCTGAGAAAGCTAGAGAGCAAGCAGAAAAAATAAGAGACAATGCAGACTCAGATCTTGACTTCTCTAGAGCTAGGGCAGAACTAGCAGAAGCTGCCGCAAGACTTCAAACCTTGCGCAAGTTACGCAAGAAATAGTTTAATATCACACATTAAAGCTATTTAATTTTTTAGCTCATTTAGCAATGAATACAGATATTATTATATTGGCTGCCGGTAAAGGAACAAGAATGCATTCTTCTTTACCTAAAGTTCTCCAAGTTTTAGGGCATAAACCTTTACTCCAACATGTTATTGATACCTGTTTAGATATTCAGAAAAGTAAACTACACATCGTTGTGGGCGATCAAAAAGAACTTGTTAAAAAATCCGTTACGGTCCCTAAAAATACAAACTGGGTAAATCAGCCTAAGCAATTGGGAACAGGACATGCAGTTAAACAAGTCCTTAAAGCATTGAGACCTAATGCATGTTGCATTGTTCTTTATGGCGATGGACCCCTAGTAAATTCCACAACTTTAAAAAAAATTATCAATTCCGTTAAAAAAGATAGCTTGAGCCTTTTAACATTTGAACCACAAAGCCCTAAAGGTCTTGGAAGAATAATTAGAAATAATAAAAACCAAGTTGTAGGAATTGTTGAAGAAAAAGACGCAAGCCCAAAGCAAAAACTAATTGGCGAAGTTAACTCAGGCATTATGGCAGCCTTAGGAAAGAGCCTTCAAAAAAGAGTTCCAAAAATAAAAAATAATAATGTCGCAAAAGAATATTATTTAACAGACTTGGTTGGATTGTTCTCAGCTGATGCTCAAAAAATTACTGCATTAAATCTTGGTTTATCTAATGAACCATTAGGCGCCAACGACAATGTAGAATTAAATCATTTAGAACGAGCGTATCAAAAAATTCAGGCAGAAGCTTTTGCTAAAAAAGGTGTTAAATTTGCTGATCTCAACAGGGTTGATTTTAGAGGCGAGATTGATATTAAAAAAAATACCTTTATTGATATAAATAACATTCTAGAAGGAAAAATTAGCATTGGAGAAAATTGTAAAATTGGATCAGGCTGTGTAATCAGAAATTCTTCACTTGCAAAGAACGTTGAAATAGAACCTTACACAGTAATCGAAAATTCTCAAATAGATGCAAATTCTAAAATTGGACCATTTGCTCATATAGGTCCAGGAACCACTCTAAAAGAAGGGGTTGAAATTGGAAATTTTGTAGAAGCCAAAAGAAGCGTTATCGGCAAAAAGACCAAAGCAAAACATTTAGCCTATATTGGCGATGGAGTTTTAGCAGATAAAGTTAATGTTGGCGCAGGAACTATTTTTGTAAATTATGATGGTAAAAATAAAAATAAGACTTCTGTCGGTGAGAATGCTTTCATCGGCTCAAACTCATCATTAATAGCACCTTTAAAAATAGGGAAAAATAGCATGATAGGTGCCGGCTCTGTTGTTACTGCTGATGTTCCAGAAAATAAATTAGCTTTAGGCAGAAGCAGACAAAAAAATATTAAAAGAAAATAATGTGCGGAATAATAGCAGCGGCAACTGATAGAAGTGTAGGCAAACTTCTAATAAAAGGTTTGCACAAAATGGAATATCGCGGCTATGATTCGTCTGGCATAGCCTTACACCAAGAAACAGAGATAGCGCATCTGAGAAGCCTTGGCAAAGTAAAACTTCTTGAAGAAAGAATGATTCAAGAAAAGCCAAAAGGGAAAGTAGGTATTGCTCACACTCGCTGGGCAACTCATGGCGAGCCTTCAGAAACTAACGCTCATCCTCATTCATCAAAAGGGCGAGTTTTTATTGTGCATAACGGCATCATTGAAAACTATATTGATCTAAAAGAAGAATTATCTTCCGAGGGATATTCTTTTTCATCGCAAACGGATTCAGAATTAATTGCTCATATTCTTGATTATTATTTAACCAAAGGACAAGGCATGATCGACGCAATGTTTTCTTTAAAGCAAAAACTCAACGGTGCCTATGCAATCGCTGCTATTGATCAACATGATAGTGAAAAATTTTATCTAATTAGAAATAAATCACCATTGCTTATTGGCGTCAGCTGCGATGCGCATTATGCTGTCTCTGATCCTTTAGCGATATCAGATCTAACCGATAACTTTATCTTTTTAGAGGATGGAGATGTAGCTGAAGCTTCAAGTCAAAGCCTCACTATCTTTGATGAAAATCAAAAAAAAGTTGAGCGTGAAATTATGCAATTAAATATTTCCGCAGAGTCTTCCTCAAAAGGGGATTACCAACATTTCATGGAAAAAGAAATCTTTGAACAACCCAATGCAATTTTAAATACCATTGATGGCAGAATAGGCGGAGAGGACGTTCTAGAAAACATATTCGGCGAGGGTTCAAACGAATTACTATCTCAAGTAAAACGCATACAGATTGTTGCTTGTGGAACTAGCTTGCATGCAGGCCGAGTGGCTTCTAATTGGCTCTCAGCAATTGCGCAAGTTCCTTCGCAAATGGATTATGGCAGCGAATATAAATATAAAAACCCTTATATAGACAAAAACACTTTACTAGTTACTATTTCTCAGTCTGGAGAAACAGCCGATACTCTAAGCGCTCTTCGACACGCTAAAGATCAAGGTTATCTTGGCTCATTAACAATTAGCAATGTGCCAACTAGCTCCATCGTTCGAGAATCAGACTTTGTCTTGTTAACTAATGCCGGTCCAGAAATAGGAGTTGCTTCTACCAAAGCGTTCACGACGCAATTAACAGCGTTAATGTTATTGACCATGTCGATAGCAAAAGCTAAAGGCATAAATCCAAAATTAAGATCGAGATTAACTGCGGCACTTAGAAGTTTGCCAGAAATCATTTCAAAATCTCTAGAATTAAAAGAGGAGTTAATGAAGATTGCTCCAAACATTGCTAATAAAGATAATGCGCTCTTTTTAGGACGAGGGATGTTTTATCCAATTGCCAAAGAGGGCGCTTTAAAATTAAAAGAAATTTCTTATATTCATGCAGAAGCATATCCAGCAGGAGAATTGAAGCATGGACCACTAGCGTTAATCGATGAAAACATGCCAGTAATAGCCTTGGCTCCTGAAAGCGAATTGGCTGAAAAGTTGGTTTCCAATTTAGAAGAAGTTAAAGCTCGAGGAGGCACCATATACGTCTTTGGCAACGCTACTGGAAAAATGAAAATTGAATCTGGAAAACTCATCAAAATGCCTGAATGTGATTTCTTGCTCACACCTATTCTTTATACGATTCCCTTACAAATCCTTTCTTACGAAGTTGCCTTGTTAAGAGGAACTGATATTGATCAACCAAGAAATCTGGCTAAGTCTGTGACGGTGGAGTAAGTTGGAACAGTAATTTAATATGGACAATTATTTAGATAAAAAGTTAAGCTAATAGCTAACGTTTTTTTAGGGGAAAAATATGAAAAATTTATTAGCACTAGCAATTTTAATTTCTATCTCTTCAAATATTTTCGCAGATCATCATAAAGAAGGAGGCAAATCAAAAAGAGAAAACCCTAATCATTTAATGAGTTTTAAGTCTTGCATGGAGACCAAAGCTGGTATTGGTTGGTTTTTGTCTGGCGCAGATGAAGTGTTTGATGATATCAAGGTATATGGTGAAGAAAAAGATAAGTCATGGAATGATGAAAAATGGATAGAGGCTATGGCTTTAGCTGATTTAGCCTCGAATTACTCCACAATTTATGATGTTTGGTGTAAGGACATGATCAATCATAGAATCAATCATAAAAAACAGAAAACTAAAGATTAAACTTCTTTGTTTAAGTCAGTGACGCTGGAGTAGAAATATAATGAAAGTTTTTTCGTTTTTACTGATCTCTTTTTTTAGCACATTTACATCATCTGCGATCACCGAAGCAACGGTTCACTCTGAGAAAATTATTCTTGGTTCTGGTTGTTTTTGGGGTGCTGAGAAAGGCTATGAATCTTTGCCTGGAGTAATAGATGCAGTATCTGGGTATGCTGATGGTAATGGAGTGCAACCAACTTATAAAGAGATCACAAAACTAAAAAATAGATTTAACCCAAACAATCATGCCGAAGTGGTCGAGGTTACTTATAACAAAAATATTATCTCTACAGAGGGCATCCTCATCCATTACCTAGAATCACATGACCCTACTCAAGTGAACAGACAGGGTAATGATATTGGAACGCAATATAGATCCATAATTCTATATTCAAACGAAGATCAAAGATTAGAGATTTTGAAGATGATTTCTATCTATCAGGAGCTTCTTACAGATGCTGGATACGGCAAGATAGCAACAGAAGTAAAGCCAATCCAAGATTTTTATAAGGCCGAAAATTACCATCAAGACTACATCAAAAAGAATCCAAATGGATATTGTCCAGATCACTCCACAGGCGTGACTTTCAATGAGAATAAAAAAGGTATTTCAGATCTTAAGCTATTTGTTGAACCAGTTTTTGACAATAACTCCTTGTTGAAAGGAAAACATATTTTGGTATTAGTTTCAGACGGGTATTGTCCATATTGTGAAAAATTTGAAAAAGATATTGCTAGGGAATACAAAGGAACGATTCCACTCATAAATAGAACAGCCAGCCAACTCGATAATTTAAATATCAAAACACCAAAATGGGCCACACCAACAATTATCTTTATTCAAGACGGAAGAGAGGTGTTTGGTAAGCAAGGTTACATGACGCCCAAAGAGTTTTACAAGGCCCTTGGCAAATTCAAACTGGGTAATTCAGATGCATACAAGGTTGCTTTTACAGACGGAACTGACGCAAGGTTCTGCAAGGAATATGAAATTTTTAAGAATACTCCCGATGGAGTTTTTATAGATAAACTTAGTGGAGCGCCATTATTCGATACAAAAGATCGATTTGATTCTTCCACAGGCTGGCTATCATTCACTAAGCCAGTAGACAATTCTGTTTATACCAAACCTGATAATAGCTATGGGATGAGAAGAACAGAAATAAGATCCGTTACTTCTGATATTCATCTAGGTCATGTATTTCCCGATGGGCCCAATGGGATGCCAAGGTATTGTATAAATGCCACGGTGCTAGAATTTATCAAAAGAGAAGACATCAAAATCTAGCAATGTTCGTTATATTGGATAGAGACGAATGACGCGCTTCTGCTATACAAAAAAAATTCTATATGCCCTAATGATGTTTGGCATTATTTTGATTGGTCAACTTCATGGAAGTGAATTTAAAGTTGGCTTCGCTAAGTTGCCGATCACCCCTAATCTTATCGATGAATGGGAAGATATAAACAACGATGCGCAATTTGATCCAGATATTGATAAGTGGACTGATGTAAATGGTAATGGCCAATTTGATGCAGTGTGGATGGCAGGTTTTCAAAATAAACGAGCTGCCCAAAGCATTAAAGATGATTTGATGGCTGTAGCCGTGGTGATAGATGATGGCCAGACTCGAATAGGAATCATAAGCGCTGACACAATAGGGCTAATGAGAAAATTTGTACTCAGTTTCCGTGAGGATGTTCCTGCGGAATGGGGTCTAGATTACATTATGGTGCATGCAACACATAATCATGAGGGCCCAGATACTCAAGGTCTCTGGGGACCAAGTTTTTTAACAAGCGGTGTCGATGATGTCTATATGAAACGGCTTAAAAAAGATTTCATAAGTACATTAAAAACGGCTATAGATAATTTAGAGCCCGCTCAAATGAGCTTGGCTTTAATTCCGACTAATCCACTTACACCTATCAAAGATAAACGAAAACCTATCGTGATAGACGACGACATAAGAGCAATTTTGTTCAATCGCCCTGATGGTTCAATTATCGGCTCATTGATTAATTTTGGAATTCATGTGGAGCTCGTATGGGATAAAAATCTAGACTTAACTTCTGATGTTGCAGGCTACTTAAGAAGAGGCATCAACGACGGAATTTATGATGATGATGATCAGTTAATTAAACCTGGACTTGGCGGAACCACTTTATGGCTTACAGGAAATATAGGAGGCTTAATGACATCAGGACCTACCGATCCAATTTATGACCCTATTATGAAAAAAATAATCACTAAGCCGAGTCATTCTAAAGCTCGCGCATATGGGTATAGCATAGCAAATAGTGTCATAGAGGCTTTTCAAGCAGGTGATTTTAAGGTGTCTCCTAAGCCATCAATATCTGTACGCTCAGTAGAAATAGAATTAGGTATAGAAAACTTCATGCTCTCCTTAGGCACTTTACTTGGTGTGATTGATACCGATCCTAAATTTAGCTTGAGGCCGCCATTTATGCGTTATCTTAGCGAAGTGGCATTCATACAATTAGGAGACGCATCTATTACTGGCGTTCCTGGAGAGCTTTATCCAGAAATTGCTGTTGGAGGCATAGAAAATCCTATAGGCGCTGATTACGCCATAGCACCTCAAGAAGTTCCATATTTGCGAAGTCGATTTCCAAATAAACTGAACCTGATGGTCAACTTAGCAAATGATTCTATCGGTTACATCATTCCAAAAAGCGAATGGGATGAAGGCGCTCCTTGGATCTACGGAGAGACTGAAGAAACTTATGGTGAGGAGGTGTCATTGGGCCCAGATACGGCTTCAGTGATTCACGAAAATATCATTAAATTGATAGAAGAATCAAAAAAATAAATAAAATTAAAGTGAGGAATAAAAATTATTACTTTCTTTTTTGTCTTATATTCTTAATAGGATGCGGAGGCGGAGGCATTAGCAATTCAAATACTCCACCCCAATTATCTGGCGGATCAAATATGTTGCTTATCGGCAACAGTTTCTTTAGGCCTTATGCTCAGAAACTTGATGCAATGGCAATTGATGCGGGTTTAGTGAACCACAACAGTACTATCGTGATTCGTGGCGGCGAAAATGGAAGACCTATAAATTTGTGGAACGACTCAAGCACTACTGAGCACAATTCAATTAAGTCAACTCTTGACCAGGGAAATATCGAATTTTTTGGAATGACAAGCGGACATGATTCTCTCAATCGGATCGAAGGATTTAAAAATTGGATAGAATACGCCTTGCAAAGCAATCCAAACATAACCATTTTTCTTTCTATATCGCCATTTGACTTTCCAAATGGTGATCCAAATGGTGTCAGGCCAGATTGGGATACTTTCGCGGCAGATAATGGATTCAGTTCCATACAAGAAATGTTTAATGCTTATATAAATGATATTGTCCATTCTGAAGTTTTAGACCAATTGCGAATCGAATTTCCTTCTACCAAAATTTTTACCATACCTACTGGATGGGCTACATTTAATTTGTATCAAATGAACATCGATGGCTTACTGTTAGATCAAATTGACATGTTCGGACCACTTGAAACTTCAATTTTTACAGATCAAAAAGGGCACCAAGGAAACATAGTTCGGGAAACTGGCGGTCTTTTATGGTTGGGGTCTATTTACGGCATCCACTTAATAAGGACTAATAATTATAATATCGGCTTTAATACCGACTTACATACAATTGCCGAACAGATATTGGCCGGTCATGATCCTAACTATAGTCGATGATTTTTAAACGTCTTAATAGTTGAATAAGATTAAATATCGCATTGGAGGTATAGTCTAAAGATAAGCAATGTCTGAGATAACAAACAGTAATATTAATAGTTTAGAAATACCCAAAGTCAATTGGCTTGATAGGGAATTAAATCCTGATAAATTTTTTAAAGATCTTTCATTTGCGCTGTCTGAATATGGATTTATGGTTCTGATTAATGCGCCTGGGTTGTCTGATGAATTCCAAAAAAAAGCATTCCGCGAAGTTCGCGGGTTTTTTGATTCTCCCATGGAATTAAAAAAGACTGCACATATATCTAACACGCCCTACTTTCGGGGATATAGTTTGCCTACACCAGCTGACCGAGGGCATGGGCAGGTTATTGAAGCTTTTCAGTATGGGTTTGAACAAGATCCATTATGTAATCATGACGATAAAACTCAACCAATCCACCATCGTCTTTTTCGTGGACCTAATACATGGCCAGATGCAGAGTCACTCCCAGGTTTTAAGATTTTAATTGATGAGCTTAATGACTGTTATCACCGTTTAACACATGAGCTTGGCGAGGCAATTGTTGAGTCTTTAGGAGAGGACATAAAAGTATTTCAAGAATATTTTGACTTCGATAATCCAGACTTGGCTGCAAGTCTTAATCACAATTATGGCCTGGATGCTTTCGCAGAAAAAGATCAAGAAAATGTCCGATTAGAGTACAAAAAATTTGAAAGTAGCAATGTGGGCGCGCACATTGATGGGCCACCTTTTATTGCTCTTCTAATAAATGATCGCCCAGGCTTGCAAGTAGTTGCTGGAGAAGGGCAATGGATAGATGCCCCCGTTACCTGCAGAACAGCTCCCGGAAGCTATGATGTTCCAGTAATTCCAGGATCGGTAATAGTAAATACCGGCGGGACTTTAATGCATCTAAGCGAAGGAAGATATTCGGCAACATTGCATCGGGTAAACACCACTCTTATTCCTAAAGGAGAAACTAGAGTTTCTATGCCATACTTTTTATTGCCTAAAATGGAGGGAGATTTGGTGCCCTTCGGGAAATCGAAAGCAGACTTAGTTGGTGCTGGAGGTTACGAATCTGGACGTGATAGAGGGGCCAATGCTAGTGTGAATCGAATGGGAACTTTCCCTCAGGTTACAAGAAGATGGTGGGCTGATGAATACGCTGAGCTCCGTCAAAAACAACATGATGAGGTTGAGGCAGAAACACAAGCAGCTTATAAGCTTGCAAAAGAGCGTGGCGAACGCTTCAAAAATTTATCTGATTAATTTTTTCAATACCCGCAATCAATATTTAATATGGAAAAAAGATAGTTTCTAGAAGTGGTTGAATCTTGCCAACTATCTACAGAGGAAATTAAATCTAAACATCCTTGTTTATCTGCATCAATTGGCAGCCCTTTATAAAGTGAATTCGTATAGTTAAAACCTCGATCTGGCCGATTTGGCAACGCAGAATTAGGAAGCGATTGAAAATTTCCTGAACCATCATTTATAGCTATATGTGCGCCATGATAATTAGATTGAAAATCCCGAGTTGAATGGACGATATCGAGAATACCATCTAAATTCATATCTCTCAGATAAATATTTCCTTCTCCGTGATGACTAGTGGCTCTTACTTGGTTGTTAAATCTGGAGGCAGTTTCATCAATAAGCTCGCCAGATCCATTATTGATCAATACTTGAATGTACGCTCCTTCGTAATAAGGGTCTGCTCTTGTGACACCGACTACTACATCTAAATAACCATCGTTATTTAAATCTCCTTTAGCTGCATGATTGTACTTAGTCTGATTTATGCCAAAAGGACCAGGAGGCAGAGAAATTTTATTCCAGTTTGATATTTCATTGGTGCCATTGCTTAAAAGTATGAATCCCTCCTCAGGAACGCTACTAAAATTTCTTCGATCATTAAAATTCCAAAAAAGAACATCATCGAATCCATCATTGTTTAAATCTACTAATAAGCTTGCCATCGGATTTAAGAATTCGTTATACCAGTTAAGGTTAAGATATTGATGAATGGTGAAGTTACCGATGCCATCATTGATTAATAATATGTTGCAGGCGAACAAATCTATGTCTCCATCTCCATCCGGATCACCGCTGCTTGCATCATGAGCAAATCTGCAAAGTAGGCCAGAGCCATTATTATCATCTTGGATATTTGCTGAACTCTCTTCAAATTTTCCTGACGAATTAGAAAGTAATAAAAAATGTGGATACGGATCAATTCCCCACCCCTCGCCTTGATCAACAGAAAGCCCCATTGATCCTGCAAAAATATCATCCAAGCCATCTCCGTTAAGATCATCCACCGCAACTCTGTAAGCAAATGGATGGGTAGGAGCTGTCGACGTTGCATAAATATTTAAATCCTCTTTAAAACCGCCTTTTTGATCATTTATATATATATTTATAGGGCCATTAACCTTTTTGCTTTGATCTATGGTGTGAGGGAAAACAGCCCATGCAACCACTAAATCTTCAAAACCATCACCATTAAAATCACCAGTAGCCATGTTGTGAGCATCATTACCAAACAGTGCGTCCACATATGATGTGCAATCGTTTGCGGTTGGATAGCATACAGTTGCAGAGTATCTTTCAGTCATCTCTATGCCACCAAATCCTAAATCATGAGCGCTAAAATACTGAGAGCTCAAAAATGGAATATTGTTTGGATCAGGAATTGGAACAAATTGTGTTGGCTTTCTTGTTACGTTTAAATTAAGCGTTTGGGAACCAGAACAACCAGAATTAGAAGAATTATTTACTGCAGATATTTTAAAAGATATTGTTTGGTTTTGTGTAAAAATAATTGGCGCTCTAAAAGAAAAAGTTAAATCATCAATCTGGTTGAACCATAGTAAATTATCTCTTTCTACATTAAACACACAGCCTTCAAAACTTGGATTTATGTTTAAAGTAATTGCATCATAGCTTTCAATTGAGGAAGGTAAGCCAGAAACCGTAAATACTAAGGGAGTCGATAAAGTGTTGCCTCCGCCTCCGCCTCCACATCCAAAAATAAATAAAGTTATGAGCAAATATCCCAGAAAATATTTTGATTTATTTTTTTTATGTATTAAAAAAATTTTCATTACATATATATTCCAGGCCTCATCAATAAGAGTTTATTCAGGCCTTTAAAAAAAAGCCACTGCCTAAAGGAAATATAAACTTCATGGTTGAACAGAATTACAAGTAACGCTTAAAATAAGCAATGAAATTCTTAATTACAGTTTTGACCATATTTTTATCTTTTGATGTTTTCTCCGAAAAAGTCTATTTTATAAATATTCAAGATGGAGATATTTTGAAGTCTCCTTTTCTTGTCCAATTTGGTTTATCAGGAAAAGGCGTTGCTCCAGCTGGGGTTGATAGAGAAAATACTGGCCATCATCATTTGTTAATCAATGTAGATAAAATAGATTACAGCATGCCGATCCCTTCTTCGACTCAACATCTTCATTTTGGAATGGGGCAAACCGAAACTAAACTCAATCTTCCGTCTGGAAGACACGTTCTTCAATTAGTTTTAGGTGATAAATATCATGTGCCGCATCAGCCACCATTGACGTCCCAGAGAATCTTGGTAACTGTAGAGTAGAAACTTTGCCGAAAAAAAAATGATGGGAAAGTATTTAAAATATTTTTTCTAGCTTTATAAAGTATTAATTAGTTTATAATTGGTCTATGTGTGAATGTTGTGATTGCTGCGAGTGCACTTGTTGCACGAAGTAAAAATTTAAATTAGAAGAAACTAAACCATTGTTTTGGTTAACAGACTGATGGTAGAGTATTTTTTAATATGAATAAGTTCAGTCCAGATGCTTTTGAAAAAAAAGAGCTGCCTTTTACAGTTAACAGACTTAGCCCTACTATTGGCGGTGAAATTTTAGGCATTGATTTATCCAAACCCCTAGATGCTAAAACAAAAGATTTAATCTATGAGGCTTTATTGGTCTATAAAGTTATTTTTTTTAGGGATCAGAACATTTCTACAGAGCAACACATGGATTTTTCAAAGAATTTTGGAGAGTTAGAAATTCATCCTTTTGCTCCAAAAAAAGAGAGTTTCCCTGAGGTTCTGGTAATTTCTCACAATGAAAAAAGTAAAGGTAGAGAGAATACTTGGCATTCTGATGTTACTTGGAGACAACAACCATCTCTTGGATCTGTATTAAGAATGATAGAGAAACCAGATCATGGAGGCGATACTTTATTTGCAGATATGTATGCTGCTTATGATGGACTGAGCGATGAAGTAAAAGAAAAACTAGAAGGTGCTATAGCTGTTCATGACTTTGCAAATTTTAGAAATAGACTGATTAAGCAAGGAAAGTCGAATCGTGAAATTGAAGCTTTCAACAAGGAATATCCTATGCCGGAACATCCAGTAATAAGAACGCACCCAGATACAAATAAAAAAGTTATATACGTAAATGCTGCATTTACTCAATACATTAAAGGGTGGGATAAAGAGGAGTCAAAAGATATGTTAACTTTTCTTTATTCTACGGCATCAATACCAGAATATCAGTGTCGCTTTGCATGGCAAGATAATTCCATAGCGTTTTGGGATAACAGAGCATGTCAGCATTATGCAAACTCAGATTACTGGCCAAATATAAGGAAAGTAGAAAGAGTTACAATTGTTGGTGATAGGCCTTATTAAGCCTTTAATTATTTATAACTTGAAACGAGAAAAAAAAAGAGGAGAATAGACTACCATTTTCCAATCAAATGAAACTTTTAGAAGACTATTAAATTTTAAATGAGATCACAACTATTCGGCGATAGATTTGCCATGACTTTGTCAGCAGCATGTGTCATCCATTGTTTTTTTGTTCCCTCTTTCCTCATTCTATCTTCAGGATTTCTTTCATTTTCTATAGACAACGAATTCATTCACAAAATGATCGTAATGATCGCCATTCCAGTAAGTATTTTTTCTTTTTCAGCGGGATATAAAAATCACAAAACTATTATGTCATTTCTGCCCTTGGGAATTATCGGACTTTTCGTGCTAAGTTTTGCCGTAGTCTTTGGTGAGGAAATTCTGGGTGAATTTATTGAAAAAGGCCTTACCTTAGTTGGCTCCATGTTGGTTGCATATTCGCACTTTAAAAACTATAGAGCATGCAAGAATGCTGATTGCAATTGCCACGAAGCATAAAAAGAGCTTATTTTTTTACTATTTTCTAACTTCTCTCGTTAATGTATCAATCTAAGCAATAAGATTTGAGCCCATCATAAATAAAACAATAACTGATGGTGCCCATATAAAAGGTCTGACGTGTTTAAATCTATAAAGATCTACCATAGCGCCTAGCAGATAAACGACTCTTAATCCCAACCAAATCTGAGCCAAAAGTAAATTATCCACTTCTAAAACTACAGATAAAACAGCAAAAGTTAAAAAAATAGGTAGCGTTTGTCTCAAATTTTCACTTGCTAAAACCATTCTCTTTGAGAGATTGTTCTCATTAGAGACATCGCCGCCAGCAAAAGACCACTCAACGAAAGGTACTTTATTAAGCGAAAAACTCATTCTTAAAAAAAGATGTAATAGATAAAAAACTCCAACATAATAAATTACTTCAACCATAGCATTCTCCAATATTTTTTTAATGTTAAAGCCTTTGAGCAAAAATTTAAAGAAAATATATTCAACCAAGCTATAATTTACCCATGGGGAATTATGATTCTATATTGAGCCCTGATGAGATTGCTCAATTAAGAGAGAAAAAAGATTGGGTTACTACTTGGACAGTTGTCTCCATGTGGTCTCAAATTTTTTTAGCTTTCTTTTTGTTTGCTGTATTTCCTAACCCATTTGTATTTATAGTCTCAGCTTTAATTGTTGGCGCGAAACAATTTGAAATGACTGTGCTCATGCACGATGGCGCACATGGCCTGATGTATAAAAACAGGAAGCTAAATGATTTCATTTCTCAGTGGTTTTGTTCTTATCCGGTAATGACCGATACACTTCCGTATAGAAAGATTCATTCTCAACACCATAAATTTACAGAAACCGACCAAGATCCTGATCTTGGGTTAACCAAAGCTTTTCCAACTACAAATAAAAGTTTAATGAGAAAAGCTCTTAGAGATTTAAGTGGAATAGCTGGTATGAGAAGATATTTGGGAGCTTTTAAATCTGCCTGGGGTAGTAACTTAAGTTTGGTAGGTCACTTTAGGAGATTTTTTAAAAAACTTTATGGTTTTTTTACAACCAATGCAGTAATTTTTTCAGTTTTATTTTTTACAGGAAACCCTTGGCTATACCTCTTGCTATGGTGGGTTCCAATGATTACTTTGTTTAGTTTCTTTTATAGAATTAGAAGCATTACTGAACACTCTGGAGTAGAAGGAGGAAATGATTTTAAAAATACCAGAACGACTTTAGTACCTTGGTATTTAGGATATTTTTTGGCGCCTCTAAATGTGAACTTCCATATAGAGCACCATTTGTTTACTTTTTGTCCTTGGTATAATTTGCCAAAAGCTCATAAGCTTCTTGAACAAAAGGGTTATATTTCAGAAATGGAAATTGCTCGAAGCTATAAAGAAGTTTACAAAAAAATCCTTATTCAATGATTGATTTATATTACGCTCCAACCCCGAATGGTTGGAAGATTTCAATTATGCTTGAAGAGTGTGAATTGGATTATAAAGTCATCCCGATTAATTTAGGAAAGGGCGATCAATTTAAGCCAGAGTTCTTAAGAATTAGTCCTAATAATAGAATGCCTGCCATTGTTGATCACACCAATATTATAAATGGAGAAGCAATGAGTATTTTCGAGTCTGGAGCAATCTTGATGTATCTTGGAGAGCGAACTGGGCAGTTTTTTTCGCAGAAATCTCCTGAAAAAGAAAAAGTTTTGGAATGGCTATTCTGGCAAATAGGCGGATTAGGTCCAATGGCAGGCCAGGTAAGTCATTTTGTAAACTATGCCCCAAATTTTCCAGGTGATCATTCTTATTCTGAAAAGCGATATAAAAATGAATATGATCGTTTGCTGGGAGTTATGGAAAGAATATTAACAGAGCGAGAATATTTAGCTGGTGATTACTCCATTGCTGATATGGCTTCTTTCCCTTGGGTTACAGCTTATAAAAGATATGAAGTGGATCTAGACTCTTTTACCAACGTCAGAAGATGGTTTGATGCAATTAAAATGAGGCCGGCGGTAAGAAGGGGAATGGAAGTGGGTAAAGAACAGAGAAACTTTGGCAAAGGTATTTCTAAAGAAAGCCTTAAGACAATGTTTAGTCAAGATGCTAAAAGCATAGCCAAAATGGCTGAAGATAAAGAAAATAAATAAACTTTATAGAAGTCCTTCTAATAGTTGTATACGATCATTTCCAAAAAACATATCGTTGTCATTTATAAAAAAAGTCGGAGAACCAAATCCACCTCTGTCCATTAATTCTTGAGTGTTATTAATCAATCTAGTCTTGGTTTTAGATTGGTTAATAAACTCAAAAAAAATATCTGGAGAAACATTAAACCTGCCTGCAACAGCAGATAAGAAATCATCTGAAGAAATATCTTTCCCATCACTCCAATACGATTTAAAAATAAATTCTAAATAAGATTCAATGTTCCCATTATCTATAAAATAAAAAGCTCCTCTCATAGCTCGAACACTATTAATAGGAAATATTTTTGGCCAATTTATAGTTATGTCACGGTATTGAGCCCAGTCCGCTAGGTCCTTTTGTGAATAATCAAGCTTTTCTTTTATTGGATTTTTTCGGCTTTCATAGACGCTTGGATTGATGGAATTAAAAATACCTCCAACAAGAATAGGTTTCCAAATAATTTTAAAATCTTTCCTTTCCATTAGGTCTAAAACACCCATAAATGAAAGATAAGTCCAAGGGCTACTGCAGTCTAAGAAATATTCTAATTTTTTCATTAGTAAAATTTTATTCGGCTATTCCAAAATAATTTTGACACCACCCAAAGAGATTTCGTTGTTTTGCATGACTTCCATTTCCAAGGCATTTTCTATAATTTTTTCTTTATTAAACGATTTAACAATAAAAGCACTTACGCCTTCTCCTCTGCCATCAGTATCATCTACAAAAATTATTTTTGACCGATCGAGTTGAATAGTTATTTCATCTGAGGAAGATCTCTTTACACCCAAAGCTTTTTCCCATTTCGAGCAAAGATTTGAAGGGTTGTCAGATTGCATGATCACACCAGAAAGGCAATCAACTAATTTAAGATTAATATCCTTTTCCCAGTTTGTTCCAGCCCAAAGCCACGCATTCGCTGGCTCCATTTTATCCAATGATAAAATTGCTCCTCCAACTTGCTTGGGATGCAAGTGAATGGTCCTCGCACGAATTTCTTCTTCTCTTCTGTCTCCCTGCCAAACAATCTCAATATCGGAAGAATTAATTCTTTCTTCTTCTTTCTCAAAACATTCTACATCCACGATCACCATATAACCGCCTTCACCATTTCTTTTTTTTAAAAATCTTTCAGCAGTCGTATTTTTCTGAACGGGCATGACTATTTCAAAAAAAGTATCGTTGAGGGGGATGAGAACATTTTCCAAACCAAAATTAATTAGACCGGCATCATGATAGGTTTCTTTGAGATCTAAAAGATTACAAATCTGACTGGCTAATTTATCCCTTTCCTCGCTAACAAAAACTAACTGTCTAATTCTCATAATCTTTGTAGAATAACAAATAATAAACAAGTGAGAAATAAATGATGGAATTAGATACAGGCACAACTCATCTATTGGCTAAAAAAGAAAATGGAGTGGGTTACTTAATTATGAATAGACCGGAAGCAAGAAATGCAATGTCTATGGAAATGAATGAGGCGCTGCAAAAGAAAATCGCTGAATTTGAGCTAGATAACGATATTCGATGTATTGTTTTAAC
This sequence comes from Gammaproteobacteria bacterium, assembly GCA_045564455.1. Classification (GTDB taxonomy): domain Bacteria; phylum Pseudomonadota; class Gammaproteobacteria; order Magnimaribacterales; family AG-339-G14; genus CASICS01. The sequence goes on from JBJLHG010000002.1 coordinate 237,346, forward strand.
TGGCGCTGGGAAAGGTTTTTGTGCCGGTGGAGATGTAAAAGGCATGGCATCTAAGGATAGCAACGATGAGAATACAATTGATAAAGCCATTCATAGGCAAAGAGATCACCAAAGAGGCACTTCAGGGAAATTATTTAAAATGCCAAAACCTACAATAGCCTCAATACCAGGCCCAGCAGCGGGAGCAGGACTTTCTTATGCATTGTCTTGTGATCTAAGAATAATGTCTTCTGAAGCATTCATGACCACAGCTTTTGCAAAAGTAGGATTTTCTGGAGATTACGGTGGAACTTATTTCATGTCCAAGTTAATCGGTTCTGCTAAAGCAAGAGAACTATATTTCCTTTCCGAAAGAATATCTGCAAAGGAGGCTTTAAATTTAGGACTTACAAATTGGATAGAAGAACCTGAAGAACTAGAGCTTAAAACTAAAGAATTAGCAGAAAAATTAGCATCCGGCCCAGCAGTCGCATATAGATATATGAAAGAAAATCTCAATAGAGCAATGAGTGGAGAAATAGATGAATGTCTAGACCTAGAGGCAACCCATCATGTTCATTGTGGTGAAACTATGGATCATAAAAACGCTGTTAAAGCATTTGTTGAGAAAAAGACTCCAAAGTTTCAAGGAAAATAAGAAATCAAATATCATCATATTTTGCGTAATTTATTAGTTTTATTAGTCTTTTCTTTCTCTCTTTTTATTGCGGCAAATGAAGATGAAAAAGATTTCATCGAATTATCTTATGGAGATTCAGAAAAACAGAAAATAGATTTTTATCCGGGCACTTCAAAAAAAGTATTAGTTTGGATTCATGGAGGCGGCTGGCTATACGGAGATAAAAGAGCTTCTAGATGGATAGAAAGATTGGAAAAATTCTTTCCAATAAATGAAGATTTAAACATCTTTATGGTTGGTTATCGTCTTGGAAGAAACACCGCCCCGCAAGCAGCAGAAGACGTTCTTTGTGCTTATAAGTTCATAGAGCAAGAAATCTCTAAAAGGGATCTTTCATCTGAAGACATTACTATAATGGGCTTCAGCTCAGGAGGTCACCTAGCGTTGATGACAGGCTTAATGAATAGCAAAGGCAGTGGGCATGAATGCATTGCTAAAAAATCACCTGCGGCAATTATTAATTTTTTTGGAATAACAGACATAGAGAAAAATTATTATTTTTTGAAAGAAAATAATGCATTTTTAAACTTTGTTAGTTGGTGGGTGGACTCAGAAGAAAGTATTTTAAAGATATCAAATAAATATTCACCTGTTAATTTAGTTAGTGAAAATTCTCCACCAACAATAACAGTTCATGGCGATAAGGACACTTTAGTTGGTTATGATCAAGCGCTTATTCTAAAAGAGATAATGGGGGATAAAAATCAATTGGTGACTGTAGAAGGAGGCGGACACTGGAGATTTTCTGAGGATCAAAATAAAAAAATTAAGACTGAAATAGATAGATTCATGAAAAAGAATATTTTTAAAAATTAAAAAAATTAGGTAAGGTTTAAATAAATGAAAACACTTACTGAAAAAATAACCTTTGAATGTTCAGCATCAAGTTTATGGAACATATTATCTGATGTTACTAGATGTGATTGGGTGCCTACTATAGAAGAAATTAGCCTGGAAGGAGACTGTCGAGTTTTTGAAATGGAAGGCATGGGCACTGTTAAAGAGCGGATTTTATTGCTTGATAACGAATCAATGAAATTGCAATATTCAGCAGTTGAAACTCGAACGCCACTGGAACATCATCTGGCAACTATGCATATCACCGAACTAAATAATGAAACCTGTCAATTAGAGTGGACCACAGAAATAGACCCTGAGATATTTGCAGATGCAATCCATCAAGGTATGTTGATATCAATTGAGGGAATTTCAAAAGTCGTATCAAATAATTAATAAAAATTAAATATGATCGATTACTTTAAAACCCAAAAAATCATTCATTGGTTAATGGCTATTATGATTATGCTTGATTTGAATGTTGCGCAAAAATTTGGTGGTGATATGGAGCTTTTGGACAGACTGGAATCACGAGCTGATCATGCGACTGCCGGCTTAATAGTGACATTTCTATTTATTTTGAGAATGATTCTTAGATATAGGTATGGCGCTCCTGAGTTGCCTGCAACAATGCCAAAATGGCAGGTGATTTCAGCCAAAGCTGGCCATTACGGACTTTATATTCTAATGGCAGGTTTGATTATTACTGGAATTATCTCAGCTTCATTCGCATCTGATACGATAATGATCTTTGGCTCTTATGATTTGGCCTTTTTCACTCATAATGAAAATTTGTTTTCAATCATTAGAAATGTTCATGAGTTTTGTACAAACGCCATTATTGCTTTAATAATAATTCATATCCTAGCTGCTCTTTATCATCACTTCGTCGTAAAAGATCAAACTACTTTAAATATGACTAAATTTTGGACTTCGAAAACTCAAACAGATTAATATGACTGAGGGGAAAACTATATGAGTGAAATATTTTTTGGAGCATGTGCCTTTATATGTATTGGAGGTTTTTTTATTCATGAAATAAAAGGAACCCCTTTAATGATTCCTCCTTTAGAAGACTCTGATCTTCAGCCCAATGTTAAAGGCCTTTTAAAATTTTCTTGGCATGTGGGTTCAATTTTATCTTTGGGTATAGGTTCTCTGTTTATGATTACAATAGCTATTCCTGGAAACGAATTGATGTCTAAAGTAGGGACAGCAATGTTAATTGGAATGGCTCTTATAGCTTTATCAATGTCTTACAAAAATCCAGTCATGCGGAAAACACCTGCGCCTTACTTATGGCCTTTTAGTTCTTTATTGGGAATATTAGGTATTTATTTATGAATAATTCTCATCCTTTAGCTGCATTAACCGCTGAAGAAATTAAAAAGGAGGCATAAATGTTCAGCCACATAATGATAGGAGCTAATGACATAGAAAAATCTAAGATGTTCTACGACAAGATTCTGGGAGTTTTGGGATGTAAGCCAGGAAGGTTTTTCCCAAACCTCTCAGGTCAAACAAGATATTTTTATTTTCATGAAAATATGACTTTTTGTATATCTGAGCCAATTAATAATGAATTAGCTACTCACGGAAACGGAACCACCATAGGCTTTAGTGTGAAAGATCCAGAAACAGGAAACGCTTGGCATGCTGAGGGAATAAAAAATGGCGGTGTTACTTGTGAAGATCCTCCAGGTATTAGAGAAGGAAATGGTTACAAAATGTATTTAGCATATCTCAGAGATCCTTCTGGGAACAAACTATGCGGATTTTTAAATATAGACTAAAAGATGAAAATTTATGATTAGAAGCAATTGGATAGTTGCATTATTAATTTATTCGATTTTTTTCTTTTGGTATACAAACTTTTCAGGACCTCTATCTCAAGAAGAAATAAATTTGGCAATACAAAGAATTGAAGAAGATGATTTAGCTTCCAAAGAAGATAAAGAAAATATTCTTAAATTTATGCAAGAGGACGATGGTGGTGATTTTTACATGGTTAACTACCTAGATTTTAACGAAAATCCTCCCACTTTAAAACATACTGGAAAAGGGGCTTCTGCAGAAGATCTTATGAACTATTATATGGAATATATGTATCCAGAGATGTTTTCTAGGGCTTCACATCCGGTCTTTTTTGGCGCTATTTCAGCAAATGCTCTAGATCATATTGGCGCTGAAGAAACAAAGAAATGGGACCAAGTGGGAATTGTAAGATATAGAAGTATAAGAGACATGTTAGAAATTAGTGGTAATGAAGTTTTTAATGAAAGACACGAGTATAAGGTAGGGGCTTTAACAAAAACAATAGCTGTACCTGTACCTTCCCCTCTATTTTTTGATCTAAGAATTATTATTCTTATGTTAATTTTAATATTAACGCTTAGCCTTGATTTATATAGGAAAAAATAGACAAAATGTCATTTATTGTACCTTTTTTTAAATTAACAATTAGCTTATAAATTAGTTAAAGTTACAATCTTGTAAATAATTTTTGGGAGAAAATATGACGGCTACGATATCAAAAGAAATAAGAACAGAAATAAATGAAGAAGGAAAACTCTACCTTTCTATTTCAACATCTGATGTGCCTGTTCCAGGTGACGATGAAGTTCTAATAAAAGTTGAAGCTTCTCCCATCAATCCCTCAGATTTAGGATTATTGATTAGTTTTGCAGCAGATTTATCAAATATTAACACCACAGGGTCAGGTGATGAGACTGTAACCTCTTTTGGTATTCACCCTGCTTTAATGCAATCACTAAAGCCAAGAGTAGGTCTTTCAATGAAAGCAGGCAACGAAGGTGGTGGAGTAGTTATAGACGCTGGAAAGAATGTCAAAGATTTAATCGGTAAAACAGTTGGAGTAGCAGGGGGAGAAATGTATTCTCAATACCGTTGTTTGCCTGCAATGAGTTGCTTAGTTATGAATGAAGGCACTTCCCCGGTAGAAGCGGCCTCTTCTTTTGTAAATCCTTTGACTGCTTTGGGTTTTACAGAAACCATGAGATTAGAAAATCATAAAGCCATAGTTCATACAGCAGCAGCGTCTAATTTAGGGCAAATGTTAGTTAAAATTTGTAAAGCCGATTCAATTCCATTAATCAACATAGTTAGAAAACAAGAGCATGTAGACCTTTTAAAAGGCATTGGTGCTGAGTATGTTCTTAACACGTCTGATGCTGATTTCATGGGTAACTTGATTGATGCATTAGTTGAAACTGGAGCAACTTTGGGTTTTGACGCAACCGGTGGAGGAAACGAAGGAAAACTGCCTGGGCAAATATTAGCAGCTATGGAAATTGCAGCTAATAAAAATGCTAAGGAATACAGTCGATACGGTTCAGATACATACAAACAAGTATATATTTATGGAGGATTAGACCCTTCGCCAACAGTACTTAATAGATCTTTTGGCTTATCTTGGGGGTTGGGAGGATGGTTACTAACACCATTTATAGGCAGAGTAGGAATGGAAAAATTTCAAGAAATGCGTGACAGAGTAGCAAAAGAAATTACAACAACTTTTGCAAGTAACTATACTCAAGAGATTTCTTTAGAAGAAATGCTTGATCCAGAGATAATAAAAACTTATGCAAAACAAGCTACTGGTACTAAGTTTTTAGTTACGCCGCATAAATGATTCAAAGACTATTTGGCGCAGCGCTAATTTTTTTATCAGCTGCTTATATACCTATTATTGGCGCAATAGCTGTAAACTCATCTTTTACGGTTGCTCAAAAAGGCTTGTATAGTGCAATAGTATATGGAGCAAGTTGGATAATATTATTTTTAGGAATATATATGGCTGGACCTGAATTAGTTAAAAAACTTAAAGATTTTTATGAAAAAATTAAAATTAAAATCTTCAAACAGAAATAGTATTTTTAATTTTATAGTTCTAAGAGAATTAGATTATTCAAATCATATTTAAATGAAAAAACAAAAAATAACCTCTTTCATTCACAGAGAAGGATGGAGATTTTCTTTTGTTGCATTATTAATTTCAATATCCTTAAGCTTCATTTGGCTTCCGCTAGCAATTTTTGGATACTTAGTAACTTTCTTTATTATTTGGTTTTTCAGAGATCCAGAAAGATCTACGCCTGATACTCCCAATGCGATAATTAGTTCTGCAGACGGAGAAATTTGTTTAATTGATGAAGCATTTCCACCTAAAGAGCTTGGGCTAGAAGATATTTCAATGAAAAGAGTATGTATTTTTATGAATGTTTTTAATGTTCACGTAAATAGAAGTCCGATAGAAGGAAGTGTGGAAAAAATCTCTTATAAAGAAGGAAGTTTTTTCAATGCCAGCTTAGACAAAGCAAGTGAAAAAAATGAAAGAAATTCATTGATTATAAAAACACAAAATGGAGCCCAAATCATAGTTGTTCAAATTGCAGGATTAATAGCCAGAAGAATTTTGAGCTTCATTAAAACGGGAAAATATTTATCTGCCGGAGAAAGATTTGGTTTGATAAGATTTGGCTCAAGAGTAGATATATATATGCCAAAAAATACAAAAATAGATATAGGCCTTGGCGATAAAGTTGTTGCTGGCGAGACAATAATTGCTCATCTGAAATAATTTCTGAATGAAAAAGATAGATTTTAGATCTCTAATACCTAATTTAATTACATTAGCAGGGCTTTCTTTTGGTCTCAGTTCTATAAGATTTGCACTAGAATTACAGTTTGAAACAGCGGTAGTTTTCATTATTTTTGCAGCAATATGTGATGTGCTGGATGGTTTAGTGGCAAGAGTTTTAAACAGTCAATCTGAATTAGGAGCTGAATTAGATTCTTTAGCAGATTTTGTAAATTTTGGAGTTGCCCCAGGACTAATTTTATATATGAGCATCATGCATGAAAGAGATTTTGTAGGCTCTATTGCAGTGCTTATCTATATTTTATTTTCTTGTATCAGACTAGCTATATTTAACTTGGATTCAGAAGATCAAAGCTCTGAGCAATCAGGGTTCTTTATGGGTATACCTACGCCAGTTGGAGCTGTTTTGATTCTGTTACCGGTCACACACATATTTATTGGATTTGATTGGGCCTCAGAAAATATAAATCTTGTTGCAATTTATACAGTTCTAATAGGAGCTTTACTAATAAGCAGGGTTCCAACCTACTCTTCAAAAAGAGAAAAGTTAAAATTAAAAAAAAATAATTATGTTATTTTTTTAATACTTTTTACTCTAGTCATTCTTGGTCTGATAAATTTCTTATGGATCTCATTGACTCTTCTGTCGGCTTTATACATTTTAAGTATTCCTTTTTCTCTGAGAGCTTGGAAAAATCAAAAGTCCTAAAATTTTTATTTTCCTAAAGGGCTATGATGAATCTATTAAGTTAGAATATTAAAAAACGAGGGGGTTTTTATGCCAGAAATTACAATATTGGGTTGGTTTCATACCATTCTTGGAGTCTTAGCTTTGCTTTTTGGCTTCTACTCTTTAGGAAAATATAAGTTCATAAAATATGAAAACTTTTCGGGTAAATTTTATTTGCTGATTACTTTGATTGTTGCGGGAACTTCATTGCTTATATACAACCAAGGAGGATTTGGCCCAGCACATGCGATGGGAGTTCTAGCAATAGGCGCGGTTCTTGTTGGGATTTTTGCTGAAAAAACAGAAGTTTTCAGAAGTTTCTCTAAATATATTGAAACTTTGAGTTACTCCTCAACTTTTTTATTCCATTTGGTGCCGGCAACATTTGATGGTCTAAGAAGATTACCAACAGATAATCCAATAGTGAAAGAATTAGATGATCCTATTTTATTAAATTCTATTCTGGCGGTATTTTTAATATATTTATTATTATTAGCTTCTCAATTTTATATTCTCTATAAAAAATAAAAAAATGAAGTCCGCTATAGTATTAATTTTAATAATCATTATTGTAATCTTAGCTATACTATTTGGACCTAATGTTTGGAGAATCTATAAAGTGACTAATTTATTTAATGAAGAATCTATCTCATATAATTTTATAAATATGGATGAATTTTTTCCCATATCAACTCCAATAAAAGCTTCAGAAAATCCTCATATATTTGAAAAAAAAGAAAACTTCCAACTTCCTGAAACATATTTTTACGAAGGAGAAGAAAAAAGCTTGATGAATGCCATTGATTATTTTCAAACAGATGGAATGGTCATTTTGCATAAAGGAGATTTGATTTATGAGAATTACTGGAATGATAATAAAGAAGATACTAGACACATTATATGGTCAGTATCAAAATCATTTTTATCAGCTTTGATAGGAATAGCAGTAGAAGAAGGGTTAATTGAAAGTATTGAAGATCCAATTACTAAGTACCTCAAAGACTTTATTGGAACAGGATATGAGGGAGTCTCAATTAAAAACCTTCTTCAAATGTCTTCTGGAATTGGTTTTAATGAGGACTATGGAGATCCTGATTCTGATATAAATCGTTATGGAAGAGTAACTGCTACCGGCACATCTCAAAGAGAATTTGCTAAAACCTTAAAAAACGCTAGAACGCCTGGAACCTATAATCATTATGTGAGTTTAGACTCTCAAATGCTGGGAATGTTAGTTGCTGAAGTTTCAGGAGTTTCTATTAAGGAGTATCTCCACGATAAAATTTGGAATCAGATTGGCATGCAAGATGACGCTTTTTATTTAACAGATCATCAGGATATAGAAATGTCTCTGGGAGGTCTCAATGCAACTGTAAGGGACCTTGCTAAATTTGGGCAACTATACTTAAACAAGGGAAGCTGGAAAGGCAAACAAATTGTTCCTGAACAATGGGTAGCTGACTCAACGATTCCAGATGGAAAACATGTGCAACCTTTTGCAGGCGAAGATTTATCATCGAGTAATTGGGGGTATGGCTATCAATGGTGGGTGCCTGGACCAGTAGTAACAGATTACACAGCTCATGGTGTTTACAATCAATTTGTTTACGTAGATCCAAAAACAGAAATTGTAATAGCAAAAACTTCCTCTAACTTTAGATTTGTAGAAGAAAAAGAATTTACTAAAGATGCACACATAGCTATCTTTAGAGCAATATCTGAATTGATTTCAGAAAATTAAATAACTTTTATAATCTTCAAAATATTTACTATCGTGAAAGAAGGAAAAATTTTAGTTCCCAAAATACATTTGGCAAATAGGCCCAAAATAATTCAGTGGATTGGAAGAACCATACAGAAATTTTCTGGCTGGAAAGTTCATGGAGAAATACCAAATTTAGAAAAATTTGTTTTAGTAGGAGGCCCTCATACTTCTAATTGGGATTTTGTTCATGCCTTGGCTCTTATTTGGGCAATAGATTTAAAATTATATGTATTGGCTAAACATACTCTTTTCTCAATTCCTATTTTAAAAAATATTATGAGAGGCATTGGAGGAATTCCAGTAGACAGAAAAAATCCCCAGTTAGTAGTTGACCAAGTGTCTAAATTATTAGATGAGAGAGGAGGTGTCATCATTGGCCTTACCCCAGAGGGAACAAGATCAAAAGTAGAAAAATGGAAATCCGGCTTCTTAAGAATATCAAAACAAATGGATTGTAAAATAGCGTTAGTGGGAATAGATTTTGATAAGAAAGTTTGTACTTTTAGTGGATTTTTTGAACCTTCAGGAGATAATGAAAAAGATGTTAAAGATTTAAAGTCTTTTTACAAAGATTTTAAACCAAAAATACCAGAAAATTTTTAAAAGAGGAGATTCAGATGTTAGAAATTTATCAATCAGTTTTTATTGGTTTTTGGGTAATATTATCCACGATAATTATTCAGGCTTTAATCCTAGTCGGAGCACACAGAGCACAACCTGGTTATCAAGTTGGTGTGATAGATCCCAACTTAGGACAAGAATCCTTTTTTTTCAGAAGTCATCGTGCTTTTTGGAATTCCCTAGAGAATATAGTTCCTCTCTTTGGCTTGGGGATAATAGCTATACTATCCGGGTACAATGCTGAAAAATTAAATTTCATTATATGGGTTTATGCAATTTCCAGAATAATTCATATGATTTTATATTATTCAATTGCGACAGATAAAAATCCCAGTTTGAGAAGTTTATTTTGGATCTCAGGACTTTTTGCAAATATATATTTAATGGTTGATCTGGGTCTTTTCTTAATTTGATGGATAAATAAAAAAAAATTATATAATCCCATATGGAAAATAATTCAGGGAATATATCTTTCATCGTTCCATGTTATGAAAGTTCAAATGCTTTAAAAACTCTTCTTTTATCTATTCCAAAAGAACATGAAGTTATTCTTGTGAATAACTCTCAAGAAAAAGAAATTAAAAATGTTGCAAGTATTTATGATTGCAAAATAATTCAAAATGAAAAAAATCTGGGGTTTGGCTCTGCATGTAATATTGGAGCAAGACTAGCGAAAGGAGACTTTCTTTTTTTTCTAAACCCTGACTCTTCTCTTAGTCCAGATGCAATAAGCGAGCTATTAAAAGCGGTTGAAAGGTATCCTGAAGCAAGCGCTTTTAATCCTAAAATCTCTGATGCGTTAGGCAAACAAAACTTTAAGAGAAGGTCTGTTTTATTACCCAAAAAAGAATGGATGAGTAGAAAACGTCCAGAAGGAGACAAAGAAGTTTCAATTTTAAGTGGATCAGCAATTTTTATAAAGAAAGAGGTTTTTTTAAAGATTTCCGGATTTGATGAAAATATATTTTTGTATCATGAAGATGATGATTTATCTATTAGATTAAAAGCAGAGGTGGGCCCTTTGATGTATATTCATAATGCTTTAGTGACTCACATAGGAGGTAGCTCAAGCTCGAGAAATTCAACAATAGCTGCACTTAAAGGCTATCATATGGGTAGATCAAGAGTTTATGCTCAAAAAAAACATAAAATAAAAGGGTCTACATTAAAAAATATTATGTTTGCAAGTTTTCAATTATTATCTCCGGAAATTTTATTTTCTTCTAGAAAAAGAGCTAAATTCTATGCTTTCTTCAAAGGCGTCAATGAAGAAATTTTTTTTAAGGATAAAGTTAAGTAGATATGATATTTGTTACAGGTGGAGCAGGTTTTATAGGCTCAAATTTCATTTTAAAATGGCTAAATTATTCAGAAGAAAGTATTTTAAATATAGATAATCTATCTTATGCAGCTAACCTAAAAAATCTATCTGCAGTAGAAAAAGATATTAGATACAAATTCGAAAAAGTAAATATCCAAAATCAACAAAAAATAGAAGATCTTTTTTTTGAAAATAAACCTAGAGCAATTATAAACTTTGCTGCTGAAAGCCACGTCGATAAGTCTATTGAGGGGCCAGAAGCTTTTATAAACGCAAATATCTTAGGAACTTTTTCTATGCTTAATGCAGCCCTAAACTATTACAAAGTAATATCTAAAGAAGAAAAAAGAAGTTTTAGGTTTATACATGTTTCAACAGATGAAGTTTTTGGCTCCTTAAAAAAAGAAGACCAAAGCTCAAATGAAAAAAGTGCTTATAAACCAAACAGTCCGTATTCTGCTTCTAAAGCGGCTAGTGATCATTTAGTCAGGGCTTGGTTTCATACCTATGGTTTGCCAACCATAACCTCAAATTGCACTAATAATTATGGACCAAGACAATTTACTGAAAAATTAATTCCTTTGATAATATCTAATGCAGTTAAAGGAAAAAAATTGCCAATTTATGGAGACGGAAAAAATATAAGAGATTGGCTTTATGTAGAAGATCATTGTTCAGCAATAATAAAAATTTTAGAAAAAGGCAAAGTAGGAGAGACTTATAATATTGGTGGAAACAGTGAAAAAAATAACAATGAAATTGTTTCAGAAATTTGCAAAATTTTAGATTCCATTTCGCCAAGAGAAGACAAGACTTCATACTTATCTCAAATTGAATATGTAGAAGATAGAGCGGGTCATGATTTTAGATATAGCTTAGATATTTCAAAAATAAACAAGGAACTTGGCTGGTTCCCAGAACAAACTTTTTCTGCTGGATTAGAAAAAACAATTAAATGGTATCTGGATAATTTATAAATCTTGTAATGTTAGATAAAAATATTCTGGAAGATAACAAGAAAAAGATTTTAATTCTTGGATCAAATGGGCAAATCGGAAAGCATCTCTCAAAAGATTTAACCACGCTCGGCGAAGTAATTTCCTTAGACAGAGATGGATTTGATTTTGAAAATCCAAAATCTTTAGATTTAATCATTAAAACAATAAATCCAAAATTTATTATTAATGCAGCTGCATACACAAACGTCGATGGCGCAGAGGATTTTGAAAAGAATGCCTATCAAGTTAATGCTTTGACAGTAAAAAAACTAGCAATTTTGGCCCATGAAAACGACGCCGTTTTAATACACTTTTCAACTGATTATGTATTTGATGGCTCAAAAGAAAAACCTTATTCAGAGAATGATACTGCAAAGCCTATCTCAGTTTATGGAAATTCTAAATTAGAAGGAGAAAAATTTATTGCTGAGGCATGTTCAAAGTACTTAATTTTGAGGACCAGCGGTGTTATTTCAAAAAATGACGACAACTTCATTTCAAAAATAATTAATCTATCTAAAGACAGAGATGAGTTAAATATTGTTTCAGATCAAGAGACTAGTTTAAATTTTTCGGGTTTTATTTCTTCGGCTGTTTATAAAATAATTACTTCACTTGAACAAAATTTAAATAAAGAAAATAGATGGGGAACCTATCATCTTTCTGGTAGTGAATCAGGCACTTGGTTTGAATTTGCTAAGTTCACTCAAGAGATATCAAAAAAAATATATCTAAAATCTAGCTTTTCTATGATAGATATAAATCCGATACCTTCATCAAAATTTACTCAAAGAGCTAAAAGACCAAAATATTCTTTTCTCTCTTCTGTTAAATTAAAAGATAACTTTGGAATAGAATTACCTAATTGGAAAAAAAGCATTATTGAAATTATGGGAAATAATGAATAAAACTATAAATAATAGAAAAGGAATTATATTAGCTGGAGGAGTTGGTTCAAGGCTTCATCCACTTACACAAGTTATTTCGAAACAATTACTTCCTGTCTTTGACAAACCTATGGTCTATTATCCTCTTTCAACACTTATGCTTGCTGGAATAAAAGAAATAGCAATAATATCTACACCTAAAGATTTGCCTAAATTTAAGAAATTACTAGGGTCTGGAAAACAGTGGGGCTTAAAATTAAAGTATATAAAACAGACAAAACCAAATGGAATTGCTGAAGCCTTCATTCTGTCAAAAGATTTTATTAAAAACGATCCTAGTTGCTTAATATTAGGAGATAACATTTATCATGGAAACGACTTAACAAAAATTTTAAGAGAAGCAAACGAAGATGAAGATAATTCCACTATTTTTACATATCAAGTTAAGGATCCAGAAAGATTTGGTATTCTGACTTTAGATAAAAGTGGTCTGCCTGCAAAGATCCAAGAGAAGCCTAAGTTACCAAAAAGTAATCTTGCCATCACGGGCCTATATTTTTTTCCAAAAAATGTTTCTTCAAGAGCTAAAAAATTAAAACCATCTAAAAGAGGAGAATTAGAAATCTCTGATCTTAATGCGGGTTATTTAAAAGACAAATTATTAAGAGCTAAGATATTAAATAGAGGTTTTACTTGGTTAGATACTGGAACGTTTGATAGTTTGCTTGAAGCTTCAAACTTTATTTCTCTCGTTCAAAATAGACAAAGCACAATTGTTGCCTGTCCGGAAGAAATTGCATATAAAAATGGGTGGATTAAAAAGTCTGATTTATTAAAATTATCTAAGTCGATGAAAAACTCTTATAGCAGCTTCCTAACAAAACTTTTGAAAGAATAGAATGAGAAAAGAATCCCTAAACGAAGTATCAATCTTAAACCCAAAAGTCTTTTCAGATGAAAGAGGAAGTTTTTCAGAAAATTTTAATCTCCATAGGTTTAGAGAATCAATAGGAGATGATTATTCATTTGTACAAGACAATAAAAGTGTTTCTAAAAAAGGAGTCTTTAGAGGTCTTCACTATCAACTTAATAATCCTCAAGGAAAGTTAGTGCAAGTTTTCTCTGGGGAGGTTTTTGATGTAATTGTAGATTTAAGAAAAAGCTCAAATACATTTGGAGACTGGATGGGAATAACTTTATCTAAAGAAAATGGGAAACAATTATGGGTGCCTCCAGGATTAGCTCATGGATTTTTAGTATTGAGTAATGAAGCAGAATTTTTCTACAAGGTTACAGACTATTGGAACAAAGATGATGAAAGGTGCTTGAAATGGAATGATCAAGACTTAAATATAGATCTACCTATAAAGCCAACCTTAATTTCAGAAAACGATCAAAAAGGAAAACTTTTTAAAGATGCTGAATATTTTGCATAACTTTTAAGACGTTTAAATTAGTTTTAGAAATTAAATTCAAACTGATAATATAATTTCGGAGAAAATTTTATGAATCGAGTTACACAGCACTTAGGAACAAAATATCCAATCGTCCAGGCACCCATGGGTTGGATAGCAAGAAGTCAGTTAGCTTCAGCAGTATCGAATTCAGGTGGGCTAGGAGTCATAGAAACTTCTTCTGGAGAGGTAGATGCATGCAAAAAAGAAATAAAAAAAATGTCGGAATTAACTGACAAGCCTTTCGGAGTTAATTTACCAATAATGTTTTTACAAGATGATTCAATTGTAGATTTTGTTGCTGAATGTGGAGTTAAGTTTGTTACCACATCAGCTGGAAGTCCTGCCAAATACATAGATGTTCTTAAGGGCGCAGGTTTAACTGTTTATCATGCAGTACCAAGTCTTGCTGGAGCTATGAAAGCAGCTGAAGCTGGAGTCGATGGATTAGTTGTAGAGGGAACAGAAGGTGGTGGATTCAAAAATCCCGAAGAAGTAGGGCTATTTGTTTTAATTCAAGCTATAAGGAAAAAAATTGATCTTCCAATAATTGCTGCTGGAGGAATAGCAGATGGCCAAGGAATGGCTGCAGCGTTTGCTGTTGGAGCAGAAGGGATTCAGATGGGTACAAGATTTGTTTCTAGCAAAGAAAGTCCAGTACATAATAATTGGAAGAATGCTATTTTGGAGGGTACTGAATCTGATACGTATGTATTGAATAAAACAGGCTCGCCTTGTTTAAGAGCAATTAAAACTGATTATACAAAAGAGATCTTTGAAAAAGGATCAATGGATATGAGTGTTTTTGGAAGCGTTCAAGACTTATATTTTGGCGGCGATCTTAATGCTGCGCCAGCTCTAACTGGACAATCAATGGGGCTTATAGATGAGATAAAATCTGTTCAAACTATAATTAATGAAACTGTAAAAGACTTTAATTCTACTTGTGAACAACTTCAAAGTTCTAAGATATAATCTTTAAAAAATTTAACTAGCTATTTCAATCCTTTTGAAAAAGAATTAATCTAATTGATCAAAGTTAAGGAAAGACTAAAATGGATTGGTTCTTACAAAACATAAGCGTAATTATTCAAGCTGCAGCAGCCCTTGGAGCTCTTGGCACAGTATTTTTCTTGATAAGAGAAATGGCAGAACAAAATAGAGTTTCTAAAGCAAATGTAAGACAAAATGTTGCTGACAGCCATCAAAAGATGGCGTTAGCTGGAATGACAAAAGATATTGTTCAAATAAAAATTAAACTCAGGAAAGATGAGCCTTTAACAGAAGAAGAAGATGCGATGTATTTATCATATTTTGCAGTGATGCTTCGATCTAGAGAAAATCAATATTATCAATACACAATTGGCATGCTGGATGAATCAGAGTGGGCATCATTTTTAAAATCATTTAAAACATTATTCAAATCACCTCATCACTTAAAGTTATGGTCTTTCATGAGAGAAACCTTTGATTCAGATTTTGTTTTGATAGTTGATGATTTAATAGAAGAGGGGAAATGAGCATAAATCAGAAAAAACAGCTTTATTTAATAGAATCTTTACAGCAACATCCAAGCGCTTTCATTATTTTTGATAAAAACTTAAGCATTCAATGGATGAATAACTCTTCAAGATATATTTTTGCATGTGAGGACAATTGTGAACCTGATTGCAACGATGACTGTGATGTTGAAATTAAAGGAATTTTCAATATTAAAAAATCGGAAAAATTAAAAGAGGTAAAAGTTGCTTCGTCTTTTGAATCTAACGTAGACATGAGATTAAGAAAAATTAATTTCTTTCTTAGATGCAGAGTCCATGAGGTTCCTATAGCAGATGAATCGACTTTTTTTCTCTTAGAGGTTTTAACAAACAACAAAGAAACTTTAGAGGCTCTTCGAGGGACGATTTCATGCATTGAGCATGACAGAATAGATTTGGCTTATCAAAAACAAGTAAATTTAAAATCGGGAAAATTAGTGGGTTTAGAAGCTTTGCTAAGAATGAGAGACGAAGATGGAAATATTATTCCGAATGATAAATTCATACCATTGATAGAAGGAGAAAGCCTATTTTCTTTAGTAGTAATGGCTTCTTTAGAAAAACTAAAAGAAGCATTTGATTTAAAAAATGAAGTAGATATGTCAGGCGTAACTATTTATTTAAATGTTTCTGCTCATACTGCTATGCAGGAAAACTTTACTAATATTTTTATAGAATATGTAAAGGAATTGAATCTACAACCTGGAGAACTTGGTTTAGAGATTACAGAAACAGCCGAGCTAGAAGATGTAAAAAAAGCTGGCGAATCTTTTCAAAAATTAAAAGATTTTGGTATTCCGTTAGCAATAGATGATTTTGGTGCTGGATATTCCTCTTTGAGTTATTTAAGAGACTTGCCAGTAGATTCTGTGAAGTTAGATAAAGTTTTTTCTCAAACTATTTCTGAAAAGACGACTTCAGAATTAATTAAATTTGTTGTCAGTGTATGTGATACTTTGTCATTACAAATGCTAGGCGAAGGAATAGAAACAGAAGATCAAAAACAAAGATTCATAGATATTGGATGTCCTAATGGACAAGGTTATTTAATGCATAGGCCTGAATTTTTAGACGAATTAAAAGGTAGTTTAGGATGAGCCAAGAAATAAAAAAGCCATCAAAAGGCGCAGAGCAAATACTTCTTGCTCAAATAAAACAAGAATTTACTGCGCCAGCTGACGCTATAGAACAATACATTGATTTAATTGCTCAATATGCAGAAGAAAATAAAATTAATTTAAATGATGAGATAACTCAAATTAGATCAGGGCAAGAAAAGCTTTTGACGCAATATGAAGAAGCATTCAGAGAAAATACTAAAAACGATGCTCAAAGAAATAAAACAGCTCAAGAATATTCTGAACTGAGACATAATTTAAGAACACCATTAAACGCAATAATTGGGTATAGCGAAATATTAATGGAAGATTTTGAAGACGATTTATCGGAAAGCTGTATAGAGGATCTCAATAATATTTTATCCCTTTCTCGAGATACAGAAAAAGCTATAGAAAAATTTGTAGACTTTATTAAAGGAGATCTTAAATCCGAACCTTCAGATAATTCAGGAACAAGCAGCATAAAGAATGCTGAGTCTCTTTTTAAATCTTTAGGAGATCTTGATTATAGTCTTGAGATAGACGACAACTTAAAAGATGCTGATATTTTAATAGTAGATGATAACGTTACAAATTGTGAAGTTCTTCAGAGACGACTTGGACAACATGGACTAGATTGCAGAGTTGTATACAACGGGACAGATGCAATAACAGAAGTTAACCGACAAACTCCTGATTTGATTCTTTTAGATGTAATTCTTCCAGATATCAATGGGTTAGAATTATTGAAAGAATTTAGATTAAATCATAGTGCAGATGAACTTCCGATAATTATGGTTTCGGCTTTTAATGATGTAGATAGTACAGCTAAATGTATTAAGTTAGGAGCTACAGATTATTTACCAAAGCCTCTTAACGGGACCATCTTAATGGCTAAAGCTGTGGCTAGTTTAGAGGCTAAATATTTTAGAGAAGCAAATAGAAAGCTTTTAGAAGAGTTGCACATAAGAGCAACTACTTGTCCTCTTACAGGAATTTACAATAGAAAAGTAGTGTTTGATCACGGGCAAGAATTCTTCGAAAAAGCAAAGAAAGAAACTGAAAAACACTTTTCTTTATTATCGATAGATATAGATTTTTTTAAAAAAGTAAATGACACCTACGGCCATCCTGGAGGCGATGTTGTGATAATTGCTTTAGCTAATTTATTAAAAGATAAAAGCGAGCCAAATATTGTTGGAAGGGTTGGTGGAGAAGAATACATGGCTCTTATCATGGATAATGAATCAGAAACGATAGAAGAATTTTGCTCTTCTCTTAGAAAAGAAGTAAACAATCTAAAAATACCATTCCAAGATATAGAGATTAATATTAATATTAGCGGAGGCGTAACTCATTCTTCAACCTCGTCAAGTTTTGAAGATATGATCAATGTTGCCGATGAAAGATTATATAAATCTAAAGAAAATGGAAGAGATCAAATAACTTTTGACTAGATAGGGAAATAATATGAAAAAAATTTTATATGTTGAAGATAATGAAATGAATAGGGATATGCTGGGAAGAAGATTAACTAGAAGAGAGTATGAGGTTATCTTCGCTTTCGATGGTCAGGAAGGCCTAGATAAAATGAAATCAGAAAATCCTGATTTAGTTTTAATGGATATGGGGTTGCCAGTCTTGGATGGATGGGATGCTACTTCCAAAGCTAAAGAGGATCCTGAGATTTCTTCAATTCCAATAATTGCTTTAACTGCTCATGCTATGGAACATGATAGACAAAAAGCTTTAGATTGTGGAGCGGATGATTTTGATACTAAGCCGGTAGATTTCAAAAGGCTTTTAGAAAAAATAGAAGCTAAGATTTAAGTTAGTTATCTTTAAGTATTTTTGCAACTAGCCCTGGCAATTGATTTATTGAAACTTCGTCTTTTTTAATCAAGCCTTCTACATTTTTATTAAGTAATTCAGCTTGAACATCAGTTAAATCTTTTCCTGAATAAACTAGAACATTAGGTCGATCTTCTTCAGGCTTTAAAGAAATTAAATTTTCAAGAAATTCAAAACCGTCCATTCTAGGCATTTCTAAATCTAAAACAATAAGAGATGGATTTTTATCAAGCTTAGTTAAACCATCTTTACCATCTTTAGCTAAAATAGGATCATATCCTGCATCAATTAAAGATCTTTTTAAGATGTCTCTAGTATTCGCATCATCATCAACTATGAGAATAGTTTTATTTTTATCATCGATACCTATTAAACCAGATACAGTTTCAAGAAACTTAGCTCTATCAATTGGTTTGGTTAAATAATCATCAGCTCCTAATGAAGAAGCTAGTTTTTCTTGAGACATTTGGCTAACCATAACAACAGGAATATCTTTTATTTCCTCGTCAGATTTACATTCTCTTAAAATAGACCAGCCATCTCTGCCCGGCATTAAAACATCCAATAAAATGAGCTTAGGATTAAGTTCTCTTATCATTTTTAATCCCTGCTCTCCATCAGTCGCGCCAATTAATCTCATCCCAGCCTTAACGACAGTTCTTCTGATTAAATCATGCATAGCGACATCGTCATCAATAAGGATGCAGATATTTTCTTCATTAACATTTTCAGAAATCCCATCCTCTAACTCTTTTTGATCAGATGAAACTCTCGGAACGCAGATATTAAAAACAGAGCCTTTGCCTTTTTCACTAGAGACGTTTACCTCACCACCCATAAGTTCCGCAAACCTTTTGCTGATTGGTAAACCTAAGCCAGTTCCGCCATGAGTAGCTGAAGTTGATCTTTCAGCTTGCGTATACTCTTCAAAAACTTTTGCCACTCCTTCTGCACTCATTCCTTCGCCATCATCAGTTACTTTAAACTCAATCATTTCAATTTCATCTTTTGTTATAGAACTTACATCTAATGTAACTAAGCCATTTTTAGTAAATTTAAATGCATTACTTAAAAAGTTAGTTACACATTGCCTTAATTTTGTTTCATCTTGAGTCATTGAGCCAATGGCATCTTGTATATTAATTACAAAGCCATTGTCATTTTTTGAAGCAAGAGGAGCATTCACATCTTTCAAAGTTTCTACTAACTTTTCAATTTCAAAGCTAGTTAGATAAAGCTCCATTTTCCCTGCTTCAATTTTAGAAAGATCTAACACATTATTAATCAAAGATAATAGATGAGTTCCTGCTGAGGTAATTTTTTGTAAATCCGGCATTAGATCTTCGTAACCTAAATCTTCACATTCTTCGTAAAGCATTTCTCCATAACCTAAAATAGCATTTAAAGGTGTTCTCAATTCATGACTCATATTTGCAAAGAATTTACTTTTTTGCGCATTAGCTTCTTGAGCTTCATCCCTAGATTCTTCCATTTCTTTTGTTCTAGAATCTATCAAAACTTGAACTTCATCTGCCATTCTTGAAAAAGCTAAAGTCATTAATTCAACTGATGCATCTTCACTAGAAGCTTCATCACTGCTATCGGCAAGATCTTGCATTTTTTTTATGTCATTTAAGATAAGAGTTCTTGAGTCTCCTTCAAGTTCATCAGCCAGGATAGACATTTTTTCTATTATTGCTTCATCTCTTTCTTTTCTTCTTCGTGCTTGTTCTTCTCTTATATTTTCCATTTCTGTTAAATGGCCTCTATAAATTTCTAAGGCTTTTGCTAGCTGACCCACTTCATCATTATCTGATTTCAAAATCCCCTTTCTGTCTGGCATAGTTTTTGATAAATCTCCTCCAGTTAGTGCTTCTAATACCTCTATTGCTTTATTTATTGAGCCAAAAGTATTAGCTGAAATTAAAGAAGTAATTAAAATTACCAAAAAAATTACTACAAAAATTAAAAAGAAAATTAGATTCAATATGTTGTTTTCTTGAGAGATACTTTCTCGTTCGTCTTTGAAAATAAAGAATTGAGCTTTTTCTGCTGAAAGATAAGAACTCAAAGGAAGAAGGGTCATGGAAGAACCCAATTCACTATCTCTGATATTAGTTCTATTTCCATAAATAGATAAATATTCCTCTGCTTTTTTAACAAAAAGACTTAGATCGCTCTCGTCATTGAAAGACGCTTCATCTTCATTATTTAAATCTAATGCGTATCTTGCATAATCGTCTCCTAAAGAAATTATTCCCTCTGGAGTTCTTACTGCCGAAATTAGCTCAAACTCATCTCCAAATGTTTCTAAAGATTTTCTAATATCTATTCCCATAACAACAATAGCTTCAGCATCTCTACCGAAAGCTTTTACAGGAAAAGCCATTGTCTGATTTAAGGTCGATATTTCTTTCTCAGATGAATCAGAAATAGCAGAAAGAGTTCTTCTTGGTCTTTCGCTTGCATCATTCAAGTAATTTTGAAGATTCTCTGTAAAGTCAGGGTTTGCTTTTGGATTGCACGGATCAATACCAGATAAATCCAAAGCACTTCCGCAGTAAAATCTATCTCCATTCGGGTAATAAGCCATAACATAACTTAAATTTCCTTCGTCAAGATCAAACTCAAACATGAGGTCTAACAAATAACTTGCTTCCCCTGAGTTTTTCTTAGTAATGAACTCAATTAATGGATTGCTATAATCATGATCAGGAGAGGAAAGCTCCTCTTCTGGATAAATTTCATTTTCTGGATCCCAAAAAGTTCCTCTTTCTCCAGAAGGAAGCCAACTGGAAATAGGATCAAAAGATGTCTCAAGAGTTTGAAACCATGCAGCCTCATACGTTGTAACTAAAGATTCAGATGAAAATTCCCTTTGAGTATCTTCTCTCCATGAGTAAAGACCATAAAGGATAGACGCTAGAAGGATATTTCCTGCTAGTCCGATTAAAATCAGAGTAGTTCGAATACGCATCTAGCGTCCTGTATTAGTAAAAAAAGATTTACTGAACTTTAAAGACCATCTTTACTTGGACATCATTAACTTTCACAGATACTCCTTCATAAACAGGAGGCTCATATAAGTATTTTCTTATAGATTTCATTGCTGCTCTTTCAAACAAACCTGCAGGTTCACTCTCAACAACATAAGGGTCTATAACTGATCCATCAGTATCGATATCAAACTCAACAAGAACATAACCATCTTTAGCAAGTCTCAAGGCTTTCCTTGGAAATTTTGCCGGTTGAGAATAAATTCTTTTAACCTCTAATTCGACCTTATCATCTTCTCCAACGTAGCCTGATTCAGCAAAAGACGATGTTGTAAAAACTATAATTAGAGCGCTGAAAAGAATTGCTTCAATATTCATTTTCTTTAATAAACTTATCATTTGATCTCCTGGATAAAAAAACATTATAAATCGGATGTATTTCCACGTAAAATCATTATTTATGGACAGAGTAATAGGAGGCATGCTTTTAAATCAGAGATACTGGGATATTTTTTCAGTATCAGGAAATGATTCTGTCAAAAAAGCTTGCCAAATAATGGATGAGAAAAAGATAGGAGCACTGCTGGTACATTGTGATGAAACTGGCGACACTCAAGATTTAAAAGGGATTTTAACTGAAAGAGATATTGTAGAACTTATTTCTAGAAAAGACGTTGATATAGAAGATTTTAAAGTTCAAGACATAATGTCAGAAAATATAATTAGTATTACATCGGCAGAAACTGCAGGGGATGCATTAAATCTCATGATTGAAAATCAAATTAGACACCTGGCCGTCATGGAAAATAAAAAATTAATAGGTGTTCTTTCTATGAGAGACATTTTAAAGAAAAATTAAAAATTTAATTCTTTATTATTTATTAAAGAAGGAGACGGACTTTTTAATTTATCAGGATAATCGCTAGTAAAATGCAGACCTCTACTCTCATGCCTTTGGCTAGCACTTTCTATTACAATCCTAGCAACTAAAACAAGATTTCTTAGCTCTATAAAGTCAGAGCTAATCTCATAATTGCTATAAAAATCCTCTACCTCTTTGTGAATAAGTTTTATTTTTTCTTTTGCTTTTTTTAATCTATCGTTGCTTCTCACAACTCCAACATAATCCCACATCAAACGTCTAGTAGCATCCCAATTATGAGATATGAGAACATTTTCTCCTGCAGTAATAACTTTTGAATTATCCCATTCAGGTAAATCATCTGTTAAACAAATAAAATTTTTTTTTATGTCTGAGGCCGCTGATTTAGCGAAAACTATGCACTCTAATAAAGAGTTACTTGCCATTCTATTAGCTCCATGAAGACCAGTACAAGAAGTTTCTCCAATTACATATAATGAACTAATATTGGTTTTTCCATTCAAATCAGTTTTGACTCCACCGCAAGTATAGTGAGCTGCAGGGACTACAGGGATAGGTTCTTTGGTAATATCAAATCCAAACTCCATACATTTTTTATATATAGAAGGGAAAGATTTTTTAACTTGATCTCTTTCTTTGTGACTAATGTCTAAATAAACACAATCTTTACCAGTTTTCTTCATTTCTTCATCAATAGATCTTGATACAACATCTCTAGGAGCAAGTTCTTCTCGAGTGTCATAATTTTTCATAAACTCTTCATTTTTGTGATTCACTAGTTTTGCTCCTTCACCTCTTAAAGCCTCACTAATTAAAAAAGATTTAGCTTTTGGGTGAAAAAGACAAGTTGGGTGAAACTGATTAAATTCCATATTTGATAATGTACAGCCAGCTCGCCAGGCAAGTGCAAAACCATCACCACTAGCGCCATCAGGATTGCTGGTGTAGAGATAAATTTTACTAGCTCCACCTGTAGCAAGTATTGTGGAGCCAGCAGAGATTGTTATAACTTCTTCTTTTTCTTTATTAAAAACATAAGCTCCTTTGCAAATTTCATCAGAAGTAATTAAATCCACCGCGAGATGATTTTCTAAAATTGTAATGTTTTTATTTTTTAGGACTTTTGCAGCAAGAGAATCAGAAACTTCGCGTCCTGTTGTGTCTGCTGCATGAATAACTCTCCGGTGTGAATGTCCTCCTTCCCGAGTTAGATGAAAGTCTTCGCCATTGTCATTTTTAGTAAAACTTACACCCGAATCAATTAACCACTTTATCGCTGATTTACCATTCTCAATACAAAATCTTACAGCTTTCTCGTCGCAAAGATCATCGCCAGCAATTAAAGTGTCTTTGATATGACTTTCAGTAGTGTCATCTTTAGCAAGAACTGCTGCAATTCCTCCTTGAGCATACCAAGTTGAACTATCTACAAAAGTTTCTTTAGATATCAATATAACTCTGAAATCATTTGCTAATTCCAAAGCAGCAGTCAAACCTGCTGCGCCACTTCCAATGATTAGAACTTCGGTATTTATTTTCATTTTATACAAATAGTCTGACGAGGAACCCAATTATCAAAATAGAGACCATAACTATTAGAAAATATTTAAAAAAAGGAGATCTTCTTTTATTCCAATTTATTCTATCTGTCCTATTTCTTTGTTTAGCTGATGCTCTTAGAGGTCCAAGAAGAAAAAAAACTCCTAGAGAAATGAATATTAAAAGTCCAAAAAATATAGTGTTAAAGTCCACTAGCGACTTCTTAATTTAGATAGAAGTCTTAACATTTCTAAATATAACCAGATTAAAGTTACCATAAGAGAGAATGCTCCGAACCACTCCATATACTTAGGTGCGCCTTGTTCGGCACCTTGTTCAATGAAATCAAAATCAAGAACTAAATTCAATGCCGCAATAGCTACAACAAAAAGACTAAAACCAATTCCAAAAAGTCCATTTGAATGAATAAAGCCAATACTAGAACCAAACATATTCATTACCATACTGACAACATATAAGAGGCCAATTCCCATAGTTGCTGAAACAATCATCAATCTGAAGTTTTCTGTAGGCTTTATAACTCCTGTTTTGTACAAAACAAGTAACGAGGCTAGTGTTCCTAAGGTTAAACCTACTGCTTGAATAACTATTCCAGGAAATTGAAGTTCAAATATTGCAGATATTGCTCCTAAAAATAATCCCTGAGAAAGTGCATATAAAGGAGCTGTAATTGGAGCCCAGGTTTTTTTAAAAATTGTAGCTAATGCAAATACGAATCCAAAAATTGCTCCACCTATTGCAATTGGCATGACTGTTTCTGGCAAGCCAGTAGAAAAAAACTGGTTCCAGGTATAAGAAGCAGTTAAGACAACAAGAAAAAGTAATATTCCTGTTTTATTCACCGTACCTTGCAGACTCATTGTATTTCCAGATAAAGCATCTGGGGTAAAGTTTGAAAATGTAGCGTCGTTCATCGAAGGATTTCCTGATCTTCCGAACATTTTTAATGCGTTGTGTTTTGACATAATTTGCTCTAGTTTTAGTTGTTTAAATATTATTTTATATCAAGTTATTAAAAATAATTAAGGTATTAGCCAATTACTATCAAGATTTCCATTTGACCAGTCAAAAGAAGATCTTCTATGGCCGGAGCCTTTTAGATATAAAAATTCTAAATAATCAAATTCAAAGATAATTACAGAAAAATTTTTATAACCCTCTTCTATTTCTGTTTCTTCTTTAACTATATCGAATTCATCTGGAATAGAAATTTTCTCTCCAGGTGCGCCTTTTACCGAATAGCACATTTTTGACATTTCTCTTGATTGATTCCAAGCATTTTTTGTTATCTCATTATCATGATGAATTGATGAAGAACCAGTTAATCTGATCTGAATCTTTAAAGAAGGGTCATAACCATGAATAGTTGAAATAGACTTTTTGTCTATTTGATTTATTTTTCTTGAACGACTATCTGTATGAAATCTTAAAATTCTTTTTTCTTTCTCAAACTCTCTCAAAACTACTGTTCTTGAAGATATTTTATTATCTTCTAATGTTGATAAGGTGGGTGTGTGAAACAAAGATTTGCTATCATCGACAGCACTTGAAAATATATTCTCAGCTTCTGATAGAGTTAAATCTAAAGAGTTATAAAAGTTTGCTTTTTCGGTCACGTTATTTATTTCAATTAATATATCTAGCTTAAACTACTAATAATGGATATCTCATATATTTTAGACGATTTAAACCCTATTCAACGTGAAGCAGTCACAGAAGAATTACCTTATTCCTTAGTATTGGCTGGCGCTGGATCAGGAAAGACTAAAGTGATCACTCATAAAGTTGCTTGGCTGTGCAAGGTTAAAGAAATAAATCCTCTGTCTTTAATGACCGTCACATTTACAAACAAAGCAGCAAAGGAAATGAGGGGAAGAATCGAATCAATTTTAGGCGAGCAACTTAATCAAATGTGGTGTGGAACTTTCCATGGATTATTTCATAGGATGTTGAAAATGCATTGGCAAGAAGCTGGCTTAGCTAAGTCTTTTTCAATTTTAGATGGTGATGACCAAAATAGAGTTATCAAAAGAGTCATAAAAAGAATGAATTTAGATGAAGCCACATGGCAACCTAGACAGACTCAATGGTTTATAAATAAACAAAAAGATGAAGGTAGAAGAATTGCCAAATTACCTAACAAAGCAACTTATGTTGAAGAAAAAATGGCTGATATTTATTTAGAGTATCAAAAAACCTGTGAAGAAGAAGGAGTCGTAGATTTTGCCGAAATTTTACTTCGTTGCCATGAGATGCTGACAAAAAATCCTGAGCTATTGAGCCACTATCAAAAACGCTTTCAACATATTTTAGTTGATGAGTTTCAAGACACTAATGAAATCCAATATCTTTTATTGAAGCAATTAGTCGGAAAAGAAGGTGAGATGACTGTGGTTGGAGACGATGACCAGTCAATATATAGCTGGCGTGGAGCAAAAAGTTCAAACATTAATAGGTTTATTAAAGACTTTAAAGAAGTTAAAACTTTAAAACTTGAACAAAACTATCGATCTACAACGAATATTTTATCAGCTGCAAATGCTGTAATTAGAAATAATCCAGAACGATTAGGAAAAGAGCTATGGACTGAAAAAGAAGAAGGAGAGTTAGTAAAAATATATAGAGCTTTTAATGAAAGAGATGAAGCTAAATTTATAGTAGATATTATTAAAAGCTGGTTAGACGAAGGTAGAAATTTGTCTGAATGTGCAATTATTTATCGATCTAACGCACAATCAAGAATATTAGAGGATTCAATTCTTAGGGCAGATTTGCCTTATAGAATATATGGCGGAGTACGATTTTATGAAAGGTTAGAAATTAAAAATGCTTTGGCTTATGCAAAATTGGCAATAGATCATGAAAATGATACTGCTTTTGAAAGAATTATAAATGTTCCAACTAGAGGCGTCGGCGCTAAAACTATGGACCAAATTAGAGAAATTGCTAGAGAAGAAAATTCTTCTCTATGGATTGCAGCAAAAACTTTTGCCGATTCAGCTGGACCTAAAATTGCTAACTCCTTAAAAACATTTTTTAAATTAATTGAAAACTTCTCAGAAAGTGCTGCCAAAAAAGAAATAGAAGAATTTTTTGAAAATTTAATTGAAAGCTCTAATTTAAAAAACTTTCATGGGAAAGAACCTGGAGAAAAAGGAAGGTCCAGAGTAGAAAATTTAGAAGAACTTGTTTCGGCCGCCGCAGGCTTTTTCTCTATTGGTGAAGATGCCGATGATGAAAGATCCCAATTGGAACTATTTTTAGACCAAGCTTCGTTGGATGCTGGAGAAAACCAAGCAGAAGAAAATGAAGACGCTATTCAAATGATGACTCTTCATTCTTCAAAAGGGCTGGAGTATGCTTTAGTTTTTATTGCAGGTTGTGAAGAAGGATTATTTCCCCACAAAAGATCGGCTGAAGATCCTAGGCAGCTAGCAGAAGAAAGAAGGCTATGTTACGTAGGAATGACAAGGGCAATGGAGAGACTTTATTTAACATATGCCGAGGTTAGAAACGTTTATGGAGTTGATGGATTTAGTCCAGCTTCAAGATTTTTAAAAGAAATACCTGAAGAGTTTAAATATGAAATTAGAATGGCATCTGAAAATATTAGCAAATCAAAAAGTTTTTCTCCTAAAATAGTAGGTGGAACAGATCATAAAGTTGGAGGATTCTCTTTAGGCGACAGAGTCGGCCATCCATCTTTTGGAGAAGGGGTAATTTTAAATTACGAAGGTGATGGATCTAATGCAAGGGTTCAAGTAAATTTCGATCAAGAGGGCACTAAATGGCTAGTTTTAAGTTTTGCAAAGCTAAACAAAATATAATAATTTTTTTATTAAGTATTTTTTTACTTTCCTGTTCATCAGAGGAGATATCAAGCTCTTCCTCTTCAGCAAAAGAATCATACAAATGGCGAATGGTCACTACTTGGCCAAAAAACTATCCTGGCGTTGGGTTTGCAGCTGAAAATATTTCCAAATTAGTAGATGAGATGAGTGGTGGACGTCTACAAATTAAAGTTTTTGGAAATGGTGAGCTCGTTCCAGCAATGGAAGTTTTTGATACTGTCTCTAGAGGTAGTGTTGAAATGGGACACGGTGCAGCTTATTATTGGATTGGAAAAGTTCCCGCCGCACAATTTTTTACTGCCATTCCTTTTGGATTAAATGCTCAAGAAATGAATGCCTGGCTTCATTACGGTGGTGGACTAGAGCTTTGGCAGGAGCTTTACGAGCCATTCAATATAATCCCAATGGCAGGAGGAAATACTGGTGTTCAAATGGCGGGTTGGTTTAATAAAGAGATAAAATCTTTAGAGGATTTAAAAGGTATTAGAATGAGAATTCCAGGGATGGCTGGAGAGGTATTCACTAGAGCTGGAGGAGAAGCAGTATTAATGCCAGGGAGTGAAATTTTTACTAATCTTCAAACCGGCGTGATCGATGCAGCTGAATGGATAGGACCTTACAATGATTTAACCTTTGGTTTTCACCAAGCAGCTAAATATTATTATTATCCGGGATGGCACGAACCAGGACCAACGCTTGAAACCTTAGTTAATAAAGAAGCTTTCAATTCTCTGCCAAAAGATCTTCAAGCTATACTGATCACAGCTTCAAGAGCAGTAAATCAAGATATGCTTGATGAATATACAGCAAGAAATAATCAAGCATTAATATCTTTAGTAAATGATCATGGAGTAAAGTTAAAAAAATTACCTAATGACGTTTTAATTGAATTCAAAAAAATTACTAAAGAGCTTTTATTAGAAATGACTGAAAAAGATGAAGCTTCGAGTAAGATTTATAAATCTTTATCTGAGTTTCAAAAAAATGTTTCTCAGTTCCATGAGATTTCTGAACAAGCTATTTATGATCTTCGTTAATTAATTTTCTTTATTATCCAAAATCCAATTGAAGTTGAAATAATAAATCGTAAAGAGAATAAAAGAGAGGCGGGTAAAGATAACCACCAAAGAAAATATATATTTAGGATTTCATTTAACGAACCGAACCATTGGAAAAGATCGAGAGCAACTTGCCAATATTCTAAAAAATAATTTTCAACACTTATGGGACTGACAAACAAACTGTGTATGAAAAACAGAACCAGATAAAAATCTCCCCAAATTAGAAAATAACCCAAACCTCTTAAAAAGCTATGCATCTGCCAGATTTTTTACTTCTTTCCATACTCTTAAAATGTTTCCGTTTAGTATCTTTTGTAAGTCCTCTTTTGAATAACCTCTATTCAATAATTCCTCAATCAAATTTGGAAATTTAGAAACATCATTTAAATCATCAGGCAAAGGTACTTCACCATCAAAATCAGATCCAAGTCCTACATGATCAATACCCACAAGATCTTTTACTCTATCTATATGATCAGCAACATTTTTTACAGAAACTTTAATATTTGGATTTGCTTTTCGATCAGCAACGAAATCAGATCCAAAACAAATTTGAATCACGCCATTATTTTTTGCTAATGCAATAAGCATCTCATCAGACACATTTCTTTCCCATCCTGGAGTGAAATGACGAAGAGAAGAGTGCGTGGCAACAACCGGAGCTTTGCTAAACTCGAGAACCTGCATAAAAGCAGCATCCGAGACATGAGAAATATCAATCATCATGCCTTGTTTATTCATTTCCTCAATGACTTTAAAACCAAACGGACTGAGGCCTTTCCATCTTTTATTTTCATCATATGACGAATCAGAAATATGATTGCTTCTTGAATGCGCCAGAGTTATATAATTAACACCTTTATCAGCAAAATATTTAATATTTTCTAATTTTCCTTCAATGGGCGCTCCATTTTCTATG
The DNA here is from genome assembly GCA_045564455.1 of Gammaproteobacteria bacterium. GTDB lineage: Bacteria > Pseudomonadota > Gammaproteobacteria > Magnimaribacterales > AG-339-G14 > CASICS01. Next base: position 267,018 of record JBJLHG010000002.1, read on the forward strand.
CCATAAGCAATACCAACTATGTCTTTTTGTTTTAATTTTTCCATTTGGTAGGGACTATTGATAAAAATAAATTTATCAGGATTTTGATCAATAATATTATTCATCATTTTTATTAAGTTGTTGGCTAACTCAAATGATGTTCCTTCTTCCTCAGTTCTGGCAGGGATATAAATAGAAAAAAAAGGTAGATTAAGTCCTCCTTCTAAAGCTCTTGGATAATCAAAATGAAATGTAGTTAATTCTGTGATGTCTTCGCTAAAGCCATCATTACTTTTTTGTCTGTAAAGTTGGAAGGGAATATCAATATGAGTATCAATGATCAGAAGTTCTTGACTCAAAGCTTTTGCTTTATCTAATGAATTATTAGAACAAGATATAAAAATAAGACTTGCCAACAAAAAAATTTTTTTCATGAAATTAATATACTACAGAAGGTAACAGCGTTGCTAATACTGGAAAGTAAGCTACTAAACACAAAACTAGAATCTGAATAAGAATAAATGGGATCACTCCTTTATATATAGTTTCTGTTTTTATTGACTCAGGAGTCACTCCTCTTAAGTAGAATAAAGCAAATCCAAATGGAGGAGTTAAAAAAGAAGTTTGCAAATTTATTGCAAGCATAATTCCCAACCACAAAGGATCAGCTCCCATGGCTATTAGAATCGGTCCTACTATTGGAATAACAACAAAGCTTATTTCAATAAAGTCTAAAATAAATCCAAGTAAGAAAACTAAAATCATAACGATTAGCATCGCTCCAAAAAGTCCTCCAGGAATAGCATTGAAAATGCTATTAATTAATTCTTCACCGCCGTAACCTCTAAAAACTAAAGAAAAAATAGATGCCCCTATTAAAATCATAAAAACCATAGAAGTTATAAATGCTGTTTGAGTGACAGCGCTCGATAAAACTTGAATAGAAAGTTTGCCGTGGAAAAAAGTTATAACTAAAGCCCCCATGGCACCTATCCCAGCTGCCTCTGTAGGAGAGGCTATTCCTAAAATAATTGATCCTAGAACAGAAAAAATAAGTAAAAAGGGCGGCAGCAAAATACCTATTAAGTTTATTAAAGATTGGTCGGATTTTATTTCTTCTTTGAATTCAGAGATGTCAGTATTTGATACAGAGAATACAAAATATAAGGCATAGGCAAAAACTAAAATTAGCCCAGGTATTATTGCCGCCATGAACAAGTCACCAACTGAAAAAGATTTGGCTGCAAAATTTCCCATACTTAATTGAGCCTGTTGATAAGCTGTAGCTAAAACATCTCCAAGAATAACCAGCGCAATAGATGGTGGGATTATTTGTCCCAGAGTACCAGTTGCTGCTATTAAACCAGTGGAAACCTCTTCGGAATAGCCTCTATTAAGCATTGCTGGCAAAGATATTAAACCCATAGCAATTACTGTCGCTCCCACTATTCCTGTACTTGCAGCCAATAAAGCTCCAACGATGACTACAGATAAACCAAGCCCGCTTTTAAGCTTCCCAAAAAACAAAGACATTGATTCTAAAAGTCTTTCGGCTATCTTTGATCTTTCTAATACAACACCCATAAAGACAAATAATGGAACCGCTACTAAAGTAGCGTTATTCATAATTCCGAAAATACGATTAGGAATTGTTTCTAAAAGATATAAATCAAATACGCCAGCTAAATAACCTAGGCCAGCAAAAATTAAAGATACACCGCCCAATGTAAAGGCAACTGGAAAACCTAAAAGTAAAGCAGCACAAACTACAAAGAATAATATGAGAGGTAAGAATTCAATCATCACTTAATAAAGAAAACATTGATGCAAAGCTTTGTAAAATTAAAATAATGCTAAATATTAAAAGCGTAGCTTTATAAAGATAGACAAAGGGTAGACCTCCTGGCTCTGGAGAGATCTCAGCTATAGACCATGAGAAAGATACGTAATCAAATGAAAGAATTAGAATAAGCCAAGCCATAGGTTGTAAAAAAATTAAATGACCTAGTAAATTTATTGTTTTTTTACTCTCCTTGCTTGCTCTTCGGTAAAAGATATCTACTCTGACATGTTCATCATTTTCTAACGTATAGGCAGAACAAAAAAGAAAAGTAATTCCATGAAAATAAATTACAAGCTCCTGCAAACCAACCACTCCTATTCCTAATACATATCGAAAAAAAACAATAACAGTGGTAAAAACAATCATTAGCAAAACTGCCCATGAGCTAATTTTTCCAAGATAATGTGGAAAAATTGTAAGCAAAGAATGTATTGTTTGATTAATATTGTTCATAACGAAATTATGATTAAATAAGAGTTATATATGATTATTGTTTTATCCCCAGCCAAAACTTTAGACTACGATTCCCCAGTTGATAGTTTTGATTATACAACGCCTAGCTTTCTTGGTAAGTCTGAGACTCTGATAAATATTATGCGCTCATATGAACCAGATTATATTTCAGACCTCATGGGTTTGAGTGAAAACCTTGCTTTTTTAAACTTCGAAAGATATCAAACTTGGAAAAAAAGAAAAAAGCCATCTGAAAATGCAAAACAAGCAATCTTTGCATTCAAAGGTGATGTTTATCAAGGCTTGGATATTGAAACCTTGTCTAAAAAAGTAATATCTTATTCACAAGATCACTTAAGAATTCTTTCAGGTTTGTATGGTTTGTTAAAGCCTTTAGATCTTATTTCACCTTATCGTTTGGAAATGGGAACTAAACTGAAATCTGGAGATATCAATGGTCTTTACGATTTTTGGAAAAAAGATTTAACCAGAGCAGTAAATAAAGATTTAAGCAAACAAAAAAATAAGGTGCTTGTTAATCTGGCTTCTAATGAATATTTCTCCGCTTTAGACAAAAACTTAATTCAAGGTAAAACTATCTCACCAGTTTTTAAAGATTTTAAAAACGGCGATTATAAAATTATAAGTTTTTATGCAAAAAAAGCTCGAGGAGCGATGGCAAGGTTTATTTTAGAAAACAAGATTGAAAGATCAGAAGAACTCATAGATTTCAATCTAGACGGATACAAGTTTAGTAAAAAACTTTCAACTGATCTTGCGCCTACCTTTATAAGGAAAGAAAAATAATTCTATTTAGCTGATTTTCCGTAATCTTTGATATCCAGCATATCTTTAAATTCTGGATCACGCTCTTCCATTCTTGACGTCATTGCTTCTGCCATATCATCTTGAGGTAACATAGCTCCGCTCCATAAGGCGTTGTATTCTAAACCTTCGGCAATAGTATGATCTCTTGAAAAATTTAGAACAGCTTTTGTACCATGAACTGCAAGAGGACTTTTAGATGCAATTTCTGCAGCCATCTCTTCTATTCCAGCAATCATAGAAGCGTGATCTTCATAAACTTTATTTACTAAGCCACTTTCTAATGCTTCATCAGCAGCCATTCGCCTTCCCGTGTAAGCTAACTCTCTTACTTTTCCTTCATTGATGACTCTAGGAAGTCTTTGCAAGGTGCCTATGTCTGCTGCCATACCTATATTAATTTCTTGGATACAAAAGAATGCATCTTTGCTAGCAAATCTAATATCAGTGGCAGTGATTAAATCTAAACCACCTCCAATGCAACCACCTTGAATCCCGCATAAAACCGGAACTCTTAATTTTTCCATCTTAGAGAGCATATTTTGCAGTTCCATAGCAACTCTATAAAGACCTTCACCATTTCTAGCGGCATCTGGTTTATTGCTTTTCTTTGATCCTTCTCCGGTGCCTAGAGTGCCAAAATTTTGCAGATCCATTCCGGCGCAGAAATGCTTGCCTGTTGAAGATAAAATTAAAACTCTAATTGATGAATCTCTATTAATTTCTTCCATGACAATAGGTAATTCATGCCAAAAATTAAATGTCATTTTATTTAGTTCTTCGCCTTTATTTAAAACTAGACGAGCAATTCCGTCTTTAGTTGAGTAATCAAAACTTTCGTATGTCATTTTCTTCTCCTTTAAATTTTAGATTTTAATTCGTTCACAAGATTTTCAGCAACTTCTTCTAATTCTTCAATTAGGTCATAAGAAGAATGATAAGGCATAACAACTTTTCTATTTTTTTTGCTAAGTCTTTTTAATCCATTGGATATTTCTTCTGCCTTTTCTAATAATTCTTTATTCTCTTCATTCATTATTCGTATTATCCTCGTTGAGTATTGTAAATTAAAAAAGTATTTTTAAAAAACTACTTTAAAAAAAATGAATAATTTAGATTTAGTTTCTCCAATTACAGAAATTTTAATTAAGGCATCAAAATTGATACTTAATATTTATCATCAAAATAATTTTGATAGTTCATTGAAAGATGATCTTTCACCTGTTACCAAAGCTGATAAAGATGCGCATTTTTTAATAATTAAAGAATTATCTAGATTATTTCCCAAAATACCTGTTATTTCTGAAGAGGGAGAAGAAAAAGAAATTACTTCTAAAATATTTTGGCTAGTGGATCCTTTGGATGGAACTAAAGAATTTATTAATAAAAGCGAAGATTTCACTATCAATATAGCTTTAATAAATAATCATGAGTCAGTTTTTGGAGCTATTTATAAACCTCTTACAGATGAATTGTTCATAGGAGGAAAAAACTTACCAGCTTTTAGAAAGCAAAATAACGTAAAAGAAAAATTGCAAACAGATTCGAGGCCTAAAGACTGTATTATTTGTCAAAGTAAAAGTCATAGCACTGAAAAGGAAAAGAGCTTTATAGAAGAATTAAAAAATAAATTTAATTCTCATAAAGTTATCAATGCTGGAAGTTCGATAAAGATTTGCTTAATTGCAGAAGGAAAATGTCATATATATCCTAGATTTGGAGACACACATCAATGGGATATTGCAGCTGGTCATGCGATTCTAAAAGCTTCTGGCGGAGATATTTTAGATTTAAATCTAAAAGAAATAATTTATTTTTCATCTTATAAAAAGAAAGTAAATGGCTTTTTTGCCCTTTCAGATATACCTTTTTGGGTACCAAAAATTCAACAATTACAATAGTTTGTGTAAAATAATATTTTTTTATATGTAAATAACAGTATTTTGGGTATAAAATTCGCAATTATGGCTAAAGAACTCCAACCAATGGATGTTTCAGCTCCAGGTCAAAACCTGGAAGCTTACCTTTCATCTGTTCAAAACATAGCTATTCTTTCTCCCGAAGAAGAAAAGAAGCTCGCAGAAGATCTTTACTATAGAAACGATCTTGAAGCCGCACGTCAATTAGTAATGGCCCATCTAAGATTTGTTGTTCATATAGCCAGAGGTTACTCAGGATACGGTTTACCTCAAGCAGATTTAATTCAAGAAGGTAATGTTGGATTAATGAAAGCAGTTAGAAAATTTAATCCAGAAGTTGGAGTGAGATTGATATCTTTTGCCGTTCATTGGATTAAATCAGAAATGCATGAATATATTATTAAAAATTGGAAAATCGTTAAAGTAGCGACTACAAAAGCTCAACGAAAATTATTTTTTAACTTAAGAAGTCAAAAGAAAGAACTGAAGTGGCTAACACCTGATGAAATTAAGGTCATTTCTAATGAATTAGGAGTAGATGAAAAGTCAGTAAAAGAAATGGAGTCCAGATTGACTTCAGCTGATATGTCTTTTGATCCGCCTACTGAAGCCAGTGATGAGCAAGCCTCTTTTAGTCCTTCGGGTTTCTTAACTGATGATTCAAATGATCCGGCAGAATTAGTAGAAAAAGAAAATTCAGATGATTATAATTACGAACTTCTCCACCAAGCTATGGCCGAATTAGATCCTCGTAGTAAAGAAATATTAGTAGATAGGTGGCTAGAAGAACAGAAATTAACCTTGCATGAATTAGCTGATAAATACGGAGTTAGCGCAGAGAGAATCAGGCAAATAGAAAAAGCTGCAATGGAAAAAGTTAAGAGTTATATCTCTTAGAAAAGGAAAATAAATGGCACAAATTAAGATTTCTCTTAATGGAAATTCTCACCTTATACCAGAAGACATTAATATCACTGAGCTTTTCTCTTTTTTAGAACTTAACGATAAATTTGTCGCAGTTGAATTGAATGATGAAATAGTTTTTAGAAGTAATTGGAAAAAAGTTAAATTAAGTTCTGATGACAAAGTAGAGTTAGTCAAAGCTATAGGCGGCGGTTAAATTTGTCAAAAGATACTTTAAAGATAGCTGGAAAATTTTTTTCTTCGAGACTTTTGGTGGGAACTGGAAAGTATGAAAACAAAGATATAGCTGTTCAGGCGATTGAAGCTTCAGAAGCTGAAATAGTTACTGTTGCTATTCGAAGAGTAGAGCTAGATAAAAGTCTAAGATCAGAGCCTATCCTCAATTATATTTCTCCTAAAAAATATACCATTCTTCCAAATACCGCAGGATGCTTTAATGCAAAAGAAGCAATAAGAATAGCTCGTTTAGGTAGAGAAATATTAGACGGAAAAAATTTACTTAAATTAGAAGTTTTAAAAGATAAAGAGACACTTTTGCCATTAATGGACGAAACATTATTGGCTGCAAAAGAGTTGGTTAAAGATGGTTTTGAGATCATGGTTTATTGCACCGATGAACTAGAATACGCTCTGAAGCTAGAAGAAATTGGTTGCGTGGCTATCATGCCTTTGGCAGCTCCGATTGGATCTGGTCAAGGAATAGTCAATCCAGATGCGATTAATTCAATAGTAGAAAAAATTTCTCAACCAGTAATCATTGATGCAGGTATTGGAACAGCTTCTGAAGTAACAGTAGCGATGGAAATGGGATGTGATGGAGTCCTTTTAAATACGGCAATTGCAAAAGCTAAAAAACCTACATTAATGGCTGAAGCTATGAAAGAGGCTGCGAGAAGCGGAAGAAAATCTTTTTTAGCAGGAAGAATGAAAACCGACTTAAAGGCAAATCCTAGTTCTCCAATGAAAGGAATAGTTAATTCTTGAATAAAACCATTAAAAGCTTTTCAAAAGCAAGATCAAGATCTTCAATTAAAAATAAGGATTTGCTAAACGACGCAAATAGAGAAATTTTTCAAAAAGAAGAAAATTTTAAAGATTTTAAATTTCTAATCGACGAGTCAAAAATAAATAATCTAGAAATAGGTTTTGGGGATGGAAAACATTTATATGAAATGGCGACCTTAAGACCAGAAGAAAATTTTATAGGCGTTGAGGTCTTTGAGTCCGGATTAGCAAATACTTATAAAAAAATTGTTTTAAATAAAATTAAAAACTTAAGCATTGTTCAGGGAGACATTGTTCAAATAATTAAAAAGAATGAAAGTATAGAAATATTTGATCGGATGTATATCTTATTCCCTGATCCTTGGCCTAAATCCAAGCATAAAAAAAGAAGACTATTGAAAGAAAGATTTCTATCAAAAGTTAATGATCTGATAAAAAAAAATGGAACATTAATTATTAAAACAGATTGGCAAGATTATGCTGAGGAAATAGAAATAAATTTAAAAAAAATGAATTTTGAATTCAATATAAATTATTTAGAAAATCTTTTTAAAACTAAATATGAGCAAATTGCTATTGACGAAGACAGAACGATAGTTAACTTTGAAGTTCAGATAAAATCTTAATCATTTTCTCAGTAGATATGGTTCTGTGACTTATTTTCATTCTTTCTGTCTTGGAAAGCTCTGCCAAAGTTTGCTCTGAATTTTTTATTTGAAATATTGGATCATAACCAAATCCTTGAGTACCTCTTGGAATATCTATTATTTTTCCAAAAAGCTCTCCATATGTATATACAGTCTCCTTAGTTTTAAAATTAAAAAAAGATAAAACAGAAATAAATTTAGCAGCTTTCTCTTTTTGGTTATGCATTTTCCTTAGAAGTTTTTCATTATTAAGATCATCATTAGCCTTATTGCCAGCAAATCTAGCTGAAAATATCCCCGGAGCGCCGTTTAAAGCTAGAACCTCTAGACCTGAATCATCTCCAAAAGCTGGAAGACCGGTTAACCTAGAAGCAAACTCAGCTTTGATAAAAGCATTTTCTTCATAACTGCTTCCAGTTTCATTTATATCTTCACTTGTATATTTAGACAAAGGTATTAACTCAATATCAGTTTTTTCAAACAAGAAATCAAATTCTTTAATCTTTCCTGAGTTTTTAGAGGCTAGGACTAACTTCAAGATTTTTTGAAAATTTTATAAATTGCAATTTCCGCAAATAAATTAGGCATTAATTTAGATAAAAATGTGCTTTTTCCAGAATTATTAATCAATTTTCTCTTGGCTATAGTTAGGTTTGCATTTGAACAAAGATCTTCGAAGTCTTTTAAAGAACACAAATGTAAATTTGGCGTAGAAAACCAGTCATGAGGCAAAGCAGACGATACTGGCATTTTACCAGTAATAAATAATTGAACTCTACATCGAAGATTAGCAAAATTTGGAATACTTACGATACATTCGTCTCCAATTCTTACAATTTCTTCCAAAGCAATTTCAGGTTTTTTTAGAGTTTGAAAAGACTGGCTCATTAATACAATATCAAAAGACTTATCTCCAAAATTATTTAATCCTTTGTCAATATCTTGCTCTATAACGTTTAAACCTTTTTCAAGACTAAGCTGTATATTTTTATCTTCAATATCTATTCCTAAACCAACAACATTTAACTCTTTCTTTAATTCAGCTAGCATGGAGCCATCCCCACAACCCAAATCTAAAACTCGAGATTCTTCGGGGATCCATTTCTTTATAATATTAAACATCTGAGCTTAAAAAAGTTTTTATTGTTTCGACATATCTTCTATCTGGGAATAAGAAACCATCATGGCCTTGATATGATTCAATATTTACATAACTGACATTTTTTTTAGCAGCGACTAGAGAATTAACTATTTCTTTAGATCGTTTGGGGGAAAACCTCCAATCGGATGAAAAAGAAATTATGAGAAAATCAGACTTAGTTTTATTTAAAGTAGATACTAAATCTCCTTCAAAATATTTAGCGGGATCAAAATAATCCAATGCTTTGGTCATAAGAAGATATGTGTGAGCATCAAATTTATCTGAAAAATTATCAGCTTGATATCTAAGGTAACTTTCTACTTCAAATTCTACGTCGTATCCATATTCTATTTTGTCTTTTTTTAAATCTCTATCAAATTTTTCTTTCATAACTTCTTCAGACAAATAAGTTATGTGACCTAACATTCTTGCCAAACCCAAACCTCTTTTTGGATGATGTGTTCCTTTTTCAAAATCTGGATCGGTAACTATTGACTGACGTGCTACTTCATTAAATGCTATGTTTTGAGCGCTTAATTTTGGAGCAGCAGCAATCACAACAGCCTTCTTTATTAGATCCGGATAATCGATGGACCATTGAAGAGCTTGCATTCCACCTAAGCTTCCTCCTGCAACAGAGTGCCAGTAATTAATTTCTAAGAATTCTCTTAAGAGATTTTGGCTGTTTATCCAATCTTTGACTGTAACTAGGGGAAAATCTTTTCCATACTTTTCACCAGTTTCAGGATTCAAACTTGAAGGTCCCGTAGAACCATGACATCCGCCTAAATTATTAAGAGAAACTATAAAAAATTTATTTGTATCAAAAGCTTTATCTGGACCAATTAATTCGTTCCACCATCCAGCTTTTTTTTCATCTTCTTCAGAAAATCCCGCAGCATGATGATTTCCGCTAAGCGCATGACAAATCAAAATAGCATTGTCTTTATTCTTAGAAAGAGAACCATAAGTTTCATAAATCAGATCAAAGCTTTTTAAGCTTTTTCCTGACTCTAAAACAAATTCATCCTTATAAGAAAAAGTTTCGGGTTTTATAAAACCTAAAGATTTACTGCTCATTAAAATAATGTTGGGAAGCCCGCAGAAAATCTTAGATTTTCTATAGCTCTATCTACCTGTATTAAAATAAAAAAAACAATTATAGGAGAAAAATCTATACCGCCCATTGAAGTTAACCTTTGAAACGGCTTTAAAAGAGGTTGTGTAATATTGTGACAAATGCTTAAAAAAGGGCTGTTAGAGGAAGGTGCTACCCAAGTTCCTATAATAGATATAAAAAGAGAAAATCTAAGAATTTGAGATACTAAAAAAAACAAACTAAGAGCAGACCATCCAATTGCATTCAAGAGGCTAAAGTCCAAATCTTTACTAGCACTAAACAAATAAAAAGATACGAGCTTTAAATCTATAATCCAGAAAGCACACGCAAGGTCTATCCCAAATAAAATTGGTAAGAAAAATCTAAAAGGTTTGCAAAAAGGATCTAAGGTCGAAAAAGACATTTTTACAATAGGATTTAACAGGCTTACTTGAAAAAATCTAAATAAAAGATAAAAAGTAAAAACAATTGCCAGAAGGTTTGTTAAAACAGAAGATGCATACAAAGGATCCATTACTCTCCTAATGATTTAGATTTATCGATAGCTTCATTTATAGCATCCTGCCATATTTTTTTAATACCTGAAGCATCAATTTTAGCTAAAGCTGCTTCTGTAACTCCACCTTTTGAAGCAACCATGGTTTTTATATCTTTAAACCTCTTAGACTCTTCGCTTGATTTATGAATAAAGGAAGTTCCATCTAATAGGTCTCTAATCCATGACTCAGGATCATTAAAGCCATGTTCTTTAGCTATTTCACTCAGCGTATCGGAGAGATGACTTATGTATGCTGGACCAGCTCCAAAAATTGCAGTGAAAGCATCAAATTGATCTTCATCAATCTGAATGCACCTGCCTAGTAAACTGAGAAGATTTATTACGCTAGACTCATTAGTTTTAGATTCTGTGTATATTGCAATTGGACTAGAACCGCTACTTATTCCTAATGTAGGCATAGCTCTATAAATATTTTCGTAACCATCGAGTTGTTTTTTAAGCTTTTCAAATTTTAAACCTGCTACGAAAGAAATAAGTACCTGAGACGAAAGAAAATTAGAAATAGTTGAATTAACTTCATCTGCTATATTAGGCTTAACTGTTAGAAATATTACCTCCGAGCTCTCGATTACTTCTTTGATATCAGTATATTGAACTCCTAAATTTGTTATTTCTTCACTTTCGACAGGATCAAATGCAAAGATTTTAAAACTTGGAGCCAATCGCTCAATGGCATGTCTACCTAAATTTCCAGTTCCAATAAAACCTATAGTTTTTAAATCTTTAATTTCTTTCACCAAATATTCCTGTACCTATTCTAATCATTGTTGATCCACTTTCTATTGCTAACTTATAGTCGTTCGTCATACCCATTGATATTTCATCTGCATCAATAAGTTTAGATTGTAATTTTTTCGATAACAAAAAAGTTTTATTAAAACTATTTTTCAGCAACCCTTCACTAGTGTCATTTTTAGGTATTACCATTATTCCTTTTAAAATTAGGTTATTAAGACTATCTATTTCCTTTGCTAAATCCATAAGATCTTCTTCCAGCACTCCTGATTTAGACTCTTCACAATCTATATTAATTTGAATCAAAATATTAATAGTCTTATCTTTTGGACAATATTTAGATAACAGTCTTGCAGTTTTGATTCTATCAACGGTATGAACCCAATCAAAGTTTTCAGCTATTTCTTTGCATTTATTAGACTGAATACTTCCAATAAAGTGCCAAATTATTTCTTTCCCTTTTAAAGATTCTTTTTTTTCAAGAGCTTCTTGAAGATAATTTTCTCCAAAATTCTTTATGCCGCAACTATAAGCTTCGGATATTAGCTCTTTTGATTTTTTTTTGCTTACCGCAATTATTTTTACTGAATCTTCATTTTTATTTCTAAGTAGCAGAGTCTCTTTGACCGATAAAAAAGTTTTAGAAATTTTTTCATTAATTTCTGACATTACATTTTTTCAGGAGTAGAGATGGACAAAAGATCAAAACCACTTTTTATAGTTCTTTTGATCCCTAGGAGCAAGACATATTTAGCATTTCTAGTTTTGGAATCATCATCGATAATTACTTCAGAATTATAATAAGTATGGAATTTTGAGGCTAAATCTCTTAAATAAAAACAAATAGGATGAATTTCGAGATCTCTATAAGATTGTTCTAATACATCCTGATACGATTCAATAAAAGAAATAATTTCAGATTCTTGTGAGCCATTCAACTTTGATAGATTTTCTATTCCTTCTTCGATATCAAAGCTCATTCCTCTCTTTACTAATTCTTTTTCCAAGCTACAGATTCTGGCATAGGCATATTGAATATAATAAACAGGATTATTTTTATTTTCAGCAGTAGCTACATCTATATCAAAATCTAAAGATTGGTCTCCTTTTCTAGCTAAGAAAAAAAATCTTGCTGCATCGATACCAACTTCATCAATAAGACTACTTAAAGTAATAAATTCTCCTGCTCTAGTAGACATTGAAACAAGTTTTCCTTTTCTCAAAAGCGAAACAAATTGAATAAAAATAGTTTTGAGTATGTTTGTGTCTAATTTAAGAGCTTTAATGGCCCCCTCAATTCTTGGTAAATATCCATGATGATCTGCTCCCCAAACATTAATTAATAAATCAAAATTTCTTTGATATTTCAAATTATGATATGCGATATCTGATGCAAAATAGGTGGGCTCACTATTTTCTCTAATAAAAACTCTATCTTTTTCATCACCATGCTTTGAAGAACGAAACCAAGTTGCACCTTCTTTTTCAAATAAATTATTCTTTGCTTCAAGATTTTTTCTAGTAATTTCAAAATCATTTTCCTTGCTATCAGATTGGTTATAAAGAGTTGATTCATTAAACCAAACGTTATGATTAACTCTAAATTTTTTTAGATCTTCTTTAATTTTTTTTATTTCTTCCTCGATGGAAAAATTTATTAAAAGGTCGAAGTCTTTAAAATTATTTTTAACAAATGCATTCATTTCATTAAAGTTTTTAATTTTATTAAAGTCATCAGGGTTAGTTAAAACAAAATTCTCTTTAAATAATTTTTTTGCTTTTGCTGCAGTTTCCTTGACGTAATCTCCTTGATAGCAATCATCAGGAAAATGTACATCAATTTCAAAAAGCATTTGGTATCTTAAAAAAACACTTAAACCTAAAGTTTCTGATTGAAGCCCTCTATCATTTACATAATATTCTTGAGTAACTTTATTTCCTGCTCTAATTAATAGATTTGAAAGAGCAGAGCCAAAAGCAGCACCTCTTCCATGACCAACATGTATAGGACCAGTTGGATTACAAGAAACATATTCGACAAGAATATTTATAGGCTCCTTTTCATTGATAGGAAAATAAGAAGTATCTTCCTGAATTAGTTTTTTTAAATATTTTAGTGAAGCATCCCTTGTTAGAAAAAAATTTATAAAACCAGGACCTGCAATTTCAACTTTTTCTAGCCATTCAATTTTTTTTATTTGAGAAATTATTTCTTTGGCTAATTCTTGTGGATTTTTATTGAGTTCCTTGGATAGAACCATAGCTATATTAGAGGTCCAATCTCCGTGAAGTTCTGATTTAGTTCTAAGGATTTCGGCAGAGCGCTTTTTATCAGTCAAACCTAAGACTATTCCATCTAACAGTTTCTGAATGTCTTCTTTCACTTATTTAACTCGGCTTTGGTATTCATTGGTTCTAGTATCTATTTTTACTACATCACCTTGATTAATGAACAAAGGAACCTTAACTTCTAAATCATTAGCTAACTTAGCCGATTTTAAAGTGTTGGTTGTAGTATCTCCTTTGAAGCCAGGCTCAGTTTCTACAATCTCTATCTCAGCAAAAGTATCTATTTCTACAGAAACTAGTGTATTTTCCCACAAAGCTATTTCGTAAGTCTCTCCCTCTTTTACCCATAAACTTTTTGATCCCATTATTTCTAAATCAAAATTAATTTGTTCATAAGTTTTTAAATCCATAAAAATAGCACTTTTACCTTCTTTATATAAATATTGCATATTAGAATTAGAAATATCAGCTTTTTCAACAGACTCTCCGGTTTTAAAAGTTTTATCTAAAACTCTGCCAGAAATTAAATTTTTATATTTAACACGCATTACTGCTTGGCCTTTACCGGGCTTATGAAAGTCGTTTTCTATTATTTCGCAAAGCTCATTTTCTATAATTACTTTTAAACCAGATCTAAATTCGTTTGTGCTGATTTGTGCCATATTGTATTACTCCTTATTAAATGTAAGCTTTGCTATATGAGACATATTGTGGTTAATAAAAAAACGACTTAATGTTGCATAATTAGAATCAAAATTTTAAAGTACCATGCTTAATGTGTAGTTTACATAAGAGAAGACAAAATTTTTTATTTTTTCCATTTTAAAAAGTACTATAAAGATTATTTTAGGAGCAAGAAATTTCATGAAAAGATATTTTAATAAAACTTTATTAATAACTTCATTTTTGATTTTATCAATTAACGTTTCGAGTCAATTGGACTCTGTAATGGATGAAAATAAAGGCAGAACACAAGCAGCAGCTGTTTCACAAGCAAAAATTGATTCAACTCAAATTAAAACTGATAAAGCCTCAACTGAATATAAAAGCGTTAGTAAACAGATCGAGGGTTTAAAGGTTTATAACGCTCAAAAAAGAAAGCAAATCAAAAGGCAAGTTGAGCGCATGAAAGAAATAGAAAAAACTATGAAATACGCATCAGTTCTTCAAAGACAAATACCGCCTCTAGCAAGAAGAATGCATGCTGGACTAGAGCAGTTCGTTGCATTAGATCTTCCTTTTAGCTCTGGAGAAAGAACAGAAAGACTTAAATTCATTCAAGATGCTTTGGATAATCCAACAGTTTCTCCTGCAGAAAAACTTAGGCAGGTACTTGAAGGCTTTGATATTGAAGCTGAATATGGAAGAAAAATAGACACTTATAAAGACACTATTCTAATTGGAGATCAAGAAAGAGACGTAAACATCCTTAGAGTTGGAAGACTTGTCCTTGCTTATCAAACCTCTGATTTAGATAGAACAGGTATTTGGAACAAAGAAACAAAATCTTGGGAAAATCTTCCAGGAAGATATAGGGGTGTTGTGCGAGATGGAATAAGCATGGCTAAAAAACTTAAGACGGTAGATATGCTTGAACTGCCAGTTCCTGCAGCGGAGATAGTTCAATGAAAAATATATTTAAAATCTTTTTAATCATTTCTATTGCTTTTGGATCTTTCTTCTCACTTGCACAAGAAGATAAGCCTCAATCAGAAGCCTTGAATTTAGAAGAGCTTCTTGATTTGGTTAAAGCTGGAAAATTTGCTGAATCTGAAGAGGCTACTAAAAGAGAGAACAGATTCTCTAAAGAAAAAAATAGACAACAAACCTTATTAGCTAATGCAAAAGCAGAAAGAGCTAAGTTAGAGGCCATAGCTACAAATCTTGAAACAAGATTTGAAGCAAACGATGCAAAATTAACTCTTCTAGAAGAACAATTGAAAACAAGACTTGGCTCTCTTTATGAAACATTTGGGCATCTTCAAGGAGTTGCTTCTGATACAGAAGACTATTTTAAAACAGCCATAACGTCAGGTCAGTTTGGTAAAGAAAGAGAGGAGTTTTTAGGCGAACTAGCTAAAAAAATGGGAGAGGGTGTCAGTGTTGCAACAATTGAGGAAATTGAGCAACTTTGGTACGAACTTTCAAGAGAGCTTGTTGCATCGGGAAATGTTCAAAGATTTTCGGCCACCGTTATAGATAATGATGGCGAATCATCAGAGCAAGATGTTGTTAGGGTCGGTAACTTTAATGCAGTTGCTGAAGGACAATATCTTACGTATCTTTCTAAACGGGGAGCTTATGAAACTTTGCCTAAACAACCTGGAAGATATCTAGATGGTACATATGATGTTTTTGATGAGGATTCCGGTTTTGTCCAATTCGCACTAGATCCAACAGGTCCACAAGGCGGAGCTTTATTGGTTAATTTAATTTCTTTACCTTCTTTCTTTGAGCAAATTCAATATGGAAGAATAACTGGTTATACAATAATTGTATTATTTCTAATAGCTATCGGTGTTTTTGGATGGCGTTTCTATGCATTATTTACAATAAATGGGAATGTTAAAAAACAAGCGGCTGGAGAAGTAGCTGGTGATAATCCCTTATCAAGAATATTTGCTGTTGCGGATCAAAACAAAACAGATACTGAAACTTTAGAGCTTAAATTATCAGAACAGATTCTTATAGAAAGAGCTGAAATAGATCAGTACATATGGGTAGTTAGGTTAATTTCTGTTATCTCACCTCTTCTTGGTTTATTTGGAACAATTATTGGAATGATAAATACCTTCCAGGCAATTACATTATTTGGTACTGGAGATCCTAAAACTATGGCTGGAGGAATTTCCGAGGCCTTAGTAACAACAATGCTTGGACTAATGTGTGCTATTCCTACTACGTTTATGGCAGCGGCATTATCAAATTATTCCAAAGGAATATTGGCTATTTTAGAAGAACAAAGCACAGGTATGGTTGCAGTCAGATCAGAAGAAACTCATTCAGGTAGCAGTATCTAAAAATGAGCTGGTTTTTTAGCTTACAAGATACTTTGTTCTCCTTTCTTGAAAAGGGAGGAGGAGTGGTTTTATTAATAAGCCTCTTAGTAGTTTTAATGTGGTTTTTTATTTTTGAAAGGATCTGGTATTTCACATTCGTTCATCCAGCAGTAGAGAAAGATACTATAGATAAATGGTCTAAAGTTCCCGAACATAAATCGTGGAAAGGTCACATGGTTAGATCCATGCTTGTTTCAAAAGCAAATCTTCAAATACGAAGTAACTTAGAATTAATAAGAGTCTGTGTTGCAATTGCTCCTTTATTTGGACTTCTAGGAACAATTGTAGGAATGATTGAAGTTTTTCATATACTTGCTGTAACTGGAGGAGGAGATGCTAAAGCAATGGCTGGTGGAGTTGCTAGATCAACTATTCCTGCAATGGCAGGATTAATGGCGGCAATTCCAGCGAGTATTGCTGCAAGATGGTTAGAGCAAAATGCTCAAAAGAAATCAGATTTATTATCAGAACATTTAACATACGAGTAAAGAGAAATGAGAAGATCTTTAATAAGCCAGGCAGTAGAAGAAGCAGATGAACCAAATATAACTCCAATGCTGGATGTCGTATTTATTCTTTTAATATTCTTTATCGTGACAGCAAACTTCATCAAAGATCCTGGCCTTGAAATTACAAGACCAGATTCAGAAACTGCTGAAATAACAGAAAATGCTGCAATTTTAATTGCAATTGGTCCGGCAGGTGAAGTTTATATGGATGGAAGAAGAATAGATGTTCGCCAGGTGAAAGCTAATGTCATAAGACTTATAGCAGAGAATCCTCAAGGATCTGTTGTCTTACAAGCTGATAAAAAAGCAACAGCTGAAAAAATCATTGGCGTAATGGATGAAGTTAGAGAAGCTGGCGTTATTGATATTTCAATCGCATCAGAGCCTAATTTTTAATGGTTGAGAAATTTAAAAATCTATTAAAGAAATATCTTTCTATCGATATAGATGGAATGGTCTTAGGCTCAGTAGAAGATTCAAATGTATATCAAAAATATGGAATTGCAGCTGCAGCAGCAACAGTAGTAGCCTTATTTTCACTGTTATTAATGGCTTTTCTAATAGCAACTGGTGAAGTTGAATTAGATGATGTAAAAACTAGAAAAATAGTAGACATAGTCATGCCAGAAAGGGATCCAGAGCTCATAGATTCTGTTGAAAGACCAGATGAGGCTGAACCAGAGCCAGATCAGGTCCCTCCTGAAGTAGATATTGAACAGGTTGATGATGTTTTAGATGACTCTCTTAATTTAAACTTTAAATTTAAAGCTAAAAGACAAGGAGTTTTCGCTGATGGTTCTTATGTTCCAATATTTCAAGTACCCCCTCAGTATCCTAGAAGGGCAGCAGAAAGAGGAATTGAAGGATGTGTTCTTTTAGAATATACAGTTACTCCTGCAGGAGCTGTAAGCGAACCAACTGTTATAAATGCAATTCCTAAAGGACTTTTTGATAGAGCTGCGACAAGAGCTGCGTTAAGATATAAATACAAGCCTTTAATACGAGATGGAGTTCCTGTCGCAGTTGAAGGTGTAAGACAAAGAATTACTTTTGTTTTGGAGGGTGAAGGCAAAGGACCTGGATATATTCCAGAGAATTGTAGGGGTATGATGTGATGAGATTAGTTTATATATTTGTTTTAGCTTTACTGTTAAGTTTTAATTTAGCTGTAAATGCTCAGGAAGAAAAAAAAGAGGAATTTAATTTTCCTGGATTTACTCTCTCTAAATGTCTTAAGGATTACGATATAAAAAAACAATCTGGTAGAAGAGTAGCTAAACTTCCAAGTGGAGTAGCTCAAAAATATCTTAAAACACTTTATCCAGTTCTTGAAGAAGATGATCTGCCAAGAGCATTAGAAATTCTTGATCGCATGAAATCTGATGGTGGGCTTAAACAAAGAGATAAAGCTCAAATGTACTATTACTATGCTTATGTTTATTTTAGTCAAGAAAACCTAAGGAAAGCTAAGACTGCTTATAATGATTTTTTAAAAATAGAGGAAGCAGACCCAAGATTAAAATCTAATGTTATTTTTAGCCTTGCCCAGATCGCATATTCTGAAGAAAAATATAAAGAATCTATTAGTAAAATGAAAGAATGGCTCTCTAAGGAAGCTAATCCAAGCTCAACGGGTTTCGATATTATGGCTGCTTCATACTGGCAATTAAAGGATAAAAAACAGGCTCTTAAAAATGCTCAAACAGGATTGTGTGTTGCAAAAGCAAATAAATCTAAACCCAGAGAATCAACATATAACCTTTTGCTTGCTCTTTACAATGAAAAACAACAAACAGAAAAAATGCTTTCGTTGTATGAAGAGCTAGTTCAATTTCATCCAAAAAAGAAATATTGGACTCAACTCTCAGGTATTTATGGAGAACTAAAGCAAGAAGACAATCAGTTAACTTCTTTAGAGGCTGCATTTGATCAAAAATTATTAGATAAAGAAAATGAGTATGTTGCTCTTTATCAATTATTAATGAGAGCTGATGCTCCTTATAAAGCAGCCAAAGTCATGGAATATGGAATTAATGGTGAATTTGTTAAAGATAATGAAAAACATCTAAAAATGTTGGCGCAAGGATGGCACCTAGCTCAAGAATTAGAGACTGCTGAGACTATATACGAAAAGGCAGCAGAAAAATCTGATGAAGGTGAATTATATGTATTCTTGGGGCAAATCTATTTAGCTACGGATAGATATAATCTGGCCATGGATACTTTAAAACTAGGTCTAAAAAAAGGAAAATTAAAAGATCCAGTCACTGTGAACATCTTATTAGGACAAGTTTCATATGAAATGCAAAATTTTGAAGATGCAACTAAATTTTTTAGAACTGCTTTAGATAGGCTTGCTGATTTAAAAATTAAAGATAAAAAATTATTAGAAAAAAGACAAGATAAATTAAGATCTCAAGCCCTCACGTGGCTAACTTATACTGAAAAAGAAGCAAAAAGAGTCAAAACTCTTGAGCTAAGAAGAAAAGATTTAGAGAGTAGTTAATTCTTTAATTTATAAATTGTTAATCTGCAATTAGCCTTACTTTTCTCATCAAAAAAACTCTCCTCTTCTTTAATTGTCCATCTGCTCCAATCAAAATCAGGAAAATAAGAATCTCCTTGGTAATCTTTGTCAATATGAGTGATTATTAGCTCATTCGCTTCAGATTGAAATAATTCATAAACTGAAGAACCGCCGATAATAAATACCTTTTCTCCTAACTTATTTATTAAGTTTTTTGCTGTATTAAAATCATTAACAACAAGAACTCCTTCATGTGAATATTTAATATCACTAGTTAAGATTATATTTGTTCGTTTTGGTAGAGGCCTTCCAATGGATTCAAAAGTTTTTCTACCCATCAAAACAGGATGACCAGTAGTAATTTTTCTAAATCTTTTTAAATCTTCAGGAATATCCCATGGCAAAGAATTATTGATACCAATAATTTTATTTTTAGCTATTGCGGCTATTAATGCGATGTTCATTAAACTGCAATTGGAGCTGAAATACCTGGGTGAGACTCATAATTTAAAATTTCAATATCTTCATATTTAAAATCAAATATGCTGCAAACTTCTTGATTTAATTTTAGTTGAGGAAGATTCATTGTTTTTCTAGATAATTGCAACTTGGCTTGATCTAGATGATTTAAATATAGATGAGCATCTCCTAAGGTATGTACAAATTTTCCTACTTTTAAATTGCATACTTGAGCAATCATATGATTCAGTAGAGCATAAGAAGCTATATTAAAAGGGACTCCTAAAAAGATGTCTGCACTTCTTTGGTATAACTGGCAAGAAAGCTCTCCATTTGCTACATAAAATTGAAAAAGAGAATGACAAGGGGGCAGAGCCATATCATCAACTAGCGCAGGATTCCATGCGCTCACAATATGTCTTCTTGAATCTGGATTATTATTAATACCATTAATTAAATTTTGTATTTGATCAATAGATCCTTTATTTCCATCTGGCCAAGAACGCCATTGAGCTCCATAAACAGGTCCTAGATCACCATTTTCATCTGCCCATTCGTCCCAAATAGATACGCCATTTTCTTTTAAATAAGAAATATTAGTTGAGCCTTGAAGAAACCAAATCAGCTCATGGATTATTGATTTCAAATGGACTTTTTTAGTTGTAACCAATGGAAAACCATCAGAAAGATTAAATTCCATTTGATGTCCAAAGATGCTGAGAGTACCAGTGCCCGTTCTATCAGATTTTTCCTGACCTTCGTTTAAAACCTTCTGCATTAGATCAAGATATTGTTTCATTTTTATTTCTTCTACTTAAGATTAATAATAATAAGCCAATTAAAACCATCGGGATGGAAAGTAGCTGACCTCTTGTAATTATATCTAAAAAATCGAAACCTATATGTGCATCTGGCATTCTAAAAATTTCTGTAATTATTCTAAATAATCCATAAACTGATAAAAATGTTCCAGATATAAACATCCTTGGTCGAGGTTTTTTAGAAAGCCAAAATAAAATTATAAAAAGCAAAAAACCTTCAAAAAATGCTTGATAAAGTTGAGAGGGGTGTCTTGATAATTGGAGAGGATCGCTCCAAAAAGTCATTCCCCATGGAAGATCTGTCGGTCTTCCAAGCAACTCTCCGCCTAAAAAATTACCTATGCGAACGCTTCCTAAACCTATGGGAAAAGCTAAAGCTATGTGATCTGATAGTTGAAAGAAATTTATTTTTAATTTTCTGCTGAATAATAAAAATGAAACTAGAACTCCTATAAGTCCACCATGAAAGGAAAGACCTCCTTCCCAAACTTTAAAAATACTTAAAGGGTTATATAAAACCTGATCTATTCCATAAAAGAACATATATCCTAGGCGTCCCCCAATTATAGCTCCCAAAACTCCATAAAAAAGGAAATCTTCTATATCGTCTTTCGAAAAAGGCGAATTATTCGAAACTATTTTTTTTGCATACCAGTGAATCCCAAGTATTCCTATAAGCCAAGAAATGCCATACCAATATACTGGCCACCAACCTAAAAAGGGGAAAGGTACATAGAAGGCAATTGGATTTATTGCAATATTCATAAATAATTTTTAAAAAATATTCTTAAAGCTCCTAAAATTACTAAAATAGCAAAACCATATCTAAGAGTTTTATCTTCTGATTTAGAAGATAGGTTAGCCCCAATTCTTGCAAAATAAATACTCGTCAAGCCAACTATTAAAATAGCCGGAACATAGAGGGAGCCGAATGCATATGGTATTTTTTGATCTGTTTCAGGATAAACAAAATATGCTGAAATTGTTATAGACAAAGCTATAAACCAGCCAAGAGTAGAAGAATTACCAATAGCTTTGTGCATAGACGATCCTCTGTATTTAAAGTAAGGGACCATAATAATTCCTCCACCAATCCCAACTATAGAGGCTAAGAAACCTATAGATGAAGATCCTATAGTTTTCTCTAATGATGAAGAATTTTTAATTACTTCCTTAGGCTCAAAATTTAAAGCAAGTTGAAATGCTACGGCGATTAAAAAAATTGATATTAATAAATTTACAGCTTCAAATCCAATTTCTAAGGAGGCAAATCTTCCAAGAACTGTTCCAATAATTATCCCGGGAATCATAAATTTTATTATGTCTAATTCAACATTATTATTTTTATTATGAACATACGCACCTGATGAAATCGCAAATACCATTGTTGCTCCAGAAGATCCTGTTGCCATATAAGGAATTAATTCAGGTGGGAATCCTAAATATTCAAAAAGAAAAATATAAGCTGGAACTAAAATTATTCCACTTCCTATTCCAAAAAATCCTGAAAGAAGGCCAGAAAAAATACCAAGAATTATTAAAGGAAAAATTAGTTCAATCATCGATATCTCATTATCGCTTATCTATAAGCTCTGATAAACTTATGTTTTTCCAATTATGTGTTTAATTTTGCTTGCTCAAAAGCCATCAAATGAATTTAAGTTTGTTATGGCATCTAATCGAGATGAATTTTATTCTCGACCCACATTACCTATCCATTGGTGGACGAATATAGATGGACTTTTAGCAGGAAAGGATCTTGAACAAGGAGGAACCTGGATGGCTATATCAAAAAAAGGAAAATTTGCAGCTGTAACTAATGTTAGAGAATTTTATTCTAAAAATTATCTAGATAAAAGTTATCTTTCTAGAGGTGATTTGGTCAAGGATTTTTTTAGCACCGGAAAAACCTCAGAGGACTATTTAAATAGTATTGATGAGGATAATTATTTAGGCTTTAATTTATGTCTTTACGACCAGGATAAAGTTTCCCTTTTTTCTTCTAAAGGAAGAGAAGTTTTGGAAAAAGATAATTTTTTTGTTTTAGGAAATAAGCCAATTGGAAAAAAATCAGCAAAAATAGACTTAGCAAAAAAAGAGTTTAAAAATATTTTAAAATCAAATTTTAAAAATTCAGATCTTTTGAAATTGATGCAAGAACCTTCTGAGCGTTATGAATTTGAAAGAGAGAACCTAAAATCCAGACATGGCAATGAAATTTCTGCCAGATTTATCAAATCTGAGGTGTATGGAACTAGATCCACCACCGTTATGACAATAAATTATAAAAATAAAGTTTCTATTTCTGAGCAATTATATGAAAAGAATGGAAAATTTGGATCTTCCAGTAATTTTGAGTTTAAAATTTAATGAATATAAAAGTTAGAGAAGGATATAGACCAAATGTGGCTATGATAGTTATCAATAATGATAATAAGGTTTTAATTTGCCGAAGAAGAAATACTCAAACTTGGCAATTTCCTCAGGGAGGAATTGATTCAAACGAAAACATTCAAGAAGCCATGTATAGAGAGTTGCACGAAGAAGTCGGATTATCAAAAGAAGATGTCAATATTATAGGGGAGTCAAAAAAAACGATTACTTATGACATACCCATCACTTTAAGATCAAAAGTCTTAGGAGGAAAATTTAAAGGTCAGGATCAAAAATGGTTTCTTCTTAAAACTATAAAAGATGATTTAAAAATAAATTTAAATAATGAGATGATTCCAGAATTTGAAGAATTTGAATGGGTTTCATACTGGCGATCTTTAGACAGGATAATTGATTTTAAAAAAGAAGCTTATCGTCAAGCTTTAACTGAATTGAGATTCTTTGTATGAAATTGGCGATTTATGATTTGGATGATACTTTGCTCTGCGGAGACAGTGAATTTAAATGGGCAAAATTTAATGTAAAAAAAGGTTTAATCGCAGAGGATCTTTACATAAAAAAAATCTCTAAATTTGAAAAAGATTACAGAAGCGGAAATCTTGATTTTGAAGCTTACTGTAAATTTCTTATTAATCCTCTAGTGAATAAACACATCAATGAAGTAAAAGAGTTGGTAAGAGAGTTTATATTTGAATATAAGGATCAATTGATAGATAAGTTAACTTATGAGCTTTTAGAGAGGCATGATGGAGATAAAATTATTATTGCATCTGGATCATTAGATTTCATAGTTGAAGGATTTTCAGAACTTTTTTCAGTATCGAATTTCTTAGGATCACCAATAGAGCTTAACGAGGGAATAGTTACTGGTAATTTAGGAGGCACTCCGACCTTTGCTGAAGGCAAATTAAAAGCTGTATCTAAATGGTGTGAAGATAAAAGTTATATTTTGGAAGACGCATTCTTTTATACTGATTCCATTAATGATTTGCCTCTCGTAAAAGCATGTAAAAATAGTATTATTATTTCACCAGATAAAAAGTTAAAAATTTATGCAGAAGCTAATTCGTTAGAAATAGTAAATAGATAATTAAATAAATGAAAGATAAAAAATTAGCATTACAAAAAAAATATAATGCATTAAAAAAATTAAATTTAAAATTAGATTTAACGAGAGGGAAGCCATCAGAAAAACAATTGAGCCTCTCAAATGCATTGTTAAATAATTTAAGCCCTAATAGTTTTAAGTTAAATGGAGTTGATATTAGAAATTATGGAGAAATCGATGGATTGCCAGATGCTAAAAAATTAGGTGCTTCTTTGTTAGGAGTTAAATCTTCAAATATCATAGTAAATGGAACGAGCAGCTTAAATTTAACCGCAGCAATGATGCAGACCCTTTTTTTTAGAGGAAATGGAGACTTGTCATGGAAAGAAAGAAAAAAAATATCAATTTTGTGTCCTGTTCCTGGATATGACAGACACTTTTCTCTTTGCGAGGAGTTGGGATTAAATATGATTAACATCCCTTTAACAGGGAATGGCCCTGACATGGACTTAGTTGAGTCTATTGTTAAGAAAGATAAATCCGTAAGAGGAATTATCTGTGTACCAAAAAATTCAAATCCAACTGGAGAAACTTATTCTCGAGATGTTTTAAAAAGATTAGCAAGGCTGCCTAAATTAGGAGCCAAAGATTTTATGATTTTTTATGATAATGCATATGCAGTTCATGATTTTTCAAAATCAAAAAAATTAGTGAACATTTATAAATTTTGTGAGGACTTCAAAACTACAAATAACATTTCTCTATTTTCAAGCACTAGCAAAATTACTTTTGCTGGGTCTGGACTTGCTTTTATGGGAGCTTCTGAAAAAACTTTAAAAAACTTTTTATCTTTCTTTAGTAAGACGATGGTCGGTTCAGATAAAGTAAATCAAGCTAGGCATGTAAAGTTCTTTAAAAATTCTGATATGTTGAAAAATCACATGGAAAAATTAGGAGAATTAATAAAGCCTAAATTTGATATTGTTGAATCTCATTTATCAAAACTACCAGAAGGATTGGCAGAATGGAGTCATCCTACAGGAGGGTATTTTGTATCCTTTAATTCAAAACCAGGCAAAGCTTCTAGAATTTATCGGTTATGTGCAGATGCAGGCCTTAAACTAACTCCTGTAGGTGCAACTTTCCCATATGGCAAAGATCCAAAAAATCAAAACTTAAGATTATCTCCAACTCAAGTTAAAGATTCTGATTTAAAGAAAGCAATGGAGATTTTCGTCATTGCGGTTTTATTAAGCTAAGTAATATACTGTTTCTTAAAGTAAAATTGCTTACGTTATTTATAAAAAGGAAACATCAGAGAGGACAAAATGATAAAAAATATTTCAATTTTTCTTATAGCCATAGCTTTCAGCGGTTTCTTATCTGCAGGAGGAGGGGAATTAGCAATTAAACAAAAGGAAGCAAAGAGATTGCTTGAGGAAGCTGAATCGTTCTCATCGGAAAGTCAAAAAGAAGAAACTAAACCTTTAGCTCTAAAAAATAGTCATAAAATAAGACTTTTCAAAAACGGCTGGAAAGGGCCTAATTTTTAGTTTCTAGCGCCCTGAAGTATTTCGTAAGAATTATTTTTATAAGGACCAAAATTGTCCATTACATCTGGATGAGAAACCGGTAGATTAGAGCTATCGGCTAATAGGTTTTGCTGAGAAACATATGCTGTATAAAAAACGTCATCGTTTTCAGCAAAAACGTGGTAGAAAGGCTGATCTTTTTTAGGTCTCATCTGAGGAGGTATGCTTTGATACCATTCTTCAGTGTTATTGAATTCTGGGTCTACGTCAAAGATAACACCTCTAAAATCTAAAAATTTATGTTTAACTACTTGCCCAATAGCAAAATTTGTCTCAATAATTTCATTCATTTATATTCTCATATTACACTATTATATTTGGGACCACTTAATAAAAATTCAAGTCTTATGAGGCTCACTTAAATAATCTTTTGATTGCATTTCAATCAATCTGCTAATGGTTCTTTTATATTTTTCAATTAGTTTAGATCTTGTATAAAGAGCAGTAAAATCAGTTTCTGCGGACATTATTATTTTAACTTTACGGTCATAGCACTCATCTATTAAGCTTATAAATCTTCTGGCTTCATCATCTGATTCAATTATTGGAACGTCAGAAATAAGAACATTATGAAATTCTTTTGCAATTTCAATATAGTCTGCAGAACTTCTAGGAGAAGAACATATTTCATCAAAATTAAACCAGATTGTTCCTTCTGAACTTTTGTTAATAATAATTTTTCTATCTAAGATTTTGATAGATTTTTTATTATGTTCTTTTGCTTTTGATAAAGCATCATAAGATTTAGACATACTATTTTCAGAAGTAATTCCAAGAGGAGTAAAGAACAGTTCTGTTTGTTCTAAAGCTCTCAACCTATAATCATTTTCTGAGTCTAGAAAAAAAATCTCGCAATTATCTTCAATAGATTTAATGGCGGGTAAAAATAATTTTCTTTGAAGTCCGTTTGCATACAAATTTTTAGGCTCTATATTTGATGTAGTAACTAAACATACTCCAGAATTAAAAAGCTCTGTCATGAAGCGCCCTAAAAGCATTGCATCTCCAATATCCTCTACAAAAAACTCATCAAAACAAAGTACAGAATAATTTTTTGAAAGCTTTTTAACAATTTTCTTGATGGGATCTTTCTCTCCTTTAAGAGTGTGTAAATCAGCATGAAGATTATTCATAAATCTATGAAAGTGAAGCCTGATTTTTCGATCAGTTTTTAAGTGATCAAAAAACATATCCATAACGAAAGTTTTTCCTCTACCTACCTCACCATGAATATATAAACTTCGAGCCCTGTTACTTTTTCTAAGAAAATGAAAAAGAAACGAAGAAGTGTTTAAGATTTTAGTTCTTTCTTCTAATTTCTCTACAAGAGATAGCTGGAATTGATCCAGAAGAATATGCCCGCTATTAGCTTCTTTTAAGTATGTTTTTTTCAGTTTACGCTTTTGTGAACTGTAATTTCTGGCGCACCGTCTAAGAATGGTGCAAGCGCCATTCCTAATGCTTTAAAATGATCAGTTTGAACATGGTTTGCATGCGCTTCTTCTGTTTTATAAAGCTCTATCATCATTATTACCAACGGATCTTCAGTCTCGTGCATTTCGTAATAAAAACAGTCAGGCTCATTGTCTGATACAGCACGAACGAGCTTATTCATTGCTTCTATAAAATTATCCTTATCGCCATCTTTTATCTTTAATTTTGCTATTGCTCCAATCATTTTTTTCCTCTTTTTGTTATTATTATTAATACATTAGTTAAGTATAACTTTTAAATACAAGAGGATAAATCATGATAAAAATATGGGGTACAGAAAATTCAAGAGCTATGAGACCAATCTGGACAGCAGAAGAAATGGGACTAGATTATGAGTTAAATATGATGCCCTTTCCCCCTAGAGTATTCATGAAAGAGTATCTTGATGTAAATATGTTAGGAACCATACCTTATCTAGTAGACGATCAAGTTAAAATGACTGAGTCGGTAGCTATGTCTCAATATTTAGTAGAAAAATACGGACCAACAGATTTAAGAGTTACACCTGATGAGCCAGACTATCCAGCCTATCTAAATTGGCTTTATCATTCAGATGCCACCTTAACTTTCCCTCAAACTGTAGTCTTGAGATACAAACTTCAAGAGCCAGGTGTTGCAGATGCTGCAGTAGAAGGTTATAGCAGATGGTTTGTTTCAAGATTAAAGCTTTTAGAATCTTCACTAGAAGATAAAGAATACCTTTGTTCAGATAGATTTACTATTGCAGATATTTGTGTGAGTTATGCAATAAATCTTGCGGATTCCTTAGGAATTCAGCAGGCTTTTAAACCTAATATTAAGAGATGGACTGATAAATTATTTGAAAGAGAGGCTTTTAAAAAATCTAAAAGTTATAAATTTGAAGAGTAAAAAAAGCTAGGCTAAGTTAAAACTTTATTTTTTAGGCGGGAAAGGAATCAAAATAGAAGTTTTCTCTATGTAATCCATATATTCAGAATTATTCGACCATTTTTTCATTCCTCTTGCCTCCAATAAATTTATTCCACTAACTTTAGTGAGTAAAAATATAATAAAAATAGGAGATATATAAGCAACCAATTGCCATCCGCTTAAAACAGGGGCTGCAATAACAGCTATACCTATCCACAATGTTATTTCTCCAAAGTAATTTGGATGACGTGACCAAGACCATAGGCCCTTGGTTATGAATAGATCTTTATTTGTTGAATCAGATTTAAAATTCGTTTTTTGTTGATCAGAAATTACTTCAATAGAAAAACCAAGTAACCATACTAGAGATCCTATTATTGCCAAAATATCTATAGCAGCTTTATTCTCTGATGTAATAGCAGCTAAAGCCATAGCCATTGTGAGAAAAACCCATAAACCTTGAATAGTCCAAGTCATTAAGAACCACCAAAAATTTGTTTTCATTATATCGAACCTTCCATCTTTACCATCTCTTTTAATCCTAAAGAACAAAAAAGAACCCAATCGAGAAGCCCAAATCCATATTAAAACGGTTAATAAAATATCTCTTAAAGAAACATCTATCGTGAATAAAATAGCAAATAAAGAAACCGATAAATAAGTTAGCGATCCTGTTAGATCAAAATAATGTTCTGTTTGGTAAACATAGGAGGGTATAAAAATTAACCACTGAATGGTAAAGATCATAAAAAAACAGACATATATAAGAGATAATCCTGAGATAGCAACACTTCCTTGATTAATGCCGAAGGCAACAAGAGCACCAATAAGAACTGATATTATTGAAGATGGAATAGTAATTTTTGGAGACATGTTAAAAGTATATATTGATTTAAGATTTTATTTAAAGGATATTATGCAATACGTAAAACAATGAAAAGGGAGTAAATAATGAAATCACCAATTTGTGAAATGCTTGGGGCAGAGTTCCCTCTCGTAGCGTTCAGTCATTGCAAAGATGTAGTTGTAGCAGTATCAAAAGCTGGAGGAGTTGGAGTTCTAGGTGCGGTTGGGATGACTCCAGAAATTTTAGAACAAGAGCTTAAATGGATAGATGAAAGAATAGATGGAATGCCATATGGAGTAGACGTTCTGATACCAAATAAAATGTTAGGGAAGGGAGAAGAATTCAATGCAAAAAAATTAATTGATATGATCCCTCAAGAGTATAGAGATTTTAGAACTGATGTTTTAAAAAATCATGATATTGATGCGCCTGAATTGAGAACAAGTGATGGCGATTTATCCTCTTCAGGTTTCGCGGCTAATACTGCCGATGAAGGAGCTAAAGCCTTATTAGATGTTGCCTTTTCTCATCCAATAAAATTGATAGCTAATGCTTTAGGAGTTCCTCCTGAATGGATGATAAAAATGGGCAAAGAAAATGGAGTCAAAGTAGCTGCTCTTTTAGGGACGAAAGAACACGCTATAGCTCAAGTTAAAGCTGGCGTAGATATTCTAGTTGTATCAGGAACTGAAGCAGGAGGTCATTGCGGAAGTGTTTCCACTATGGTTTTAGTTCCCGAGGTTCATAGAGCTATTCAGCCTTATGGAGATGTTCCAATATTAGCTGCTGGAGGAATAGTAACTGGAGAGCAAATGGCCGCATCAATGGTCATGGGAGCATCTGGAGCTTGGACTGCATCTGTTTGGTTAACAACAGCAGAAGCAGAAACTCATCCTATTGTTAAAGAAAAAATGTTAAAAGCTAGTTCTAGCGATACAGTAAGATCAAGAAGCAGAACAGGAAAACACTCTAGACAATTAAAATCATCTTGGACAGACGCATGGGAATCTGAAAAAGCTCCTGAGCCACTTCCAATGCCTCTTCAACCTATAGTCGCTGAGCCCGCATTAGCTAAAGTGAATCAATTAGCAGAGGGTGGCCATGATGGAGCAGTCGACCTAGCAACATATTGGGTTGGTCAAGGAGTAGGATTAATGACTGAGAGTTTATCTGCTGGGTCAGTTGTTCAAGAGTTTAAGAAGGATTTTATTAACGCTTATGAAAGATTTGAAGGGTTTTTAAAGGAATAATTTAAGTATTCCACCAAGCTTGATCAGAGTAGGCCCTTAAGTCTATTTCATGCGTCCAAGCTGATCTGTGTTGAAGAGCAATATGGAGGTATGTTTCAGCTATTTTTTCTGGAACTAACAAACCATCATGCTCCATACCCTTAGACTCTCTAAGTTTTTGAAAAGCTTCTGCACCAAGCATCTTTCCCAAAGTATCAGGAGCATCGACAGCACCATCTATAATGATATGTGCGATATGTATATTTTTAGGAGCAAATTCTGCATTTAAAGACTGACAAATCATTCTTCTTCCTCCCATAGCAGAAGCATGAGAAATTTGACCTTTATTTCCTCTAACCGCTGAAGTAGCTGATGTTACTAGGATAGTTCCAGATTGCCTATCTTCCATTAGTGGAGTCAAAACTTGAGCTAAACGAAATAAACCAAAAGTTGCCATTTTCCATCCCATTTCAAACGCTTTATAGCTCGTATCTTTTAGATCTCTATTTCCTATTTGAGCACCAATGTTGTAAACAGCTACTTCTATAGGACCTACATTCTTTTCAACATGAATAACAATATCTTCAATACTATTTTCATCAATGACATTTAACAAAGATCCAGATGCTTCTCCGCCCAAATCTTTTATTTCCGAAATAAGATTATCCAAACCTTCTTGGTCAGTTCTGCGGCATAGATAAACATGAAATCCTTCTTCTGCAAATTTCTTTGCGACGTTACCGCCTACACCTGCACCAGAACCTATTACTAAACAAACTTTTTTCATAATTTTATGTATAAATTTTTAAACAGTTATAACTAGAAGAGCTTTTTCACATAGCCTCAAGAAAAAGGTTTTCCCATTCTTTTTGGGTAGGTAATCTAGGCGTAGTCAGATTACTAGGATCAGTTATAGAGTGAGCTACTAAATCAGGAATCATATCCTCAGTAACTCCCATTTCTGCTAGACCGCTAGGCAACCCAATCTTTTCATTTAATTTCTCAATTTCATTTGCTAAATCAATTGACTCATTCTTTCCCATTGCGCGAGCAATCCTAGAATACTTATTTCCAACATGACTGTGGTTAAATCTCAATACTGAAGGTAGGATGACACCATTCAGCGTTCCGTGATGAAGTCTTAATTCTTGATTAGCTCCAGTTGCGTGACTCATGGAATGAACTGCCCCAAGGCCTTTTGAAAAAGCCATGGCACCTTCTGTAGATGCCATCATCATATTCCATCTTGCTTCTTTGTCTTGTCCATCTCTACAAGCTCTAAAAAGGCTTTCCTCTTTAACAATTTTTTCAACTCCATCTAGGCCTACGGCTTCAGCAGGCGGATCATTGATCGGTGATAAAATGGCTTCTATACAATGAGTTAAAGCATCCATTCCAGCTCCGGCTGTAAGCACTGGCGGCAAACCAGCTGTAAGTTCTGGATCACAAATTGCAGCATTTGGCATTAAATGAGGACTAGCCAGAATTAATTTTCTTCCATCATTCATCACAATTACAGCTCCTACGGATACTTCGCTTCCGGTTCCAGAAGTTGTCGGAATTGCTATCATTGGCATTGTCTCAGTTATTTTTCCATAACCGCCTTCGTTTATTGAATAATCAATGACATTTCCTTCATGATTTGCCATAAGAGCTACTGCTTTAGCTAAATCCATACTTGATCCGCCACCAAATCCAACGACACCATCACAATCATTGGTTTTATATAATTCTAATGCTTCATTTACAGCTTTTTCTGTTGGATTGGCCGGAGTTTCTTCATAAAATGATGGAGAAAGCTCATTAGAGAGAAGATTTCTAATTTTGTCAGTCATTCCGATGGAAGAGAGACCAGGATCTGTACAAATTAGAGGATTTTTTATTCCATTTATCTTTAATACTTCAGATATCTTTTCTATAGCTCCATTTTCAAAATAAGGCTTATTAAAATAATTTAATTGCATAATTCTCCTAAAAGTCTAAAAAATAAAAGTACTTTTAATTCTTATAATTAGTTTACTAGAGAAGTGTAAGCTCTGTTAACTAAAATTAGTGTATTAGAGCCTAAAACATCTTCGAATTCTTTTGCTGGATTTATTTCCATAACCTCATCCAAAGATACTCCTTTATAAATTAAAGAAGCTATACGATCTCTAACAATTATTAGTTTTTCTAAATAATTTTCAACAGCTTTTTTATTAGAAAGCGGCCCATGACCTGGAACAATTATAGTTTCATCATTAATAATTTCTAAAACTTTTTCTATTGAGTAAATCATGCCATTTATTGAGCCACCATTATCAGCATCAATAAAAACAAAATCTCCTGATAAATTAATAATATCGCCAGCATGCAAAACATTTGCATCAGAAAAAAAAACAAAAGCATCCCCAGTAGTGTGAGCAGGTCCAAAATTCATTAACTTAATATTTTCATTATTAAGATAAATATTCATAGACTTATCAAAGGTAATTTTTGGGATAGCATCTTCTTCATAAGCTTGTTGTGGATATTTAAGAATTACTAAATTAACAATATTGTCCCGACTCATAAATTCTCTAGAATTTCTATGAGCAATTATTTCTGCACCTAATGGGCCGAAAGCTCTGTTACCTTCAGAATGATCATAATGCCAATGAGTATTGATCACATAATTTACATGATCCCCTCCCAGTTCATTTATCGCATTTAGTATTTTTTCGTGATATTGAGGGTATTGGTCGTCTACTATCAAAACACCATCCTCACCAATAGAAACTAGAATATTACCTCCAACTACTGGACCTTCAGTGAATAGCACAGCTAGCTGCTGATTTATCCTAGATATTTTTATTTCATTTGTATCAAAACCAGGAAATTGAATTGCTTCAAATAAATTTTCCTGTTCAGGAGTGTATTTAGAAAAATCAGGAAGGGAGTTGTTAGAGCAGGCAACAATAAATATAAGACTTGCGATTAAAGCTACTTTTTTTAGCACCATAGATATTTATCAATCAGTAATTATGACCTTACCTTTTCGCCATACTGTGTATAACTGTTAAGTTGAGTAATTCAGTTGCAGGTCTTCTGTATGCTCTGGAAAGTTCTTGATAATTATCAGAGTTATACCAATTATGCATATTTTCTTCATCTGAAAATGACCACATGATGACTCTTCCTTCAATTGGTAGTGTGCCTTCTAAATGCTCTGTATCATCATCCATAGTAATAAATTCACCACCATGCTCTTTAATGGTTCCAAAAAAACCTCTCTCGTAATTCCTAAATAATTCACGATCATGAATTTTTACGTTAGCTATGCAATAAACTTTTCCATCAGACATTAGTCTCTCCTTAATACCCTTAAATCATATATGAAAAAGCTCTGCATTAGCAGAGCTTCCTCAAAAATCCTTTTTGATTAATTCCCAAATCCTTGGGGGAAAAAGTATTTTAAATCAAATTTCTCACATTATGATTGGAAATCGTATGACATCTAGTCATGTACTTATAAAATTATTAACAAAATTAATTTTCAACTACAGAATCTAATATTCTATATAAATCTTCTTGAGAGGTAATGCCTATTTTATCAATAATATCTTTATCGCCTAAAATATTTTTTAAATTTACTAAAACTTCCACATGAGCTTTCATAAGTTCTAAAGATTTACTGGTAGGATAATATTGAACAACTCGTTTATCAGAACCTTGTTTTTTGTTGAAATATTTTAATTGACTCCCTCTGCTAAGCATTCTTTCTATGCTTCTTACATTGAGACTGGTTAATCCAGTTAAATCGCTCATAACAAAAAAGCCCTTTTCAACATAACAAGCAAAAATGACTAAACGTAAAAGTTCGTATCTATTATCATTGATATAAATTTCATTCCAAAAATCTTTTTTAGCTACTTTTTTGAAAGCTTTATGCTTTGTCGACTCAAAATTCAGAATAATAGAGGCGATTTCCTTTAGCTGAGGAATGCCTTTTATGGAGGGAGAATTTTTACCCATGGTCTAGCATAGAAAGAAATTTCTATTATGTAAATAAAATCTAACCAGCCACTTAAAAAGATTTAGAGAAAATTAGTCCAGCCTCTCTCGGGGGCTGATAAAAATGTGAAAAGAATCCAGCAACAGAGGAATCAAAATTACTTCTTGCGTATGTTTTATCAGTGGCATTTTTTACATACAAAGAAGCTGTAGTTTTTTTATCAAAACTCCATTTAACATTAATATCAACCAAGCTATAAGAAGGAGTAGTTAAATTTCTAGATTCAGTAAATAGAGGGATAGAGGTTGGACTAGTTATATTATCCTCAGTAATGTCAGCCCCATAATACTTCCAAGTAATATTCGAAGAAAAAACTTCGTTTGGACTATAGGATAAAACAACCCCGAACTGTTCAGGAGTTCCAGGAAGCTCTACTTCATCAATATGATAAACAGAATTATTATTGAGAAAATCATATCTAGTTTTAGGAGTAGGGTACTTTCCTTCAATTATTGAGCCAAAAACTCTAAGATTAAAAGCTTCGTTTATAAACACCGTGGCATCTAACTCTATGCCTTCAATATCAATTTCACCAATATTAGTCTGAGTACAGATTGGAGCACCTGCATTATCAATCTGACAGGAAAAATCCTGTCTATTGTTGTAAGAAGAATTGAAAACAGATGCATTAACTTTAATTAAGCCATTGAGATAACTACCTTTATGACCTATTTCAAAGGACTCTATATCTTGGGGTTTTGTGATGGTTATTGGCGGAGAATTATTTACATTTCCTGAGGTGTAAGCTTCTGAATAGGAAGCAAAAATTATATTTCCATTTTCAAAGGAGTAATCAGCTATAAAACGCCCTGAAGTATTACTAAAATTTTGGTATACCCTACATTCACCATTTGCATAAATTCCAGCGGAGCAATTTGTTGCTAAACCGGTTCCAGCTGACGAAGGAATTTTATTTTTATTAGACCAACTTCTAATATTAAAAGTTTTATCATCATTGGTATTTCTCAAACCAAAAGTTAAGTTTATTTCTTCACTAAGTGCATATACAACTTCCGCAAATACAGCCTGTGATTCGTTGACAACATCATATTCATCATATCTGCTACCAACAAAAGCAGCTCCATATGGAGCCTGTCCAGCAGCAGCTGTCATAAAATCAGTATATGCAGAAGTAGTTGCTCCTGAACCTGCTTCAATACCTAGTTGAGTAGCTAATGCAATTGTTCCTGAAGTTGCAGCAGCTCCAGAAGTGGCGATACTAGGAGCAGTTATAGCAAAAGTTGTCCCATCTAAAGAAGCCCCGGCACCAGAAAGTATGGATCCTGATGATCCTGCCAAAATTGTGCCTGCAGAAGTCGCGGATGAACTATACAAAGCAAAAGTATTTATTTCTGGGTAAAGTTGAACATTTGTTTGCGAATATCCTGTCTCATCAGATTGAAAATATCCAAATGTATAAGTAAATTTTTCAATATTTCCTGTGAGTCTAAGTTCTAACGAATTGTTTTCAGTATCAGAGATTAATGGACCAACATCGCCATATTCTGCGGTTGCAGCTCTGTGAATTCCCATATTCCATGTGCTTTGTAAAACATGTTCAGTGCTGTCTGCATAAATTAGTGTTGCTAAACCATAATCAGTACCCGAGTTTAATTCTATTATCATTCTGTCGGCGTCTACTTTATTAACTCCTCTCGACTCATCGGCATATGAGGCAAATGGAGAAGATGTATTACAGGTGTTGAATTGGTCATCAGCAACACCGGCGATACTATTGACCCATGGGATAGTTCCTGCCGGAGCACGATTTTGAGTATCATAAGAATAGTCATTACAGTCTGCTAAGTATCCTCGACTATGATCTTGGTAGTTGTGACTGGTAATGGTTAAGTCAGTTCTATCATTAATTTTTGTATAAATAGAGGCACGGTAAGTTGCAGTATCCTCGTTACCATAATTATTTCCAGTATCAATATTTCTAACAAAACCATCTTGATCATTTTTTACAGCAACAAATCTAGCTGCTGTATTTTCAGTTAATGGTAAGTTCAACATGAATTTTCTACCTTCTTTTTCCCTAGAGCCATAAGTTAAGCTAACTTTTCCATCAAAACCCTCTAATGAAGGTTTGTTATAAAAGACTTGAAGGGCGCCACCAGTTGAATTCTTTCCAAAAAGAGTCCCTTGAGCACCTCTTAAGATTTCTACTTGTCTAACGTCAAATAAATCTGAAAGAAGACCAGTATTTCTATGCACATATGCTCCATCTAAGTAGACTCCAACGGCGTTTTCGATATTTATTGAATACTCTGAACTTCCTATACCTCTAATGGAAATCATTGCAGCTGATGAGTTTCGTCCATCTCTTCTTACAAAAAGACTCGGGGCAGTGGCTTCTATTTGTGTGAAATCTTGCATTGCATTATCTTCTAAAAAAGTTCCAGAAACTGCAGACAGCATAATTGGAACCTTCTGAGAGTTTTCTTCTCTTTTTCTTGCAGTAACTTTTACTTCTTCTTCAAAAGAAACTTGACCGTATGTTATTGGAGCAAAAATGAACCCCATAAATAACGAAAATATTAAAAGTACATTAGTAATTCTTTTCATTTAAATTCCCCCAGGAAGATTCTTAAAACTTAAAATTATTATATGGTATTTTGATATTGCCTAATTAAAAAGTTTTTTGATAACCAAATTGAACTTCATAGTCTTCTTCCATTTGTAATCCATTTTTACTTTCATTTACAGGGAATAAAATCTCTATACCAAACCTATCCTTATGGTTCCCTTCAATAAAATCAAACAAAGCATTCAATCCAAAACCTATCCTTATGATTTTTCCACCATAATTAAGAGGGTTAGCAGATTGCACAGGAGCAAGGATAATTGAGCTGCTTCCAGAAATCTTCTTTTGATTGATATATTGAACTCTAGCAGATATTGATAACTCATCATATAAGGGTTTCTGAATCCACGAAGATAGTTCTAGTTTGTCTCCAAAAGACCAATCCTTATCAGCAATGGCAGTCTTCATTCTAATCTGAGTGCCGACAAAATAATTTTTATATTCTAGATTATTGGTTAAACCTATAATCAATCTTGTAGCATTATCTTGTTGCATAGCATATGGCATTACCATCATCATATTTGTGTTGGCAGGAGTAAGCATTTTATGCTTCTTGTCTTCATCACCCAAAGATTTATCTAGTCCCACTTCCATATGTAATCTATATTTTTCTGATTCATGAAGTTTGTAGAGAGCAGATACAGATATATTAGAAATATCTTCATTGCTTGTTTTAAAATTTCCTAGAAAATCTCTAGCCATCATGCCTCGGTACGTATTTAGTTCCATTTTATTTTTCATAAACATAATCATACCCATCAATGTAATATCGTCTGAAGGAGCATACATACCACCTAACATCAACATTTCCATATCCATTTTTTGAGGCACAACACTTAGATTATCTGGAGCGCCTGACATTGATGCAAAAGGATTTTCTTGTGTAGTTATGATAGTTTGATCATCAATACTTTGACCATGAAGAGCGGTTCCTGCCATTTGCATATTTGAGTATCTTGCCGAAATCATAATTTCACCTGATTTGTGAAAATGATCAGCCATGACGCCTATAGGAGCATGCCCTACTGCAACATCATCAGCAAATGAAGAGATAGTAAAAAAAATAAGTAAGAAGTATTTATAATTCATTAACGAATTTTAGAAAAAAGATTTTATATTAATTTATTCCCAATCGAACCTTGGCAAAGAGTGAATAGCTTTATCCAACTGTTCTGACCAGATGTCAGATAATTCTTTAAAAAAGGGCGAATCAAGTTTTAGCTGGTCTTGAAAATCTAAATTTATTTGATTCTTTTTAAAAACTACAAAATCAATCGGAGGTCCTACAGTGAGATCACTTCTCATTGTAGAATCTAAAGAGAGTAAAGCTGCTCTAGCTGAATCTCCTAAAGGAGTAGTTTTAAATATCATTCTATCTAAAATTGGCTTTCCATATTTTGTTTCTCCAATTTGTACATAAGGTTGCTCATCAGCAACGTATATAAAGTTTCCTTCAGGATAAATTAAAACTAGATTTGGTTCTTGACCTTGAATTTGGCCGCCAATAATAAAATGAGATCCAAGAAAGTTAGATGATCCTTGTTCAAAAGGTTCACTATTTTTTACTTGATGTTCGGTGCTAATTTTTCCAATATATTCAGCAACTCCTTCTATGTCTTGACATAGATTTAAATTATTTTCTGCTGAGTTATCTTCTAAATCTTTTTCAATTTTATGATAAACCGCTTGAGAAGTAGCTAAATTACCTGCTGTCAAAATAACAAAAGCTCTGTCGCCAACATTATAGGTAAACATTTTTGTGTAAGTTCGAATATTATCAAGACCAGCGTTAGTTCTAGAGTCTGATGCAAAAACAAGACCTTCTTCAACTTTTATAGCTAAGCAATATGTCATATGTATTTTTTTCGTTCTTTTTTTGTACTCTTTTTGAGCAAAAATCTATCCTAATAGCTGATATATTCAATTGAAAAGATCACTAGTTATAAAATTTATGAAAATTTCTTGGAATAAATATTCACTTTTCGCTTACGATGAATATGTTACACCACAAAGAACCTTAAGGGGGCATTCAAAAAAAATAGGCTCGTTCTTAGAATCTCTATCTCGAAAAGATTTTAAAGAAATAAATACTGCGACGGAGGCTGTAATCAAATCTATGGGAATATCTTTTAAAGTTTTTTTAGATGATGATGTGGATGGCCAAGATCGTGCTTGGCCGCTTGATTTTATTCCTCGGATAATTCGAAAAAAAGAATGGGACCAAATTGAAAAGGGATTGAAACAAAGAGTTGCAGCTTTGAATTTGTTTATTGAGGACTGTTATAACAAAAAAAGATTTCTTAAAGAAAGTGACATGGATGATTCTCTTATTTTAGATTCTTTTTCATATAAAAAATATTGCATCAACATGAAACTTAGATATAGCACTTGGGCTCATATTTGCGGTTCCGATCTTATAAAGTCAGATGATGGAAAATTTTATGTATTAGAAGATAACTTACGAATTCCATCTGGAGTAAGTTATATGCTCGAAAATCGCATGATTATGAAAAAAGTTTTCCCAGAGCTTTTCAAGCAATACGGAGTAACACCTGTAGATGAATATCCAACAAAGCTTTATGAAACTTTAGCCTCTTTTAGTTCCTCCAGAGCTAAAAATCCTGAAATAGTTTTACTAACTCCTGGAGTATTAAATTCAGCTTATTTTGAACACTCTTTTTTAGCTCAACAAATGGGTATAGATTTGGTTGAGGGTAGAGATCTTGTTAAAGGTAAAGATGGATTTATTTATAAAAAAACAATTGAAGGATTATTAAGGGTCGACGTAATTTATCGAAGAATTGATGATGATTATCTAGATCCAGAGGCTGGGAATCCAAATTCAAAAATCGGTGTAAGAGGCTTAATTAAAGCTTGGCAAGAGAAGAAAGTTTCAATAGTTAATGCTCCTGGTTGTGGCATTGCTGATGATAAAGCTGTGTACGCATATGTCCCTGAAATGATAAAGTTTTTTCTAAACGAAGAGCCTATTATTAAAAATATAAAAACGTTTTTAATGAAAGATAAAAAAGATAGAGATTATGTTGAGGATAATTTTAAAGATATGGTTATAAAACCTGTAGCAGAATCTGGAGGCTATGGAATTGTTATCGGAAAAAATTGTTCCAAACTAGAAAAGAATTCTACTATTAGAAAAATCAGAAACAATCCTAGGAATTTTGTAGCTCAACCATTAATTTCGCTATCTACTGCTCCTACTTATTGCGGGAATTCGATTGAACCTAGGCATTTAGACTTACGACCTTTTATTTTAAGCGGTCAGAAGCAATATGTGACTGTTGGAGGTTTAACTAGAGTTGCACTCAAAAAAAACTCAACAGTTGTTAACTCCTCTCAAGGAGGAGGGAGCAAGGATACATGGATTATCTGAATGCTTAGTAGAGATGCGGAACATTTATATTGGCTTTCTAGGTATGTAGAAAGATTTGAAAATACAGCAAGAATGATTAACGTTCATGCAGAATTAATGTTGGATTTTCAAGGCAGTCAATCTTCTGGATGGAAGCCAATAATATCTACTATAGATTCAGATAAATTATTCAAAATAAATTATTCTAAATATAATGAAGTCACTGTATTAAAATTTTTGGGTGACGATAAAGAAAATCCAAATTCAATTATTTCTTCAATAAGCAAGGCTAGGTATAACGCTCAAGCTATAAAAGATGATCTTCCAAGGGCAGCCATAGAGCAGCTTAATAATCTTTTTTATGAATTTAGCGATGGCATGACTTCTTCTAGCGCAAGAAAAAGGGCAGCACATATTTATAATGTTATTTCAGGCTCACAACGTTTTTTTGGAATCATTTCAGATAATTTTTCGAGAGGCTATGAGTTTGAATTTATGCGATTGGGTCGATTTATTGAAAGGGTAGATATGATTTCAAGAATTATAGACAGTTTGTGTATTAAGAAAAAAGAAACTTATAAAAATAATTTTGCTACTCTGGAATGGATTAGTATGTTGAAGACATTATCAGCATATGAGGCCTTTAGGAAAAAAACTAGAGGAGAAATAGAAAAAGATGATGTAATTTTTTTCTTATGTAAAGACGATAGTTTTCCTCGATCAATTTATAGATGCTTAAAAATCTTAGAAAGAAGTTTGCTAACTCTACCAAATAACAAAGCTGTATCTGAAGTTGCCTCCAAATTAACGAAAAAAGTTGAAAAATCAAAGATCAATTTCTACAACGATACACAACTTCATAATTTTTTTGAATTTTTAGAAAAAAAAATAAATTTCTTAGATGAAAATATTCATAAGACCTACTTCCATAATTATTTATAAAAAATTTAAATATTGCAGAGATATTAGAGGATTATTTAAAAAAAAATGCCAAAGCAAAAGCTTTGGCATTTTTACAGTTAATGGGATTAACTAAATTTAAATTAAAACTGTATAGCTAATTTTAAACCTAAGTTTTTTCCTGGTAGGGGTACTTCGTTTTTAACTGTAGAAGAGTGATTTCTTGCAATTTCATCAAGTAAGTTATTTGCAAAAAATATTACTTTAAACTCTTCAATGCCATCTACAGGTATTGTTCTGCCAATACTTAAATCAAGCAATTCAAAACCAGCTGTAACAGTATCACCAACGCCACCAATATCGTTTTGCTGCTTAACATTAGTTAGAGACATATCAACTGACAGATTATCTTCTTCATAAGAAAGTACATAGATGACCCTAGCTGGAGTCATTCTTGGAATATTAGAACCATCCTTAAAAGTACCTTCTACTTGGTCTCTTCCAACTGAAAGATCTAAGTTTCCATTATAGAAATTCATAGTAGTTCCAAACTCAATTTCATAACCTTCTAGCTCCGCATCTTTTTGAACAAAATTTGCAACTTTTAAATTGCTTGGTTCAGATCCTGCTGTATCTGTTTGACCGGTATCTTGTCTATAAATATAGTTGTCTATATCGTTTTGATAGAAATTAATAGAAGCAAAAGCAACATCATTATCAAATCTAAGACCAAGGTCAATATTCTGCGACTCCTCAGATTGCATGTTTGGATTACCAACTTCAAATCTTTGAACCGCAGCATGAGCTCCATTCATGAACATTTCGACTGAGGAAGGGGCTCTTTCTAAAGAACCAACACTCAAACTAAGACCAGTTACATCATTCAAGTCAAAACCTAAACCTAGAATATAACTTGTTGAGTCAAAGTCTTTATCGTAAGCCGTAGAACTAAACTTACTTTTTCTATTTACTTCATCTCTTCTTACGCCAAAATCAAGATCAAGTAGGGAGAATTGTTTGTTTAGGTAATAACCGAAACTTATTTCTGAGCTTTCAACATTTTCCATGAAAGCTTCCTCGCCTAAAATAGAAGTATCTTCATCCATGGATCGAATCACAATTTTTTGCGTTAAAGCGTTATTAGATAAATCTAATATTCCACCGTATTCTTGAGCATCGTTAGTGAAAGTAGTTTTTTCACCATTATGTTCTCCACCGATGTGCGCTTCTATTAAAGAATAATCAATATCGCTGTAAAAATAGTCTATTTGGTTAACCAAATCACTAGAAACATTATAAGATCCTTCTAATTTGATAGTATCAGAATCAGTTGTTGATTCGATTCTTTCTTCTTCTTCAGCGGGAGCGCCGGGGGCAGGGTCTTCATGCTCGCCGTGAAAAGGAATTCCATAGACGTTTTCAATATTTTTAAAAGATAAACCAAAGTATCCCCAATCTTCGACAACAGAAAAACCTGTTTTAAATGCAGCTGTTTTAGCATCAGAGTTTTCCATATGATCTTTTTCCTCTTCATCATGCCCTGGTTCATGTATAACTGCTTCATCGGGTATTTCAAAATTATTGAAATTTGCATGTTTGTAAGCAAAACTTACATTTATGCCTTGAAGATTATCATTGAAGCTAACATTATGAACTTTACCGTCATTGACTGAGTTATGTTCTAAACCTAGCTTGATTTCTTGATCAGAAAAGTCTTGTTTAGAAATTGTATTATCAACAACATTCACAATACCACCTATAGCACCATTGCTGTAAAGCAAAGAAGATGGTCCTCGAATAACTTCAACTTGTTGAATATTATTTAAGTCAATATCTATTGGATGATCTGCTCCTATTCCTGAGACATCTCGATTTATTAAACCATTTTCCAAGACTTTAATTCTAGGACCAGAAAGCCCTCTGATTACCGGTTGCCCGATCATAGAACCAAAATCAGTTGATGAAACTCCAAGAAGACCATCAAGTGACTCTCCTAGATTTAGGGTTCCAGTTTTATTTAAATCTGCTTCACCAATTAAGTGAACCGGATTCTCTATTTGACTTACTGATCCTAAAATCGAAGAAGTCACTACAACGTCCTCTAATTCTTCGGCAT
The DNA here is from genome assembly GCA_045564455.1 of Gammaproteobacteria bacterium. Lineage (GTDB taxonomy): Bacteria > Pseudomonadota > Gammaproteobacteria > Magnimaribacterales > AG-339-G14 > CASICS01. The sequence goes on from JBJLHG010000002.1 coordinate 310,333, forward strand.
AAGCAAAGTTTGTTACTAAGATGCCCAATATACTGAGCATATATATAATTTTTTTCATAATACCTCCTATGAAAAATAAAATTTAAATTAAAAAAGAAAAATTTAAATTACAGGAGGTGCTCTAGATTGAAAATTCTTTAAGTCTTGAGGGAGAAGAACAATTCGTTTTTGTGTATTAAAAACATTATCAACATAAGTCTTATTATCCAACAACAAAGTTGTGGAAAGACTAATTAACTCATTGTTATGAAATTGACATGCTACCTCGGAGGATTCTTCATCAAAGTGATCATGTAAAATAGGATCAGCCGTTGCAGAAGCAACCAATATGAATCCAGATAATATAAGGAAGTTTTTGTTAGATAAAAATTTCAAGTGGCTATGTTATTGTATTTTTTAAAAAAGATAAATAAAAAAAATGTCTTAGAGATTCTATAATCTCAGTTCAATTTATATTTAATCATGCAGAGATTTTTAAAACTGGAACATAAAAATTATAAAAAGAATTATGGAATTATTACTTCTTGCAAAACTTATCTGTTGTTTCGATTAGCATTTTTGTTATTTCTTTTTCAAAGGCAGAATGACCTGAAAAAGGAGCAATTTTTAGTTCCGCTTCAGGCCATCTAGAATAAAGCTCATAAGCAGTTGTGGGTGGACAAACAACATCATATCTACCCTGGATAATTACTGTAGGAATATGTCTAATCAAATCTATGTTGTCTAAAAGTTGATTTTCGTATTCTAAAAATCCTTTATTTACAAAATAGTGATTCTCAATAAGAGCAAAGGCTAGTGCAAATTCTGCATTTACCGAATCTTTTACTGCATTAGGATTATGATTAATAAAACTTGCGGATGCTTCCCACTTTGACCAAGCTTTTGCAGCAGATAATTTTTTTTCTTTATTTTCGCTATTGAAGATTTTTCTGTAAGCATTTATTAAATCTGATCTCTCATCTTCTGCTATCTCACTAACAAACCTGCTCCATGCTTCAGGATATATTTCACTTGCTCCATACTGATAAAACCAACTGAGTTCTTTGTCTCTCAACATAAAGATCCCTCTTAAGACAAGTTCGGTTATGCATTCAGGGTGTTTTTGAGCATAAGCAAGTGCAAGTGTGCTTCCCCATGAACCTCCAAAAACAAGCCATCTATCTATTTCTAATTTTTTTCTTATCGACTCAATATCTTCAACAAGATGCCAAGTGGTATTATCTTCTAAACAAGTATGAGGCTTGCTTTTCCCACAACCTCTCTGATCAAACAATATTATTCTATATTTCTTTGGGTTAAAAAATCTTCTAGAAAGTTTGCCTGCTCCACCTCCTGGTCCACCATGTAAAAAAATGGCTGGCTTGCCTTTTGGATTGCCACATTGCTCGTAATAAATTTCGTGAACACCTTTTTTAATATAACCTGAATTAAAAGGCTCTATAGGCGGATAAAGGTTTTTTTCTTTATTGAAAAATTTCATACCAACATGATACTTGAGTTTTTTTAATTTAACTTTAGTGAAAAATTGAAAATTGAATGGTGCCCAGAGGTGGAATCGAACCACCGACACAAGGATTTTCAGTCCTTTGCTCTACCAACTGAGCTATCTGGGCAAAAAGAAGCTTGGATTTTATATAACTTTGACATATAAACAAAGCATAGTTTTAGGAGATTAAAAAATTTTTGACGTAGTAATTATCGGAGCAGGAGTTATTGGCCTATCAATAGCAAAATCTATCTCAGAACAAGGGCGTTCAGTTTTAGTTTTAGAAAAAGATAAGCGAGCTGGAGAAGGCGTGTCTTCAAGGAATTCAGGAGTAATTCATGCTGGAATGTACTATCCTGAGAACTCTCTAAAAGCCAAATTTTGTGTTGAAGGAAATAAACTGCTTTACGAGTATGCAAACCAAAAAAATATTGCTCATAAAAAAACAGGAAAATTTATTATTTCAACTAGAAAAAGCGAGCTTCACAAACTCGATAAAATATATGAACAAGGACTTGCTAATGGGGTAATAATAAAAAAATGTTCAAGCAATGAAATAAAAAATAAAGAACCTTCTTTAAATGTTAAAGCAGGCCTATATTCACCTGAAACAGGCATCATTGATGTGCCGGAGTTTGTCACTGCTCTTGAAGGCGATATTCAGCATAAAGGAGGAATTATCTCTTTTAATACGGAATTTTTATCGGCAAATAAAATTAATGGAAACTTTTCTATCACTTGTAAAGATCAAGATGAGTTTGAAATAAAAGCCAAGACATTAATAAATGCTTCAGGTCTTAATTCAGATTTCGTATCAAAAAATATAAAATCTTTAAATAAAAAGTATATTTATAAAATCAATTATGCAAAAGGGCACTACTTTAAATATTCAGGAGAAAACCCTTTTAGTTGTTTAATTTATCCCTTACCAGATGAGTTTTCCCAAGGACTGCACTTGGGATTCGATATGGGAGGCCAATTAAGGTTTGGCCCAGATATAAGCTGGAGTGAGGAAATTAATTTTTTATTTGATGAAACTTTAAAGAAAAAATTCATTGAATCAATCCAAAATTATTGGCCAGAAATGAATCCTCAAAAATTACATCCAGATTACACAGGAGTCAGGCCAAAAATACAAAATCAAAATGAAAAAATGAAAGATTTTTCTATTACTAAATCAGAAATTCATGGAGTAGATAATCTAATTAACTTGCAAGGAATAGAAAGTCCTGGAGTAACAAGCAGTTTAGCAATAGGAAGATACGTTAGCTCTCTCCTATAAGTTTTATAGAAAATTTCCCTAACAAAACTTATACATAATAAAGTATGAATTATTTTAAATAATTAATATTTTAGAATTTTATGAATGATTTCTCTTTAAGCAATAAAGTAAGAGCGGGTTATGGAATAGGAGACTTTGCAATATGCCTTTATTGGAGTGGAGTAGGACTTTATCTATTATATTTCTACACCGATGTCGTAGGAATATCACCTATTCTTGCAGGATGGATATATGCTTTGGGCATTGCTTGGGACGCTATTACTGATCCCTTTATGGGTTATTTGGCTGAAAGAACAAGAACAAAAATGGGAAGTTATAGGCCTTATATGTTTTATGGGTCTTTTCCACTAGCCTTTTCATTTGCCTTGTTATTTTGGGCACCTCCTTTTGAAGGTAACTTGCTATTTTTATTTTTGCTAGTAGTTAACATATTTCATAGGTCTTGCTTCACAATCGTGAGCGTCCCTTATTCTTCTTTAACAGCCAGAATGACAGATGATAGCGATGAAAGAACCAAGCTTACTACTGCCCGAATGATTGGAGCTTCTTTTGGAACTTTAGCCATGTCAGCTTTAGGGTTTCCCCTAATCGCTTGGTATGGCCAAGGAAATGAGGCTTTAGGGTTTATTTTTTTAGGCGGTATTTCAGGCTTGATAGCAGTAATTATTCTTGGAGTTACAATCAAATCTGTAAGAGAAAGAAAATTTGAATTCAATAAAGAAAAATTACCAAGTTTCAATAAAGTAGCTAAATCAGTAGCAAATAATTATCCCTTTTGGATTGTCTTCTGCTCTATCTTGATTCTAGGTGCTACAGCAATTATGTTTAATAAAAACTTAATTTACTTTGTTAAATATTCTTTGAATATGCATGATTATCAGGGTTTGATTTTGGGCGTGCTTGGCGCAACGGCCTTTATTTCAATTCCGTTTTGGTCATTTTTAGCACTCAAAATAGGCAAGAAAAACGCATGGCTTTTTTCAATGAGTATATTATTTTCAGGACTTATAGTGTTTTATCTGTATCCCATTTCGAATATTTCAGAATTATTAGTAATTCTAGGGTTTATTGGATTAGGAAACGGCGCAACAGGAATTTTATTTTGGTCAATGTTGCCAGACACTATAGAGTACGGTGAATGGAAAACAGGTATCAGGACGGAATCTTCTTTATACGGTTTTATGACTTTTGCTCAGAAAGGAGCAATAGCTATTGCTGCTCTTGCTTTAGGTTGGGCTTTAACAGTTATAGAGTTTGAACCAAATACAATACAATCAGAAGAAACCTTGATGAATCTAAAATTAATTATGGTTTGGGTACCAATAGTTGGAATTTTAATAAGCTTTGCTTTGATTTGTTTTTATCCAATTGACTCAAATTATCATGAGCAATTAATTAAAGAAATTAATGAAAGAAATTAAATGGGGCTTGATAGGTACTGGAAGCATTGCAGCAGCTTTTGCTCATTCTATAAAAAAAAGCAAAAACTCAGATCTTATAAGTGTATTTGGTAGAAATAAAAAAACTCTTGATGAATTTTCGAAAAAATTTAATTTAGAAGCTTTTAAAGCTTTTGATGAATTTATATCTTCTAAAAATTTAGACGCAGTTTATATAGCAACGCCTCATAATTCGCATTTTTTGTACTCTTTAGGAGCTATAAACAAAGGAAAACACGTTTTATGTGAAAAACCATTAGCAATGAACTCGCAAGAAACAATGATCCTTATTAACGAATCAAAAAAAAATAATGTTTTCTTGATGGAAGCTTTTATGTACAGAGTTCATCCGCAAACAGAACTACTAATTAATCTAATTAAAGAAAATTTTTCTGATGAGAAAATTAAAATAGAAAGTTCTTTTGGCTTTAATGCAGATATTCCAAAAGATCATAGATTAAGAAATCTAAATCTAGCTGGTGGAGCTATCCTAGATGTAGGGTGTTATCCATTATCAATGTCAAGATTAATTGCCGGAGCTTTAAACAATAAAAAATTTATGGATCCTGAAAAAATAGATGTAAGCGCAGAATTAGATGAAACTGGAGTCGATAAAAACTCTATCGCAAAAATTATTTTTTCTGAAAAAGTAGAGGCAGAAATTAAAACTGCTATCAATGAGGATTTTCCTAATAACTTAGTTATAAAAAGCAAAACAAAAAAGATTGTAGTACCTCAGCCTTGGCATTGCGGGCAATTTCAAGAAGGAAAGTCATCAATTAGTTTAACTAAAGAAAATAGTGAAGAAGAAGTATTTGAATTAAGCGATTCAATAGGATTATTTACCAGAGAAATAAATCATGCGTCTGAGACGATCCTAAATGGAAAGATTGAATCAGAGTTCATGACTCATGCAGATACCTTGGGAAATATGATCTGGTTAGAGAATTGGTACAAAGACTCAGGAGTTAATTACCCTCAAAACTTAATAAAAGAATCGCCGATATTAAACTCTTCCTTTACCTCTAAGAAATTAATAACCAAATCAAATATTAGCAATTTTAATAAAACTGGTTCACGAATAGTCTTCGGATGTGATAATCAAACTTCTTCTTTGCATGCCCATGTAATGTTTGATCATTTTTTTGAGCATGGTGGAAATATTTTCGATACAGCTTATATTTATAATGCAGGAAAATCAGACTCTCATCTTGGAGATTGGATTTTATCAAGAAATGTTTCAAAAGATATTATTGTTTTAGGAAAAGGAGCTCACACTCCTGAGTGCGAACCAAAATTTATTAGGCCGCAATTAGAAGAGTCTCTGGAACGACTAAATTTAGAAAGATTAGATATATATTGTTTGCATAGAGATAATATAGAAGTACCCGTCGAAGAATTTGTAGATGTGCTTAATGAGCTTAAAGATGACGGACTTATAAATTTTTTTGGTGCATCTAATTGGACATTTGATAGATTTAAAGATGCGATGGATTATGCTGAGTTTTCAAAAAAAGAAGGCTTTAAGGTATTGAGTAATAATTTTAGTTTGGCTGAAATGATAAATCCTATATGGCCTGGATGTGTTAACTGTGATGAAGACTTTTTAACCTACTTAATAGAAAAAGATGTATTACTTTTTCCATGGTCTAGTACAGCAAGAGGGTTCTTTGTAGAAAAAGAGTTATCACCTAAAACAAACCACTTTTCAAATCCTACTTTAGAAGAAGAAAAAAGAGTTTGGCATAATCAAGATAATTTAATAAGAAGGCAAAAATGTTTTGAATTGTCTAAAGAGCTGGGATGTTCTTCAATTGAATTAGCACTTGCATATGTTTTGAATAAACATTCAAATATTTTTCCTTTAGTTGGCCCTAGAACATTATTTGAATCAGAGAGCTGCATGCAGGCAACTAATATAAAATTATCTGAAAATCAGATGAACTGGCTTATTTCTTAATCAAATTTTATAAGAATTTTAAAAAAATTTAATCAAGAGAGAAATCTTCTTTTAAATGAATTTGCTCGCTAGAAGATCCGATTAATAAACGATAATTGCCTTTCTTAACATCCCATTTTTTTAACTCGGCATTCCAAAAGGAAAAGTTTCTATAATTTAAAATGAAATCCACCCGAGAGGTTTCTCCTTTTTTAATTAAAACCTTATCAAATGCTTGAAGAGTCTTAACTGGTTCATTCTGATCGTTATCAAGGTAGCTAACGTAGCATTGAATAATTTCATATCCATCCATATAGCCAATATTAGAAATATTTAATGAACATTTTAGGTCGTGAGACTTGATATCTTCTATGACCAAATTTTCATAATTAAACTCAGTATATGAAAGACCATGACCAAATGGGAATAAAGGAGCTTTTTTCTTTTTTTCATACCATTTATAACCTACTAATAAACCTTCTTTATAATCCATTTGTAGATTTTCTCCAGGATATGAGTCATATGCTGGAGTGTCTTCTAAACAAATTGGAAACGTTGTCGGAAGCTTTCCTGAAGGGTTTACTTGGCCAAAGATAATGTCTGAAAGAGCATTTCCATGCTCTTGACCTCCGAACCAAGATTGAATCACAGCTGGAGAATTTTTTAACCAAGGCATCGAAACTGGAGCTCCAGAATTTATAACAATTAAAGTATTCTTATTAGCTTTTAAGATTTCCTCTATAAGTTGGTTTTGATTCGCAGGTAGTTCTATATCCTCTCTATCATTGCCTTCAGTTTCCCAATCAGAATTTGTACCAACAATTAAAATTACTACGTCACTTTTTTTTGCAACTTCTTTCGCCTCTTTTAATAAATTATGCGGATCTGGTGCCTTACAACCAAATTGAATGGCAGGGAACCTTCCAAAGAAATGATATTCAATTTCTATTTTATAAATTTGTCCCTTAGTTAAAATCTGTTTACTTCTCTTAGGTTTAGAGGCCATTGAAAAAAACGCTTCCCCAGGCTCGGTATTAGTCCAATTATCAATAATCTCAGTATCATCTATTTTTAATCTGCTGCTACCGATAGCGAACACCTCAAACTCATGTTCTCCTGAAATATCAGGTTGGTACTCACAAGAAAACTTAACGATAGTATTTGGCTTTTCAGATTTATTGATAATTTCTTTGGCAAACCCATCGAAAACCCAAAACTTATTTCCATCCAATACTTCAGAGCTAATAAAATTATTTTTATTTATTTCTTCTTCATAATATTCCACTAAGAAACCACTAGTATTTTTAAAAAGATTTTTATTGAATTTAGGGAGATATTTGTATGTATGAGCGCCTTTAGCATAATGAATAACAGAAGAATCTTTTGTAAAATTTTTTATTGCCTCTAAAGGATGAACCTCATAATGAGGTTTCAAGCTTGCACTTCCTCCTCCTATTATTTGGCTGTATTTAGCATTAGGACCAATGACAGCTATCGAATTGATAGAATCTTTTTTAAGCGGTAAAAAATTTTGATTTTTAAGAAGTACCATCCCTTCAGAAGCCACTTGTCTTATTAGTTTTTGATGATCTAGCCTATTATCTTCTTTTTCTTTTTCATTCTTTGGAGATTTAAATCTGCCCGAAAAATTTGCAATAGATAAAATTCTTTTTACTTTGTCGTTGACCAAATTTTCATCAACATTTCCTTGTTTAATTTCAACTATCAGTTTTTCACCCCATGTACCGCCGGGACCAGGCATTTCCATATCTAAGCCGCCATTTGCATTTTCAATTGTTTCAAGAGCTGCTCCCCAATCACTTACTACATAACCATCAAATTTCCATTCTTCTTTTAAGATATCAATTAAAAGCTCTTTATGAGAACTGCAATATATATCATTTAATTTATTGTAAGCGGACATTACGGATTTCGCATTTCCTTCTTTTATGCATATTTCAAAAGGCAAGAGGTATACCTCTCTTAAAGTTCTTTCATCCACATTTGAACTTACTGTATGTCTTTGATACTCAGTATCATTAGCAATAAAATGTTTAATACATGCTGCAACTTTCATTGATTGGACGCCTTTCACATAATTTTTAGCTAGATTTGCAGTTAATACTGGGTCTTCAGAGTAACTTTCAAAATGCCTACCTCCTATAGGATGACGATGAATATTAATTGTAGGCCCTAATAAAACATCTACATCTTTATCTTTAGCTTCTTCCCCTAAAGCTATTCCAACCTTTTTCATTAATGCTGAGTTCCAAGTTGCACCCATTAAAATAGGAGACGGAAAACATGCTGAAGTTTTATTTGAAGTTGAATCTCCTCTTACGCCATTAGGGCCATCCGACATTTTTATAGAAGGTATGGATAATCTTTCTACTTTATTTGAATACCAAGAATTAAAACCACTCAATAAAGAAACTTTTTCTTCTAGCGTCAATTCATCTATTAAATCATCAATATTAATCATAAATATTTTATGTTTTTACGAAGGGTTAAATCCTTCTGGCTGATCAGTCGATTTATTATCTAAAAAATTCTCCATTTGTTCATTGAGATATTTCCTTGATTTGCTATCAGCAAGGCTCAATTGTTTTTCATTTATCAACATAGTTTGAAAAGAAAGCCATTCTTGCCAAGCTTGTTTGGAAACAGTATTAAATAATTTTTCTCCATTTGGTCCAGGAAAAGGTGGTCTATCCATTCTAGGAAGATCTTTTTTATATTTTCGACAAAAAACAGTATTGTTCATAAATAATTATTGATAATTTCTTTAACGGGTTTAGGCAATCCCATCTTACCTGAATCACTTTTATTAACCCAAGCAAAATTGGTTCGATCTATAGGCAATCTATCTTTATTTTTAATAGAGTATTTCACAGTAGAAATAGATAGCTTCTGATGAGATAAATTATGAATCATTAAAGGAAGTTTCTCTTTATCTTTTAAAAGTCTCAATTTAGCTTTACTAATTAAGTCCTTTTCTGGGAAAACCCAAAGATTTTGCCATATGCCTTTGTTATCATTTCTTTTAAGCAAAACCTTATCTTTAGAAAAAATTAAATACCAATTGATTTCCTTTTCTTTTTTTTGTTTCAAAGGTTTTTTAAAAGGGATAATATCTTGAAAATTTAATTCGAAAGATTTGCAATTTCTATAGATAGGACACTTCTGACATATTGGATTTTTGGGTTTGCAAATCATTGACCCTAAATCCATCATCCCTTGAGAATATAGTCTAAAATTTTTCTTAGGTAGTAATTTTTCGCTGAACTTTATGAGTTCTTTTTGGGTCCTAGACTCATTAATAGGTGATTTATCTCCAGTGTATCTAAGCAAAACTCTTTTGACATTTCCATCAAGGATTATTCCTGGCTTTTCAAAAGCAAGGCTAAGAATAGCTCCAGCAGTAGATATCCCAATTCCAGGAAGTTTTATTAGATCTTCATATTTTTCTGGAAGTTGGTTATTAAATTCATTTTTAAGAATAATCGAAGTCTTGTGAATATTTCTAGCCCTTGAGTAATAACCTAGTCCAGACCATAAAGCTAATATATCTTCTAGATCTTTTTTAGCCAAACTTTCAATATTAGGAAAAACTTTAATAAATTTATGAAAGTAAGGGATGACAGTAGAAACTTGAGTTTGTTGCAACATAATCTCAGAAATCCAAGTATGGTATGGATTTTGTGTCTGCCATGGCAAATTACTTCTTCCAGCTTTTTTTTGCCAATTAATAATTTTTTTTGAGAATAGAGACATCTAGTTCATTTTAACCTTTTACGTCCGTTATAATGGCCTTAAGTTAAGAGAATAATTATGAGAAATATAAGTATTGAAAGAAACACTAAAGAAACGCAGATCACTTTAAGTTTAGAGTTAGATGGGTCTGGTAAAAGCTCTCAAGAAGTAGACATTCCTTTTTTTGCTCATATGCTTGATCAAGTTGCAAAACACGGAGTTTTTGATGTTGATCTAAAAGCCTCAGGAGATCTTGAAGTAGATGCTCATCATACTGTTGAAGATATAGGAATTACTATGGGAGATGCTTTTAACCAAGCTTTAGGGGATAAAAAGGGGATCACTCGCTATGGTTATGCATATGCCCCATTAGATGAAGCCTTATCTAGAGTTGTCATTGATTTTTCTGGAAGGCCAGGACTTTTGTGGAATGTTGATTTCACTAAAGAAAGTATTAATGATTTTGATTTGCAACTTTTAAGAGAGTTTTTTCAAGGGTTTGCAAATAAATCTTTGGCTACGATTCACATTGATAACTTAAAAGGAGAAAATGCTCATCATCAAGCAGAAACTATATTTAAAGCTTTTGCCTTAGCATTAAAGCAGTCTTGTTCATTGGATGAGGCAAAAACTGGACAGATTCCTTCTACGAAAGGATCTTTATAAAAAGGTTGTATTAATATGAAAATTGGCGTCATAGATTATGGTGCAAGTAATATTTTTTCTGTTGTACGAGCTCTGAAAAGCTTAGGAGCAAAAACTGAGATTGTAAAAGATTCAGATGATCTAAAAAAAATAGACAAGCTAGTTTTTCCTGGTCAAGGCTCTATGGGATCTTGCATAAATAGACTAAATGAGGCTGAACTCTTTGAACCCATGAAGAACTTTGTAGAAAATAAGCCTTTTCTTGGTATTTGCTTAGGGCTTCAAGTACTTTTCGAAAATAGTGAGGAAAGTTTTAATCAAAAAGGATTAGGTATATTTTCTGGAAAGATAGAAAAATTTAAAAGCGATGATGAAACGAAATTAAAAATACCTCACATGGGATGGAATCAAGTTGAATTTAGTCAAGATCATTTTTTATGGAACGGATTGAAGAGTAAGGAAAACTTTTACTTTGTACATTCTTATATTTCAATAAAATTAGAAAATAGCAATATCTTTTCTCAAACTGTTCATGGTCAAAAGTTTAATTCTGCTATTGGAAATGAAAATATATTTGCAACTCAATTTCACCCAGAAAAAAGTGGAGAATTGGGTTTGAGATTTCTTCAAAATTTTATAAATTGGAGACCTTAAATGATCCCAATTCCAGCAATAGATATACAAGACGGTAAATGTGTTCGTTTAAAAATGGGAGATTTAGATAGTGCAATTACATATTATGAGAATCCTATAGATGCAGCAAATTTTTGGCTTAATGAAGGAACAAGAAAATTACATATAGTTGACTTAGATGGAGCTTTAGCTGGGCAATCTTCGAATTTATCAGTAATTGCTTCAATTAGAAAAACTTTTCCTGAATTGGAAATTCAACTCGGAGGTGGGATAAGAAATATGCAAACTTTGGAAAATTATTTTGATATTGGCATTAATTATTTAATTTTAGGAAGTGTTGCAATAAAAGATAAAGATTTCTTTTTTAGGGCTTGCAGAAAATTTCCAAATAAAGTTATTTTAGGAATAGACGCTAAAAATGGATATGTTTCAACTGAAGCTTGGACAGAATCTTCGGATATTTTAGCAATAGAAATTCTAAAAGAATTTTCTGAGTTACCTATCAATTCACTGATTTATACTGATATTAGTAAAGATGGAATGATGCAAGGTCCTAATTTTAAAGAAACTAAACAAATTTCTTCAAATACTAAAATTCCAGTAATTGCGTCTGGAGGAGTAAGGAATTTAAGTGACTTAAAAGAGTTATCAAAGATAGATAATATTTTTGGAGCGATTTGTGGAAAATCTCTTTACGAAGGAACTTTAAATTTTTCCGAAGCCTTAAACTATTTTAAAAATAAATGAGCATAACGATAAGAATAATTCCTTGTTTAGACGTCCGCGGCGGCAGAGTAGTTAAAGGAATAAATTTTGAAAATATTATAGATGCTGGTGATCCAGCTGAAGCAGCTCTTAGATATGACCAAGAAGGAGCTGACGAAATTTGTATGTTGGATATTGATGCTTCTTATGAGGCCAGATCTACAACTCTAGAAACAGTTGAGAAAATTGCAAATCAAGTTTTTATTCCTTTTACTGTAGGAGGCGGAGTAAAAAGTATTAATGATGTTGAAATTCTTCTAAAATCTGGAGCGGATAAAGTTTCCATCAATACGTCTGCTATCACTAATCCAAAATTAATCTCGGAAGCTTCAAAAGAATTTGGATCTCAATGTATTGTTGTAGCAATAGATGCTAAATATGATTCTAATAATTGGCTTGTTTATACCCATGGAGGCAAAAATAAAACTGCACTGGATGCTATATCTTGGGCAAAAGAAGTTGAACAATTAGGAGCAGGGGAGATCTTGATGACTTCTATGGACAAAGATGGAACTAAATCAGGCTTTGATAATCTGCTTAACAGTAAACTTTCTAATATTTTAAAAATTCCTCTTATTGCTTCTGGCGGGGCAGGGAATCTTAATCATTTGATTGAAGCTATAAAAATAGGCAAAGCAGATGCAGTTTTAGCCGCAAGTATTTTTCATTATCAAGAAATCTCCATTGAGCAAGTTAAAAAAGCTCTCTTAGAAGATGGAATTAGCACTAGGTTATAAATCTTTTCTTTTGAATTTATTCTCTTCATCTGTGTAACTAAAAATTATTGGCTCCCCAGTAGCAATTTCTAGCTTAACTATTTCTTCCGGTGAAATACTTTCTAATGACATTATTAATGATCTTAATGAATTTCCGTGAGCACAAACTAATATGTTTTTCCCTGATTCCACTAGAGGCTTAATTTGTGATTCAAAGTACGGTAGAACTCTTTCTGAAGTATCCTTTAGACTTTCTCCACCGGGAGGAGGGGTATCAAAAGATCTTCTCCAAATATGTACCTGCTCTTCACCCCATTTCTTTCTCGCATCATCTTTGTTTAACCCTGATAACTCTCCATAATCTCTCTCATTTAAATTTTTATTTTCTATAGTTACTAAATTTTTTTGGCCTAACTTATTAAGAATAATTTCTCCTGTTTTTTGGGCTCTAATAAGTTTTGAGGTGAAGTGCAAGTCAAAATTTATTTTTAAACCTTTTAGTTTATCTCCAGCTAGATTAGCTTCATTTACTCCTTTCAGAGTTAATGTTGGATTCTTCCATCCCGTAAAAAGATTTTTTTCATTCCATTCACTTTGACCATGTCTTACAAGAATTAAATAAGAAATTTTTTTTTCCATTTGCGTAGTTAATAGGTTTGTTTCAGTTTATGATACCCGTCCTATGGATTATTTTGTTCAATTTTTAATAGATAATTGGTTTATTCTTGTACCATTAATAATTTCAATATTTGTTTTTTTTAGACAAGAAAAAATAAGAAATTCTTCAATTTTAGAGCCTCAACAAATGATTTTTTTTCTAAATAGAAAAAATGCTTTGTTAATTGATATTAGAAATAACAAAGATTTTTCAAATGGCCATATAAGTCAGGCTATAAATGTAGGGCCGGATATAGATCTATGTAAAAAGGAGATAAATAAAGTTTCTGAAAGGCCAATTATTATTGTTTGTCAGAATGGAAATTATTCTTCTCGGATGGCAACTGATCTAAAAAAAGAGAATTATGATGCCTATATTTTAAAAGGCGGTATAAATTCTTGGTTGAATGAAAAGCTGCCTTTAATTAATTAAAGATCAAGTTCATTCATTTTTCTAGCTAAGGTATTCCTTCCCCAACCAAGAAGGTTTGCAGCCTCGCTCTTTTTTCCTTTTGTCGCTTTCATAGCAACCCTAATCATAGTTTTTTTCGAATATTGGAATTGATGAGTTTAAAAGATGATCATCACCATTCGAAAGTTTTTTTGTGGCCCATACCTCTAGAAGATCATCCCAATTAAGTTCAGGCCCTTTTTTTTGAAGAATTAAATCGTCAGGCAAATCAGGAACTTGAATCTCTTGAGCAGAGGATAAAACTGTAAGTGAGTGACAAAGGTTCTGCAGTTGAAGAACATTTCCTGGCCATATAAGTTTTGCAAATAGCTCTTCTACTTCGGAAGATAAGAATTTAGATTCTGATTTAACTTCTTCTGAAAATTTTTCAAAAAAATAGTTGGTAAGCATAGGGATATCTTCTTTTCTATCTCTTAAGGGAGGGAGAGCAATTCTTATGACATTTAGTCTATGGAAAAGATCCTCTCTAAAAGCTCCAGATCTTACTTTTTCATTTAGGTTTTGATTAGTAGCGGCAATAATTCTTACGTCTACTTTTACTGGATCGCTACCTCCAATTCTATAAAATTCTCCACTAGAGAGGACTCTTAAAATTCTAGTTTGTGTCTCATAAGGCATGTCTCCTATTTCGTCTAAAAACAATGTAGCCTTATGCGCTTGTTCAAATCTACCTATTTTTTTATGATCAGCTCCAGTAAAGGCCCCTTTTTCATATCCAAAAAGTTCAGATTCAAGAAGCTCTATAGGAATATCAGCCATATTTAATGAAATTAACTTTTTATCGGCTCTATCGCTATGTTCATATATAGCTTGAGCAACTAATTCTTTACCGGTGCCGGATTCGCCAACCAAAAGAACTGTTGAGCTAGAATGCGATAATTTCCCGATAGAATTAAAAAGATCTTGCATTGCAGGAGACTTGCCTACAATTTTTCCCCTCTCCAGATGAATTTCTTCTTCACTAGAAATTTTTTTAGCTCTTATTTTTTTTTCTTCTAAAGCTTTTGAGATTTTTGAAATAGCATCATTTAGATCAAAAGGTTTTGCAATATAATCCCATGCGCCATTTTCAAAAGCGTCAACAGTAGTTTCTAAGTCTGAATGAGCGGTCATCATTATTACCGGAATATTGGAATATTCATTCTTAAAAGTATCCAATAGATCCATTCCATCTCTTCCTGGCATTTTAAGATCAGTCAAAAGAACATTAGGCTTTTCTATATCTAATTGATTAATTACTTCATTACCATCTTCAAAAACGGATACATCAAAACCAGCATCTATCAGACCTTTCTCTAATACGAATCTTATAGATTCATCATCATCTGCTATCCAAATTCTCTTTGATTTAGGCATCCTTCATCTCCATCTTATTACTTTTATAACTCTCTTCAGGAATTGGGATAAGGATTGAAAAATTGGTACCCGATGTATCGCTTGAACAATCAATGGATCCGTTATGTTGATTTATTATTCCTCTTGCTATTGCTAAACCTAATCCAGAGGCAACTTCTTTAGTCGATACTAAAGGAAAAAAAATAGAATCTATAAAGTCTTCAGGTATACCTGGACCATTATCAATAAAGTCTATCGCACAGGCTGTTTTGTAAAATTTTCCGTTAACTAAAACTTCGTAAGCCACTCTAGTTCTAGCAGTTATTTTATTTCCAGTATTCGTTTTTTTCATTGCTTCTAAAGAGTTTCTAGTAAGATTGTAAAAAACTTGTATTATCAGAGATGAATCAATATTCACTAAAGGAAGACTTGGATCATAATCTCTTTCAAATTTTATATTTTCACAATCTAAAGATCTCATAAAATCAGGAAGTTTTTCTAAAACACTATGAATATTTTTCATTGAAAGGCTAAGTTTGAAGTTTTTTTCAGAAACTTGATTTACGATATTAGTTATTCTGTCAGTTTCTCTTAAGATAATTTTTAAAAGATCTTGATTGTCATCAGCTTTTAGTTTGTTACCGAGTAATTGTGCTGCTCCTTTAATACCACTTAATGGGTTCTTTATTTCATGAGCTAAGCCTTTGGAAAAGGCTGCTGTAACTACTCCACCCGATGATTTTCTCCTAGCTTGTTTTTCAAGCATCTTTTTATCGGAATCAAAAAACTCAAAAACTATAAGATCATCTTCATTGATGTATGTTGCAAGAAAGGAGCTTTTCTTTTTTAAACCATTATTAAGAAATAATGTTGTTATGTGTCTTTTTAAATGAGTTTTAGATTGAAGCAACTCTAGAAGTTCAAGATTATTTCCAGGCTTTTCTGTAAAAACTTTATTAACTAATTGTCCCTTGCATTCTTCTATGGTGGTATTTAGAAAGTTTTCGGCTGCATCGTTTATAAATACTATTTTCAATTCTTTATCTGCAATCAAAATCTTTGAAGATATTTTTTTTAAAGCTGCATTGAAAGAATTAATCATTTGTTTTGTTTAATGAATTAGACGCTGTAATACATGTCAAACTCAACAGGACTAGTAGTTTGGTTCAGATAAGTAACTTCCTCAGACTTAAGTGCAATATAACCATCGATCAAGTCGTCTGAAAAAACATCTCCTTGTTTTAGAAAATCTCTATCTTGACTCAAAGCACTAAGAGCTTCTTCAAGAGAACCCGCTACTGTAGGATATTTTTTTGCTGATTCTTCCGCATGCTCAAATAAATCTTCATCAACAGGACCAACAGGCTCTATCTTATTTTTAATTCCATCTAAACCAGCCATTAGTAACGCTGAGAAACATAAATATGGGTTAGCTGTTGAATCAGGAAATCTTACTTCTATCCTCCTGGCTTTTGGAGAGTCTACCCAAGGAATTCTGATAGCAGCCGATCTATTTCTTGCTGAGTAAGTAAGAATTGTAGGAGCTTCAAAACCAGGAATTAATCTCTTATAAGAATTAGTGGAAGCATTAGTGAAGGCATTCAAGGCTTTTCCGTGTTTTATAACACCTCCGATATACCAAATTGCTTCTTGAGATAATTCAGAATAACCATCAGCATTATAAAATATCGGTTCACCGTCTTTAAAAATAGATTGATGTATATGCATGCCGCTTCCGTTATCTCCGACTAATGGTTTTGGCATAAATGTAGCTGTCTTTCCATATGCAGCTGCTGTGTTATGAACACAATATTTATAAGTTTGCACTTCATCAGCTTTCTTTACCAAGGTATTGAATTTAGCTCCAATTTCACATTGGCCTGCGGTTGCAACTTCATGATGGTGAACTTCAATCGCTAGACCCATTTCTTGCATAGTTTCACACATTGCAGATCTAACTTCATGAAGAGAGTCCATTGGAGGAACAGGAAAATATCCACCTTTAATCCCAGGTTTATGACCTAAGTTGCCGCCTTCATACTTTGATCCGGTTTCCCAATCTGCTTCTTCAGAACCAATTTCAAAAAAGTTGCCTTTCATTTGAACGTCGTATCTAACATCGTCAAAGATAAAAAATTCATTTTCTGGTCCGAAATATGCAGTATCGCCAAAGCCGCTTTCTAGCAGATACTTTTCTGCTTTTAAAGCAGTTGATCTCGGACATCTTGAGTAACCTTCCATAGTAGAGGGTTCAATTACGCTACAAGTAATATTGAGAGTAGGAGTTTTAAAAAAAGGGTCCATTACAGCGGTACTTTCGTCTGGCATGAGAATCTGATCTGATTTGTCAATAGATTTCCAGCCTGCAACCGAAGAACCATCAAACATTTTCCCTGTTTCTAGAAAATTGTTATCTACTTCTTCAGCTGCCACGCTGACATGCTGTTCTTTCCCTTTAGTATCTGTAAACCTTAGATCAATCCATTTGATATTATTTTCTTTGATGAGATCTAAAATCTTAGACATTTTTCAAGACTTTATTTAGTTAAAGTTCCTACAATATGGGAAAGTATTTTGTAAGGATCTGCATTAGAAGCGGGTCTTCTATCTTCTAAATAGCCATTCCAGTCATGCTCTACAGTATAAACAGGGATTCGAATACTTGCTCCTCTATCACTTACACCGAATGAGAATTGATCAATACTTTGAGTTTCATGAAGACCAGTAAGTCTTTGATCATTATCAGATCCATATGCAGCAATTCCATCTTGGTGTACTTTTCCTAACTTTTCACACATTGATGAAAATAACTCCTCAGAACCATTAGATCTCATCTCTTCATTTGAAAAATTGGAATGCATCCCTGATCCATTCCAATCTCCTTTTTTTGGCTTTGGATGAATATTGACACCAACTCCGTATTCTTCAGCAATTTTGAATAAAAGATATCGACTAATCCACAAATCATCAGCTGCTTTGATGCCTTTACCAAAACACTGATATTCCCATTGACCAAGAGCAACTTCTGCATTCGTTCCAGTTAAAGTAATTCCGAGATCTAAACAAGCATGAAGATGAGCATCAGAGATTTCTCTACCAACAACATTTCCTGCACCTACGCCACAGTAATATTCACCTTGTTCTTTAGGAGTTCCGTCTTCCCACCCTAAAGGTTCTCCTGTTTCTGGATCAGTGAAAAAGAATTCTTGTTCAAAACCAAACCACCATTCATCAGAGACTACTTCTGCAGCAGCTGCTCTGAAATTTGACGGGTGAGTTGTGTGATCAGCAGACTGAACTTGAGTTAGTACAAGATCATGCCCATTTGGATTTGAATATGTTTGCACTGGGAGAAGCAAACAATCAGAACTTCCTCCTTCGGCTTGTTGTGTAGATGATCCATCAAAGGACCAATCTGGCGGGTTTTGTTCATCTGTTGCCTTTACCTTGCTTCTCATGTTTGCTTCTGGTTTATAACCGTCTAGCCATATATATTCATACGTTTTAAAATCTGACATTATTTTCTCCTTAGTCTGTTTAAATAGATTCCTCAAGTTTTATTGAGCGAAAACAATATTATCAAAAAAAGTGTACTTTTATAGTGCATTAATTGTACTATTTTAGATCTTAAATTGCACTATATTAATGCAAAAAATCTAATATTATAGGTAATTTAGACTCAAAGCCTAAATATTCATGTGAACCCTCGTAATCAATATTTAAGTTACCTTTAGCAAAGTATTTAATAGCTTCTTTTTGATCAAGAACTTCGTCATTAAGCTTAATAAAGCAAAAGTGATTCAAAGGATTTTTAAGTTTTTTTACTTTTAATAAAAGAAGATCACTAAACATTTCTTTAGAAAATTCATATTTTTCATTTTTATGAAAGTTAACATGCTCTCCGATTAAAGTTTTCATATCTATCAAATGAGAGGGCACAACGGGGTTAATAGTTACTGACTTAAGATTGTATTTTTCTGATAAAAAAGTTGCATATAAACCTCCTAAGGAACTTCCTAAAAGTGCAACTTTTTTAAAATTTTCAACAATTATTTTTTCTATCTCTAAAATTGCTTTTTTTGGTGAATTTGGGAGATCGATTAAGACAATCTCAAAACCTAAACTTCTAACCAATTTAGATTTTTTTAAAACCTGAGCTTTTGTAGACTTAGAAGAGGAGTTAAACCCGTGTAGGTATATAATTTTCAAGCGATCTTCCAGAATTAATGCTGAGAGTTAAAAAATGACTCAAAAAGGAATTCCATTGAAATCTTTCGTCTTCAGTAAAGCCAAGTTTTTTATTGATTGGAAAAATTGAAATTAAACTATTATGAAAACCTCTAAATTTAATAACTTCGGCCATTTTTGCCTCAAAATATAATCTTGTTTCAATTTCGATATCTTTGTCTAAAGAATAATCTTTAAAATGTATTTTTACATCGGAAGTAAACTGAGAAACTTCATTTATAACAAATCTTATCTCAATTAATTTATTTTGTTCTGGAAGACCATACAGAAATTCATACTTTCCTTTTAATTCTGGTAATAATTTTAAAAATAATAAAAAGTTTTTTTCATAAGTAAAATGAAGTTCTTTTAAAGAAATATATTTTTGATTTGTTCTCATTAATATTAAGTCTACTCAGATAAGGATAATTTTCAATTAGTCATAAGATGCCCATAGCACATTAGCTACTATCGATCTATAAGGTTTCCATGATTCTGCCAGCAAGAACATTTCCTTTTCATCAGGTCTTTTCTTTAATTTTTTAACTCCATGCAGAGCCGCTTGCAAACCTAAGTCCTTAACTGGCCATACATTTCTTCTTGATAAAGAAGCAAGCATGTAGCACTCTGCAGTCCATTCTCCTATACCTTTAATCTCACATAGTCTCTTTTTTAAATTTTCGTCATCGAGTTTATGAAGAGATCTAAAATTTAGATCTCCTGAAATTATTTCGTTTGCAAGAATTCGACAGTAACTTATTTTAGGCCTACTTAATCCAGTCTTTTGAAGGTTTTCATCTGATAGATTTAAAAATTCTTCAGGATTGAATTTAGTCAATAATTTTTTTATTCTCAAAAAAATAGCTTTAGCAGAAGCGACTGATAGTTGTTGTTCTGTAATTAGTTGCACTAAACCTTCAAAACCTTTCGGTCTTTTAAATGATGAAAAATTAGAGTTTTCTATAAAAAGTTTTCTTAAATCTCTATCTCTTCTTGAAAGATAAAGTATTTCTTTCCTGCAAGGATGATCTTTAAATAATTTTGAAAGGGAGATATTTTTTTGCTTCATTTACGTAATTTCTTATGTGAGATTCTTCTTTAATAACAAAGTCATCAATCGCTGTTCTAAATCTTTCATCTGCTATCCAATGAGCTGAGAAGGTTTCTGTGGGTTTAAATCCTCTTTTAATTTTATGCTCGCCCTGTACGCCAGGATCAAATTTTTTAAGGTTATTTTTTATGCAGTAGTCAATTCCTTGATAATAACAGCATTCAAAATGAAGGCAGTCATATTCCTTTAAACAGCCCCAATATCTTCCATATAAATTTTCTTTGTCTTTAAAAAAGAAAGAGCCGCCAACAATTTTGTTTGATAATTTCTCTGTTGCCATCATTAAAACTATATTTTTAGAAAGATATTTAATAGCATCTTTAAAAAATTGTTCAGTTAGATAACCTTCATGACCGCTTCTTTTTAAATTAGTCGAAAGATAAAAAGCATAAAAATTATCCATTAAATTTTGAGTTAAATCAGCTCCAGAATAATGGTCAATCTGAAGATTTTGTTGAGATAGCTTCTCTCTCTCTTTTTTAACATTCTTTCTATGCCTTGCTCTAAAAAAATTTAAGTAGTCATCAAAATCTTTATAATCTTCATTGAACCAAATGAATTGGGCATTTTTTCGAACACTTAAAGAACATTTCCGATATACGTCTAGCTCTATCTCTTCCGGAAAAAGAATATGCCAAGAAGATATATTATTTGATTCTGCAACAGATTTAATGGCATCTATAATAATTGGCATCAGATCCTTTAAGTTGTATTTTTTATCTATTAAAATTCTTGGCCCAGTAGCAGGTGTATGGGGTATTGAGCTTACTAATTTTGGATAATAATCTAAATTATGTTGATAGAAAGCATTTGCCCAAGAATGATCAAAAACAAACTCTCCTTGAGAATGGTTTTTTAAATAAAGAGGAATTGCGGCGATTATTTTACCTTTTTCTTCTAAAGTTAAATGCATTGGGACC
Organism: Gammaproteobacteria bacterium; assembly: GCA_045564455.1. Taxonomy (GTDB): domain Bacteria; phylum Pseudomonadota; class Gammaproteobacteria; order Magnimaribacterales; family AG-339-G14; genus CASICS01. The sequence goes on from JBJLHG010000002.1 coordinate 331,713, forward strand.
CAACCAGACTCTCTCCCAACTGAATTTGAAGATTCAAGTAGATTTAAAAAATCATACTTTAGAAATGGATACTCATTAGAAGGAATTAATTTATCCCAATCATTTTTTTTTATTTCACTCAGTGATTTATTAAAGATTATTTTCAATTAATTTAAACCTGCAATTAAAGTAAGAAATAGAAGAACGCCTATCCAGTTATTTCTTTTAAAAAATTTTAAACAAGAATCTTCTTTTTTAAAGTCAGTAGAGTTAAACAAATAAATAACATATAAGCTTGTTATAAAAAAACCTATATAAAAAAAGAAATTTATTTCTTCTTCAAGGCCTAATAAAAAAACTATTAACATAAAGGATAAACTTCCTAACCTTATAATTATTTTTTCTTTTCCTTGAAAATATATAGCCGAACTTCCTATTCCAATGGAAAGATCGTCTCTTTTATCAGTCATTGCATAAGAAGTATCATAAGCGATTACCCATAAATAATTTCCTATGAACAATAGAAAAGAAGAAGCGGGTAATTCATTCAAAGTAGCTGCATAAGCCATAGGAATTCCTCCAGAAAACGCTAAGCCTAGAATAAATTGCGGAACTTTAAAAAAACGTTTGGCTAAAGGATAAAGAATTACAATTAAAATTAAGCAACTAGCTATTTGTAATGATTTTTCATTTAAAAAGAGTAAGAGTAAAAAAGACATGAAGATTAATAAAATAAACAAAACCAGAGCTTCTTTATTAGATACTAAGCCAGCAGCAATCGGTCTCATGCTAGTTCTCAATACTCTTTTGTCAAAGTCTTGATCAAAGTAATCATTGATAACGCAACCAGCAGACCTCATGAACAGAGTACCTAAACAAAATATAATTAGGAGATCAGTTTTAATTAAACCATCACCAGCGAATAACAAGGCAATTAAGGTTGGCCATAGTAGTAAAAAAGTTCCAATGGGTCTATCAAGCCTTGTTAAATAATAATAGTTTTTTATAGAATTGATCACAGTGTTATATAATTTTGAAACAATAGCTTACCAAGAATTACATTATGGAAGAATATAAGAAATGGGAATGTATCGTGTGTGGATGGATATACGATGAAGAAGAAGGATTGCCTGAAGAAGGAATTGAACCTGGAACGAAATGGGAAGATGTTCCAGTTGATTGGGTTTGTCCTGATTGTGGAGTGGGAAAAGAAGACTTTGATATGATCCCTCTTGAGGGTGGAAAAAGTTACTAAAAATTATGTCTTTTACATCCAAGATTTTATTAGCAATGTTATTAGGCATATCGCTTGGGGGTCTATTAAACAGCTTTGAAAGCTTTGCCTTTGCAGATTTCTTTTTTAATTTCTTAGTCTTTGGTCTTTTTGATGGAATTGGACAGATATTTATAAACTCTCTTAAGTTGTTAGTTGTTCCATTAGTTTTTGTTTCTTTAGTATGTGGTGTAGGACAAGTAAATTCAGGTTCTCAGTTAGGAGCTATAAGCTTAAAAGCTATATCTCTTTATATAATGACAACTGCATTTGCTATTTTTAGCGCTTTATTAATTGCATCTTTTTTTAATCCTGGCTCAGGTATTAATATTGAAGGTGCTAATTCTTTTGTAGCCCCAGAAGCTCCTTCCTTAAAAGATACTTTTGTAAATATTTTTCCCTCCAATCCAATTAATTCAATGGCTGAAGGAAATATGTTGCAAATTATAGTTTTTGCTCTCTTGTTTGGTTTTGGATTATTGAAAGTAGGAGAGTCAGGAAAGAAGATAAGAGTTTTTTTTGATGATCTTTATAAAATAATTCTTGAAATTGTCAAAGTTATTATCTGGATATCTCCTTTAGGAGTTTTTTGTTTGTTATTCAATATTTTCGCTTCTTTAGGTATAAGTATTATTTTAGATTTAATAAATTATTTTTTAGTTTTATCTTCAATTCTAATTTTTCACGCTTTATTTACTTATAGTTTTTTACTCTCAAGTCTGGGGAAATTAAATCCTTATATATTTTTTACTAAAATGCGCGAAACAATGTTGTTTGCTTTTAGTACTTCATCTAGCAGCGCAACAATGCCAATCACTTTAAAAACTGTTGAAGAAAAGTTAGGTGTTGGAAAATCTATAAGTTCTTTCTGTATACCCTTAGGCACAACCATAAATATGGATGGAACTGCAATAATGCAAGGAGTTGCGACAGTATTCATAGCACAAGCATATGCAATTGATTTAACTTTAGTTGAATATTTAATGGTGATACTTACAGCTACTTTGGCTTCTATCGGAACTGCTGGAGTACCTGGAGTTGGTCTGATAATGCTTGCAATGGTTCTTCAACAAGTTGGATTGCCTGTTGAGGGTATAGCCTTAATTATCGGAGTAGATAGATTATTGGATATGTTGAGAACAGCAATAAACGTTTCAGGAGATGCCATGGTTGCCTGTGTTGTTGCAAAGTCAGAAGGTCAGCTAGATGAAATTATTTTTAATGAAAATACTAAAAGTTAATATATGAAATTGACTATATTTTCTGTTAAATTAGCCTTCTTTTAAGGAGAAATTTTATGGAATCGATGTTATTTATTCCTCCAGTATTTGGAGTGGTAGGTTTACTAGTTGCACTTTGCATTTACTTTTTAGTCCTTCAATATGACGAAGGAACGGATAAAGTAAAAAAAATAGCCGATCAAATACATTTAGGTGCGATGGTATTCATGCGTCGAGAATATACATATTTATTCTACTTTGTATCTGTTTTGATCGTACTCTCTTACTTTGCTCTTGGTGCAAATACCGCTATTGCAGTTACTTCAGGAGCTATTTCATCTGCATTGGCTGGTTGGCTAGGAATGTTTTCTGCCACGAAAGCAAACTCTAGAACTGCTACTGCAGCAGCAGATCACGGTGCCAAAACTGCATTATCAGTAGCTTTTTATGGCGGTTCTATTATGGGTTTATGTGTAGCATCTCTTGGGTTGGTTGGCTTAGGAGGTCTTTATTTTTATTTCGGAGGAAATCCTGATACTGCTAGATCCATTGAAGGATTTGGAATGGGAGCCTCTTGCGTAGCTTTATTCTCAAGAGTTGGAGGAGGAATTTTCACTAAAAGTGCTGATGTTGGAGCAGACTTAGTTGGAAAGATTGAAGCAGGAATTCCTGAAGATGATCCCAGAAATCCAGGAGTGATTGCTGATAACGTAGGAGATAACGTAGGTGATGTTGCTGGTATGGGCTCAGATATATTCGAATCATATTGTGGGGCAATGATTGCATCTATAGCAATTGCAGCAACTCTTGATGATTCTGGCAGAATGCTTTTACCGCTTGCTCTTGCATCAATAGGTCTAATCTCTTCTATTTTAGGAATTTTTATTGTTAAAGCAGTTTCTTCCCTAGATGCAGCAACTGCATTAAGAACAGGAACGATAGGATCAGCAGTTTTATTCATAATTGCAGCTTATTTCTTAACTCAAACTATGCTTGGAGCAGAAGGGTTAAATGTTTGGCTCGCTGTTTTAACAGGAGCTGTAGGAGGAGTATTAATAGGTTTGATAACTGAATACTATACTGGCAGTAAACCTGTAGAAGACATTGCTAAATCGGGAGAGACTGGACCTGCGACAGTTATGATCACTGGTCTTGCTGTAGGTATGCAATCCGTTGTTTTGCCTATCTTAGTTTTAGCTTCAATCATTTGGATATCAACTTCACTGACTGGCCTTTATGGAGTAGGGATTGCCGCTGTTGGAATGCTAGCAACAGTAGGTATAACTATGGCAATAGATGCTTATGGACCGGTTGCTGATAATGCTGGGGGAATAGCGGAAATGGCAGCAATGGGACCTGAAACAAGAGAGATTACTGATTCTTTGGATGAGGTCGGTAATTCTACTGCAGCCATTGGTAAGGGTTTTGCAATAGGTGCTGCAGCATTAGCTGCTTTAGCTATTATTGCTGCATTTGTTGAAACAGTAGCTCATAGTAGAGGTGGAGAATTTGTTCTACTTCTTTCAGATCCTAAAGTGCTAGTAGGAATGTTTATTGGAATTTCAATACCTTTCCTTATTTCATCTATAACCATGACAGCAGTGGGAGATGCAGCGTTTGAAATGATCAATGAAATTAGAAGACAGTTTAGAGAAATTCCTGGTTTGCTTGAAGGAAATGCAGAACCAGATACTGCTAAATGTGTAGACATAGCAACTTCAGCAGCATTAAAGAAAATGTTGCTTCCAGGGGTTATAGCAGTCGGAGCTCCGGCAGTTGTAGGTTTTGGTTTAGGAGCAGAATCTCTTGGAGGAATGCTAGGAGGCGGGCTTGTAGGATGTGTTTCTATGGCATTAATGATGGCAAATGCTGGAGGCGCTTGGGACAATGCTAAAAAGTATATAGAAAAAGGAAATCTTGGTGGTAAAGGAACAGATACTCATGCTGCCGCTGTAGTAGGAGATACTGTTGGAGATCCATTTAAAGATACTTCTGGCCCGGCCATGAATATCCTAATCAATGTAATGGCTATAGTAAGCTTAGTGATATCCCCTTTGCTTTAAAGCTAATCAAACTTAAAAAAACCGGCTTTTAGAAGTCGGTTTTTTTACTGAGCAGCAATTAAATTTTGTTTTTTACCGACCCACCTACTCATTAAAATATCAATTTCTATAGGCTGAGCAGAAATTATATTTGCCAATTCTTGAGCTTTTTCAAGAAGATGAGCATCTCTAATTAAATCAGCAATTTTTAACTCCATTCCTCCTGATTGTTTTGTACCAAGAATTTCTCCAGACCCTCTTAACTGCATATCTATCTCAGATATTTCAAATCCATCATTAGTTTTTTTCATAGCTGCCATTCTTGCTTCCGCTATTTCTCCAAGGCTTCCTTGATACAAAAGAACGCAATACGCATTCATATTTGGACCTCTTCCAACTCTTCCTCGTAGCTGATGCAATTGTGAAAGTCCAAGTCGTTCTGCATTTTCAATTATCATTAAACTTGCATTTGGTACATCCATTCCAACTTCGATTACGGTAGTACAAACCAAAACGTTAGTTTCTCCTTTTCTAAAGTTTTCAATGGCTAAATCTTTTTCTAACTTATTAAGTTTGCTGTGAACTAATCCAATTTTTAAATTCTTGCTTTTATTTTCAATCCATTCTTTTGCTGATTCAGCAGCTTGGACATCTAAACTCTCTGATTCTTCAATCATTGTACAAAGCCAAAAAGCTTGATTACCGTCTTTACAAATTATTTCTAAGCGTTCAATGAGATCGTCTCGTCTATCATTACTCATTACTGAAGTTATTACAGGATTTCTTCCTGGAGGCATTTCATCTATTTTAGAAACACTAAGATCTGCAAATATAGTCATTGCCAAAGTTCTAGGTATTGGAGTTGCCGTCATAAATAATTGATGAGGCAAAAGATTTGCTTTAGTCTTTTGAAGCATTTCATACCTTTGTTTTACTCCAAACCTCTGTTGTTCATCTACAACAACTAAAGAAAGATTTTTCATAGATACTCTATCTTGAAAGATTGAATGAGTGCCAATTAATATTTTAGTTTCACCAGACTTAAGGTTTTTGTTAATAGTCTCCCATTCTTTCTTTTTTGTTTTTCCAGTTAAAAGTTCAATCTTTATATTTTCTTTAGCAAACCAGTTTAAAAAATTTTTAAAATGCTGTTCAGCTAAAACCTCTGTAGGACATAAAAGGACAGACTGTAAATTTTTTTTTGCACATGCGAGCATCGTTCCGGCAGCTACAACCGTCTTTCCAGAACCAACATCTCCTTGAACCAATCTTCTCATTGGTTTAGTTTGCTTAAGATCGTTTAGAATTTCAGTTATAACTTTGTCCTGAGCATCGGTAAGTGAAAAAGGTAATTTATTCTTAAATTCTTTTAATGTTTCAGATGAACTATCAATTTCAGGAGCAATCATTTTATCAATTTTATCTGTAGATATTTTTACGCCTATTAAATTTGTAACCAATTCTTCAATAATTAATCTTTTCTGAGCTGGATGTTCAAAATTCTTTATTTTTAAAATATCATCTTCAACTGAGGGATTATGAATAATTTTTAAAGCTTCTTTTATGTTGAGATTAGATATTTTATTTTTTGAAAAAATATTATCAATTTCTTCTTCTTCTAAATTAGATTCATCAATTTTTTTTAAGCAATTTGATATAACTGTCCTTAATCTATATTGGGTAATCTTATTTGATCCTATCGAATATATTGGCGTTAGAGTGTCATCTAAAGGAGGTCTGAATTTTGAATTAAAAACTTTATAACTTGGATGAATTACTTCTAATTTGTTTCCTGAATTTCTTATTACTCCATAAATTCTTACAGATAAGCCTTTTTCAAAGGATTTGGCTTGAGCTTGAGAAAAGAAGAATAATCTAATTTGAAGATATCCTGTTCCATCAGTAATTTTTGCATAAAAAGATCTTCTTCCTGGAAAATATATTTTACTTTCAATAATTTCGCCTTCTATTTGAAAAGCTTGACCAGGAATGATGTCTTTAATTAGCGTTAGCTTTGTTCGATTTTCATAATTCCTTGGAAGCATAAAAAGAGCATCTTCTACATATTTTATTCCTAATTTTTCAAGCTGCTCTTTGATCTTAGGACCAACTCCTTTTATATTTTCAATAGGAGCTTTTAAAGAGTTAGTTGTCACTATCTTTAAAAGCTATAGTTTCTATTTCAATAGAACTATTTTTAGGTAGCTTAGAAACTTCATAAGCTGCTCTAGCAGGATAAGGCTCTATGAAGATTTCTGACATTATTTCATTTACTAACGAAAAATTTTCTAAATCGTCTAGTAGAATATTTAATTTAATAATATTAGAAAAATCCATTTCTGCTTCTTTTAAGATTGCAGATATATTTTGAAAAACTTTTCTTATTTGATTATCAACTCCTTCTACTAATTTCATAGAAGATGGTTCAAGAGGTATTTGTCCGGATATATACAAAAATTTATCAGCTAAAACTGCTTGCGAATATGTTCCGATAGCTGAAGGGGCATCAGAAGAGTTAATTATTTTTTTCATATTAAGAGCTCCTTAATTCAGTTGGATTTTGGTTGTGTATTCTTGAAACAGACAAAACTTGTTTAAGTCTTCTAATTCTTCTCATAACTCTTGCTAAATGGATTCTATCTTTAACATCTAAAATGATATACATCTGAACACTGTTACCAACTGGCGGATCCATTCTAAAGCTTTCAATATTAGATCCTATATTTGAAATTGAAGCCGATATTTCAGCTAATAAACCCGGTCGATCTTCTGATAAGACTTTAATCTCAGCAGGAAAGTCACCTTCAACTTCTTCTTCCCATTTAACTGGAGAGCAAAGAGCAGGATCTTTTCTTATTGAAACCATGTTTTTACATCGCTCTGTATGAATTACTATGCCTTTGATATTTGAATTGTGAGCGATAATATTATCTCCAGGTATAGGTTTACAACAAGCAGCATAAGTTATTATTAGACCTTCTGAACCGCTTATTTTAATATTAGAAAACTCTATCAAATCTTTCTGATCATAATCAAGAAACTGTATTATTTGATTTGCAACTACAAGGCTTGATCTTTGCCCAGATCCTATTTGTTCAAGCAGCTCTCTCACGCTTGCAACATTAATAGAATCTAATAGTTTACTCATCCTTGCTTTAGGAACATTTCTTAACTTGATACGGTGAGGTGCAAGCGATTGTTCTAAAAGAGCTTTCCCATATTTTCTTGACTCAGATGCTTTAAAGTTTTTCATAGAGTGCCTTATGGCACTCCTTGCTCTAGAAGTTCTGACAAATTCCAACCAAGCTGGATTAGATTGGGGATATTTATCGGTAATTATATTTACGGTTTGACCGCTTTCCAAAGGAACACTCAGTGGAGCTAAATTTTTATTTATTCTGCAACCTTTACAATGAATACCAATATCTGAATGAACTGCAAATGCAAAATCTAGAGGCGTAGATTCTTTTGGAAGCTCTACAATGTCACCCTTTGGAGTGAATACATATATTTCATTAGGAACCAATCCTGTTTTTATCACTTCTATAAAATCTTGCGGGTCATCTGCATTTTTTTGAACTTCCATTAATGTGCTGACCCATCTTCTTGCTCTAGATTGAGCAGGATTATCTTTTTGTCCAGTTTTATAAAACCAATGAGCTGCTACTCCAAACTCAGCTAACTCATCCATATCATTCGTTCTTATTTGAATTTCTACAGGCAACCCATCGAAAGTCATAATTCCAGTATGCAAAGATTGATAAGAATTAGATTTAGGAATAGCAATATAGTCTTTAAATCTTCCTTCAATAGGTTTAAAGGTATTATGGAGTATTCCAAGTGCTTTATAGCAATCCATTGCATTATCTAGGGTTATTTTAAAAGCATAGACGTCTAGAACCTCATCTAAAGATTTAGATTGTTTTTTCATTTTTTTAAAAATCCCATATAGATGCTTTCTTCTGCCAGTAACTTGACACATCAAGTTATACTCTTTCATCTTTTCAATAATTGAATATTCAATTTTAGAAAGAATTTTTTTTCTTCCTCTTGTTTTTTTATTAATAGCATTTTTTAAAACCTTGCTTCTATATGGGTTCAAAACCCTAAAAGCTAAATCTTCTAGCTCCCTATATATCTGATGCATTCCCAGTCGGTGAGCAATCGGAGCATAAATTTCAATAGTTTCTTGAGATATTCTTTTTTGTCTTTCTATGCTTAAAAAATTTAACGTTCTCATGTTATGTAATCTATCTGCAAGCTTTAAAACAATAACTCTAATATCTTGAGACATAGCTAAAACCATTTTTTGGAAATTTTCAGCTTGTTCTTCTTTTTTTGAATTTAAAGAAATTTTATCTAATTTACTTACCCCATCGACTAATTCGGCGACATTGGAATTAAATTCTTTTTTAAGGAATGATTTAGGTATACCTGAATCTTCTATTACATCATGAAGCATTGCAGCAGTTAGACAATCTTCATCCATTTGAAATTCAGCTAGAATCTCTGCAACAGCTACTGGGTGTGTAACATATGGATCTCCGCTTGATCTGAATTGACCAGAATGAGCATTTGTAGCATACAAATAAGCTTTATTAACTTGTTCAAGTTGAATAGTGTCTAAATACTTACTTAGATTATTAGTAAGGCGATTTATAGCTTTGTTCTTTGCAACCATAGTTAGCAAAGTTTAACAAATAAAGGATTTAACTAAAGACTAGACTTCGTCGTCTGATATTAACTGTTCTGAAAGTTCTTCTTCGAGCGCATCAAAATTAAAGCTATCAATATTTTCAAAAGTTACTGTACCTGCAGCAATTTCTCTTAAAGCAACAACTGTAGGTTTATCATCTTCTGGATCTAGCGTGGGTTGTCTGCCATCAACTGCAAGTTGCTTAACTCTTTTAGCAGCAAGTTTTACCATTTCATAACGATTTGGAATCTGTTTTAAACAATCTTCTACTGTAATTCTTGCCATAATAATTTTTTTGAATTTGGATTCTACTTAATTAATTAATATTAATCTAGTAAGTTCTTAATTAACTCTGAGGATACCCTTGAATTAAATTTCCTAGAATCGATATTTTCAAAAACAATCTTTTTTAACTCGATTAAAGCTTGAGTAAATTCATCGTTTAAAATTAAAAAATCGAAGTCTATGCATTTTGAGATTTCTTTCTTGGCTTCTGAAAGACGTTTTGTAATTATTTCTTCAGAATCTAAATTTCTTTTATTAAGTCTTGCTCTTAAATCTTCATAGGAAGGAGGTAATAAGAAAATAGAAAGAGACTTAGGAAATATTTTTTTTATAATTTCAGCTCCTTGCCAATCTATCTCCAAAAAAACATTGCTTATCTCTAACCTAGAAAAAATAGTTTCTTTATCAGTGCCATAGTAATTTTCAAAAACCTGTGCATGTTCTATAAAGTCTCCTTTTTTAACTTTAGTTTTGAACTCTTCTATACCTATAAAATAATAATCCTTTCCTTCCCGATCTCCTTTTCTTTTTTTTCTGGTCGTATGAGAAACAGACATCCATAATGAATTTGCTCTCGAGTCTTCAAATAAAGACTTGAGTAAACTAGTTTTCCCTCCTCCCGAAGGACTAGAAATTATAAAAAGTTTGTGGCGATTTTCATTCATTAATGCAAGAATTCTTAAAAGTAGATTATATGCAACCTTTTCTAGAAAAAGCTATCGAATTAGAAGCACTTAAGTTTGGTGACTTTACCTTAAAGTCTGGCCTTAAGAGTTCTTATTTTTTTGATATTTCTGAATTTTTTAAAAACGATGCTTTGAAAATGCTTGCCGATCTATACGTGAAAAAAATTCTTGAAGAGGAAATTTCATTTGATGCTATTTTTGGACCCGCTTACAAAGGTATTCCTTTAGCAAGCGCAGTTGGAATAAGTTTTTTTGAAAAGACTGGAAAAAAAATAGATCTTGTTTTTGATAGAAAAGAAACTAAAGACCATGGAGAGGGTGGAAACATAATAGGGAACCTAAATCAAAAAAAAGTATTAATTATTGATGATGTCTTGACAGCCGGAACTGCTATTAAAAATAGCTTAGAAGTGCTAAAGAATGAAAATGCCTCATTGGCTGGAGTTATCGTCGCGTTAGATAGAGAAGAAAAAAACGAAAAAGGGGTTACATATAAAAACTTGTTAGAAATTAATGGAATAAAAATTTTTTCCATCGCTAATATATCTGACTTAAATATTTAAAAAATGTTTACTGGAATTATTCAATCAGTCTCTCTTGATTCAACTTTTAAACAAAAACAATTTGGGGCAGAGCTGATATTAAAAGTAGAGCCGAGTTTTACAAAGGACTTAAAAATAGGCGACAGCGTTGCTGTTAACGGAGTTTGTCTGACTGTAACTCGTTTCAATAAAAATCAAATAAATTTCGATGTAATCCATGAATCTTTAAAAACAACAAATTTAAATAAAAATTTTAGAAAGTTAAATTTTAATTTAGAACGATCTTTAAAAATGGGAGATGAGATTGGAGGCCATTTAGTTTCAGGCCATGTTCATGAAATCGCTGAAGTTAAAAGTTTTAAAGAAGGGAAAGAAAGAATCTTAACTATAAATAAAACACCTAAAGTTAAAGACTACATATTTCAAAAGGGATATGTAGCTATTAATGGAATTAGTCTTACTGTTTCAGATTCAAACGAAAACGACTTTAGCGTCTCTTTAATTCCTGAAACTATTAAAGCAACAAATCTATCTTTAACTGATAAAGGAGATTTTTTAAATATAGAAGCCGATCAACAAACAATCGCAATTGTTGAAACAGTAAAGAAAATTAAAAATTAACTCAAAGACTTTTTGACGGCCTGGCTGATTAATCCAGCATCAGCCTTTCCTGCAGTTATTTCTTTAAGCTTGCTCATTACTTTGCCCATATCTTTCATTGAGTCTGCTTGAAGGTCTAGAATTACTTTTGCAACTATTTCAGATATTTCACTTTCACTCATTTGTTCTGGCATGAATTCTTGGATAATTTTTATCTCTTTTTTTTCTTTATCTGCTAATTCAGACCTTTTGGCAGCTTCAAATTGGCTGATGGAATCTTTTCGTTGTTTGATCATCTTTTCAAGTATTTGAATGCATTGATCATCTGAAAGATCTGATTTTATATTGATCTCTTCAGATTGAATTGATGAAACTATAAGTCTCAAAGTTGTAGTACGGAATTTATCTCCACTTTTCATAGAGATAATAACTTCTTTCTTTATAGAAGATTTAAGATCGGAAGGCATGGAAAAAGTCCTAGAATCTAGCTCTTAGAGGGGGCATAGTGCCCATTTTGCGTCTTTTGGAAGCTCTTTTAACTGCTGCTGCAGCTTTTCTTTTTTTAACAGCTGTTGGCTTCTCGTAAAATTCTCTTTTTCTTACTTCTGCAATGACACCAGCTTTATCACAAGATCTTTTAAATCTTCTTAAGCCTGCATCAAATGATTCAGTTTCTTTTAATTTAATTATTGGCATACGTTATCTTTTGAGGGGCAATTCTATCGATGATTGGAAATTTTTGCAAAATATTTAGAAGTTAATATCTATCTGTTAAAATTTTTAAATGTTGATATTAGGAATAGAGACTTCTTGCGACGAGACAGGGATAGCCTTATATGATGGAAAAAAACAAAAAATAGTTTTTGAGGCTTTGTATAGTCAAGCGGATCAACATAGTCTCTATGGAGGCGTTGTGCCTGAATTAGCTGCCCGAGATCATGTGAATAGACTTTTACCATTGTTACAGAATGAAATATTTTCAAGAGATATAAATTTAAAAAATATAGATGCAATTGCCTATACAAAAGGTCCTGGCCTCAGAGGACCTTTATTAGTTGGAGCAGCTTTTTCTAAAGCCTTAGCATTCGCTTTAGAAATCCCTACATTACCTATTCACCACATGGAGGCTCATTTGATAATGGCTAAATTTGATGCACCCGAATTAAAATATCCGTTTATGAGTCTCTTAGTTTCAGGAGGGCATTCCTTGTTAGCGAAAGTTGAATCTCCTGGAAAATATGAAATTATTGGAGAATCAATTGATGATGCAGTAGGGGAAGCTTTTGACAAAACAGCAAAACTTTTAGGTCTGAAATATCCTGGAGGCCCGGAAATTGAAAAAATTGCAAAAAAAGGAAAATTATCAGAATTAGCTTTTCCAAGACCTATGATGAATTCAAAAGATTTAAATTTTAGTTTTAGCGGTCTCAAAACAGCGGTTTTATATGAAGTTAGGCGTCAGCAGGAGACTAATTCATTGAATGATCAAAAAATAGCAGACATAGCTTTAGCTTTTCAAGATGCAGCAATTGATTGTTTGGTAGAGAAATCTTTGAAGGCTATGTTGCAAGAAAATTGCGACCAGTTGGTTTTGTCCGGAGGGGTAGCAGCAAACTCAGCGTTGAGAAAAAAATTTAAGATCAGATTAAAAGATAATCAAGATATATTTTATCCAGATATGGCTCATTGCACGGATAATGGAGTTATGATTGCTTTCACAGGTTTTGAAAAATTAAATTTTAAAAATGAAGAGCACAAAATTTTGGTAAATCCACGATGGAACTTAGAGGACTTAAATGAAAGATAGAGTTTTTATAGAAGATCTTAAAATTGAAACTATTATTGGAATATTTGGCTGGGAAAGAGAGGTTAAACAGGAAGTCAATATCAGTTTAGAAATGGAATTTAATATTGATAAAGCCGGAAAAACAGATCAAATTGAAGATGCTCTGGATTATAAAAAAATTGGTAAAGCTGTTATTGCTTTAGTAGAGAAATCATCTTTCTTCTTGGTTGAAAAAATGGCTACTGAAGTAGCTAAACTAGTTTTAAAAAATAAGAAAATAGATTCTGTTATGGTAACGGCATCCAAGCCTGGAGCCTTAAGGGGCTCAAAATCTGTGGGAGTTAAAATATTTAGAGAAAATTAAATATGGATATTTCGATTAGTTTGGGTAGCAATATTGAACCGTTTTCAAATATAAAAATAGCTGAAGATAATATTTCTGAAAATTTTACCATTTTAAAATCTTCAAATTTATATTTGAGCGATGCAGAAGGCTTTGAAGGTAACTCATTTATAAATCAAGTTATTCTTTGTGAAACTCATCTTCCGTTCATGGATGTTATTCAACTTCTTAAAAAAATAGAAAAAAAATTAGGCAGAAGAAAAACTAAAGAAAAGTTTTCAGATAGAAAGATTGATTTAGATCTTTTAACTTATGGAGATTTAGTTTTCAAAGATGATAGATATGAGATCCCTCATAAAGATATTGAAGAATATGCTTTTGTCTTGGTTCCGCTTGTAGAGGTTATGCCAGATAAAACTCATCCAAAATTGCAATTGAGCTTCAAAAATTTGTTAGCAAAGAAAAGTAATTTTTCGGAAAAAGTAAAAAAATTAGATTAACAGATCTCTCCCAAAGCTCTAGCTCTTTCATATTTTCCAGATTCTTCACTTGGAAGATATTTCATAGCAATAAGCAATAGAATAAGGCTTAAAATAAAGACTACACAAAGAACTGAAAGAGACAGGCCTAAAGCTTCAGCAGTTGTGCTTCCTTGCATAACGAATACATCTGCTACTTTTCCTGCTGTATATGGACCTAATGCTAGTCCAACTACGGAAGCCATTAAAATAAAAAACGCTGACGCCATCCCTCTCATTCTCGGTAACACAAGATCCACAGCAGTAGCTACACATAAACCTACATAAAAAGTAGAAACAAATGACCAAGTGATGTGATAAATATAAAATTCTATAATCGAATTAGCTTGAAACTGTAAAATTAGTGATATTGGCGCAGTGATCACTGAAATGATTCCCACAACTATTCTTCCATTAATTAAAAACTTTCTCAAATAATCTGATAAAAGACCACCAAATAATAATCCCAAGAAACCGGCTATTGCACTTTGAAGGCCGAGATTTCTTCCGGCTATGGTTTTAGAAACATCAAAAGTTTCCATAAAATAAGTTGGTAAGAATGCACTGGTGGCATATCCTATAAAACTGAATAGAGGGAAAGCAATCATTATCAAAACCATAGTTTTTGATTTGAAAACTATTTGATATGAAACAGGATCTTTTATTTTTACATTTTGTATCCAGCTAAAAAGAGCATACATTCCCAGTCCAAATGCAGACCATTGAAGCCAGTCAGAAGTTAAAAATCCCATAAGCGCTATCAATCCTAAAATTCCTAATTTAAATAAAATTTGAATATATATTTCTTTTGATGCAGATTTATTTTTTATTAAATTGATTATTGAAACTATTGGAATAATGCCAGCAAGTAAAATTCCTGCTTCTTTAAATGGCTTATCAACTTTTTTAATAGCTATTTCTTCAGTATGACCTCTTTGAGGTTCTTTAATTGTTAAAACAAGTAATGCCACTATCAATCCTGGGAGACCAACTGATATGAATGCTACTTGCCAACCAACCAAATCAAAAGGTGCAAGTTCTCTTAATGGATAGGTATTATTCCAAGAATCAGCAATCCATCCACCTAAAAAGATACCAATTCCCCCTCCGATATATATCCCGCTTGCATAAATTGAATAAACAGTAGTCTTAACTTTTTCAGAAAAATAATCTGCTAATAAAGAATAAGCAGCTGGACTAGCACTTGATTCTCCAACTCCAACACCAACTCTACAAACCGCAAGACCTATGAATCCTTTAGCAAGTCCTGATGCGGCTGTCATTAAACTCCACAAACCTACTCCTATGGAAATTAATTTTGTTCTATTCCATGAATCAGCCAGTTTTGCCAATGGAATGCCCATGATTGCATAAAAAATTGCAAACGCAGTTCCATAAAGAAAGCCTAAATCACTTAAAGAAATCCCTAAATCTGCCTGGATATCTGGTGCTAAAATGGCAATAATTTGTCTATCTAAAAAATTAAAAATATAAACAACTAATAATAACGATAGAACATAGAAAGAATAAGGACTATCAAGCTTTGGTTTGAATTCTGAATTCATTTTCTATCCTATGAGGGCAGAGGCACTGCCCGTTATAACTGAAATTTTATTTTGATTTTCTGTTGTCACATCTAAAGTCACTAATGCTTTATTAGATTCAATTTTAATATCACTGATTACAGCTTTTGTAATTAAAGTATCTCCAGGCCAAACTTGGTTAGTAAATCTAACTCCAAAATTTTTTAAATTGCCATCTCCTACTAAATTAGTAAGCATTTTACCTGTAAGCCCCATAGTCAACATCCCATGAGCAAATACTGAAGGGTATCCTACTGCTTCCTTGGCAAAAACTTCATCAGTATGAATTGGATTATAATCTCCAGAGGCTCCTGCATATTGAACGATTTGAGTTCTAGTCAAGTCTCTAACCACTTCTTCAGAAAACTCATCTCCAACAGATATTTTATTCTTATCCAGCATTTATTACCTCTTAATTTTCAACTGTTTTTTCAGTAACTACGCCAACAGATCTGGCAGTAACTACCAATTCACCTTCTTTATTTCTGAACTCAGTTATTGATTCACTGAACTTTAAAAGCCCAGCTCTCTTACTTTGCTTCTCCCATTTTTCTCCAGCAATAGACAAAGGAATTAAAACATCACCGGGATGAATAGGTAGATGATATTCAAAGTGTTGCTCAGCATGAAGAATATTATTGTTATTAGATGATTCTTCTTTAGAGCTTTGTTTTGACTTTAAAGCCCCAGAAGCTTCTTTTCCTGAACCAAACCATGGTTCACCTATTTTAGGTCTTAAAAAATAGTCAGGGTCAAATTGAGCGCCTGATTGAGTAAACGTTGGCGGAGCAATAATATTTTTATTATTGTCAGAAGAATAGTCCTCTTCATAATATATTGGATTTTTGTCCCCAATAGCTCTAGCAAACATCATGATATGACCTTTTTCAACAGGCATACTTTTTTTACTCATTTCTTTCCCTCTTTATTTTTAATTTTTATTGCTGGACTAAAGTCCATCCAAAATCTGACAAAGCTATAGTCTGATCGAAAAATGATTCTGCATTTTTACCCGCTGCAGTTCCATCTCTCACTCTGCCAGTAATACCTTGGCATATAGCTGCAAGTTTGAACATACTAAATCCCATATAAGTATTCCATTCATCATCGCTAATACTAAATTCTGAATTTTTCATATACATTTCTACGTATTCTTTAAGAATGGGAATTTTTAACTCCTTGCAATTATTTTCATCAGTTAAAATTGGGTTCATGAAATACTGAAGGCAGTGATAACTAAAATCAGCAATTGGATCACCTAGAGTAGATAATTCCCAATCCAAAATTGAAGCTACTTCATTATCTTCTGTATTTATAATTACATTTGAAAGGCTGAAATCACCATGAACAAGTCTAGTTGGCTTTTCTGAGGGTAAATTGTCAGGAAGCCATTCAATTAAATTATTCATAGATGGAATATCTTCTGTTTCTGAATCTCTATATTGCTTAGTCCATCTAGAAACTTGGCGGGCTACATAGTTTCCTGGTCTGCCAAAATCTTTTAACCCTATTGAGAATGGATCGATTGCATGTAATTTTGAAATTGTTTTATTCATGGATGAATAGATTTCATATCTATCGTTTTCAGTTCCATGAGGAATATGTGATTCCCAAATAACAGCTCCATCTATGTATTCCATTACAAAAAACTCAGTACCTAATATTGATTCATCTTGACAATGCAAATATGCTTTAGGGACAGGGACGTCTGTATTATTTAGCGCGGAAATAACTTTAAATTCTCTATCAACTGCATGAGCAGTCTTAAGAAGCATTCCAGGCGGCTTTTTTCTTAAAACATAAGAGTTTTCATTGGTTTTTAGAAAATAAGTTGGATTAGATTGTCCTCCAATAAATTCTTCTATTATGAGAGGCCCTTCAAAATCAGGAATATTCTTTTCTAAATAAGGGGTAAGTTCTTTTGAATCAATAAAATGCTTTTCTGACATCTTTTTAGTTCCATTAAAATCACTTTCAAATTTTTTAATCATTTTCTATTCGGTTATTGATGTAGCTTACTTTATCAAATGAGTAGCGACTATCAATTCTTAAAATTCTTCTTAATCGAGAGACCTCCCCCCGTCAACTCTTAAAATTTGCCCAGTTATGTAGGAATTTTGGGACAGGTGCAATACAGCTGAAGCAATATCTTTTTCAGTTCCAAGTCTTCCGAGCGGGATTTGGTTAAGAAGTTCGTCTTCATCAGTTGATCCATCAGAAGGAAGAAGAATAGCTCCAGGAGCGACTCCATTAACTCTTATTCTTGGAGCAAGTTCTTTTGCTAGAGACCTTGTTAAGGTTTCCAAGCCGCCTTTGGCTGTTGAATAAATTGTGTATTTTTTCATACCTCTTATAACCATAGCATCAGTTATGTTAATAATAGTGCCTAAATTTTTATCTAAATTATTTTTTAGCAATTCAGAAATGAGATAAGGGCCTCTTAAATTTGAATTGTGTAAAGTTTCCCAGTCCTTGCTAGAACTATCTCCTAAAGAAGTTGCGTAAAATGCTGATGCATTATTTATCAACACATCTATGGAAGGATAAAGATTATTAATATTATCAATAAAGGTTTGATAATTATGAATATCGTTTAAATCAAATTTAATTATTTTGCAGGACCCATTCCTGATGCTATTTAGTTCATCAGATAACTTTTTTGCTTCATTTTCTGAAGAATTATAATGACAAATAATATTAAACCCCTTTTTATGAAAGGTTTCACATATTTCTCTACCAATTCTTATTGCGCCACCTGTAACTAGTATCGTTTTATTCATTTTAAGTACTCTTCAATTTTTAAAAGCCTTTCTTTGTAGATTTTTTCTTTGATTTCTATGCCGTTATTAAGATTATTTATTTCTGGTTTTAATTTATGTAAATCATTTATTAAGGAATTCCATTCTATTTTTAAATCTATCCTTTCATTCAAACTAAAAATAAAATCTATTACTTTCAGAGCATGATTTAAATCTCTAAACGTATTAATTTTCATTAATCCTTCAAGTATATTTTTGGCGGAAATTTTTCCATTTAAAGACTTTTTAAACTCTTGAGAAGACTTTAAAAAATTTTTAAATTTATTTGGAATAGGAAGGTCTTCTAAACTTCTATTATTAAAATTTAGAGCAGCCCATTTTAGTTCTTTGTCATCGAAAATTTTCTCAATTTTTTCTAGTCGCCCGATAGATTCTTCAAAATTATCCTTTAATTCAGGAAAAGTAGATAGAGCATTAACTTCATTTAATATTTTAAAATATTCACTAGAATTTTTATAACCTAAGCTTTTTTCAGTTTCTTTCCATATTCTTTCAAAAGAAAGCGCTTCCAATTCTTTAGATTCTGAAATAGAGGTCATTAATCCTAAAGTTCCCTCATCAATTGTAAAATCAAAAACTTTTAGTTTTGTAGCAAACCTGGCAACTCTATAAACTCTTAAAGGATCTTCAATAAAAGCATTAGAAACATGTTTTATTATTTTTCTTTTTATATCTTCTTGGCCTCCAAAAGGATCAATGAAGTTTCCTTCAGAATCCTTAGCAATGGCATTTATCGTTATATCTCTCCTATATAAATCCTCTTCAAGGGTAACTGTTTCTTGAGTTTCAAAGCTAAAGCCTTTATGACCAGGTAATATTTTTTTTTCTCTTCTAGCTAGGGCATATTCTTCTTTGCTTTTAGGATGAAGATATACAGGAAAATCTTTTCCTACGGATTTAAACCCTTTCTCTATCATTGATTTGTCTGTTTCTCCTACTACAACCCAGTCTTTTTCTTCTACTTTTAAACCAAGTAAATTATCTCTGACAGCACCGCCTACCAAGTAGAATTTCATTTTTTTATTTTTTTTATGTAATATTTTTTATTATCTTCTAGTCTCATTATTGTCAGTTTCCCCCCCCATACACAACCTGAATCTAGTCCTATTATATTAGTTAACTTAGTATGCCCATTCAACGCTGCCCAATGTCCAAATATAATTTGAACATCTTTTGATAAAGACTTTGAATAAAATTTAAACCAAGCTTCATATTCTTTCGGAACACTCTCTATCCCTCCTTTGAAAGAAAAGTCTATTTCCCCATTTTTTTTCCCAATTCGTAACCTTGTCAAAGCATTAGCAAAAAAAATTCTCTTCTCCGCACTGGTCAAACTTTCTTCATATTTTTTTGGACATTTTGAAAATAATTTATTTAAATTTTTTTTTGGATTTTTCATAATAAATTTTTGGAATTTATTATTTAAATTTAAACATTTTTTTATGCTTAGATTTGAAGGAATCCCAGCATGTATCATTGCAACCTTTTTTAATCCAATTTCAGTTTTAATTTTTTTTACAAAAATTAAGGGTTGCTCAAGAAGGTAATTTGCATAAACCTCGCAATCTCTAGATTCAAAAAGTTTTTCCAAAGTATCGGTTTTTGAAGATTTTCTGCCGGAATAAAAACAAGATAAAAAATGCAAATCGTGATTTCCTAAAACTACATGAATTCTATCCTTTGTCTTGTGAATATATTTCAAGAGCTTCAATGAGTCAGGACCTCTATTTATTAAATCTCCCGCTAACCATAAATAATCTTCTTTGGGATTGAATTTAATTTTTTCCAAAGCTGCTTCAAATTCATCAAAGCAACCTTGAATATCCCCAAAAGCATAATTAGCCATTCTTCTGTTTTAATCTAGCAAGATCAATGAACTGTTGGATATTCATTTGATCGGGTCTTAAGTTTAAGTCTAAATCTATTTCATTTAAATCCTTGTCTGAATATATTTCTCTTAACGTTTTAGCTACTTTTTTTCTTTTTTTATTGAACAGTTTTGGAAGAATTTTTTTTAAATTTTTTAATTCTTCTATTTTATTTTCTCTTATTTTCGGAATAAATCTCACAAAAGAACTATCAACCCTCGGGATCGGCTCAAAAAAATTTCTTTCAACTTCGCTTAAGATCTCTACTTTGCATAAATATTTACACATCACGCTTAATTTTCCGTAAGAATTTGTTGTTTCATCTCCAGCGCATCGTTCTGCAAATTCTTTTTGAAACATAAAATGCATATCTTTAATCATTTCAATCTGATCAAAGCACCATTCAAGAATTGGGCTAGATAAGTTATATGGCAAATTACCTATTAATCTTATGGGATTCGATACATCTGCAAATTCTTTTAAATCAATATCAAGAATATCTTTATTAATAATTTTAAAATTGCTCTCATTAGAAAATTTACTCTCCAAATTATCAATCAAATCTTTATCTAGCTCTACAGCCACATATCGCCTTGGCTTTTTATACAGATAATTGGTAAGACCTCCAATGCCTGGTCCAATTTCTAGGAAAAAATCATCTTTTGAAGCATTTATATAATTTGCTAATTTATCTAAAAGCACCGCATCAGAAAGAAAGTTTTGTCCAAACCTCTTTTTAGGAAGATGGTTTTTAATCATGCCTCTTGTTAGAAAAAAAATTTGTTAAACGCATTGCTTCGTCAAAACTAGAAAAATCAGCTAAGCCTTTTCCTGCAATTTCATAAGCTGTTCCATGATCTACAGAGACCCTTACAAATGGAAGACCCAGCGTAATATTTATAGAATCCCCGAACCCCATAGACTTTAATACCGGCAATCCTTGATCATGAAACATGGCTATATACAAATCAAAGAAATTTAATTTTTCTTCAATGAATGCAGTATCTGCTGAAATAGGACCTTGAACATTCAAGCCTTTATCTTTTAACTTTTCAATCGCAGGCTTTATCACTTCAACTTCTTCAGAGCCCATAAATCCTCCTTCACCAGCGTGAGGGTTTAAACCCAAAACGCAAATTTTAGGGTCTTTAATTTTCCATAATTTTCTTAAGCTTTCATCCGCTATCTGAGATATTTTTATAATTTTTTCGATAGTTATAGATTCAGATACTTTTTTTAGGGGTATGTGAGTAGTTAATAGAGCAACTTTTAACTTTTTATTAGCTAAAAGCATCACTACATTTTTTGAATTAGAAATATCAGCTAAAAATTCAGTATGACCAGAAAACTCAAAACCATATTCATTTATTATTTTCTTATTAATTGGACCGGTAACCAATCCAGAATATTCTTTACTTAAACAGCCCAAGGCTCCAGTCATTAGAACATCTAAAATATATTTCGAGTTTGATATAACAGGGCTACCAAAATCTACTTCTGAAATTAATGGAATATGTTTAACTAAAACACTTCCTTCTTGCTCCGATGATTCAGAAAACGTTAAATTTAAATTTAATTTTTTTGAAAGGCTTTCATAAAAGTCAATATCTCCTATAAGTTCATATTGAGATATTTCTGATCTATTTTTAAATAAGGATTTTAAACAAACTTCTGGACCTATCCCAGCAGGATCACCTGGGCTAAGAGCAATTTTTTTCATGTATTCTTTTTTATTTCAACGAAAGATTCAGCTCTAAGCTCTTGAAGAGTTTTATCAAGTTGTTCATCAAATTTTCTATCGTATATTATTCGATAAGCCTTATTTTCAAGAAGTTCACCTGAAATATCTTTTTTTCTTTTATCTAGCACTTCTAATATATGAAACCCAAAGGAGCTCTCGAAAGGCTCACTAACTTCATTAAGATCTGAGCTATCTAAGACCTCCTTAAATTTTTTGTCATAAACTTCTGAGGTTGACCAACCTAAATCTCCACCGTCTAGTTTAGTTCCTGGATCATCAGAATAAAGTCTGGCTAGTACAGAAAAATCTTCTCCATCATCTATACGTTTTTTTATTTCTTCTAATAACGATGTTGCTTGTTTTCTATTTCTTATTTCTGATGTTTGTATCAGGATATGTCGCGCTAACAATTGTTCTTCAATTTTGACAGTATCGCCTCTTTTATCCTTAATTTTTAAAAAATGATATCCTGCACCACTTTCAATAGGCCCTTCTACAGAATCGATTGACATATTTTTTACCCTGTCAGCAAATAAAGATGGAAGTTGACTCAATCTAACCCATTGAATTTCTTTTAACAGCTCTGCTTCATTAAATTCTTCTACCAGACTGGAAAATTTATCACCACTAGAAAGTTTTTCTAATACAGTATTTGCAGACTTTTCAGATTTAACAAGTATCTCTTGAATTTTGTATTCAACTAAAATTAAATTTTGACCTTCTGTAGAGTCAATAAAATTTTTAAGCTCTTGATCTGAAATAAAAACTTTAGGGCCTACCAAACCTCTCTGAACTCTAGACAATATTAACTGCTGTCTAATTTCTTTTCTAAAACTATCTACAGTTCTATCTGTTTTAATCTTTTCAATAAAGTCTTTCAAACTTAAATTATTGGCTGCTGCAATTCTTCCAATATATTGAGTTAATTCTTGGTCGCTAATTCTTACTCCTGCTCTTTTGGCTCTCTGTAATTGAAGTTCAACCAATATCAATCGTTCTAGTATTTGCTCTCTTACAATCTTTTCAGGAGGGGTAGAAGAATTCGGATTATTAATCTGAAAATTACTTAAATACTCATCATATTTTTTATTTAATTCCGACTCAAGAATTATCCCATCACCAGCAATAGCAGCAACTTTGTCTATTATTAATTTTTCTGAAAATACGAATGAGGATAATAAAATCCCAAATAAAAAATATAAAACAGTCAAATAAATTTTCATTAGTTTAGTTCTTTGTTTCTAGTATATTGATTTAAAGGTCTACCTAATGACCCTAAACCTTTTAACTCAAAATAGATTCTAAAGCTTTCCTGACTATATTCATCAAATTTATTTTCATTAATAACTTTAAACCAATCTAATCCCTTTGAATTTATGACAGCAGCACCAATTTTTAAGCCTGGATTTTCATACTCAACACCAAGAACAAAATTATTTAAGTTAGAATTTTTTAAATCGTAATCTATTTTTGATTGTATAGAGGTTCTAGAATTAATATAAAAAAGTTCTTTAAGTTCTATAAAATTAATTTTTCTTATATTCTCCTTGTTCAAAAAATAAGAATTTATATTTTTAATCCAAATATAATCAAAACTAAATTGATTTGAATTAGAAAAATTTTTATTAAATTTAAAACTAAAAGAATCAAAGCTGTCGTTATTATCTTTATTTAGGGATGCAGAGAAGGAAAGATTTTTATCATCCGCATAGGACCATTTTGCTTGATATGGTTCAGGCAAATTAAAAATAGAATCTGATATTTTTAAGTCTCTATCTTTCAGCCCTATGAGTTTAGAAATTTTTATGTTTTGATTTTTTTTATTTTTTCCAAAACTTTTATAAGTTATGCCTATTAGAAGATCATTCCTCATAGGAATATATCCATCTCCCGAAATCATTAGTTTGGAAAAATTTTCTGAATCATTAAAAATTCCTGAATTAATTGAAGGCAGATTAGACTGATCATTATCTTTAGAATAAATAAAAGAAAGAAATGGCTTTAGCATTAAAGTTTTATTTGGATTTCTTTTAAAAAACTTTGATGAAAAGTTAGCTTCAAAATTGGGAGTCATTCTAGAGATTTCTTTATTTTTAGTATAAAAAACATCATAGATATAATTAAATTTTATTTCAGAATATAAATTTGAATAATACTTGCTAAATTTGATTTGGGGGTTGAGACCTAATCGCTCTATTTTTTGTTTTGAATTGTCAGAAAAAGAGCCTCCTTTTCTGAGAGATTGGAAATTAAAATTTAAGTTATATTGAAAATTTTCTATATTTTTAAACCAATTAAAATCGACTTCCGGTACTTCTTGTAACT
Organism: Gammaproteobacteria bacterium; assembly: GCA_045564455.1. Taxonomy (GTDB): domain Bacteria; phylum Pseudomonadota; class Gammaproteobacteria; order Magnimaribacterales; family AG-339-G14; genus CASICS01. Next base: position 356,019 of record JBJLHG010000002.1, read on the forward strand.
GGTTTAAGCCTATAGGGTTAATAATTTTGAATGCATTAATTTTAAGATTTAAATGATGATTTTTTCCAAAGCTAGAGATTTTTAAAACTTGAGGAACAAATAATGATTCTGCTTCTCCATTAAAGCCGCCTCCAAAATCTCTTAAAAATAAATCATCTCCTATATTTGAATATTTAATATTTAAAAAAGTTTTTGAAAAGATTTCAGCGTTATGGACAGAGTTAAATGACCATCTGAAAGAGCCTTTATGAAATTTTTCATAATATTCTTCATCTTGAGCTAAAAAAGAAGATTTTATATAACCATTATATTTTTTATATAGATATCTAAATTCACCAGAAGCTCCAGCGCCTCTTTTAGAAATTAATCTTGGCTCTAAAGTTAAATCAAAGTTATTTGCTAAATTTAAATAATAAGGAACTGAAAAATCTGTTCCAGATTTATTAGAAATTGATATCTCAGGTAAAAGAAAACCACTTCTTCTTCCTCCAGAAGAAGGAAACGAACCTTTTGGGAAGTAAAAAATGGTTTTATTATCTACGACTAATCTTGCATTTTCAAAATCTACATTTTCATTTAGTAAATCAAGATTTACCTTTTCTGCTTCAACCCACCATATTTTTTCTTCACAAGGACACAAAGAAAACTCTACATTTCTTAGGACAGATTTATCTTTAGAAGCACTTATTTTTTGGGCATTGCCCCAAATCAATTGATCTTTTACTTTGAAAGAAATATTCTCAGACGAAAGATTTTTATTATCACCGTCGATGAAAACTTTATCAGAAGAAATAATCAAATTTTCATATATAAGTTCTACATTATTCTCAAAAACAATCTCACCAGTTTCATTGTTAGTTCTTAAATTTTCAGCACTGTAGCTAAAATCTTGAGCATGCGATGTGATAGAACTCAGAAGAAGAGCAAGCCCAAGAAATAAAAGATTAGTGTTATACATATTAGCTTTCCGCATAGCAGTTTTTTTTGATAACAATCATTCTAATGATAATAGAAGCGTTTGGGGGTTAAAATACCTCTTTTAATTTAAATAAAGGATTTTGGTGAAAATTATGAATAGTTTAACTAACAAAACTCTCTTCATTTCTGGAGCAAGTAGAGGTATTGGTCTTGCGATAGCAAAGAGAGCAGCAAAAGATGGTGCAAATATAATATTGGCAGCAAAGACTGCAGAACCCCATCCCAAGCTTCCTGGAACTATTTATACTGCCGCAGATGAGATAGAAAAAGCTGGGGGAAAAGCTTTACCATTGATTTGTGACATTAGATCTGAAGAGCAGGTAGAAGAATGTGTTGAAAAAGGAGCCGAGCATTTTGGAGGTATAGATATTTGTATAAATAATGCTAGTGCAATCCAGCTTACAAACACATTACAAACTGACATGAAGAGATACGATTTAATGAATCAAATAAATGCTAGGGGAACTTTTTTAACCTCTAAAAAATGCTTACCTTATCTTTTAAAAGCTAAAAATCCTCATATTATGAACCTATCTCCTCCATTGGATATGAGCCCTAAGTGGTTTGCTAATCATGTTGCATACACAATAGCTAAATATGGAATGAGTCTATGCGTTTTGGGAATGGCTGAAGAATTCAAAGATCAAGGAGTAGCTGTCAATGCGCTTTGGCCCAGAACTGCAATAGCTACAGCCGCAGTACAAAATGTTTTAGGAGGAGATGAACTAAGTAGAATTTCCAGAACGCCTGAAATAATGGCAGATGCAGCGCATGTCATTTTGACAAAACCATCTAAAGAATTTACCGGCAACTTTTGTATTGATGATAATCTTTTAGCAGAAAATGGCGTAACAGATTTTTCTATATATGCTTCTGTTCCTTTTGCTGAACTAGCGCCAGATTTTTTTGTTCCAGATGATATTTTGCCGCCTGAAGCAGCAAAAAATAGTTAAGTTATTTTGATAGCCGAGGAACTTTCAATCGATCAAAGACAATGGGTCTTTGAAATGATAGGCGGCTTACATAGTTCCTTAGTAAAAAAAATCTCTAAATTAAGAATAGAATCAAGTCAGAGAAATTTTTATAGAATTTTTGATGATAAAGAATCATCATATATTTTAATGATTGTTCCGGATGGAATTGAAGAAAGCATAGAATCTTTTTGTAGAAAATCAGAATTCTTATCTTCCATGGATGTAAAGGTTCCAAAAGTTTTATCAAGAAATAATGATTTAGGATTATTAATAGTTGAGGACTTTGGAGATAACCTATATCAATTCAATTTATCCGAAAAAAATGCTGACGAATATTACAAATCAGCAATAGATCAAATTATCAAAATACAAGAATCTGAATTAAATAGATCAATCTTTAATGAATTTGATCAAAATGTCTTCGACCAAAACTGGTATATGTTTCAAGAATTTTTTTTAGAAAAATTGCTACATAACAAGGTATCTCATGAAACAGTAAAAATTATGAAAAATAAATATAATCAAGTTTGTAAAGAAATTGATAACCATTTAAAAGTGATATGTCACTATGATTTCGAATGCAGAAACATAATCTTTTTAGAATCCAAAGAGGCGGGCATCCTAGATTTTCAAGATGCAGTGATAGGATCAATTGGCTTAGACTTAGCTTCTTTGTTTAAAGATTTGTACTTTTTTTGGCCAGAAAAAAAAATAATTTCTTGGTATGAATATTTTTTAAAGAATTCAAATCTAGCAAAGAATAATGATATTTTTTTAAGTGATTTAATAAAAATGATTGATTACTCGAGCATACAAAGACAGTTTAGAATTTTAGGAAAATTATCAGAAGTCTACTTAAACTTAGGAAGAAATGATCGTCTTAAAGATTTTCCTGTGGTGGCAAATTATTTAATAAATACTTCAAAGAAATACAAAGAAATAAATGAAATAGGAACTTGCATAAATTCTTTTTTACCAATTTTAAATAAAAGAATTAAGGAATTATCATGAAAGCATTTCTTCTTGCGGCTGGTTTAGGAACTAGATTAAAGCCGCTTACTAACGAAACTCCAAAACCATTATTGGAGGTCAAAGGTAAGGCTTTGATTGAGTGGAATTTATTAAAACTGAAGGATAGCGGTTTTGAAGAGGTAATAATTAATACACATCATTTTGCTGAAAAAATTGAATCTAAGCTTGGAAATGGCAAACGATATGGTTTAGAAATTAAATATTCAAATGAGACTGAAATCTTAGGAACTGGAGGAGCAATTATAAAAGCTGCCAATCAAATTGGCATGGACGATTTTTTATTACTGAGTGCTGATTTATGGACTAATTATCCTTTTAGACGATTGATTAATATGAGTTTGACAGACATTGCTCACATGGTTTTGATAAGAGATAACAAAAGAGAAAGAGGTGATCTTGATTTGGAAAGAAATAATGTTTTAATTAATAAAGAAAATAAAGAATTTACTTACTCAGGTATTGCAAAAATTAGTCCTTCAATTTTTTTAAAAAAAGAAGTAAAAAAAATGGAGTTATGGAAAGATTTACTTTTACCTTATGCTGCTGAAGGAGCTGTTTCAGGTGAAATATTCAATGGAATTTGTTTGAATATTAACTCAAAAAAAGATCTAGACGGATTAGACGAAGCAATTAGCGAAAGGTAAACTCAAATTATGTCAAAGCAATCTAATATTATCGCTCCTTCTATATTGTCAGCTAACTTTGCTTCTTTGGGGAAAGAAGTAGAAGAGGTTATTGCAGCAGGAGCTGAGTGGGTTCATTTTGACGTTATGGATAATCACTTTGTGCCCAATTTAACAATAGGTCCTATGGTGTGTAAGTCTCTCATAGATTATGGAATCACTAACCCAATTGATGTTCACTTAATGGTTGAGCCTGTAGATGATTTAATTAAAATGTTTGCTGATTCTGGAGCATCTTCGATAACTTTTCATCCTGAAGCTTCAAAGGATGTAGAAAATTCTCTTCAGCTAATAGAAGATTTAGGATGCAAACCAGGTTTGGTAATTAATCCAGATATTTCCTTAGAGGTTTTGGATCCATATATCTCCAATCTTTATATGGTCTTATTGATGAGTGTATTTCCAGGATTTGGAGGACAAGAATATATTCCAGAAGTAACAAAAAAGATTAGCAGCTTGAGAAAAAAAATAGATTGCTTGGCTAAAGATATTCGCCTAGAAATAGATGGCGGAGTTAAGGAAGACAATATTTCTGAACTTTCAGCTGCAGGAGCAGATACATTTGTGGCAGGTTCGGCAATCTTTAATAAACCTGATTATAAGGATGCTATCGAAAATCTTAAAAATAAGCTTAGCTAGTTTTTTATCTTTAAATTTTCATGCATCTGGTGCTTTAGAAAAAGACTATTGCAAAAAGGGGTTTGAACTTAATGACTCTGGATATTGTCTGAAAGTATTAGATAATAACGTTGAGAGAAGAAAAGGTCTGATGTTTGAAAATAACTTGCCTAAAGGGCATAGAGTTATTTTTGAATGGTCAAAAGTTAAAAAAATATGCATGTGGATGAAAAATACCCCTTTACCTTTGGATATTGAATTTTTTAATCCAGCAACAAATCAAGTAATTGTTGAAAAAGGCATTCCTTTTTCTGAGAAAAAAATTTGCCACAGAGCAAAAATAGTAACCGAGGCAAATAGAGGAGAGCTCGTAAAAAATTCTAATGATTATGGTCTCTCATTAAAATATGTTAAATAAAAAACCTTTTTTTAAAGAAATTTCTGATAGCTTAGATTCCCCTTTAGAAATTTATCTAAAATTTTATGATGAAAGAAATTCTTACTTTTTTGAAAGTGTAGAAGGTGGAGAGAAATGGGCAAGATACTCAATTATAGGCCTTCCTACTGATAATAAAATCTCTTTAAAAAATAATCCTTTAGAAGAAATAAATGAATTTTTAATTAAAAATAAAACAGAAAAAAATAGAGAGCTCCCAGAGTTTCATGGCGGTCTTGTTGGATATTTTAGTTATGACACTATTCGTCATATAGAGAATAAATTAGAGAATTGTTCTAAACCTCAATTAAATTATCCTGATATTTCTTTGATGATTTCAGATGAAGTTATTATTTATGATAATTTAAAAAAATCTGTTTTTATTATTGTTCATGGCTCATCACAAGATGAAAACTTGTGTATGAAAAGAATCGATGAAATACATCAAAAGATATTAGAACCGATAAAAGAGATAAAATTAAATAAAAAAAATAGTATTAAATTCTCTTCATCAGTGACAAAAGAAGATTACTTAAAATCAATTAAAAAAATTAAAGAATACATAGTTGAAGGAGATGTGATGCAGGTTGTTTACGGCCAAGAGCTTACAACTTCATTTGAGGGTTCCCCAATAGAGCTATATAAATCTCTTAGAAAGCTAAATCCATCACCTTATATGTACTTTCTTAAAATTGATGATCTACATATAGTAGGAGCCTCTCCAGAAATATTGGTGAGGTTACAAAATAATGAGGTAACTGTCAGGCCTATAGCAGGGACTATAAAAAGAGGCTCTTCAGAAGAAGAAGACCAAATTTTAGCTGATCAACTTAAAAGCGATCCTAAAGAAATCGCAGAGCATTTAATGCTTATTGATTTGGGAAGAAATGATGTTGGTAGAATTGCTAAAATAGGTTCTGTGGAAACAACAGAGCAAATGAAAATAGAAAAATATTCTCATGTTATGCATTTGGTTTCTAATGTAGTTGGGGAGCTCAAGGAAGGTTACTCTTCAATAGATGTCTTGAAAGCAACTCATCCAGCTGGAACTCTATCTGGAGCTCCAAAAGTAAGAGCAATGGAAATAATAGATGAATTAGAACCTGATAGAAGGGGAATATATGGAGGAGCCATTGGATATTTATCATGGACAGGAAATATGGATTTAGCCATAGCCATTAGGACAGCAGTTATTCAAAATAAAATCCTAAGCGTAAGAGCTGGAGGCGGAGTGGTTTTTGATTCAGATCCAGAAGCCGAATATCAAGAATCAATGAATAAAGCTCAAGCAATAATAAAAGCTATTGAGGATATGGATTAATGTTATTAATGATTGATAATTATGATTCTTTTACTTATAACTTGGTTCAATATTTTGGAGAATTAGGTGAAGATGTCATAGTTTACAGAAATGATGAAATTTCTTCAGAGCAAGTAAATAAAATTAATCCAGACTATCTAGTAATATCTCCTGGGCCTTGTTCGCCAAAAGAAGCGGGGATTTCAGTAGAGTTAATTCAAGAATTTAAAAATAGTATGCCTATTCTTGGAGTATGTCTTGGTCATCAAGCTATTGCCGAAGCATTTGGGGGAAAAATTGTTAAGGCAAATAAACCAATGCATGGAAAAATTTCACAAATTCAACACGATAATAATTTTTTGTTTAAAAACATAGAGGCAAATCTTTCAGTTACTAGATATCATTCATTAATTGTAGATCCTAACTCATTATCAAAAGATTTTATTATCAATGCGAGAACTAATGATGGGATCATTATGGGTATTCAACATAAATCTATGAATATATCTGGAGTTCAATTTCATCCCGAATCAATAATGACTAAAGAAGGAAAAAAAATTCTACAAAACTTTTTGAGCTCAAAATGAATATTAAAGAAGCAATTAGAATTGTGAATGGAAGTAAAGATTTAACTTCGCATGAGATGTCAGAAGTTATGACTTTAATTTTTAAAGGTGATTGTTCAGAAAATCTAATAATTGAATTCTTAGATAATTTGCAAGAGAAAGGTGAATCTATTTCTGAGTTAACAGGGGCTGTTGAAGTTATGAGAAACTTTTCTTTAAAAGTTCAAACCGACATAACAGATCTAGTTGATTGTTGTGGAACAGGCGGATTGGGTAAAAGCATGATGAACGTTTCTACTTCTTCAGCATTTGTAGCAGCCGCATCTGGAATAAAAATAGCTAAACATGGGAATAGAAGCGCTACAGGAAAAAGTGGAAGTGCAGATTTGCTTGAAGCAGCTGGACTCAACTTATCTCTTAACCCTCAATCAATAGCTGAATGTATAAATCAAATTGGAATAGGATTTATTTTTGCTCAAAACCATCATCCAGGAATGAAATATGTGATGTCAGCTAGAAAAAAAATAGGAAAGAAGACCATTTTTAATTTATTGGGTCCTTTAACAAATCCAGCTGGAGCTTCTATACAAGCCATTGGTGTTTTTGATACTAAATGGGTTGTTCCTGTAGCCGAAACTCTTCAAAAATTGGGAGCTCAAAGAGCTTTAGTCTTTCATTCTCTTGATGGATTAGATGAAATAAGTATTGCAGATAAAACTTATTTGGCAGAGCTTAGAAATAATCAAATTAGTGAATTAGAACTTGATCCAAAACTTTTCGGGATGAATTATGATGATCTCGAGGCTTTAAAAGTTAAATCACCTGAAGATAGTTATAAGAAAGTTATAGATGCTTTAAATGGTAGTTTTGATGAAGGCTCATCAATTATTAAATTAAATGCAGGTGCAGTTATTTATTTATCTGGAAAAACAAAAAGCATTGAAGAGGGAGTTTTAAAAGCTGATGAATATATAAAAAATGGACAAAGCTTGAAAAAACTTGATGAGCTTGTTTCTATATCCCAACAACTATTCTAAAAATGAATCATCTAGATAAAATTTTAATAGAAAAAAAAATCAGCATTTCTTTTTTAAAAAAAAATAACTCTATTTCTAAGTTAGAAGAAAATTTTAATAACTTTTCTAAAAGAAATTTTGTAGAAGCTTTAAGTAAAAAAATTTCAGCTCAAAATATTGCTGTTATAGCAGAGATTAAAAAATCATCTCCAAGTAAAGGAGTAATAAGAGAAAAATTTATTTTGGAAGATATTGCTAAAGATTATTCTAAAAACGGAGCTTCATGTCTGAGCATTTTAACAGATGAACCTTTTTTTAAAGGAAAAATAGAATATGTTGAGCAAGCTAGAAACGTTGTTGATATTCCTATTTTAAGAAAAGATTTTATTATTGATGATATTCAGATATCAGAAACCAAAGCTATTGGAGCAGATTGTATTTTGTTAATAGTTGCAGCTTTAGATGATTATCAGCTAAATGACTTTTACGCACATTCAAAAAATATAGATCTAGATGTTTTGGTGGAAGTTCATAATTTTAAAGAATTAGAAAGAGCTTTAAAAATTTCTCCAGAATTATTAGGCATTAATAATAGAAACCTTTCTACCTTTGAGGTTGATATTCAAAACTCAATCGAACTATTAAAAGAAATCCCTAATGAAGTGACTGTAATTTCTGAAAGCGGTATCTTAAATCAGGCGCACTTAAAGAAGTTAACTGAAGCCGGGATCTATGGATTTTTAATAGGTGAAAAATTTATGCGTGCTGAAAGTCCAGGTCAAGATTTAGCTGAATTGATATCTCTTTGACCAATATCTCTCCTATAAAAAGAATCCTTCCAATTGATCTTGCTAACTGATTCATAGGCATTTGATATTGCATCGGGTAAAGTTTCTCCTAAAGCTGTAACACAGAGGACTCTCCCCCCGTTTGTTTTAGTAAGATCTCCATCTTTAACAGTTCCGCAATGAAACACTTTCAGATCTTCCGTTTCTTTAGGAATTCCATTTATTTCGTATCCTTTTCTATAAGATTCAGGATAGCCTCCCGAAGCCATAACAACGCCAATAGATTTTTTTTCATCCCAAATTATTTCACAATCTTTCAGATTGTACTCACAGGCTTTTAAGCATAGCTCTGCAAAATCAGTTTTCATTCTCATTAAGATAGGCTGAGTTTCTGGATCTCCAAATCTACAATTATATTCAAGAACTTTTATTTCATTTCCATTAATCATTAAGCCAGCGTATAGAAATCCTTTGTATTCAATTCCTCTGTTTTTTAATTCATTTAAAGTTGGAGTGATAACTTTTTCCATTACCTCATCATGCATTTTTCTAGTTACCAAAGGGGTAGGGGAGTAGGCTCCCATTCCACCTGTGTTTGGACCTTTATCACCATCATCTCTTTGCTTGTGATCTTGTGAAGTAGCAAAAGGAACAATATTTTTTCCATCTGTCAAAACAATAAAACTAGCTTCCTGACCTGATAAAAAATCTTCAATAATTATTGAATTTCCCGCATCTCCTACTTTTCTTTCATTCATAATGGAGTTAACTGCAGCAATTGCAATTTGCTTTTCGTGAGCGACAACTACCCCTTTCCCGGCAGCCAAACCATCTGCTTTAATAACTATTGGAGCATCAATTGTTTCTATGTACATTAAAGCTTGCTTAGGATCGTTAAAAACCTCGTATTTAGCAGTAGGAATTCCAGCGCTTACTAAAATATCTTTCATAAAGGCTTTAGATCCTTCTAATTGAGCTGCAGATGCATTGGGGCCTAAGCAAAGAAGATTTTTATCACTAAATCTATCTACAATTCCATGCACTAAAGGATCTTCTGGACCAACGATAGTTAATTTTATTTTTCTGGATAGAGCAAAATTTAGAAGCCCCTCAATATCTCCTGAATCAATTGCAACATTTTCTATTTTTTCTTCTGAAGCTGTTCCAGCATTACCAGGTGCAACATAGACTTTCTTTGTAGAAGAACTTTGAGCAAGCTTCCAAGCTAAAGCATGTTCTCTCCCACCAGAGCCAATAACTAATATATCCATATTAATGACGAAAATGCCTCATTCCAGTAAACATCATAATCATATTAGCTTCATCTGCTGCTTGAATTACTTCTTCGTCTCGAATAGAACCACCTGGTTGGATTATGCAAGAAATACCATTCTTTGCTGCTTCATCAATACTGTCTCTAAAAGGGAAAAAGGCATCAGATGCCATACAAGCTCCCTCTAAGGAAAAACCCGCTATTTTTGCTTTTTTAACTGCAATTTCAGCACTATCTATTCTGCTCATCTGACCAGCTCCTATACCAAGTGTTTTATTATCATTAGCATAGATAATTGCATTAGATTTAACATATTTACAAACACTCCATGCAAATAAAGAATTTCTTATTTCCTCTTCACTAGGTAGTTTTTTAGAAACTATTTTTAAATCATTTGAAGTTATAGATCCGCTATCAATGCTTTGAACTAGCAAGCCACTATTTACTGTATGTAATTTTACTCCCGAAGATATTGTCTTAAGATTATCTACTTTTAAAACTCTTAAGTTTTTTTTCGAGGTTAAAACCTTTAAAGCATCTACGGAATAATTTGGAGCAGCAATAACCTCTATAAATTGATTGTCTATCATAAAAGAGGCAGCTCCTTCATCGACTTCTGTATTAAAAGAAATAATTCCACCAAAAGCCGAAGTAGGGTCACAAGCAAAAGCTTTTTTGTATGCATCTAAAGCTGTAATAGAAGAAGCAACTCCACAAGGATTAGCATGCTTAACTATTACACATGTAGGCTCTTTAAAATTACTGACACATTCAATGGCTGCATCGGTGTCAGCAATATTATTATAGGAAAGCTCTTTTCCTTGAATTTGTTCAGAAGAAGTTATTCCTGCTGAGGTTTGGGATATATTTTTGTAGAAAGCTGCTTCTTGATGAGGATTTTCGCCATATCTTAAATTTTCAGTTTTCTTAAACTGCCCAAAAAGGGTTTTAGGAAAATCTAGCGTATCTTTTTTCTCAAAATAGTTAGATATAGCTTGATCATATTCTGTAACTAGGTTGAAAGCTTCTCCGGCTAAATTTAATCTAGTTTGATAGGAGCATTCGTTCGTTTTTAGTAATTCCTTAGAAAAATCTTCATATAAATGAGGAGATGAAATTACTGCGACATGAAAAAAATTTTTAGCAGCAGCCCTTATCATTGTAGGACCACCAATATCAATATTTTCTATAGCTTCATCTACTGTCACATCATCTTTAGAGGTTGTTTCTTCAAATGGATAAAGGTTAACAACCACAAGATCAATTTCTTCAATTTTATTTTTTTTTACTTCATCAGAATCTAGATCTCTTCTTGAAAGAATTCCACCATGTACCTTAGGATGAAGTGTTTTTACTCTCCCTTGCATCATTTCTGAAGAACCTGAGAATTCGCTTATATCTTTAACTTTAATCCCTTTTTCTTCAAGAACTTTTAAGGTTCCTCCGGTAGAAATTATTTCTACCTCTAACAGCTCTAGAGTTTTAGCTAAGTCTACTATCCCAGCTTTATCAGAAACGCTTAACAAAGCTCTTTTAATTTTTATGGCTTTATTTTTCATGAGTTAAATAAGTTTATGGCTTTTTAGTTTAGTTCTAAGCGTTCCTCTATTAATACCAAGAATTTTACAAGCCTCAGATTGATTTCCCTTACAGTGCTTCAAAACTTCTTCTAGCATTGGACCCTCTACTTCAGTCATGACCATTTGGTAGACTTCTGAGGCTTTACTTCCATCAAGTTCTTTAAAATACCTTCTAAGAGCTATACCCACCTGATATCTTAAAGTTTTTTTTTCTTCATTACTGACCATTTAATTAATTAATGATAGTTTGCAATTGCGCGCCTAAATTTATTAATCTAATTTCTCCATTTTCTTTTTCAATTTTTGTTATCGAACAATTATCAGGATAAAAACTAACAACTTCCTTATTGTTTGTGAGATGACTAACTATAATATTTATTACCATGAAATGTGAAAAAATTATTGATGGTTTTTTTATTTCTTTAAGTTCACTAATTATTTTTTGGTACCACTTTTTTTGTGGCGTCTCAAGATCAATTAAATTTTTACTAAAAATATCTTGCAGCCAAGCCTTCCTGTCTTGAAGATTTATCCCAGGAGAAGGTATTTCAGCAAATAAAGGTTTAATAATAATTTTATCATTTAAATTTTTAGATAATGCTTCACCAGTCTCTTTTGCTCTAGATAAAGGACTAGAAATTAATTCAAATGACTCAATATTTTTAATTTTCAAAAGAGTATTTGCACATTCTTTTGCTTGTTTTTTTCCTAAGTTACTTAATCCCGGATCAGTTGACCTTTCCCAAGATGCTGAAGCTTCTCCATGCCTAACTAAGATAATTTCCATCTGATATCTAATTTTTATATAAATTAATGTACGATTTACTGCATGAGGATACCACGAATATTTTATCCATTTGAATTGGAGCCAAATTCTGAAATTAAACTAAATATTTCCAGCTCCAATCATTTAAAAGTCATAAATGTAAAAATTAATAAACATATTGAGGTATTTAATGGAAAAGGATTTTTTTGCAAAGCAGTTGTAAAAAAAATAGAAAAAAAAATAATTTTTTTAGAGCTTAATTCAAAGATTAATTTTTCTAAGATAAATAAACTACAAATAAATTTAGCTATTTCAGAAATTAAAAACTTCGATAAGATTGTCAGAGAGTCATGTCAGTTAGGCGTAACAAAAATCTCTTGTCTTGAGTCTGCAAGAAGTAAATTTAAAAATTTGCCCAGTACAAAAAAAATTTTAAGGTGGGAAGCAATATCTATCAGCGCCTGTGAACAGTGTGGACTAAACTGGAAACCAGAAATATCATCAATGACTTTAAACGAATGGGTAGAGAATTCTAATTCCGAAAGTAAAATTTTATTAAACCCAAAAAGCTCTGATACATTAAAAAGTATCGAAGCCTCAAATTCATTTGATCTTGCTATAGGTCCGGAAGGGGGTTTTTCTGAAGAGGAAATTATTTTTTTTGAAAAAAATAATTTTAAAAGTATTTCATGTGGGGATCTAATTTTAAAAACCGAAACTATGCCTGTAGTAGTATTATCAATGGTTAAAGCTTTGTTTGGAGATATTTAAAAATGAAAATTGCAGTTGTAATGGATCCCATTTCAAAAATTAACTTCAAAAAAGATTCCACTTTGCTCTTGCTGCAAGAAGCGCAAAATAGAAATCATTCAATTTTTTATATCGAACCTCAAGATTTATTTTTTAAAGGCAATATACCAAGCGCTTTATGCTCTGACATATCAGTTCAAATGAATCCAGAAAAATGGTTTGATTTAAAGAATATTAAAGAGCTTCCTTTGATAGACATGGACGTTATTTTAATGAGACAAGATCCACCTTTTGATATGGAGTATGTAGTTAATACATACATTCTTGAAGCAGCAGAAAAACAGGGAGTTAGGGTAATTAATAAACCGTCTTCACTAAGAAGTTTTAATGAAAAAATTGCAATTTTAGAATATTTAGAGTTCTGCACAAAAACTATTGTTTCTTCAAACGAAGAAGTGATTATAGATTTTATTAAAAAAAATCAAAAAGTTGTGTTGAAGCCGTTGAATTTAATGGGAGGACAAGGAGTTATTAAATTAAATTTTAATGATTCAAAATTAAAGGAAGCTATAGATATTTCAACAGAACATTTTAAACAGAAGGTTATGGTGCAAGCATTTATAGATAGAGTCTATGAAGGGGATAGAAGAATTTTAATAATCAACGGTAAAGCATCTGAATTTGCGGTAGTAAGAACGCCTGCAAAAGGAGAGTTCAGAGGTAACCTAGCTGCAGGAGGAATAGCTACAACCGAACCTTTAAATAAACGAGATAAAGAAATAGCTGAGTTTTTAGGTGAAGATTTAGTAGCAAAAGGTGTTTCCATCGCTGGGATAGATATTGTTGGAGGTTTTTTAACTGAAATTAATATAACTTGCCCAACTTGTTTTAGAGAGCTTCAAGATCAACAGGGAATTAATTTAACTGCTAATTTATTTGATTACATTGAAAGCATTAATAAATGAGTATTCGTTTTAATATCTTTTTACTCATTTCATTTTTACTTCACCTTTTTGTCTTATTTATTATCTCTTTTATTTCAGAAAGTAATTATCAAAATAATGACTATGTTAAAAGTATTAACCTTGAATTTTCTAGTTTCCAAAAATTCGATTCAGTAGCTAATCAAAATAATTTATCTATGTTAGAGAATTCTATTGAAACGAAAGAAAAAAACTCAAAAAAATTATATACCGATAATATAGTTTCTACTTTTGCCGAGAGTTATGTGAGCGCTTGGCAAAGAAAAGCAGAAACTATAGGAAATTTAAATTACCCAATTTTTTTAAAAAATAATAAGAACAAAGTTAAACTAACCCTAGCAGTAACTATTGCAAAAGATGGGTCACTTTTGGATTATGTTTTAATCAATTCATCAGGAAATAATACGCTAGATGATGCTGCTATAAAGATAGTTAAATTAACATTTCCTTTTAAGGGCTTCCCAAAAGAGATGGAAAGCTTTTCAGAAATTACAATTATCAGAGACTGGCAGTTTGGGGATCAAGATATTTAAGTGAAAGTTTTGGGAATAGACTATGGAAAAAAAAATATTGGATTCGCCATTGGAACTAGTATTTTAGGTAACTCTTCAACTTTTTTTTCAGAATCATATAAGAACCAGAAATCCTTAATTCTTCGAATTTTAAAAATAATAGATGAATGGGAAATCAATGAATTAGTTATCGGACTTCCGTTGAATATGGATGATAGTGAGAGCGAAATGAGTAAAGAGGTAAGAGAATTTTCAAAGATCTTGTCTCAAGCGATAAATATAAATATTCACCTAGTAGATGAAAGACTAACTACAGTTGAAGCTAAATCAATCTTGAAAGAACAAAATAAAAAAACTGACTATATAGATAAAGAAAACCATGGAATGGCAGCTAAGTTAATTGTAGACTCATTTTTAAGAGAGAAAAGATAGAGATGGCTTTTATACCAGACGAATTTATTCAAAGATTATTAGATGAAACCGATATTGTTTCGTTGATTGATTCATTTATTCCTTTAAAAAGAAAAGGCAAGGATCATTGGGCATTATGTCCTTTTTGCGAAGATGGAAATAAGCCATCTTTTAGTGTGAGTCAGCAAAAACAATTCTATTATTGTTTTAGATGTAGAGCATCTGGAAATGTTATTGGGTTTTTAATGAACTTTCAGTCGAGAGATTTTCAGGGAGCTATAGAAGTATTAGCTAACAACGCCGGTATGGAAATTCCTTCTCAAGCTAATGACAAATCCTACGAAAAACATAAAAAAATCTTTGAAGTGAATTCACAAGCAGCTGAATTTTATTCCAACAATTTAATTAATCATGCAGACTCAAAGCATATAAGAGATTATTTATTGAAAAGAGGAATTTCAGAAGAAGTTTATAAAATTTTTCAAATAGGTTTTGCTCCAAAGGGCTGGGATAATTTGTTAAAACATTTTGATAAAAACCTTCAAGAAGAATTAAAAGAAATAGATGCCGGATTATTTAAGACTAGTGAAAAAAATAACAAGCAATACGATACTTATAGAAACAGAATAATTTTTCCCATCAAATCTAAAAGAAATCAAATTATAGGTTTTGGTGCAAGAGTCATAGACCCAGAAGATAACCCTAAGTATTTAAATTCTTCAGAATCGGAAATTTTTAAAAAAGGCAGGGAGCTATATGGGCTAAATGAAATTTTAAATAGCAAAAGAAAACCAAATAAAATTGTTGTGGTTGAAGGATATACTGACGTGCTTTCATTATTCTCTAAAGGAATAAACTATGCAGTAGCCACATTGGGAATCGCAACAAGCAAAACTCACGTTGAAAAGATTTTTAATCATGTAGATGAGATGGTTTTCTGTTTTGATGGAGACGAAGCCGGAATCAAAGCAGCAGAATCTGCTTTAAGCATTTGCTTACCCATCTTAAGAGATGGTAAAAAAATGAAATTTTTATTTTTGCCTGAGGGCGAAGACCCATCTAGCCTTTTAGAAAGGGAGGGTAAAGAAGACTTTGAAAAAAGAATAGATTCTTCAAAAGTTTTATCCGAATATTTATTTGAGATGATTTTAAGCAAGCATGATGAATCAATAGAATCAAAAGCAGCCGCATCTCAAGAATTTATGAACACAGTAAGAGTAATGCCCTCTAGCAATTTCAAAAACATTTTAATCCAAGAATTTTCAAAAAAAATTGGCATTAACCTGTCTGATAACTCTAAACCAAAGACTAAAGGCAAAATTAATTATGACCGAATAAATTCATCCACTGAAAAAAAACAGCTTGAAATGAATAAAGTAAAAAAAAGCATTATCAAAACATTATTAGATAATCCTAATTTAGCAAAAAACGAAGTTTTAGATTTTTTCAATGAAGATGATAGTTTTATGAAGGAATTTTTAGATTTCTTAAGAAGCAAGGAAAATTTGACTTTTCCGATGATTCTTCAAGCTTTTGAGGGAAAAAAACAGTTTTTAATAGATTTGGCTGAAGATCAAAACTTAATTGCAAGTGAAGAGGCTGAAGCTTTTATCTTGCAAGCCGTAAATTATCTAAAAAAATCTAATAAAGAAGATTTACTCTCTAATTTAAAGAATGATTTATTAAATGGCTCAATTACGTCTCAAAATAAGATTGAATTGAAAAAATTATTGATGAATAAGTTTGAGAACCTTAATGAATCTGAAATTAAAATGCTTAAAGATATTTGAATCTTATTGAAATTCATAAAATTAGCTATATTTTTTAATATGATTCAAACCGACAAAGATATATAATTCTTTTCCTTTTTTATATAGAGAAAATATGTACGACGAAGATATTGAAAATAATGGTCTGAGAGAATTAATTGAAAAAGGCCGTGAACAAGGCTTCATAACATACGCAGATATAAACGATTATCTGCCTGATGATGTTTCTGATCCAGATCAATTAGATGAAGTCATTCAAATGGTTAATGACCTTGGGCTGCAAGTCTTAGAAAATGCTCCTGAAGAGGGTTCAGAAGCCATGGCAGCTGCTAATTTACCGGCTCAACCAGCTATCACTGAAAATGAAATGGGAGCCATAGAATCAGAAGTAGGCAGAACCACTGATCCAGTTAGACTTTATATGAGAGAGATGGGTTCTGTTGATCTACTAACAAGAGAAGGTGAAATTACTATAGCAAAAAGCATCGAAGAGGGTGCAAGAGACCTTCTGCATGCTTGTGCATATTTTCCAGGAATCATTGAAGAAGTATTATTAGAATATGCATTAATTAAAAAAGAAGACAAAAGAATGTCTGACTTAGTTGTTGGGTTTATGGACGAAGAGGAAGAAGTTTTGCCTGGCCCTCAAGCGGGAGAATCTTCAGATGACGAAGAAGAAAATACAGGAATTGATTTAGAAGAATTAAACAAAAGATTTTCTAAGCTTAAAAGACAATATAATAAAACTGAAAAGATCTTAGCTTCCAAAGGAAGGACGAGTCCAGAAGCTATCAAAGAATTTGATAGATTAGGAGAAGCTTTTAAATTTTTAAAACTTTCACCAAAGAAATTTGAAGTAATTTCCTTAAAGCCTAGATTGCTAGCTAGACAGATAAGAGCTGCTGAAAGAGAAATTTATAATCTTTGTGTTCAAAAAAGTAAAATGCCCAGAAAAGAGTTTCTTGACGCTTTTAGAGATAACCCTACTAATTTAAAATTCTTAGATCCTATTTTTAAAAGTAAAAAAAACTACGTTGGTGAATTAGTAGATTACAAAGATGATATCAAAGCTATACAGAACAAAATTAAGTCTTTAGAAAAAAATATTGGAATGACCGCGGTAGAATTAAAAGCTCTAGCATCAAAGATGACCAAAGGCGAAACAAAAATTAGAAGAGCAAAAAAAGATATGATTGAAGCTAATTTAAGATTAGTAATATCAATCGCAAAAAAGTATACAAATCGAGGACTGCAATTTTTAGATCTGATTCAGGAAGGAAATATTGGATTAATGAAAGCTGTAGATAAGTTTGAATACCGAAGGGGGTATAAATTTTCTACATACGCAACATGGTGGATAAGGCAGGCAATAACAAGATCGATAGCAGATCAGGCAAGAACTATTAGAATTCCTGTGCATATGATCGAAACTATAAATAAGTTAAATCGAATCTCAAGGCAAATGCTTCAAGAAAATGGACGCGAGCCTACGCCGGAAGAACTCAGCGTGAGAATGGAAATGCCTGAAGATAAAGTTAGAAAAGTATTAAAAATAGCCAAAGAACCTATTTCAACTGAAACGCCAATTGGCGATGAAGACGATACTACTTTAGGAGACTTCATTGAAGATCCGTTGCTAGATTCCCCAATCGATTCTGCAACTGAATCGAATTTAATAGAAGCGACAGGTGGAGTGCTTGGAAGTTTAACTGCAAGAGAAGCAAAAGTTTTAAGAATGCGTTTTGGTATTGGCATGAATACCGATCATACTCTTGAGGAAGTAGGTAAACAGTTCGACGTAACTCGAGAGAGAATTAGACAGATTGAAGCTAAAGCATTAAGAAAGCTTAGACACCCGTCAAGATCAGGACATTTAAAAGGCTTCTTAGACGAATAATTCAAAAAAAGGGCCTGTAGCTCAGTTGGTTAGAGCAGCGGACTCATAATCCGTTGGTCGGAGGTTCGAGTCCTCCCGGGCCCACCACTTAAATTTAACTTTTTCTTAATTGAGAGTTTTAAATACACAATTCATAATAAGTTATGTTTAGCAAAAACTATTCTAAAGACAAAGAAATTAACGATCCTTCTAAATACAGTTTATCTAAAGATGTAACTTGGGCATCCCCAAAAGGATTTGATTTAACTATGGATATTTACACTCCAAAAAAAAATCAAAAGACTTATCCAGTACTAGCAATTTTTCATGGCGGTGGTTTTTTAGTTCGAAGAAAAGAGATTATGAATAATATGGCTCAATATATTGCTTCAAATCATAACTATGTCGTTTGCAATATTAATTACCGTCTATTAGGCGATCAAAATAATACAGTTGCTTTTAATGAGATTATTAATGATGCATTTGGATCTATTTTATGGATCAAAGAAAACATCAATAGGTATGAAGGGGACAAGGAGAAAGTCGCAGTGACTGGAGATAGTGCAGGAGCATATTTATCTGCGATGATCTTGAACTCAGGAGATAAGCTAGGCGATAGTGATAATTTTCATAAACATCTCTCTTTTGAGCCTAGTTATATTCCAGAAAATACTACTCTAAAAGAAATTTCTAAGAGCAAACTTCTGGATGTTCAAGCGGCAATTTTAAACTATGGCGGTTATGACTTTTATAATGCATGTCTAAAAACCGGTGCTGAAACATATAAAAATCCATTTTGGTGGATGGCTCTTTCAAAACCCAGAGGAATATTTGGATCTAAGTTTAATTTAGAAAAAAATTCAGATATGTATAAAGCTGTATCTCCTATTTTTAATATTCCTGAAGTAAACCAAAGACAGCTTCCACCTCAACTTTTAACAGGCGCTTCCAAAGATCGAGTAACACCTGTCAAGTTAATTCAGATTTATTTAAATAAATTAAAAAATAAAGGACAAAAATGCGAATATTGGGAGCACGAAGGTAGAGGTCATGCATATTTAGATTCAGGAAAATCCTTTCTTTCAGGAAATGATTTCAAAAGAGATGCAATTCCAGCTTTAGAGATTATGGCGGAGTTCTTGAATTCTATCTTCAATTGACTATTCGATGAATGGAAAAATTTAAATTTTAAGATCATTACCGTTAATGAATGGATATAACTGAATAATCCATCTTAATAAGACTCTTTTACTTAAAAATAGTTAAACTTCTTAAATGTTAAATATCCATGAATTTACTATTCTTGTTTCTGGGATAATTTCTGGAATAATTTTATTCCAGTCGGCTATTGTTGCGCCTTCAGTTTTTAAAACATTAAATGCGGATCAAGCTAGTCCTTTTTTAAGATCAGTCTTCCCTAAGTTATTTAGATTGGTAGCAATATTAGGTGCTTTAGCTTTAATCACTACTTTATTTTTTGAGACTAATTCTTTTTATAAATATTTTATTTTTTCAGCTACTTTAATACTCCCTTTGATATGCGCAGCAATCATTCCCGCAACAAATGCAGCAAGGGATTCTGGAAACGACAAAACCTTCAGAATTTACCATACGATAAGCATCTTGCTTACTATTTTGGTGTTATTATTAAATTTGACTTGGATATTTTTTATTTAGATCGTAAATATGAATAGCGATTCTTCTCTAGTATTTGGCTCTTCTGGCTTTATCGGATTTAAAGTAGTTAACCTTCTAAATGAAAATAAAATACCCGTACTAGCTCCCTCAAGAAGCCCTCAAAAAAATCTTCCAAAGAACACTAAAGAAATTATCATAGAAAATTTTGACTTAACTTCTATAAAAATATCGGATGTTAAACACGTATATATTTGTCTTGGAACAAAATTAAGAGCTTGGGAGCTAATAAGGATGAATAAAACTAAAAAAGACGAATTTCAAAAAGTAGATTTAGAAATTATCTTAAATGCTGCAAGAAAAGCTCGATCATGTGGAGCGGAAACAATTTCTTTAATTTCGGCTGTTGGCGTGAAAGCTGAATCTTTTAACTTTTATATGAACATAAAGGGCAGGGTGGAAAAAGAAATAATAGATTTAGGTTTTAAGTCAGTGAATATTTTTAGGCCGGGACATTTAAACGGTAAAGGAACTGATTCTAATTGGGACGTAAAGTTTGCAGATTTTGTTTCTAAGATTATAGATAATTTCATGATTGGATCATTTTCTAAATTCAAAAGCATTGAAGGAGATTTTGTAGCAAAATCGATGGTTATAGAGACGCAGAAAAGTAAATCTGGGGTAAATTATTTTTATTTTAACGATATGATCCAATCGTTGACTATGGATACACCTTCAACATGAGTTGTGGTTCTGCCAGATTCGGGCATCATTTCCCCAGGATCTAGAGACTTCATTCTGTTTAACATTATCGACTCATCAGGTTTTCCAGGAACTATCGAATACTTAAGATCGCCACTTGCTCTTCCTGCAGCAACAGGTTTTTTATAGATACCTAATTTCATATTATCTGTTTCGGTAAGTTGAAGATAAAGCCCAGTCGTGTCTGCAGAACCGCTAGGCATATGACAATGACCACAATTTATATCTAAATATGCTCTAGCCCTTGCCTCTATTGGCGCGCTTACATCTGACCAATCAACTATTAAATCTAAAGGGATATGATTTTCGACCATTTCATTCTCTAACCAATAAGAGATCTGATTAGCTTTTTTGTCTTTGTATTCTATAGAAAAGTTTAAATTTCTCGATTTCGGTCCAATTGGCATAATTTCATTATTTTTTAAATGACATTCTTTGCACTGATTCTGATTGGGAACTCTATAATTAATGGATAACAGTTCTCCATTTCTTTTTACTTGCATCGATTTGTAAGTAAAGCCAGTGACCTTGAGAAATGCTTCTGTTTGGTTTTCATTCCAAAGATAAGTATGAGCTTTCCAGCCTGATTCTTGATTTAACAGAAGCCTTGTTTCTAAGAGTTTTTTGCCGCCATTTAAAGCTTCAGGATAAGAAAATGTTTTTACAAGAACTGATCCGATAGGAAAGTCATAAACTTCATTAGGAATAAATTTCGCTTTTTTGCCTTTTGGAACGTAGACGAATCTGTCTTTATCAGCATAATCAGAGAATAAGGTTGAGTGAAGAATATAAGGAAAAACGCCTGCATTAGGAATTTGCTTAATCAAGTCTTCAAATAAACCATATTCAGAAAGTTTTTTTTCAGGCTTGGAAGATAAAATAGCCTCATCATTTACTGCAAAAGCAATTGCATTAAAAAAGATAATTAAAACTATAAAAAGTTTTTTTAAAACCATTCTTTAATAGCAGGAAGTTTTTCTATTGATCCGTTGTATAAATTTTTATCTCTTTCCGATGAATGAAAGTAAGGAAAAGCTATATACCAAAAAACATCTAAACTAAGGAACTTAGTTTTTTCATTTTCGTTAATTACTAATTTTTCATCTTCTGGTTGCCCAAAAATTAATTGGCTAATTGGAAGAAGGCCATCCCATAAAATATCTGGCATTTCTGATCCTGCTATATCAACTAAGATTTCACCCAAATCTCCTCTTGATGAATCTGGATCAGAACCAACATTTGAATAATTATTATTATAAATTTTAACTTTTTGAGGATAAGGATCGTAAGTATCATCTCCAGACTCTAAATCACCAGCTACAACTGCTATATGAACTGTTTCATTATCATGAAATTCATTTTCAAAAACTTCTACATTTCTATTAGCCATAATAATTAAACCAGTTCCTTTAGGAACTTCTCCAACAATATTGCCTTCAGGTGCAAAATTTTCAGTGTTGTTTTTAAAAGATTTATTTTGAAAGACTCTTACATTTTTACCACCTTGTTTTGGAAGATTTGGTAAGTCAAAAATAAGAATTCCACCGGTATTATTTGTCGCAATATTATTATAGACATCAGCATCATAAGAATTTTCAATTTCTATGCCAGCTACATTGAATTCGGCTCTTGTATTTCTTACAATAATTTGTTCCGACTGACCTACATATACTCCAGCATCAGAAGCGCCAATAGCTACGCATTCATCTATCAAAACGCCTATTGATTCGACAGGGTAAAGCCCATAGGCTCCATTTTTTGAGTCAGGACCATTGGTCCATTCAGTCCTTATTCTTAAAAAACTAATATTTTCAACACCCTTGGATTTTATGGCATCTCCTTTAGCATTTTCTACAGCAAAATCTTTTAAAACAACATTATCAGAGGTAATAATTAATCCTTGAGCACCAGTTTTTTGATTACTGAAATTTAAAATTGTTTTATCCATTCCAGATCCTTTAATAGTAACGTCTGCTACGTCTAATGAAAGACCATGTTCTAAATCATATATACCTTCTTTCAAAAAAATGGTGTCACCAGACTCAGCCAAAATTAAAGCTTCTTGTATTTCATCTTGAGAGGAATCACTTGGTTGGATTTCCCAAATTTCCGAATAAGCATTTAAACTTATTAAAATAAGAAATGAGATTTTGATATATTTTTTCACAGCATTGCTCCCTCTAAAGAAATTATTCTACGCCTCTTTAGGCATCATTCAAATTTAACTAGGTTTGATATAGGCTCTAAAAATTAATCTTGCTCCTCCTAATGAGAATCATTATCATCTATCTAACTTTAAACCAATAAAACCAATAAAAATGAAAAGGATATATAAAACCCTTGGTACAATTTTAATAGTAATCTTTTCGACCGAATTTATTTTTGCTGCAGAAGTAAATCTTTATACCTCTAGACACTATGATACAGACGATGCTCTCTATCAAGAATTTACAAATGAAACAGGAATAAAAGTTAATGTAATTTCAGGAAAAGGCAAGGCACTGATGCAAAGAATTAGATCTGAAGGAGTGAACTCTCCTGCAGACGTTTTTATCACTGTAGATGCCGCGAATTTATGGAAGTTACAAAAAGATGGTCTTTTCCAAACTTTATCGTCGAAAAAGATTGTTAATACGATACCTAAAAACCTTAGAGGTCCAGAAAATCAGTGGGTCGCCATTGCAAAAAGAGCAAGAGTGATATTTTACGATCCAATGAAAATATCTAAGATACAAATCAAGAACTTATCTTATGAAGATTTATCTGATTCTAAATGGAAAGGTAAAATTGCAATTAGAAGCTCTAACAATGTCTATAATCAATCCTTAGTGGCATCAATGATCTCTAATCATGGAGTCGAAGAAACAGAAAACTGGGCAAAACAATTTGTTTCTAATTTCTCAAGAAAGCCGCAAGGCAATGACAGAGCTCAAATAATTGCTGTTGCAAATGGAGAAACAGAAATAGCCATCGCTAATAGTTACTATATAGGACTAATGTTGTCAGGTAACAAAGGACAAAAACAAAAGAAAGCAGCGGAAAAAGTATCTATGCATTTTCCCAGTCAAAGTGGAAGAGGTACTCATATAAATATAAGTGGAGCAGGTGTCTTGAAGAATGCTCCTAATAGTTTGAATGCTTCAAAATTTATAGAATTCTTAATCTCTAATAAAGCTCAGAAACATATCATTGATAACACATATGAATATTCCGTACTTTCAGATGTAAAACCAAATGAAATAATGTCTCAATTTGGTACTGATTTTAAAGAAGATCAAACATCAGTTTCAGAGTATGGCGAGTTTAATCCAGAAGCAGTTAGATTAATGGATAGAGCTGGATGGAAATAATTTATTAATGTAGTAAAGATTTTATCTACTGCGCATCATTTATTAGTGAAATAAGTTTGCTATATTGAACTGTGATTTCAAAAATAAACTCCCTTGATTTATGGAAAATAGTTCCTGTAATTATTTTTATAATTTTTGTTTCTCCAGTTGCAATTGTGCTTTCAAGCTTATTTGGTGAATATTCTAAAAATTGGCTTCATTTAATTGAATATGTTTTAAGTGGATACATCTTAAATTCACTCATCTTGGTGCTGGGAGTTTCTATTATTACATTAGTGGTCGGAGTTGGAACTGCATGGCTAATCTCAAATTATAAGTTCTCAGGAAAAAGATTTTTTGAATGGGCTTTAATTCTCCCCCTTGCTGTCCCGCCTTATATTCTTGCATATACTTTTACCGGTTTATTCGATGCATATGGTAGTGCTAATAATCTAGTTAGAGACTTATTTTCTTTACAAGATAGTTATATTTTTTTCCCGAGCTTTAGAAATATATATGGCGCAATAATTGTTTTTTCCTTTACATTATATCCATACGTATATTTGGCTTCTCGTATGGCTTTTTTAAATCAATCGAAATCTATAATAGAAATAGGGAAAGTTTTAGGCCTTAATAAAATAAAATTATTTTTTAAATTATCTTTGCCAATGATTAGACCTGCGGTGATAGGCGGTTTAATGCTCGTTATAATGGAAACACTATCAGATTTTGGAGCAGTAGATCATTTTGCAATTGAGACGTTCACAACTGGTATTTTTAGAACTTGGTATGGAATGTATGATCTTCAAACCGCCATGCAGCTTGCTTCTTTGCTATTGATATTTATAGTTTTTTTTATTCTCATTGAAAAGTATTCCAGAAAAAATATTTCATATACGGCTAAATCATCTGTTTACGGAGAGGTAAAACTTATAGAAGTATTTGGAGTTAATAACATATTGTGCTTTGCGGCCTGTGCTTTACCGCTCTTCATTGGATTTATTTTACCAATCATTGAATTATTAAACTGGACTTATAATTACAAATTAGAATTTTTTTCTGGAGCCTTTATTCAAAATTCTTTCAATACTATTTACTTAGGGCTAATTACAGCTTTGATATGTTCCGCGGTAGCTTTGATAATTAATTTTTCAATTAGATTTACTAAAAATAAATTTTTATCCTTTTTAAGTTCTTCATTAACAATAGGCTACGGTATTCCTGGAATAATCTTAGCTATTGGGGTTATGAAACTACTAACTTTTCTAGATTCAAATATCCTTTCTTATTATTTCAATATAGTACTTACTGGAAGTATTATTGGATTAATTATTGCTTACATAATTAAATCTTATGCGCTCTCGAGCTCTGTAATCGATTCGGGATATCAAAGAATTGGATCAAATATGGATGATGTTGCTATAACTCTTAAAAACTCAGGATTTAAACTACTCAGCAGAGTTCATTTGCCGCTCCTAAAAACAAGTTTTTTAACTAGTATTTTATTGGTAATTTCAGAAGTAATTAAAGAATTACCAGCTACTTTAATCTTAAGGCCCTTTAATTTTGATACTTTAGCTGTTTCAACTTATATATACGCCTCAGAAGAAAGAATGTTTGAGGCAGCAGCACCAGCTATAGCTATTGTAATTGTTGGGCTAATGCCAATTATTTTTTTAACAAGAACAATTAGAGAATCCAGACCTGGATCTCAAGTAAAAAATTAAATAATGCTTAAAATAAAAAACTTAAATCATAGCTATGATAAGGAAAATAAAGTTCTCACTAATATAAATATCCATCTAGAAAAGGGAGATATAGTTTCTATTCTTGGTAAATCTGGATGTGGTAAAACAACTTTACTGAGGCTTATAGCCGGACTTGAAGAAAAAAGTAGCGGAGAAATAGAAATAGGCAATACAGTAGTATCCGGAGATAGAATATTCGTACCTGCCCACAAAAGAAATATTGGCTTGATTGTGCAAGAAAAGGCTTTATTTCCTCATTTATCAGTTATCGAAAATGTAAAATTTGGAATCAAAGGAAGTAGGGTAGAAAAAAATGAAATTGCTTTTAATTTTCTTAAATTATTTAAAGTCGATAAATATATAGACGTTTATCCTAATAAACTATCTGGGGGCGAGCAACAAAGAGTTGCAATCGCAAGAGCTATGGCTCCAAATCCAAATATTTTGCTAATGGACGAGCCTTTTGGTTCTCTGGATAAAGAATTAAGAAAGGAATTAAGAGAAGAGGTTAAAGCAGTGTTAATTCAAAACCAAACAACTTGTATTATTGTGACGCACGATATGGAAGATGCAAAAGAAATGGGTAATAAAATTATTAGGCTCGATAAAGGTAACCAGTTATAAATTCTCATTAATCCTTAATTTAAAAAAGCCTTTATAGCTAGAAGTTATAGTTAAATCTCAATTGAGAACGATTCTCATTTTCACTTGTAATACAAATGAGAATCATTATCATGCTGTCTATGAAAAAATTAATCTGTGTGAGTTTGGTGCTCACCTTGTTTAACACCGATACGTGGGCCAATAGCGAGCTGGAAGCAGTTACTATTATTGGAACACAAGAGGATTTACAATCTCTTCCTGGATCTGGAACCATCATTACAAGTGATGACTTAGATATGTTTGAATTTTCTGATGTTGGTAAGGCGCTTTCATTGGTACCAGGAGTTTATTTTAGACCTGAAGATGGATATGGCTTAAGAGCTAACATTGGAATTAGAGGAACAATTCCTAATAGATCTGCAAAAATTGCTTTAATGGAAGATGGAATCTTAATTGCCCCAGCTCCGTTATCTGCACCTGATGCATATTACACTCCAACTTTTGGTCGTATGTCTGGAATTGAAGTCTTAAAAGGACCTTCAGCTCTTACAGAAGGACCTAATACACTTGGTGGAGCAGTCAACTTAATCAGTACTCCAATTCCAACGAAAAATGGAGGAAAATTTAATCTTGAAATGGGTCAAGATGGAAACCAAAAATTACATGCTACTTACGGCGGCAATTCTGGTGCATTGGGATACTTAGTAGAAGTCTATGATCACAACACTGATGGTTACATGGAAATTGATGGTAATCCTGGAAGAGATAGTGGTTTCGATAAGAATGACATGGTTTTAAAGCTTTCATATCAAATTAACTATAACAGCTCACTTCTTTTAAAATATCAAGATTCTGAGGAAACTTCTAATCAAACGTATGTTGGATTAGCAGATGTTGATTTTGCAGAAAATCCTTTATCTAGATATGCTTTAACTGCTATTGATCAAATGAATAATGAGCATGAGGGCTACAATCTAACTTTCAAAACAGAAAGAGAAAATATGAGCTTTTCAGCTACTTATTTCTACAACGATTATATGAGAAACTGGTACAAAACCGATAACATCGGTGCTTCAGTGACTAATACGGGATCTATGACGAGTATAACTGGTGCAAGTGGTAATTCGCTTCAAAATGTTATTGATGCATGTAACGGTGCAGTAGCTGCAGCATGTAATGTCCTAAACGCATCAACTACTGGTGCAGTGTTAGTTAAGAACAACAACAGACTTTACAATTCAGAAGGAATAGATCTAAAGGCTACCTTTGAAACTGGTAACCACAATATTACTGTCGGTTACCGTGATATGGAAGATTATGAAGATCGTTATCAATTAGAAGACGGCTATTCGGTTGCAATTGGCGGTGCAATGACAAAGACTTTTGCAGATGCCGCTACGGGCCCTAGTGATAACAGAAGAAAAGAAGGAGACCTAACAGAATATTACATTACAGATGCTATCTCTATGGGTAACTGGACTGTAACTCCTGGACTTCGTTTCTCTGATTATGAAACTACTGAAACAAGATGGGATGCTGGTGAAAGAGCTAGAACTGGTGTTTCCTCGGGATATCCTAAAACTAAAAAAGGAGATGCTTCTTTATTTGGTATAGGAGCTACTTATTATACTGATAATGGAACTTTATATATGGGTATGCACGAAGGCATGACTCCTACCATGGGTGATGCTGAAACTGCTGATAACTACGAAATCGGTTATAGAAATGATAATTTAGATATTGCTTATTTCTTATCTGATTACGATAACTTTGTCGGAACATGTACTGTTAGTAGTGGATGTGCAGCTGGAGATGGCACCCCATATAACGGTGGTACAGCAGAAATATCAGGTATTGAGATTTCTTATTCTGAAAGCTTCAATGAAGATGGCGAAGTACCAATGAGCATGGCTATCAACATTACTTCTCAAGAAGCTGAATTCTCTGGAACATTTATTAGTTCTTTCTTTGGAAGCATAACTGCTGGAGATAACATGAAACAGATACCTGAAATTTTAGTAAGCATTATTAATAGCGCTACGATTAGAGGTACAACTTACAACACCATGGTTAGACATGTTGGCGATACTTGTTCTTCAAGTTACGGAGCATCTGGATGTCTAGTTGCCAAGCAAATGGATGCCTATACTGTCATAGACATGAGCGCTGAAAGAAGCTTCGGTGATTTTGATGGTTACCTAAAAGTTGGGAACCTTTGGAACTCTGATGACAATATTTCACTTTTCTATGGTAAAAGAGCTCCAAGAGCTAGATACGTAGATGTAGGTATTAACTACGATTTTTAATCTAAGTAGTTTTAGAGACGGTACTGACTCATTCATATCATCTCCGTCTCTAAAATAACCCCTAAACGCTTAGGTTAATTAACTGAACCCTCTGCGGCAGAGGCACTGGGTTTGGAACTTGAACTCGAAGCTGGAGAGGCTTTGGGTTCAGACCTAAAAAGATAAATATAATCTTTAGAAGCCTTGCACTTTTCCCCTCTGTGCAAGGCTTCTTTTTTTATAACTTTAAAATTTAATAAATTTTAGAAACTTTATTAAGATTTGATTCCGATGTAGATTCTTTTGGATCAGATCTTTTTAGATCTAATTTTGACCATACTGAATCCAAAGCATTAACAAAGTTATTTATGTCTTTTGCTTTATGTTTAGGAGTTATAGTCACTCTAAATCTTTCATCGCCTTTAGGAACAGTTGGAAAAAATACTGGTTGAATATAAATACCATATTCGTCAATAAGCATATTTGATGCTTTTCTACAAAGGTCAGGGTCATAGAGATGTATTGGCACTATGTGGCTATCATTATCTAAGAAGGGAATATTTACATTAGCAAGACCCTTTCTAATTAAATCTGAATTTTTCTTTATATTTTTTCTTAATAAATCAGAACCTTTTGCAAGATTGATGGCTTCTATTGAAGCCGCAGCTATGCTCGGATTTGCAGAAGACGTAAATATAAAGCCTGGTGCAAAGCTTCTGATAAAATCTATAATATCTTTATTTGCAGCGACATAGCCTCCCATTTGGCCAAATGCCTTTGAAAGAGTTCCATTAATGATATCAATTTCATCTGATAAATTTTGTTCTGCGGCTATTCCTCTTCCTTCTGGACCATATAAGCCAACCGAATGGACTTCGTCTAAATAAGTTAAAGCATTATATTTTTTTGCAATTTCTACAATTTTTTTGATGGGAGATCTCAAACCTTCCATCGAATATAAAGATTCAAAAACTATCAACTTAGGAGTATCTGCGTTTGAAGTTTTGAGTAACTCTTCTAAGTGATTCACATCATTGTGTTTAAAAACATGAGTTTTGGCATTGGCATTTTTTATGCCTTGAATCATTGAAGCATGATTTAATTCATCTGAGTATACTTCACAACCTTCTAATTTTTTACAAAGAGTCCATAAAGTTGACTGATTGGCAGTATAAGCAGAAGGAAATAGAAGAGCTGCTTCTTTGTTGTGGAATTCTGCTAATGTATTTTCTAAATCTGCATGATAAGTAGAAGTTCCAGAAATATTTCTAGTTCCTCCAGATCCAGTACCTAATTCCTTTATTACTTTTAAAGATTTTAAGATCACCACGGGGTGTTGACTTAGATTTAAATAGTCATTGCTACACCAAACTTCAACAGCTCTTTCTTCTCCTTCAAATCTCTCAGTAGCTTTAGGAAAATTTACTTGATTTCTGTTAATTTCTCTAAACTTACGATAGAGACCTTGAGACTTCAAAGATGTGAGTTCATCAGAAAAATATTTCGAATAATTCATTTTTTTAAATACGGTTGATATTGATAGCCCTAAAATCTGAGATAAGTTTAAAACATAGTTAGTTTTTTTGTACAGAAAATTTATAATTAACTTATTAATTATAATTAAAGGTTATATTGAAAACTTTAAAAATCATTTCTCGTAAAAGCACACTCGCAAAAATTCAAGCAAGAATAGTTGGCGATAAGATTAAGGATATTTATCCAAGTATTAAAATTGAATACCTATGTAAAGAAACAGAAGGAGATATAGATTTAACTACTCCTCTAAGCAAAATGCCTGCTATTGGAGTCTTTACTAACGATATAAGAAATGAATTATTATCTAAAAATGCTGACATAGCTGTACATTCTTGGAAAGATTTGCCTGTAGAGATGGACTCAGGTACTGATATTTTTGCAACTACAAATAGGAGTGATTCAAGAGATATTTTCTTATTCAAGAAAAGTTCTATTAAAAAAAAATCAATCAATATACTTACCTCATCACCCAGAAGATCTGAAAATCTTTCCTTTTTTCTTCCTAAAGCAATGCCATCTTTGCCAGCAGAATTAAATTTTCTAGATGTTAGAGGAAATATTTCAACCCGCATTAATAAATTATTAAACTCGGAAGCAGATGGTCTTGTAATGGCTAAAGCTGCTTTGGACAGAATATTCAACTCTCAACTTGATGAAGCAAAAATAGAAAAAGATCAAATTTACAAAGCTTTTGAATCTTTAAAATGGATGATTTTGCCAATTTCAGAAAATCCTTCTGCACCTGCTCAAGGGGCTTTAGCGATTGAAGCTAGAAGTGAAGATAAAAATATAAAAAAATTATTAGAAAAGATAAATAATAAAGAAGTTTTTTCTTCAGTTGCTAAAGAAAGAAAAATTCTTAAAAAATATGGAGGAGGCTGCCATCAAAAAATTGGTGTGAACTGTGAAGTCTTTAAAATGGGTGAATTTTTATCTTTAAAAGGTTTAACTGAAGATGGTTTAAAGCTCAATAAAAAAAAATTCGTTCCTAATTTAGAATTTAAAAATTTAGGTTTAAAAGAAATTTCTAGCATTTATCCAAAAAAAGAAGAAAAACCTTTGTTTTTTGATCGTAAAGATTTGCCCGAAGCAAAAAATGTCATAGAAAACATTAAGAATTCTGGAATATATGTGAGTAGAAGTAATGCGCTTCAAGAAAACATAAGAATAGATTCTTCAAATATCATTTGGACTAGTGGAATAGAAACTTGGGAGAAATTAGCCGAACAGGGTATTTGGGTAAATGGTTCCTCAGATAGTATGGGAGAAAACCAATGCGACGCTGAAAATATTCTAGGTCCTATTAAATGGTACAAGTTATCTCATGATCTCGCTTTTGATGGAGATAAGGAAATAATTCCTACTTATCAATTGATTGAAAGGACAATTCCAGAAAAAATCTCAAATATAAGTCATTTCTATTGGATGAGTGCTAGCTCTTTTAAGTATGCAATTAAAAATATACCCGAAATTTTAAATGCAAATCATGCTTGTGGAATGGGAAAAACTTTTGATCAAATAAATGCAGTTATCCCGGGAAAGGTTTATCCTTATCTCAAATACAAAGACTGGCTAGATAAAATCGAACAAGCCAAGTAACATTGCGTGCCCGAGAAGAAAATGACAAATTTATTTAGAAAATTCCCATCAACTAGGCTAAGAAGAACTAGATATAATGCGGGTCTCAGATCATTAGTTGCAGAAGTCAGTTTAACTAAAGACGACTTGATCCAGCCTATTTTTATTAAAGAAGATATTAAAGGAATAGAACCTATAGATTCTATGCCAGGGGTCAATCGTTTCGGTCTTGACTCGGTTAATCAAGAAGTGAAATCAATTGTTAGTCTAGGCATTAAAGCTATAGCAGTTTTTCCAGTTATAGATGAAGAAAAAAAAGATTCAGAGGGGAAGGAAGCAATAAATAAAAATAATTTTATTTCTATAGCTATTAAACAAATTAAAGAAGAGTTTCCAGAATTAATTATTATTGCAGATGTTGCATTAGACCCTTACACAGATCATGGACACGATGGAATTTTGAATGAAAAGGGAGAAGTTGATAATGATAAATCTTTAATAATTCTCAAAGAACAAGCTTTAATTTTAGCTCAGGCAGGGACTGATGTAATTGCTCCTTCAGATATGATGGATGGAAGAATAGCTTTCATAAGAGAAGGTTTAGAGGAAGCAGGTTTTGAAAATACAGTAATTTGTGCTTATTCTGCAAAATATAGTTCTAAGTTTTATGGTCCTTTCAAAGATGCAGTTGAATCTGCTAAATTTTTTGGAAACAAAACCAAAGATACTTATCAGATGGCAATTTCTAATATTAATGAAGCTCTGCATGAAGTTTCTATGGATATAAATGAAGGAGCAGATATTGTAATGGTAAAGCCAGGAATGCCTTATTTAGATGTTGTTAAAGCTGTTAAAGACTCATTTTCTATGCCAACTTTCGTTTATCAAGTCAGCGGTGAATACGCCATGATGAAAGCAGCAATAGAAAAAGGGTGGTTGTCTGAAGAAGTAATTTTTGAATCATTAGTGTCTTTTAAAAGAGCAGGCGCTGATTGTATTTTGACTTATGCAGCAAAAGAAATAGCAAGCAAACTTTGATAATAAAATGCCGAATAAAAATTTTGTAAACGCTTTAGAAAGAAAACCTCAAAAAGTTCCTCCAATATGGATGATGCGACAGGCTGGAAGATATCATTCCCATTATCAGAGTTTAAAAAAGACTCATACCTTTGAGGAACTATGTAAATCTCCGGCATTAGCAGCAGAAACTGCTATGGGCCCAATAGAAGATTTTGATTTTGATGTTGCGATCCTATTTAGTGATATTTTATTTCCTTTAGAGTCTTTAGGAATGAATCTTTCTTATAACCCTGGTCCTCAATTTGCAGAACTGTTAACTGAAAAGAATGCATTTACATTGTTAAATCAAAAAGATCCTATAAATTCTCTAGACTTTCAAGCTGAAGCAATAGAAAGAACATTGGAAAGATTGCCTGAAAATAAATCAATGATTGGTTTTATAGGCGGGCCTTGGACTCTTTTATCTTATTCAATGGGGTTGAATAAAGAAATGAAGCTGGACTCTTTGAATAATTTTCATTGGCAAATAATGGAAGATAAAATAATGCCTTTGCTAAAAGCTAATATAGCTTTACAAATTTCGGCTGGTGCTGAAATTGTTATGATTTTCGACTCTGCAGCGCACCAACTTAATTCAAGTGATTTTGAAAGATATTTAAGAATGACCTTTAGTATTTTGGTTTCAGCTTTTAGCAATAGAATTGGCTACTATGCTAAAGATGGAGTTAATTATAGTTTAATTGAATCAATTAAAGTTGAGTTATGTTCGCCGCTTGCTGGTCTAGGAATTGATGCAAATCAATCTATAATCCCTTTTTTTACAGCATCTAGAACAGGATTTATCCAAGGAAATTTTGATGAAAAAATTATCAATCAACCTGGTATCCATTTTTTAAAAAAGTTAGATCAATATATTAGAGAAATATCGAATTGTTCTGAAGACGATAGAGCTGGTTGGGTTTGTGGCTTAGGTCATGGGATTTTAAAAACGACCCCAGAAGAAAATGTTAGGCTTTTTGTAAAAAAAATTAGAGAAGCATTTGTATGAGTTTTATTGGAGAAAAAGATTTTGAGCATGAGTCTTCTAAAAAAATAGGAATCTTAATTTGCAATCTAGGAACTCCTGATAGCTTTAAAGTCAAAGATGTTAGGAAATTCCTAAAGCAGTTTTTGTCTGATGGACGAGTGGTTGAGATACCAAAAATAATTTGGTGGTTTGTATTAAACGGAATAATTTTAATTTTTAGACCATTTAAATCAGCAAAATTATATGAGTCTGTTTGGACTAATGAAGGCTCTCCTTTGATGGTGTTTTCAAAAAATCTCCTAGACAAATTAAAATCAGAATTACCTGAAAATTATGAAATTGCGCTATCAATGAGATACGGAAATCCTAGTATGGAAAAGGGCTTGTTATCTTTAAAAGAAAAAAATTGTAGAAACTTAGTTATTCTTCCAATGTTTCCACAATATTCTGGTACCACCACAGGAAGTATTTTTGATGAAGTATCTAGAATTCTTTCTAAATGGCGATGGGTGCCAAGTTTAAACTTCATTAATAGCTATCATGATGAAGAAAATTATATATCTGCCTTATCAGACTCTATAAAAGATAAATTAAATGAAATTTCTCCTCAAAAATTAATTTTTTCTTACCACGGGATACCAAAAAGAAATTTTACTGAGGGAGATCCATATCACTGTTTTTGCAAAAAAACGACGCGTTTAGTTGCTGAAAAATTAAATTTAAAAGAAGATCAGTACATGACTACATTTCAGTCTCGTTTTGGAAAGGCTGAATGGCTTAAGCCATATACTAGTGAAACCATGGAAAATTTACCTAAGGAGGGAATCAAAAACATTTTGGTCGTAGCTCCAGGTTTTAGCGTTGACTGTCTTGAGACAGTAGAAGAAATCGACGAAGAAAATAAAGAAATTTTTATTAAAGCAGGAGGAGAAAAATTTAACTATGTTCCTTGCTTGAACGACTCAGATTTACACGTGAAATTTATAAAATTATTTCTTAATAAACAAATAAGCATCTGGAAATAATGGATTTAAATAAAAAAAAAGATATTGCTGTTGAATGGTTTAGATCACTGAGAGATCAGTTTTGTGATGCATTTACAGGCATCGATGGATCTGGAAATTTTGAAAGAAAAAGTTGGCCTCACAAAGGTAAAGGAGGCGGTGAGATGAGTATTATGAAAGGAGAAGTATTTGAAAAAGTTGGTGTAAATATTTCTACTGTTTCGGGTGAATTTTCAGATGATTATCGTTCTCAGGTTAAAGGAACAGAAGATTCAGCAAATTATTGGGCTTCTGGAATAAGCCTGGTTGCTCACATGCAATCACCTTTGGTGCCTGCCTTTCACTTTAATACAAGATTTTTAGTAACTAAAGATTTTTGGTTTGGAGGCGGTGCTGATATGACCCCAACATTTGTCGATAAACGTGACACAAACTTATTTCACAAAAAATTAGAAGAAGCTTGTGATGTTAATGATAGTAATTATTATCAAGAGTTTAAAAAAAACTGTGATGAATATTTTTATTTGCCCCATCGAGAGGAAACTAGAGGGGAAGGAGGAATTTTTTTCGACCATCATAATACTGGCGACTGGGAAAAAGATTTTAAATTTATTCAAGACGTAGGCTTAAAAACTAAAGAAGCTATGATATCAATTATCAATTCTAACAAAGATAGAGAGTGGGATGAAGAAGAAAAAAATGAACAGCTATACAAAAGAGGGCGTTATGTTGAATTCAATTTATTATGGGATCGTGGAACATTATTCGGCATAAAAACAGGCGGTTCTACTGAAGCCATATTGATGTCGATGCCTCCAGAGGCTAAATGGAAGTAAATGATTTTTCTTATTATTAAAACCATTCACATAATCTCTGTAATTGCTTGGATGGCTGCTTTATTTTACCTACCAAGATTATTTGTGTACCACGCAAAACATAATAATGAAAAATACCTTGATAGTGTTTTTAAAATTATGGAATCAAAGTTATTGGGAGTAATTGCTAATCCGGCTCTAGTTATTGTCTGGCTGTCGGGAATTTCTTTAATTTATTATTTAGGAATTCAACCATGGTTAATCATAAAAATGATTTTTGTATTTTTAATGACTTTATTTCATCTTTTTTTATTTTTTGCTTTAAAAAAATTTGAAAATAATTTAAATAATTACTCAGAACGTTTCTATAGAATAATCAACGAAGTTCCAACTTTACTTCTTGTAATTATCATTGTTTTAGTTGTTTTCCAACCAGAGATTTAAATAATGTTTCTATTTTATTTATTATGGTGGCTTTTATTTATAGGGAGTTTTGCTGTTAGCATGAGTTTCTTTCTTTCTTGGTTGTCAGGAGAAGAAGATAGCAAAAAAAGAATCCTAATAAGTATAGTTTTTGGCGTAATTTGCATTTTAACTTTTTTAGTTGGAACTACTTTTGGATATATTTAAAGCTCAGTAGCTAACTGCATAAACTTTTTTTTCATAGGAGTAAGATTGTTGGCCATATTAAAAGCCGAGTTTCTGAAAAGCCTTATCCAGATATTCTTTTGCCCAAAGCCTCTTTTAAAAGCCTCCATGCTTGCCGCTAAACCAAGATTTATAGGAATTCTTTTTTGATTGTAATTAGAGGTAATACTTTCAAAATTATCTAATCCTTTTAAATTTATTAATTCAGACAAACAATTTACATCTCCAATACCTGCGTTTAGACCTAATCCAGCCAATGGGTGAATATGATGAGCTGAGTCACCTATTAGAAAAATTCTATTTTTTGCAAAAGTTTTAGCTGATAAATGATGAAGTGGAAAATTTTGTCTTTTTGAACACATTTCTAAACTCCCAAGAGCTTCTCCAAAATACGTTTTTACACTAATTGAGAATTCTTTATCAGACATAGATAAAAAATCATAAGCTACATTATCATCAATAGACCATATCATAGTCATTTCATCAGAGTTCATAGGTAAAAGCGCTAAAGGTCCAACTGAAGTAAAGGTCTGACGAATACATCGATCTTGGATGTCGGATTTAAAATTAGCCACTATAGCAGTCTGATTATAACTCCAAGAGCGAGTTGAGATATTAGATAAACTTCTTACTTGAGAATTCATTCCATCTCCACCAATAAGTATTTTCCCTTGAAATGATCCTTTATTAGTTTCGCAAATAACTTTTTTCTCACTAATCTTGATATCTTCTAACGAATGATTCCAATAAACATCTATCTTTTTTTGTTCGAATAGATTGATTAAGCTTTTTTGAATTTCACCTTCTCTAACAATATGACCAAGATTTGTTAAATCTGCTTCATGAGCATTAAAATCAATATGCCCTGAACCTTCTTGATCCCAAACTTTTATTCGATCATAAGAGAAAGCACTATCTTTTAAGCTTTGCCAAACTTCTATTTTATTAAGAAAATTTTCACTTTTTTTATTAATAGATAAATGACGAAAGCTATTTGGCGCCTCAGATTTTGCATCTAATACTGCAACTTTATAGCCATTATCTGAAATGCTATGGGCTAAGGATGAGCCAACAACTCCTGATCCAATAATCAGAACATCATAATTCATTATAAATTCATAATTTTTGAAATTTCTTCTATATCTTTAGGCACACCTGAAGTAAGGATTTCAGGGCCCTTATCTGTAACTAGAACATTATCTTCTATCCGAATGCCGATATTTAAAAATTCTGCTGGAACATTTTTTAGATTTTCGTTTATATATATTCCGGGTTCGATAGTTGTAATCATTCCTGAAATATATTCTCTCCAAACACCATTAGAACCATAACTTCCAACGTCGTGAACATCTATTCCCATCCAATGACCTACTCGATGCATATAAAAATCAATATAGGCTTTAGTTTCAATAAGTTCGTTTAATTCGCCATCTAAAAGATTAAGATCTATCAAGCCTTGAGTAATTATTTTTATAGCAATATTTTCTGTATCGCTTGGCTTTGATCCTACTTTGACAGTTTTAATTGCCTCTTTATTAGCTTCCAAAACAATCTCATATACTGCTGCTTGAGGTTTAGAAAACTTTCCATTCACTGGAAAAGTTCTAGTTATATCACTTGCATAATTTTTATATTCGCAACCTGCATCTACTAAGACTAATTCTCCATCATTTAAGAGATCTGAATTATTACTGTAATGTAACACGCATGCATTTTTACCTCCCCCAACTATTGAAGGATAAGCGCAAGATTTAGAACCATTTTTCATAAACTCATGAATGTATTCTGCTTCTAACTGATATTCATACATCTTAGGTTTAATACATTGCATTGCTCTTTTGTGAGCATCAGCAGAAATCCTACAAGCTTCTTTAATAATTTTAATTTCTTCTTTAGATTTAATTAATCGCATCTCATGCACGATCGACTCAAGAGAATGAATTTCCTCAGGAACATTATTATTTGTTCTAGAGCATATTTTTCTTAATTCGATGATCTTCTTATTCAAAACCTCTTCGTTATTGCTTCCAGATTCTTTATGACAATAAATCCGATCCTTATTTATTATAATTTCACTAATTTTTTCGTTGAAAGATTGAATCGAGTACCCATTGTCAGCACCTATTGCTTGGCAGTTTTCTGGTCCCAACCTTTTTCCTTCCCATTGTTCTTTATTAGAATCTTTTTCTTGGCAAAAAATAGTAAAGCCACTATCTTTTTCAGAATCAATAATCGCAATTGCGTTAGGCTCATCAAAACCTGTCAAATAAAAGAAGTCACTATTTTGACGAAAAGGATATTCAGTATCCCCGTTTCTAATAGTTCCAATTCCTCCAAATATAATGGCAATAGAATTATTAGGCATTTTTTTTATTAACTCTCTTTGACGGTTTTTATATTCATTCATGCTTTTATTTTATCTCATTGTGGCAAGTCAAGAAGGAGAAGATTAAAATAAAGTATGACTATTAATAAATTAGAAAAAAATTTAGCAGAATTATTGGAGTTATCAAAAAAACTTAGAGAAGCTAACAAAGATTTAAGAAGTAAAAATTCTAAAATACATTCCGAAAATATTAAATTGAAAGAAAAGCTTGAAATAACTAAAAATAAAATTGAAAATCTAATAATTAAACTAGAAGCAACATGAGTGAAGACGAATCTAAAGATATTATTTCATTAAAAATAGCTGGAATAGATTATCAGCTTTATTGTCCAGAAGATGAGCAGGAGACTTTATTAGTAGCTGCAGAATATTTAAATAAAAAAATTAAAAAACTTAAAAGACAAACTAAATTTCTTTCTGTTGAAAAAGTAGCAATTCTGGCAGGATTAGAAATAACTAATGAAATGATGAGTTCTTCTCAAGCTTCAAATCAAGTTTTAAAAAATGATAGTGAAAAAGTAGATGAAAATATTATTGAACCGTCAATCGAGTCAGATGATTCTAAAAAAGCGCTTGAAGATAGTTTGAGCTTGAAATTAGTAGACGAAATTTCTGAATTATCAAAGCTATAATTTTTGCTATACTTTCACAAGTTTCCTGGGTTATTTGCTAGATAAATAGCACTTAGAGCCGATACAAAAAAACAAGGGATTTTGAAACTGTCTCCTGTTGAGCGCCCCATAGGGCTGCCTGATGGAAAGTAATTTATCCCGACCTGAACTTTCGGTTCGGGTAAATTTATCAACGGTAACTCGGGAAGCCTTTCATTAATGGAAAAAAAATTAGCAAGAAATTATATAAGTAAGAAGTTTACTAATCTTCCAATAGAAGAAAGAAATTCTCTAGATCAAAAAATTTTAATAAATTTTATTGAAGCATTTCAAGATATAAAAAAATTGAATATTGGGTCATACCTTTCCATTGATTCGGAAGTTAAATCTGCTTTAGTAAATGAGTACTTGTTGTCACAAAATACAAATGTATATCTTCCTAAAATTGTAGATTATGAAAATAAAAAATTAAATTTTTTTTTATACTCTTCTGCAGAAGACATGCTGAAAAATAAATATGGTATTTGTGAGCCTTCAAATAAAAATAATCCCATATCAATTCAAAAATTAGACTTAATAATTATTCCTCTCCGAGCAATAAATATGAATTTTACTAGACTTGGTTTTGGGGGAGGCTATTACGATTCTTCTTTGAAAGGCATAAAAAAAAATAAATGCATTGGTCTTTGCTATGAATTTCAAAGACTAAAAAAAATTAATACTGAAAAACATGATTTGGAGCTAGGAGGACTTATAACTCCTAACGGTTATTTCAAAAAATCTTGATACCCAGCATTCTCTGTAACACGCAAAAAAGGATACTCTGTTTTCAATAAATCTTTATTTAATTTTTCTAATTCATTTTTATATATAGAGAAACCAACTAAAGCCCCTCCATAAATAGAACCCTGATTTTTATAATGAAATAAAGAAATGTTCCATTTATCTCTAAGTAAGTCTAAAAATTGTGCTAACGCCCCAGGGCGCTCTGGGAAGTCCACTTTAAATACTTCTTCAATTTTATCCTTTGGAAGTTCAGGTCCTCTTCCTCCAGACATGTATCTTAAATGCACCTTAGATATCTCATCATCACTATAGTCCGATACTTTATACTTTTTATTTTTCATACTTTTTAAAAAAGCACCTTTTGCTTTAGGTCCTTGAGCTAATTCAAGGCCTACTAAAATTTTAGCTTCTTCGGTTTTATCCAATCTATAG
Organism: Gammaproteobacteria bacterium; assembly: GCA_045564455.1. Classification (GTDB taxonomy): domain Bacteria; phylum Pseudomonadota; class Gammaproteobacteria; order Magnimaribacterales; family AG-339-G14; genus CASICS01. The sequence continues at coordinate 396,535 of JBJLHG010000002.1, forward strand.
CTAAATTCTGTAATATTTTTTTGACCGATTGCTTTGCATAGTTTTCTAAAATTTCCTTTAATTTCAGGGATATTGATACCTAATATAATTTCCTTCTTTTCACCCATTTTAGATCTTTCAACAATATGAGCTAAAGATTCAAAATTAAGATTTGATCCGCAATAAGTAGCTATTAAATTCTTATTTTTTATACCTTTTTGTCTCACGTATTTCTCAAGCCCAGCTAATGCTAGAGCTCCAGTTGGTTCAGGAATAGATCTGGTATCAATGAAAGTATCTTTAACAGCAGCACATATTTCATCAGTACTCACTATTATGGAATCATCTACCCATTCCTTTATAAGATCAAAATTATATTTGCCTATTTGTTTAGCAGCTGCCCCATCTGCAAATAAACCTACTTCTTTAAGCTTTATTCTTCTTTTCACTTTCAGAGACTGATTAAGTCCTGCAGCATCGGCAGCCTCAACAGCAATTATTTTAATTCTTGAATCAATTGACTTAACGTAAGATCCTATACCAGATATTAGTCCGCCTCCACCAACAGCAACAAAAATAGCGTGAATAGACCCATCAAACTGTTCTAATATTTCTTTTCCAACAGTTCCTTGACCAGCAATTACTAAAGGATCATCAAAAGGGTGAATAAAAGGTAATTTCTGCTTTCTACAAAACTTTTGAGCTTCTTCCAAGGCAGCATCAAAATTATCACCAACTAAGACAACTCTGGCTTTTAATTTTCTTACTGAATCCACTTTAATCGAGGGTGTTGTTTTTGGCATATAAATAGTAGCTTTAATCTTTAAGCTTCTAGCAGAATAGGCAACACCTTGAGCGTGATTTCCTGCAGAAGCTGTAACCACATGATTCTTACTTTTAGTCCTAACTAAGTTTTCGATTTTATTGTAGGCACCCCTAATTTTGAAAGAGTGAGTAGGTTGAAGATCTTCTCTTTTCAAAAAAATATTGTTTTTTAGTTTTAAAGAAGCATTATCTGCTCGAGGAAGAGGAGATTTTACTGCGACATCATAAACTTTTGATTCGCGTATTTTTTTTATATAAGGCTTACTATATTTATACATATTGATTGTAGAAGAAAAGCATTATACTTTTAGACCTAATTAGTACCACTATATTAAATTAAAGATTCAATGACTCCAAAAGAATTAGTCGCATCATATACTTACGATCTTGTAAAAAAAGATTTTCACAAAGACTTTATTTTAGGAGTTGGGACTGGCTCTACGGCAAACTGTTTTATAGAAAAAATTATAGAACATAAACCAGAAATAAGAGCTTTTGTTTCTAGCTCTGAAATGAGCACAAATCTCCTCAAATTGGCAGGATACGAAGTTTCAGAATTAAATGATGTCGGTAGTCCAGATTTATACGTTGATGGAGCTGATGAGATTAATGAAAAATTTGAACTCATTAAAGGTGGAGGAGGAGCTCATACAAGAGAAAAAATTGTAGCTGCAGCAAGTAGAAAATTTGTCTGCATAATTGATGATTCAAAAATAGTTAAAAAATTAGGAAAATTTCCTATTGCGATTGAAGTCATCCCCATGTCGAGAAGTTTTGTAGCTAGACAAATTGTTGCTATGGGAGGAAAGCCATCGTATAGGATAGGTTTTGAGACTGATAATGGAAATCAAATTATAGATGTATTGAATTTAAATTTAGATGTTCCTTATGAAACTGAAAAAAGACTCAATCGAATCCCAGGCGTGGTTGATAATGGAATTTTCTCTATCAGAAAAGCAGATGTAGCTATTTCAGCTAATTCAGAGGAAGCTAGATTTTTAGAGCAGCGCCTCTAATTTTTTTGTTATCTCAAGGCTAGTAGGCTCAATCTTGCTAGAAAATACATCAGTAACCTGTCCGTCTTTAGAGATTAGGTATTTAGTAAAATTCCAAGAAGGCTCTGATCCAGATTTGCTTGATAAATCTTTGTAGAAAGAATTGGCGTTACTTCCTTTAACTTTAGATGTTGCAAAGAGAGGAAAAGTAACTCCGTAGTTTGTTGTACAAAACTCTTTTACATCTCCTTCATCGTTGTACTCTTGAAACATAAAATCTCTAGAAGGGAATCCTAAAACAACAAAGTCGTCTTTTTTATATTTATTAAAAAGCGTTTGAAGACTTTCATATTGATATGTAAAGCCACAACGACTAGCTACATTCACAGCGAGAATCACTTTATTTTTATATTTGCATAAATTTTCTGTTTCCTTGGAGTCTAATTTTCTTATGTCATGATTCAAAAAATCTGGACATTCAAAATTTTCTTCAGAAAGAGAAAATACAAAATTTGAACTGAAAAAAAGTCCTATTAAAAAAATTTTAAATAGCTTCATAATCTTTATATGCGTCTTTATTTGAATATATCAATACCTGCGTCCCAACCGTTACATTTTTGAATAGCTCAATTACATCTTTATTAAGCATTCTGATACAACCTAAAGATGCAGGATTTCCTATTAGTCCCTCTTCAGCCGTACCATGAATATAAATATATCTGGATTTTGAGTCTACATTTCCTCCTTTATTTCTACGAATCTCAAGCCCGTCTAACCAAAGAATTCTAGAAGTAATAACATCTTCTTTTATATCAAAAGGTTCTTTAATCAATTCAGCTATTTCTTGAGTCCAAATTCGACCTTTAAGAATAGCCCCAATAGGTAGTTTATCTCCTATTTTTTCTGAAATTACGTGAGCCCCAAGAGGAGTTTTAAAACTATTTTTTTCACTTCCAATTCCAAATGCAGATGAAGATATATCATATGTTTTTTGTATAAATCTTTTTTTTAAGAATAGTTTTTGAGCATCTAAATCAATTAAAATATGGGTCTTATATTTATTCATATCAATGAAGTCATCTATGCCTATCATATTGTAATTTTCTATCTTCGGATTTATAGCACAACTAGAAATAACTAAGCCAAGCAATACTAATTTAATTTTTTTCATTATTTATAAAAATTTTTTGATATATACAAATCAAAATCACAAGAAAGATTAACACTATAAATGGCAATTTTCCGATTAAAGCGAAAGGAGTTTGTCCCTTTCTTAAAACAATATTAGTTTCGATAGTTTCTGGATTATAAAATCCAATAGGCATTTCATCTATAGGAAGACTTTCAACAATATTTCCATAAATATCTATGACTGCACTTATTCCAGTGCTAGTGCTTCTTATTAAAGGCTTTCTATGCTCAGCAGCTCTGTATCTAGATATTTGAAGATGTTGATGGGGGCCAATAGAATCACCAAACCAGTTATCGTTACTAGCATTAAATAGTAGGTTTGATGATTTAGAGTGTTTTAAATATATATCTTGATAAGCGATTTCATAACATATTGCAGAAGAAATAATAATTTCAGCAGATTCAATAAGCTTGTTATTTTCAGAAGGTGTAATATTTGGCCTATTGAGACTAAAAAAATTAAAAAAATAATTAAATATTTTATGAGGAACGTATTCTCCAAAAGGTACTAATTTTTGTTTGTCGAATTGCCCATTCAAAATTCCGAACGAAATTAAAGAGTTTTGAATTTCATTAGAATTTTCTTGAGAATTAGATAGAGTTCCTACAATCACTCCTATTTCAGCTTTTTTTGCGAAGCTCAAAAATGGAGATAATGTCTTTTTATAGCCAGAAAATATGCCAGGTAAAAATGCTTCAGGCCAAAAAATAAGCTTTTGATTTTTTTGCTCTTTAAAAATTCTACCAGACTCACCTAATAGCTTTGATTTGAATAGCTTTAGAGCGTCTTGCTCTCCATTTTTGCCCCATTTTTCTTCAATGCTAATATTAGGTTGAACAACGACTACTTCTATTTCTTTAAATTCTTTAGTCCATTCTTTTTCAAAAAAAAATATTGATGAACTGAAAATTAGAATTAAAGAAAGAGTTGAAGGAATTAAAATTTTTTTTGAATGTATAGTTTTAAAATTAGAAACCAAAAATAATGTATTAGCTGAAATAAATAAAATAATGAAACTCATTCCAAAGACGCCCAAAACGGGAATTAGGCCAGAAATAAAATAATTATCTAAAGCCGTGTAACCAATATAAAGCCAAGGAAATCCAGATAATAGAAATTCTCTCAACCATTCTCCTAAAACCCAAATAGAAGGAAATAAAAATATCAGATCAAAAGAATTATTTTGTTTAATTAGTGTAAAAATGAAAAAGATAAGAGCAAAAAATAAAGCTAAAAATGAAGCTAAAATTACTGTCAAAAGATAAGAAGAAATAATATTTGCTCCCCCATAGTCATGAATACTATTTTCTATCCAGAATATTCCATTAACCCATAGACCAAATCCGAAAAACCATCCAATTAAAATGCTTTGCTTCAAGTCAGCTTTAACAATCAAATAGAAAGCAAAGATTGGAGAAAAAAAGGATAAGAACCAAAAATTAAAAGGTTCAAATGCCAGGACCAATGAGGATCCTAATAAAAATGAAAGAATTAATTTCAAAACCATCATCAATGAATTTTAGCTTAATTAAAAATATATAGAATTATTTTGTAAGCCAATAATCTATATTTATCTGATCTAGTAGTTGGCATGTTTCTAAGATGGGCAAGCCGACAACATTAGAGAAGCTCCCGTTTATTTTTTCAACGAAAGAAGAACCTTTGCCCTGAATGGCATATCCGCCTGCTTTATCTTTTGGCTCTCCAGTATGCCAATATTTTTTACATTCATTGGCAGATAAAGATCTCATTAGCACTTGAGTTTCTATTGAGTTAATTACCAAATCCACTTCTTCAGATTCTTTGCTTTTAAATTTTCCGATCACAATACAGGTTATGACTGAATGATATTGTCCCGAAAGGTCCAGAAGCATAGATATTCCATGATCTTCATTTTGAGGTTTTCCATAAACCTTGCCATCTAAATTAACTATGGTATCGGCTGTTAGGATAGGCTTTATTTCTTGATTAGCTGTTTGAAGAAGAGCCGAAGCAGCTAAGATTTTATCTTTTGTGTTCCTTTCAACATAGTCAATTGGACTTTCATTATCTCTGGGAGGATCTTCATTATAAGAGATTGGAAAAACTTCAAAATCTACCTCTAAAGATTCTAGTATTTCTTTTCTTCTAGGAGATTGGGAGGCAAGATAAATGCCAGACACTATTTTATTTTTTCTTCTTTATAAATAACGTGTTTACGAACTTTAGGGTCGAATTTTTTGATCTCAATTTTATCAGGAGTGCTGCTTTTATTTTTATCTGTTGTATAAAAATGTCCTGTCCCAGCAGAAGAAACTAATTTTATTTTTTCTCTCACACTTTTTCTCCTCTAGCTCTCATATCCTGAAGAACTTCATCTATACCTTTTTTATCAATAATTCTTAGGCCTTTTGTAGATATATTTAAGGTTATAAAACGATTTTCAGATTCAACCCAAAATTTATGCTTATGTAAGTTAGGCATAAATCTTCTACGTGTTTTATTCACTGCCTTGGAAACATTATTTCCTGACATTGGAATTTTACCCGTTACTTGACACTGTTTACTCATAAAAAAACCCTTAAGGGAGTGTTTTATACCAGAATCTAAACTGCAAGGAAACCTATCTGAGATATAATTAATTAAATAATGAAACAATTAGCAAATAAACATATTCTTTTGTGCGTAACTGGCGGCATCGCAGCATATAAAGCTGCAGAAATCATTAGACTTTTTAAAACATCTGGATCAGAAATAAAAGTCCTTATGACCGAAGCAGCTCAAGAATTTATTACTCCATTAACCATGCAGGCATTATCAGGAAATGAAGTACACACTGACCTATTAAGCACTGAGGCAGAGGCAGCTATGGGACATATTGAGTTAGCTCGATGGAGTGATGTCATTTTAATAGCGCCGTGCTCCGCTAATTCTATCTCTAAATTAGCTGTAGGAAGAGGAGACGATCTAATGACAACAGTTTGTTTAGCGGCAAGTTGCCCTATTTTCTTTGCTCCAGCAATGAATCAAGCAATGTGGAACGATTCAAGAACTCAGATTAATTTTAATAAATTAAAAGATAATAATTTTATTTCAATAGGTCCTGATTCTGGAGAACAGGCATGTGGAGACGAAGGTTTTGGAAGAATGTCAGATCCAAAAGAAGTAGTAAGTCAAATAGCAGAAAAATTTTCTAGAGGAGTAATTGCGGGAAAAAGAGTTTTAATAACAGCCGGACCAACAAGAGAAAAAATTGATCCAGTCAGATATATTTCCAACAGAAGCTCAGGAAAAATGGGTTACTCCTTAGCGGAAGCCGCTAGAGATGAAGGAGCATTAGTAAGCATTATTAGCGGGCCGGTAGAATTAAAAACTCCTGACAAAATTTCTAGATTCGATGTTGAGTCAGCTGACGAAATGAAAAGCAAGGTAGAAGAAATGATAGATCAGTTTGATATTTTTATTTCGACTGCTGCTGTAGCTGACTACAAACCAGAAGAATATCAAGACCAAAAAATCAAGAAAAAGATAGAATCAGATAATCTTCAAATAGAATTAATAGAAAATACTGACATTTTGAAAACAATTGCAGCAAGTAAAAAAGATTTAAAAGTTATCGGGTTTGCAGCTGAAACACAAAATGTAATTGCAAACGCAAGAAAAAAGTTACAAGAAAAAAAGCTAGACTTAATTATCGCAAACGATGTTTCAGATAAATCGATAGGCTTTGATTCAGATGAAAATGAGGTTTATTTGATTACAAGGAAAATAGAAAAGAAAATAGATAAAATCTCAAAGAAAAAATTATCAAGAAATATAATTAACTTTATAGCCGAAAATTTATAAATGATTAGATGGATATTATCTAGAATAGCTGGGTTTCTTTTACCAAGTCTACTATCGAGTTTTTTAAAGTCTTCGAGTGCTGAAAGAAAAGAAAATAATTCGGTAGATATTCAATTTAAAATTCTAGATGAAAACTTAGGACGAGATATTGCTTTGCCAAAATTTCAAACTTCCGGTTCAGCTGCTGTAGATATAAGAACGAATATTAAAGAATCGATTGTATTGGATTCGAATGAATCGTTTCTTTTTACAACTGGGTTCTCAATACATATAAATAATCCGGGATATGCAGCATTTATATTACCAAGATCAGGGCTAGGTCATAAACATGGAATAGTGCTGGGTAATCTTATAGGGCTTATAGATTCAGATTATCAAGGAGAGATTATGATTTCTTTATGGAATAGATCTAAAGAATCTTTTAAAGTTGAATCAGGAGATAGAATAGCTCAAATGATGTTTATAGAAGTTGCTTCCCCAAACTTCAAAATTGTTTCAGAATTTTCGCTATCCGAAAGAGGGGATAGTGGTTTTGGGTCATCAGGTAAAAAATAAATTTAGGAGAAGATAATGGATATTGAGTTACAAAAATCACTAGCTGATAGTTTGAGGTGGCGCTGTAAAAATTCTGCTGATGACATAGCAATAAAATTTCTAGATCGAGAACAAACATACTCAGAATTTGATACCAATTCAAATTTAGTGTCGCAAGGGTTATTAAATTTTGGAATAAAAAAAGATTCAAGAGTGGCTTATTTAGCAAAAAATTCAGATTATTTCTTTGAAATATTCTATGGAGCTTTAAAGAGCAGTTCAGTTGTAGTTGGAGTAAATTGGAGATTGGCAGCAGAGGAAGTGGCTTACGTTTTAGAAGACTCAAAAAGTGAAGTGTTATTTGTTGGACCAGAATTTTTTGAAATAATTGAAAAGATAAAAGATAGACTACCTTTTTTAAAACATATTATTTCTATTGATAAAGACCATTCTGATTGGCTTTCTTATAAAAGTTGGAGAAACAATCAAGAAAATAAAGATCCATTATCAATCTCCGAAGAAAATGATGATGTAATTCAACTATATACATCTGGAACTACTGGAAATCCAAAAGGAGTTCAGCTCACTAACAGGAATTTTTCCAGCGCTACAGAATCTACTATTGAACTTATTCCTTTTACTTCAGGAAGTATCTCAATGGTGTGTATGCCTGTTTATCATATAGCAGGAACAAATTGGGGTATTTGGGGTTTATTGCAGGGCTGTAAAAATATTATTATCCCAGAAGTTGATCCAGGTCTAATACTTGATTTAGTTGAACAAGAAGAAGTTGAACTAGTTTTATGGGTTCCTGCAGTAATTTTATTCCTACTTCAACATCCCAATGCTTCAAAGACTAATTTTAGCTCACTAAAAATGGTTATGTATGGAGCTTCTCCTATTGCTGAAGATACTGTAACCAAAGCAATTGAATTAATGAATTGTGGTTTTTACCAAGTATATGGTCTCACAGAGACCACAGGCGCCATAACTATTTTGTCAGCCGAAGATCATCCAGTTAGCAAAGGAAAACTCAGATCTTGCGGTAAACCTCTTCCAGGAGTAGAAATAAAAATAGTAGGTGAAAATGGCGAAGATCTCCCTCAAGGCGATGTTGGAGAAATAGTAACCAAGTCAAATCTAAACATGAAGGGGTACTGGAATAATGAAAAAGCAACTTCAGAATCAATTCAAAACGAATGGTTTTTTTCTGGTGATGTGGGTTATTACGACGAAGACGGATATCTCTATATTCATGACAGAGTAAAAGATATGATTGTTTCAGGTGGAGAAAACATATATCCAGCAGAAGTGGAAAATGCACTTATGAGCAATCCTCATATATTAGATGCAGCTGTAATTGGCATACCTGACAAGAAATGGGGCGAGTCTACAAAAGCTTTTATAGTTTTAGATTCTGAAAACGCTCTCTCAGAAGATCAAATTATTTCTTATGCTAAAGAAAAAATAGCCTCTTATAAATGTCCAAAAACTATTAATTTCATTGACGAACTTCCAAGAAATCCATCTGGAAAAGTTTTGCGTAGAGAGTTAAGAGATCCTTTTTGGAAAGATCAAGAAAGAGGGGTTGGGGGATAAAAACTTACTTTCTTAAATTCATAGGATCTTTATAAACAGCATATATAGAGATTATTAAAACTGTGCCTAAAATTACATACGTAAAATATTGAACTAGAGCTATTCCTAAGAAATAACCTGTCAAAACATAAGCGCTTGTCCAAAAAGGCGAGGCTAATATCTCAACTGGAAAGAAAACTTTAGATCTCATTCCTAAAGAACCTGCTGTTAAAGGAATAATGCATCTTAAAGGCCCTATAAATCTTCCTAAAGCTACGCTTAATATTCCATATTTTTTCATAAATTGTTTAGCTTGAATTAAATATTGGTGATATTTTTCAGGAATCCAATCGTCAACTTTGCTGCCAATCAACTTTCCAATTAAAAAGCTTATAGAGTCTCCAATAATCATACCTAGAGTTGCATAAGCAAGAATTTCTGACCAATGAATATTTACTGATGCAGCTAGAGCGCCTATTCCAGGAACAATTAACGTAGCAGGAGTAAAAAGACCTACTAAAACAAGGGACTCTACTAAAACCAATATAAACATGGTCCAAGTTATCCAGCCTGGATTATTTTCAAGAAATTCTAGAATAGATGTAAGTTCAAACATTAAATTTTGTTTCTTAGGGTTATATTTATTGCAATAATACCTTACATGACTAATAAAAATAATATTTCTGAATTATTAGAAATTACTAATAACGCTCAAGAATCTAAAAAAATTTTAAGAACAGCTTCTAAAGAAATAAAAGATAGTGCCCTTCAGTATGCTTCTGAAAGCATTAATAGAAACAGAGATAGATTAATAAAAGCTAATTTAATAGATATGGAGCATGCTAAATCCTTGGACCTTCAGGCAAGTTTTATTGATCGGTTAAAATTAGATGATCAAAGAATTGATTCAATGATCTCTGGCCTTAATAAGGTAATAAATTTAAATGATCCTGTGGGAGAGTTATCAAAGAGAACTACTTCTCCTTCAGGTTTCTATGTAAGTAAAATGAGAGTTCCTTTAGGCGTTATTGGGATTATCTATGAATCAAGACCTAATGTTACAGCTGATGCTTCAGCATTATGTTTAAAGTCTGGTAATTCTTGTATTTTAAGAGGAGGATCAGAAGCTAAAAATACTAATATAGAAATAGAGAATTGCATGAAAGAAGGTTTAAAAAAATCTGGATTACCTGAAAACTCAATTCAGTTATTAAAGAATCAGGATAGAAGTCTTGTATCGGAGCTTATTAAAATGGAAGAGTTTATAGACTTAATTATTCCTAGAGGCGGTAAAAGTTTAATTAAAGTTATTTCTAATGACTCCAAGGTTCCAGTTTTGAAACATTATGAAGGGCTTTGTCATGTTTATTTAGATGATCAAGCAAATATAACTAAGGCTCTTAAAATTTCATTAAATGCAAAAATATATCGCTATGGAATTTGTGGGGCAATGGAAACCCTTTTAGTTTCACAAAAAATATCGAACAAAATTTTACCTGAATTAAAAGAAAACTTTGATAATCACAATGTAGAGCTCAGAGGGTGCGGACTTACTCAAAAAATAATTGAGGTTAAAGCTGCATCAATTGAAGATTGGAAAACAGAATACCTAGAACCTATTCTTTCAATAAAAATTGTAGAAAATATTAACGAAGCGATTCAACATATAAATAAATTTGGATCAGGCCATACTGATTGTATTGTTACGGAAGATGACTCTGCAAAAAATAAATTTTTGAAAGAAGTAGACTCTAGTTCAGTTATGCATAATTTACCCACTTGTTTTGCTGATGGCTTTGAATATGGCCTGGGAGCAGAAGTTGGAATTTCTACTGATAAATTACACGCAAGAGGCCCTGTTGGACTTGAAGGGTTAACTAGTCAAAAATTTATTATCGAAGGCTCAGGACAGCTTAGAAGTTAATATTCAATGTCTAAAACAATTGGAATATTTGGAGGTGCATTTGATCCAGTTCATTATGGACACACTGAGAGTATATTAAACCTTCAAAAAAAAATAAATTTTAAAAAAATTCATATTATCCCTTGCAGTATTCCGGTTTTGAAAGATTCTTTGATGGCAAAGCCTAATGAAAGACTAAAAATGTTAGAAATGGCTTTTGAAAAGTATCCTGATTTATTAATAGACGACAGAGAAATAACTAAAGGAGGAATTTCTTATACCTTTGAAACTTTAAAAAGTATTAAAAAGGATTACCCTGAGGAAAAACATTTCTCTTTTATTATGGGTTTGGATGCTTTTTTAAACTTTAAGAATTGGAAAAATTGGACAGAGATTTTAGAAATGTGTTCAATTATCATCTTACAAAGGCCAAAATATAATTTACCGAAAAATCTTTTTATAGAATTCAAAAATTCTATTACTGAGGATGTTGAGGAATTCTTAAAATCTCATGGAAAAATACTTTTTACAAATATTTCAGTTATAGATATTTCGTCATCTCAATTGCGAGAGGATTTTAAGTCAAACCATTTTAATAAAGATAAAATAGATCAAAGCGTGATTAGTTATATTGAAAATAACGCTCTATATAGTAAATAAATGAAGAAAACTTCAAGAAATTTAATAGTAAGAAGCCTTGAAGATCTTAAGGCAATTGACACACAGATATTAGATCTTACTGGAATTAATTCCTTTACCGACCATTTGATCATCACAACAGGGACCTCTTCACCTCACATATCGGCAATATCAAAAAAACTCTATGGGGAGTTAAAAAAAAATAAAATCCCAGTTTATGGTTTCGAAGGGAAGGGCTCTAAAGAATGGGTTCTTCTAGATTTGGGAGAAATAGTAATAAATATAATGTCTTCTTCTGCTAGAGAATTATACGATCTAGAAAGTCTCTGGGATCCATCTCTCTAATGAGTTCTTTCTTAAATAAAAAACCTAAAAATATTAATGAAGTATCTAGGATAATAATTTTCCTATCGCCGTTTGCTATTCTTCTAATTTTTGCTTTAGTTCAAATAATTAATTTAACTCTCATAAAGGGAGAAGATTTTAAGACTCAAGCTGACTCGAACAGAATTTATCAATCGAAAATATACCCAAAAAGAGGATTTATTTTTGACACTAATAATATTTTGTTAGCTGAAAATATAATTCAACAAGATTTAAAAATTACTCTTGAGTACGTTGAGGAAATTGATCTTATCTTGACTAAAATTTCTAATGTTTTAGACATAGATTATAAAATTTTAGAGAAAAATTTTTTTTTAAGATTTTCTAAGGATAATCCTCTGGAACCTTTTACATTAATTAAAAATCTTACAGAAGAACAAATTGCAAAAATAAGCGTTAATTTATCTGAACTTCCAGGAACAGAAATAGAAGCTTCTTTTTCCAGGAATGTAGTTCACGACGAGATTTCTGCTCCAGTGATTGGATACGTAGGAAATATCTCCAAAGAAGATATCTCTAAAAATCTAAAATTAAAAAAATTTACTAATCAGCAAGTCGGTAAAGCAGGAATAGAAAGAGACTTTGATCCTATATTGCGCGGAAAGATTGGTTTTAGAGTCCAAGAAAGAGATTCTAAAGGTCAATTAATTAAAAATATATCAATTGACCCTCCAGAAAATGGAAGGGACTTAAGGCTTTCAATAGATATCAATTTACAAAAAAAACTATATAAAGAATTCAAGGGAAGAAAAGGAGCTTTAGTAGCAATTGAGCCTAAAACAGGCTTAATAAGAGCGCTAATAAGCTCACCCTCATATGACCCTAATTTGCTAAATACTATTAATAATATTGGAAAGGTAAAACAGCTTTTTTCAGATCAAAATAGCCCATTATTTAACAGAGCAATTGCAGGTCAATATCCTCCAGCTTCTACACTAAAACCATTTGTTGGTTTGGCAGCCTTAGAAGCAAACTCAATAACTTGGGATGCTGAAATTATTGATTCGGGAGAATATTATGTAGAAGGAGATGAGCGTCCTTACAAAGGCTGGAAAGATGGAGGTCATGGGATAGTTAATATGAAAAAAGCTATCGTAGAATCATCGGATGTTTATTTTTATTCACTTGCTTATGATTTAACTATAGGAAATCTATCTCCATTTCTACAAAAGTTTGGATTTGGCTCTACAAGTGGATTAACTCAGAATGAGAGTAAAGGTGTTTTGCCTTCTAAAAAATGGAAATTAGGCTATGTAGGGGACTTTTGGTTTAAGGGAGACACAATCAATATGGGAATTGGCCAAGGCTATATTTCAGCGACGCCGATTCAAATTGCAGTTGCCTATTCTGTTTTAGCTAACAAGGGTGAATTAATACAGCCTAGAATCATTGAATCTATTGGAAATAATGAAACTCTAAAAATATCCAAGGAACTAATTCAAATATCTGATAAAAAGAATTGGGATAGAATTGAAAGCGCTCTAATAGGGGTGGTGGAAGCCTCGAATGGAACTGCCCAAAATATTTTTAAAAACAATATTAGAATTGCAGGTAAAACTGGAACAGCTCAGGTGAAAAGTATTAATGATAAGGAGTATGAACTGATCAGAGAAAATGAAGCACTTAGAGATCATGCTCTTTTCGTTGGATATGGACCTGTTAAAAATCCAAGTTTGACTGTTGTTGCAATTATAGAAAACGGAGAATCAGGAAGTGCCGTTGCTGCTCCATTAGTTAGGTCAGCTATAGATTACTACGTTGATAATTATGAGAAATAGCCCTTTAAGCTTTTCTGTCAACCTCAGAATGTCCTCTAGCGGAAGACAATTTTCTTTTGATAACTGGATTTTATTTAGTGTTTTAATTTTAAGTCTTTTTGGGTTGGCAATGATATATAGCTCAAGTCATTCTTTGGAAATGACTATAAGACAGGGCGTTTATCTGATTATTGGTTTTGTTGGATTATTCCTCTTGGCAATTTCTAATTTTAGAAAAATGGAAATTTTTTATTTACATAGTTTTTGGGTAGGTTTAATTCTTCTTATTATAGTCTTGCTTATTCCTTCAAATGGAGAAGAAACAAAAAGATGGATAGATGTTGGTATTTTTACTCTTCAGCCTTCTGAATTAATGAGGTTTATTTTGCCAATATCGGCTGCATCTTTTTTAACAAGACATCCAGTTACAAAATCTAAAGATTGGTGGTTTGTAATTTTTATAGCTTTCTTATCTTTTTATCTAGTCTCAATTCAGCCTGATTTAGGAACTTCATTGATTGTCTTGTTATCAGGATTATTACCTGTTGTAATTTCTGGATTTCCTTGGGTGTATATAATTTACGGAAGTTTGATAGCTATATTTTCTCTTCCAATTTTATGGTTCAGCCTTTTGGAATATCAAAAACAGAGAGTACTAACCCTATTTAATCCTGAAGCAGATATTTATGGAGCAGGTTGGAATATAGTTCAATCAAAAATAGCTGTGGGATCAGGAGGCCTTACTGGAAAAGGCTATCTTCATGGAACTCAAAGTCAACTAAATTTTATTCCAGAAAGCCATTCTGATTTCATTTTTGCTGTAATTGCTGAAGAATTTGGTCTCCTTGGAGTTGTTTTGTTATTTTTATTATATGGACTTCTTATATATAGACTTTTATTAGTTTCATTCTTAAGTTCAAATAGATTTGCAAAAATTGTTTCAGGAACTCTATCCATAGTTCTTTTGGCATATATATCTATAAATATTTCTATGGTTATTGGTTTATTACCTGTTGTTGGAATGCCCTTGCCTTTTATTAGCCAAGGTGGAACAGCATTAATAGTAAATATGTTTACAATAGGTATTATTTTATCTCTAAGGAAAGAAGCTTAAGTGAAATCTTTAAAAACCATTTTTTTTACTATTACAATATTTTTGAGTTCATATTCTCACGCAAATTATCTTGACAGAAATGAGGTTCATGATTTTGTAGACTATCTTGTTAAGAAACATAATTTTGAAAAAAATTATTTATTAGGTATTTTTTCAAAAACAGAAAAACAACAAAAAATAATTGATTTAATGAACAATCCTTCTGAGAAAGTTACATCTTGGGATAGATATAAAAAAAGAGTTTCTCTTACTAGAATTCAAAATGGAGTGAGATTTTTAACTGTTTATAAAAAATGGTTTGATAAAGCTGAAGACGTTTATGGTGTTCCTAGAGAAGTTATTGCCTCAATAATAGGATTAGAAACTAACTACGGAGGCTACAAAGGAAGAACAAGAGTCATAGATGCTCTCACCACAGCTGCGTTTGATTATCCAAGAAGAAGAGATTTTTTTAGAATTCAGCTAGAAGAATATTTTCTTTTAACAAGAGAAGAAGGTTTTGATCCTCTAGAAATAAAAGGTTCATATGCAGGAGCAATGGGGTTTGTGCAATTCATGCCTGACAATTATAGAAAATTAGCTGTAGATTTTGATGGAGATAATAATAAAGATATTTTATCTAATCCGGCAGATGCTATTGGAAGCGTTGCAAATTTTTTGAGTTCAAATAAAGGAAATAAAAGAGGTTGGGACCGAAATGGTTTCATTGCTATCGAGGCTTTGCCAAAAAAATATAAAAAAAATATAAAATCCTCATTTAAATTAAAATCTCTCAAAGAATTGGATATAACAGCTGATGCAGATTTAAACCCAGAAAAAAATTATATACAAATTTCTCTTTTTCCTAATGACGAGCTTAAAGATGAGTATTGGTTAGGAGATAAAAATCTTTACGCAATTACAAGATATAATCCAAGTTCTAAATATGCTATGTCAGTTTTTCTGTTAAGCAGAGAACTTAAAAATATAGGCAACTAATTATGAAAAATATTTTTATTACCTTCTTACTATTGAGCTCAAACCTTTTCTCACAAGCTTTGATTCCAAACCCTCCAGAAGTTTCAGCCTCTAGTTATCTTCTGCTAGATGCAAAAACTCTAACTGTAATATCTTCAAGTGAAGCCGATCAATCTACTGGCCTTGCAAGTATTACAAAAATAATGACTGCTTATGTCGTCTCTGATCAAATTTCCAAAGGTTTTATTTCTTTAGAAACGATGGTCGATATTAGTGTTGATTGTTGGAAAATGGAAGGCTCTAAGATGTTTATAAGAGAGGGAACTCAGGTTTCAGTATCAGATTTACTTAAAGGGATAGTAGTTCAGTCAGGAAATGATGCTAGTTGCGCTCTTGCTGAAAAAATTGCGGGATCCCAATCAGCTTTTGCCGATTTAATGAATAATTATGCTGAGCAATTAGAGCTTGATAACTCAAATTTTATCAATCCCACTGGACTTCCTGATGTAAATCATTATTCAACTGCAAATGATATTGCAAAGTTAAGCATAGCTCTAATAAATGATTTTCCTGAGACATATGTATTGTTTAAAGAGAAGCAATTTACTTTTAATAATATTAAACAGCTCAACAGAAATAGTCTTTTATGGCAAGACGATTCCATCGATGGCATAAAAACTGGACATACAAGTGATGCAGGATATTGTTTGGTAGCTTCTGCAAAAAGAGGAGATATGAGGCTCATTGCTATTGTTTTAAATAGCGCTTCCGAAAAGACAAGACTTCAAGATAGTAGAAGATTATTAGATTATGGTTTTAGGTTTTTTAAAACAAAAAAAATATTAGATAAATATCAGCAAGTTACTACTGTAGATGTTTGGGCAGGAACAGATGAAAAATTAGTTTTAGGTCCTAGTTCAGATATTTATTTAACTTTAACAAAGCCTCAATTTAAGAATTTAGAAGTCATAGCGTCTAAGAATTTAGGCATAAAAGCTCCTATTATTGAAGGACAGGCAATAGATTCTATGGATGTAGTAATTGAAGGTAAAGTTCATTCGTCTTTTGAATTAGTAGCAATTTCAAACGTAAACTCAAAAGGGTTTATAAGATCTTCATTTGAAGCGTTAGCTTTTTATGTTTACAGTTTTTTTATGCAAGATGAAGTTAAATAATGTCAATCTGCTATCTTAATGGCTCTTATTTAAATATTGAAGAAGCAAAAATATCTCCTCTTGATAGAGGTTTTACTTTTGGAGATTCTATTTATGAAGTAATAGCTTGTTACAAAAAGAAACCCTTTAAATTAAAACTTCATATAGATAGACTCCTAAAAAATCTAAATTCTATAAAAATAGATATGAATATAGATGGGTTTGATATTA
Organism: Gammaproteobacteria bacterium; assembly: GCA_045564455.1. Lineage (GTDB taxonomy): Bacteria > Pseudomonadota > Gammaproteobacteria > Magnimaribacterales > AG-339-G14 > CASICS01. The sequence continues at coordinate 413,602 of JBJLHG010000002.1, forward strand.
CTGAAATAATTGAACAAGTTATAGAAAAAAATGATCATGAAAATCAAGTAATTTATCTTCAAATTTCGAGGGGTTTTGAGCATATTCGAAATCATTCACCGATAGAGAATTTGAAGCCAACTATATTTATTTCTTCATTTCCAATGATGAGCATTCCAGAAGTAGGGCAAAAACCGATTGAGGCGATTCTTTTAGATGACTTTCGATGGAAGAGAAGTAATATAAAAGCTACTTCCTTGTTGGCTAGTGTCCTATATAAAATCGAAGCAAAAGAAAAAAACGTTACTGAAGTTATCCTTCATGAAGATGGCTTTATCACAGAAGGATCAATAAGCAATATATTTTGTGTAAAAGATCAAATGATAAAAACACCTTCACTTGAATCAAATATTCTGCCGGGAGTAACTAGAAAAGTATTATTGGAAATCATAAAGAATAATAATTTTAACTTCGAAGAAACTGATGTTTCTAAAGATGACCTATTTTCTTCAGATGAAGTTTGGATGACAAATACTACAAAGGGGATCATCCCTATTTCAAAAATAAATCAAAATTATATAGTCAATGAGGCTTCAGAGCCTTTGTATGAAAGAATTTTAGAATTATTTATCAATGAAATTTCGGCTGACAGAATTCAATAATTAAATTCTCTAGATCAAACCAAAAATTTCCCTGTCCTTTTTTAAAATTTCTATCAAGAAGCGCTGTTTTCTTCTTTAAATCATCTAAATCATTAAAGTTAATTTTTTTACTTTTTCTTGAAAGATTTTCTAGATAATCAAAAGGTCCATTTAATTTAGCTTGAGAATCCTCTTTTAAGATGGACAGCCTTTCTAGTTCTCTAAAAATTCCCCAGATAATTAGAGCCTCTGATCCTTTTTGAGATTTTAAATTATTTATAATCTCAATCGAGAGATCTATCTTCTCCGAGACTAAAGAATTGCATAAATTAAAAATATCAAATTCAGAACTATTTTCTATAAAAACTTTAAAAGAATTTTTACCTATCATCTTAATCATTTTTATTTCTTGATAAGCCGCTAATAGATTTCCTTGAGTTTTTTCAAAGATAACATCTAGAGTATTTGTATCTATATCTATGCCAAGATTTTTAGCAGAATTTCTTATCCATTCTTTCTTTTTATTGGGCCAGATCTTCTTTAGTTCAACTTCTCTTCCGTAATTCAGAATAGATTTAAACCAAGCTCTTGTTTTAAGTCTTTCAATATTTGAGATAGAAATAACAATATATTTCTCCTCAGATATATTCATGCATAAATCAACTAAATATTCTGAATCATCTTTTAAGGGAGGGCTTTCTATTCTTAAATCTAATATTTTTGGAACAGGAAATAGAGAATCTTCATTTTCAGACAAAAGATTAGACCATTGAAAAGATGAACTTTTAGTAAAAAAAATTTCTCTTTCAAAATTTACTTTGCTTCTTAAATTTTTAATGTATTTATCTCTTTCGAGCTCAACTTGAAAAGTATCACCATGCAAGATTAATATTTTGCTTGAGCTCATAAATCTCTAGAAGTCAGAAAAAAGGATAACTGAGAAATAGCCTGCATAAAAAAAGTTGTTTTAATTTCATCAATCTTTTTTTCATTTGATAAAATACTATCAGTATCATATGCGTAATTTTCCGATGTAAAAAGTTTAAAACTTTCAGATTCATTTTTTTCAGTATCTGTAATTTTCATTTCTAACTCATATTCTAAGTTTCCTGTAGCAGAAAAAAAATTTTGATCTCCAGCTCCTAAAAATTTACCTATTCTATGATTTGTAATCTCTATTATAAGATCAGCTTCATTAGAAGTTACAAAATCAAATTTTAAAAGATTTCTATTTTTTTTTATTTCATTAAAAAAATAGTTATTTAATGGATTATTTGAAAATTCAATTGCAACACTTCTTATTTGATTATCTGAATTATTTATTGGAGAAAATCCACAGGAAGTGAGAGTAAAAACAATAAATAAAATTAGTCTTTTCATGATTAATTCACAACAAAATTAATAAGTTTTTTTTCAATATAAATTATTTTCTTTGTTTCGGCACTTTCCATAAATTTTTCTACATTTTCTATATTTTTAGCTAATTTAATTATATCCTCTTTGGAAAGATCTTCTGAAATAGTGATAGTTCCTCTGAGCTTTCCGTTAACCTGTATAACCATTTTATATGAGTCATCTTCTAAAAAGTTTGGATCAAATATTGGCCATTTAGCATTATGAATTTCATCTCCATTGCCAATTTTTATCCATAATTCATGAGAAATATGAGGAGTTATTGGAGACAGCATAAGCAAAGAAGTCTCTATAATTTTTTTTAATAGAGTTTTAGATTCTTTGGAAGTGCTGTTTTCCAAAATTTCTTTAGGGATAAAATTCAAAAGCTCCATGATTGCAGAGATAGCTGTATTAAAAGAGTTTCTTCTTTCAAAATCATCTGAAACTTTTTTTATAGTCTGGTTTAATTTAATTTCTAAACTCTTCAGATTTATCCTAGATATTGAGGAATCTGCTTCCTGAGATAGAAAGGTATGAGTAATATTCCAAATTTTATTTAAAAATTTAAAAGATCCTTTTACTCCATCATTTGACCATTCTAGAGATTGCGCTGGAGGAGATGCAAACATAGAAAACAATCTCACAGTATCAGCTCCATAAAGCTCTATGAGTTCTTGGGGATTAACAGTATTTCCAGTTGATTTAGACATTTTGGTTCCATCTTTTAGAACCATTCCTTGGCAAAGAAGTTTTTTGAAAGGCTCTTTCACTTTCAGTAAATTCATATCACTCATGGCTCTGCAAAAAAAACGGGAATAAAGGAGATGAAGTATTGCATGCTCTATTCCTCCAATATACTGATCTACTGGAAGCCAATAATCAGCTTCTTCATCAACAATACTTTCTTTTGCTGCATACGAAGCGAATCTTGCAAAATACCAAGAAGACTCAACAAAAGTATCAAAGGTATCTTTTTCTTTAACGTATTTCTTGTTATTTACTAATATATATTCAGCACTAAGCTGTTCTTCAGAAAGTTCGTTAAAAGGTATTACATCAGAAGGATCATTCTCATTTATCATCATCGGAATTGGTGCTCCCCAAGATCGTTGTCTAGATACTCCCCAATTTCTCAATCTATAATTAACTTTTTCTCTTCCATATTTATTTTCTTTCGAATCTTTAATTAATTCATCTAATGCTTCCTCAAAATTAAGGCCATTGAGCATCTTCCCAGAATTAACTAATTTTCCTTTATTGAGAATTGCTTCACTTAAATTTTCTTGAATACCAGACCCATCATCAATAACTTGCTTTACATCTAATTTAAATTTTTCTGCAAATTCGAAATCTCTTTGATCATGGCCTGGAACGGCCATTAAAGCTCCTGATCCGTAATCCATTAAAACAAAATTTGCTACCCATACATCTATCATTTCTTTAGATATAGGATGGATAACTTTTATATTTAATTTATAGCCATCTTTTTCTTGAGTTGCAATATCTGCTTCTGATGCAGTTCCTTTAGAGTTTTTAGCAATCCATTTTCTTAATTCTTCATTTTTTTCTGATTCTAATAGAACTATTGGATGGGAAATCGCAAGTCCAATGAAAGAAACTCCCATAATTGTGTCTGGTCTTGTGGTGAAGACTTCAACCTCATGACCATCTTCTGATTTAAAAATAAATTCCATTCCTGAAGATTTCCCTATCCAGTTCTTTTGCATTAATTTTACCTGCTCGGGCCATCCATCCAAGTGATCGATTTCGTCTAAGAGCTCTTCTGCATAATCTTCAATTTTGAATGACCATTGACTGATTACCTTTCTTTCTACCTCAGCACCAGATCTCCATCCTTTTCCATCTATTACTTGTTCGTTAGCCAATACTGTTTTATCTACAGGATCCCAATTCACTTCTGCTTTTTCTCTAACAACCAAACCTTTTTTATACATCTCACAAAAAAGCCATTGTTCCCATTTATAGTAGTCTTCATCACACGTTCTTAATTCTCTTTTCCAATCATAAGCAAAGCCTAATGACACTAATTGATCTTTCATGAATTTAATATTTTGCTCCGTCCATGTTTTTGGAGAAACATTGTTTTTTATTGCAGCATTTTCTGCAGGCAAACCAAAAGCATCCCAGCCCATAGGCTGAAGAACATTCTTTCCTAACATTCTTTGATATCTGGAAATAACATCTCCAATAGTGTAATTCCTCACATGACCCATATGCAGTTCACCAGATGGATATGGAAACATACTTAAGCAATAATATTTTTCCTTATTTTTATCAGGAAAGACTTCAAAAGACTTATTTTTTTTCCAATAGGACTGAGCTTTTTTTTCTATTAAAGAAGGCTTGTAATCTGAACTATCCATTAATTAATATCCAAAACATTTTGGAGATAATTTATGGATAAATTAGCATTTCTAAAATTTTCTTCATTAAGGATTATTTCTTGTAAGTCTTTATTGGTATCTATTCCTTCAACAAAGAACTCTTCCAAGGCAAACACCATTCTTGCTAAAGCTTCGTTTCTATCAATTCCATGAGCACATATTTTTGCAATTAAAGCATCATAATATGGAGAAATAACGCAACCATCATAAACATGAGAATCTACTCTTACTCCGATGCCTCCTGGCTTTCCCCATTGAGTTATCTTGCCCGGCGATGGAATAAAAGTTTTAGGGTGCTCTGCATTAATTCTGCACTGTATTGCATGCCCTCTAACGGATATATCTTCTTGTTTGATTTTCAATTTTTCGCCAGCAGCAATACCAATTTGTAATTTCACTAAATCATAGTCAGTTATCATCTCAGAAACAGTATGTTCAACTTGGAGTCGAGTATTCATTTCAATAAAATAAAACTCTTCATTTAAATATAAAAATTCAAAAGTTCCCGCCCCTTTGTATTTCATTTTTTTACAACATTCGACGCACACATCAAATAGCTCTTGTTTTTTCTCTTCAGGAATATTTAAAGCTGGAGCTTCTTCAATTATTTTTTGATTTTTTCTTTGAATTGAGCAATCTCTTTCATAAAAATGAAGAGCATTTCCAAAATTATCAGCTAAAACCTGAACCTCTATATGACGAGGGCTATCTAAAAATTTTTCTAAATATATTTCATCACTTCCAAAACTATTTAAGGCTTCTTGTTGAGTAATTTTCATTTTTGAAATTAATTCTTTTTCCTCATAAGCTATAGCTATTCCTCTTCCTCCACCTCCTGCCGCAGCTTTTATCATAACGGGATAACCAATTTCATTTGCTAGGGATAGAGTTTCTCTATTGGTTGCTGAAACTCTTCCGCTTCCAGGAACGCATTGCAATCCTGCATCTGTTGCCATTTTTTTAGCGGATATTTTATTCCCCATTACTCTTATTGATTCAGGGTCAGGACCAATAAAAGTATAACCACTAGCGATAACCTGTTCAGCGAAGTGATCATTTTCTGCTAAAAAACCTACGCCAGGATGAATTGCATCAACTCCAGTAAGTTCACATGCACTTATAATTGAAGGAATATTTAAGTAACTCTTCGATGATTCTGCAGGACCTATGCAAATAGCTTCATCAGCCATCATTACATGCTTTAGGTCTTTGTCTGCTTCAGAATAAACTGCAACTGTTCCTATACCCATCTCTTTACAGGCTTTAAGAACCCTAAGGGCAATTTCACCTCTATTGGCGATTAGTATTTTTGAAAACATTTATTCTTCTATAATGAAAAGAGCTTCACCGTATTCAACTGGCTCGGAATCTGAAATCAAAACTTCTTTTATAGTGCCGTTAAAGTCGGATTTAACTTCATTCATCATTTTCATCGCTTCAATTATACAAAGAACATCTCCTTCGCTAATAGAGTCACCTACTTTGACAAAGGAATCTGCACCAGGGTTTGGAGAACTATAATAAGTACCTACCATTGGAGAAGTAATCGATTTACCAGAGGTAATTATATTTTCAGAATTTTCTTTTTTATCTTCAGGAGAAGACTCGAGAACCGATGGAATTGATGGAGGAGGGGATATTGGTGCAGGAACTTGAGCATGCTGGATTAAACCGGCAGACTTAACAAGTTTTACCGACTCTTCGCCTTCCTTAATGACTATTTCATTAAGAGAAGAACCTTCTAACATTTCTATTAATTTTTTTACTTTTCTAATATCCATAATTACTCCTGAATTTTATCGATGGCTAAATCTAGAGCTGCTGCATAACCTTTTTCTCCGAAGCCAGAAATAGTCCCGACCGCTATATCAGAAAAATAAGATTTTTCTCTAAAGGACTCTCTGCCAAAAATATTACTAATATGAACCTCGATCATTGGAATTGCTACTCCCAAAATAGCATCTCTTAACGCAACACTTGTATGAGTAAACGCACCTGGATTAAACAAAATGCATCCTATATCGTTATTTTTAGCTTCCTGAATTTTATCAACTAATTCATGTTCGGCATTACTTTGGAAGCATTCCAAATTGACAGAATTATCTTTAGCAATTGCAGTCAATTCGTTCTCGATTTCTTCTAAAGTCTTTGAACCATAGATGTCTTTCTCTCTATTTCCTAAAAGGTTTAGATTTGGACCGTTTAAAAGAATTATTTTTTTCATGAATTTAGTGAATGATAGTGAATTTTTATAGAAATTTAAAGGAATTTAAATTATTTTTACTTTTAGTTATGAGTATTTTTTTAGTTATCTTTGGATAACATAGTATATTTTTTAAACATCCTTGATAGCTTAATAAAATTTCCTTACCGATTAAATCCTCTATATTTTCAAGGACAATGTAAAAATTTTGATCATAAATCTCACTAATTCCGAAAAATTCATCATTTATCTCTCTGATCTGACCAATAATCTCATATTTCACATTACCTTTAACAGTTTTGATAGTTAAATGTTCTGAGTATATATATGAATCGATGTGTATTTTAAATATTATTTTAGGTTTTTTTTCCATCAAAGATATTGAAACTTTAAAAGCTTGATCAACTGAGATGAGCTTTTCTTGAGAAAAAGATTTTTCAGAATTCCCGTAAGACTGGAAAAGAAAAAAACACATTATGATTACAAATTTGTATATTTGATGGTTTTTCAATTTTTTTCTCTTAAAAATTTATATATAAGATAATACTCTGATGATAAAGTCAGAGAATAACAAATCACAGAATATCTTGTATGTCTAAAAATAGAAAATATTCGTCACCCTTGGTTGACGGTCCTTCCCAAGCTCCCTCAAGATCTATGCTAAGAGCTGTGGGCTTTGAAGACGAAGACTTTAATAAACCTCAAGTAGGAGTAGCTTCAACGTGGTCTATGGTTACTCCTTGCAATATGCATATCAATGATCTGGCCTCAACAGTTTGTAATTCGATTGATGATGAAGCAATGAAAGCAGTTCTTTTTAATACTATTACTATTTCAGATGGTATTTCAATGGGTACATTAGGAATGAGATATTCATTAGTTTCAAGAGAGGTAATAGCAGATTCAATTGAAACGGTAGTAGGATGCCAGTCATTCGATGGAGTTGTCGCAATAGGCGGATGTGATAAAAATATGCCTGGATGCATTATAGGTTTGGCAAGATTGAATAGACCTTCAATATTTGTTTATGGAGGATCAATTAGGCCAGGAGAAAACCATACTGATTTAATTACCGTTATGGAAGGAGTTGGAAGTTATACAAGTAATCAAATATCTGAAGAAGATCTTATAGCTATAGAAAAATCTGCTTTACCCGGAGCCGGATCATGTGGAGGAATGTACACAGCAAATACCATGGCATCTGCTATAGAAGCTTTGGGAATGAGCTTGCCAGGGAGTAGTTCACAAGACGCTGTTTCTAAAGAAAAAAAATTAGATTGCGAAAGTATTGGTCCGGCAATAAATAATTTATTAGAAAAAGATATTAAGCCCACAGATATCATGACAAGAAAAGCTTTTGAGAATGCAATAAGAGTTGTGATTGCTTTAGGAGGGTCAACAAATGCTGTATTGCATTTATTGGCTATGGCGAGAAGTGTAGATATTCCTCTTGAAATAGAAGATTTTGAGGAAATAGGAAAAACCAGCCCTTTGCTTGCTGACTTAAGACCATCAGGTCATTACTTGATGTCTGAATTAAACGCTATCGGTGGGATTCAACCTCTAATGAAAACTTTATTAGACGCAAATTTATTGCATGGAGAATGCTTAACAGTTACAGGAAAAACTCTCGCTGAGAACTTAAGTAAAGTTGAACCATATCCGAAATCTCAAAAGATTATTCATCCTCTTAATGATCCTATTAAGAAAGATAGTCACTTAAGAATTCTTAAAGGTAATTTAGCTGAGGATGGCGCGGTTGCCAAAATAACTGGTAAAGAGGGTTTGAGTTTTACCGGTATAGCAAAAGTTTTTAATTCAGAAGAAGAGGCTAATGAAGCAATAAGCAAGTCTTTGATTAAAGAAGGAGATGTCGTTGTTGTAAGATATGAAGGGCCAGTTGGAGGCCCAGGAATGAGAGAAATGCTGAAACCTACCTCAGCAATTATGGGTCAGGGCCTAGGCGATAAAGTTGCCTTGATAACTGATGGAAGATTTTCCGGAGGTTCACATGGCTTTGTTGTCGGACACATCACTCCTGAAGCTGCAAAAGGTGGGATGATAGGTTTATTGAAAGATGGAGATAAAATAACTATCGATTCAGAAAAAGGAACCATAGATGTTGAGTTAGATTTTGAAGAACTGTCTTTAAGAAAAAAATCGTGGACAAATCCGAAACCGAGCCCAGAAAGAGGAGTTTTGTCAAAATATGCAAAGACTGTTCAATCAGCATCACAAGGAGCTGTGACCGATTAATTTAGACTTGTAAAAAAAAATTTCATCCTCATAATTAAAGCATGTCTAAAACAATAGAACTTACCGATTCAAATTTTGATGAAGAGATTTCCTCAAGAGAAGTGCCTATCTTAGTTGATTATTGGGCGGAGTGGTGCGGTCCTTGTAAAATGGTAGGCCCAATTTTAGAAGAACTTGCAAATGATTTTGAGGGTAAATTAGTAGTTGGAAAAGTTGATGTAGATACTAATAAAGATTCTGCAGCAAAACAAAAAGTCATGAGTATCCCTACATTAGTTTTATTTAAAAATGGCCAACCAGTAGATCAAAGAGTCGGAGCATTAACAAAAAATCAATTAGAAGAATTCATCAATCAGTATATTTAATTAAAAGGTAGACGATCTTTCCTTATGATGGTTAAATTACTTCCGTAGCAACTCGCTCACGAAATTTTTTCCAGTTTTAATCACAATTTAATAAAAACTTTATGCATTTAGGCGTACTTAAAGCTAAACCAATAGACGAACTTCTCGGCATAGCCGGAGAAATGGGTATTGAAAATATAGCTAGATCAAAAAAACAGGATGTTATTTTTAGCATTCTTAAATCTCATTCCAAATCAGGTGAAGATATCGAAGGCGAAGGCGTTCTTGAAATCTTAAATGACGGCTTTGGTTTTCTCAGATCACCAACTGCATCTTATGTCTCTGGACCAGATGATATATATGTTTCTCCAAGTCAAATTAGACGTTTTGGACTTAAAACAGGAGATTCAATTTCAGGAAAAATTAGACCGCCCAAGGACGGAGAAAGATATTTTGCCCTTTTAAAGATAGATTTAATTAACTTTGAAACAACTGACAAAACTAAATCAAAAATTGCTTTCGAAAATCTTACGCCTCTTTTCCCAGAAGAAAGAATTGTGATGGAGTCTGGAAATGGAACTACAGAAGATCTATCAGCAAGAATAATTGATTTAATTTCTCCAACAGGTAAAGGACAAAGAGGGTTAATTGTTTCTCCGCCAAAAGCAGGTAAGACTTTATTGCTTCAAAGCATCGCGCATTCAATAGAAAAAAATAGTCCTGATAGCACATTGATGGTTCTTTTAATTGATGAGAGACCAGAAGAAGTTACAGATATGATTCGAACAGTAAAAGGGGAGGTAATAGCTAGTACTTTTGATGAACCGCCTTCAAGACATGTGCAGGTAGCAGAAATGGCAATTGCCAAAGCTAAGAGGCTGGTCGAAACTGGATATGATGTAATAATTCTTTTGGATTCAATAACTAGATTAGGTAGGGCTTACAATTCTACTCAAGCTTCCTCAGGAAAAATCTTAACTGGTGGAGTAGATGCTAATGCTTTAGAAAAACCAAAAAGATTTTTTGGAGCTGCTAGAAATATAGAAAATGGCGGAAGCTTAACCATTATCGCAACTGCTCTTATTGATACTGGATCTAGAATGGATGAAGTAATCTATGAAGAATTTAAAGGAACAGGTAATCAAGAAATTCATCTTGATCGATCAATTGCTGAAAAACGAATTTTTCCTTCTATCAATATAAGAAGGTCTGGCACAAGAAAAGAAGAGCTTATTACAGATGAGATTGATTTAGCTAGAATTAATATTTTAAGAAAGCTTCTTCATGACATGGACGATATTAATGCAACTGAATGGCTCATAGACAAACTTAGAAAACACAAAACAAATAATGAGTTTTTTGACTCAATGAAAAAATCTAAATAATCTTTCGCAACAAACGATAGCTTTTTTCTCCGTAAGATTTTTCTTTAAAAATTGTAAATGAATCTTCTAAAAAACTAACATCCAAACTTTTCTCGCACTCTAAATAAACTATAGAGTTTTCAACTAAAAAATTATTTCTTTTAATCTCATCAAAAACTTTTTTTGCATAACTTTTATTAAAAGGAGGGTCTACAAATATAAGATCAAAAGGATTTTTAGGAGAATTACTTTTTAACCACTTAACACAGTCTTGATTGAATACTTCTGTATCATCTTCACATTCCAATTCCGAAATAGTCTTAATCAAGCCATCAACTAAATATTTATTTTTTTCAACAAAAATTACTTTTTCGGCATTTCTAGATAAAGATTCAAGTCCCATAGCGCCAGTGCCAGCAAAAAGATCTAAGCAAGAAAATTGATTTAAATTTTGCCCTAACCAATTAAATAAAGTTTCTTTAGCTTTATCTGGAGTAGGTCTTATGTCTTTATCTAATGTAAAAGATATTTTTTTACCCTTCCACTTTCCTCCAATTATTCTTATTTTGCCTTTAGACATATTAGATAGTTTAAATTATTAATTTTTTCCATGACATAATGATTCATTATTAAGACATTTTTATTAAGAATACACGTCACTTTTTTAAAGTTACATTTATACTATGGAAAAAGAATTTTTAGAGGTTTTAAGAACGCTCAAACAAACAGTATTTATCATTTCAGCTGATAATAAGGATGAGCGTCATGCAATGACAGTCTCATCGGTTACTTCTTTATCTCTAGATCCCCCAAGCATTATGTTAGCAATTAATAAGAATGCTGGAATAAACAAGGTTCTTAAAGAAGAAAAAAACTTTTGTTTAAATCTTCTTAATTCTGCTCAAGAAGAAATTTCTAATATTTGCAGCGGCTCGGAAGAGGGTGAAACGAGATTTGAAAACGAAGGATGGATTTCAGCAGATCCAGTTTACTTAGAGTCTTCTCAGTCTAATATTTTTTGCAAAACTAAAGAAATAATTGAGTTTGCAACTCACTTTATAGTTATTGGAGAAGTGACAAGTGTAATTCATTCAGGAGAGATGAATCCTTTAGTTTATCAAGATGGAAAATATAATTAATTGCAATCTGGTTTAGAACAGAACCATTCTTCATTTATTTTTTTGGCTGTATTTCCAACCACATAAGTCTTACATATTGAACATTTAACCATTTCATTCTGCTCTTGATTTAGATCAATGTTTTGCGTACCAAAAATTTTGGAAAGGGCGTATAAACCAAATAAAAAAAATGAAATTATTGCCAAATTAATTAACATTTATACTCTTCTTAAGATCTTTTATTTTTATATTCCAATAATGCTTCTTGTGCGTCAATTTTAAGATCATTTTGATCAAGCTCTTCATAAACTAGAACCATTATTTCTAAAGCTCTTTCAACTGAGGGAGTTCTAGACATATGTTTAATTACATAATCTGCTCTTCCTAAAGCAGCAATATATGCTTTACGCTCTATATAAAATTCGGCAACATAAATTTCTTGCTTGGCAATCAAATTTCTTAAATAAATCATGCGTTGTTTAGCATTTCCTGCATATTCACTTTCAGGAAAACGGTCAATAAAATCACCAAGATCCTGAAAAGATTCTTTTGCCGCTGACAACTCTCTTTTATGTGTCATTTCACCCAACAAAGGCATGCTAGCAAACAGTGCCTTATCATTATTAAACTTTGACAGACCTTTTATATAATAAGCGTAGTCTATATTTGGATGTCTTGGGTGTAGACTTATAAACCTATCTGCTGCCGATATAGCTCCTTCATAATTAGCGCTTTTATAATAGGCAAATATTAATTCTGCCTGAGCTTGTTCTGCATACTTGCCAAAAGGAAAACGTTTTTCCAAAGTTTCAAGACTTAGAACAGCTGAAATATAATTACCTGTTTTCATTCGCCTTTGAGCTTGATCGTAAAGTTCTTTTTCTACGATATCTCTAGTAATTTCTTCTTTTTCAGATGCGCAACCAGCAATAAAAAGGGTAGATAAAATTACAGCTAATGAGATTAAATATTTTTGATTCTTTAATATTGTCATATATTGTCTATTCTATCACTGGGATTGTGTATATGAATAAAGATAATTATTTAATAAAAGAAGTTCCTGAAAAGTTTTACGGGAAAAGAATTGATTTTGTAATCGCAAAATTATTTCCAGATTTTTCAAGATCAAAGCTTAAATTATGGATTGAAGAGGGCCATGTCCTAATAAATGAAAAGAAAATTTCTAAGGTAAGTTCAAAATTTAGCGGTGGAGAAATTATTAAATTATTTATTCAAGAGGAAGAGCAGGTTGATATTATTGCTCAAGACATTCAAATAGAAATAACCGAAGAAAACGATGAATATTTAATTATTAATAAATCAGCTGGCATGGTCGTTCATCCGGGAGCAGGAAATCATTCAGAAACTTTAATGAATGCTTTGATTTTTAAATATCCTGATTTAAAAAATGTTCCAAGAGCAGGAATTATCCATCGATTAGATAAAGATACATCTGGATTAATGGTGGTTGCTAGAAATTTGAATTCTGCAAAAAAATTATCTGAGCAAATATCAAATAGAAGTGTTAAAAGAATTTATCAAGCTTTTGTAGTAGGAGAAATTTCTAGGTCAGGAAAAATTGAAGAGCCGCTGGGACGCCACAAAAGAAATAGGCAAAAACAAGCGGTAATAGAGGATGGCAGATATGCCTTAACAAATTATTCTGTAATAGAAAAGTATGGAAATTACACTCATATTCAAGCAAGTCTAGCTACTGGAAGAACTCATCAAATAAGGGTGCATTTCAGTCATATCGGATTTCCTCTTATTGGAGATGGGCTTTATGGCAGGAAAAGAAGGTTTGCTAAATCTACTAATTCAGAATTAAGAGGAATAATAGAAGCTTTTCCTCGTCAAGCGCTTCATGCCTCTAATCTATCCTTCATGGATCCAAAAAAAGGGGCAGAAGTTAATTATTTTGCTGATATGCCCAAAGATATGAAGGAATTAGCGTTAAACCTAGATAAGTTAACTTAATTTTCCTTGACTTGCCTTCAGGGGGTGTCAAAATTCGCTTCCTTAAACGTTTTCAACTTATTTTTTAAAGTACTTTATGGACAAAAATATGACATCTGGAGGCGAAGCTCTTATCAGGGCTCTTGCAGATGAAAAAATCGATATTATGTTTGGTTACCCAGGGGGAGCGGCCTTGCACATCTATGATGCGATCTATCAACAAGATAGAGTTCAGCACATATTAGTCAGACACGAACAAGCAGCTGTCCACGCTGCCGACGGATACGCAAGATCGACAGGTAGACCAGGTGTTGCCTTAGTCACATCGGGCCCTGGAGCTACAAATGCGATAACTGGAATAGCTACTGCTTATACTGATTCAATTCCAATGGTTGTAATCTCTGGACAAGTTGCAAGTCACTTAATAGGAACAGATGCTTTCCAGGAAACGGACATGATTGGTATTTCTAGACCTATCGTAAAACATAGCTTTTTAGTTCAAAAAGCTGAAGAAATTCCTGAAGTTGTAAAAAAAGCTTTTCATATTGCAACAACTGGTAGACCGGGGCCTGTTGTTATTGATGTTCCAAAAGATATGACTGATCCAAATAATAAATTTGAGTATAAATTTCCTTCTGATGTTTATTTGAGATCGTATCCTATTCTCGGAGAATCAGACGCTGCTGGAGTTAAAGAAGCTGTAAAACTCATTAAGTCGGCAAAAAAACCTATTATTTATGCTGGTGGAGGAGTAATCCAATCAGATGCGTCCGATGAATTAGTTCAACTTTCAAAAATGGTTGGATGCCCTGTAACTAATACTTTAATGGGTTTAGGAGCATTTCCAGCAACGGATGATCAATTTATTGGAATGTTAGGAATGCATGGAACTTATGAGGCTAATATGGTCATGAGCGAAGCAGACTTAATTTTTAACGTTGGCGCTAGATTTGATGATCGAATAACCAATAACCCTAAGAAATTTGGAACCACTGCAAAAAAAATTCATATTGATTCGGATCCGTCATCAATTGATAAAATCATCAATGTAGATGTCGCACTTCATGGCGACGCAAAAATTGTTTTATCTCAAATATGTGAAGAATTTAAAAAAGGTCCTTATGATAAAACCAATTTGAATCCTTGGTGGGAACAAGTAAATGTTTGGAGAGATAAACATGGTCTCAATCACGACATGTTAAATCTTCCCAATGAGTCAGATATTATTTTGCCTCAACAGGTAATCCAATCTTTATATAAAACAACTAAAGGTAATGCTTACATTACCTCAGATGTAGGACAACATCAGATGTTTGCTGCTCAATATTATAAATTTGATGAACCTAGAAAATGGATAAATTCTGGAGGCTTAGGAACAATGGGTTTTGGGCTTCCATCTGCCATGGGTGTTAAATTTGCTTTTCCTGATGAAACGGTTGCATGTGTAACAGGAGAAGGAAGCATTCAAATGTGCATTCAAGAATTGTCGACTTGTGGTCAATATGGATTGCCTATAAAAATTATCAATCTTAACAATAGAGCTCTTGGTATGGTTAAGCAGTGGCAAGACATGCAATACAGTGGCAGATATTCTAGTATTTTATATGAAGATTCTTTACCAGACTTTGTTAAATTAGCTGAATCTTATGGCCACGTAGGAATCAAAGTAGAAAAATTTTCAGATCTCAATGATGCCATGGAAGAGTGTTTTGCTTTAAAAGACAAATTAGTTTTCTTGGATGTTTTAATTGATCCAGATGAACACGTCTATCCTATGCTAGAAGCAGGTGGTTCTATGTCAGAAATGAGAATTAGCAAAAAAGATAAAACATTTTAATGATTAGTCACATAGCAATATTAATGGAAAATCAGCCTGGCGCTTTGTCCAGAGTGGTTGGGCTATTCTCACAAAGAGGCTACAACATTGATTCTTTATCTGTAGCTCCTACTCAAGAGCCAACGCTCTCTAGATTAACCATGACTACGTCTGAAGAGCCTGAGATAATCAATCAAATATTAAGGCAGTTATTTAAATTAATTGATGTTGTGATGGTTCAGAACTTAACCAGTGTTGAGTCTTACTCGATAGAGCTGGCAATTATTAAATTAACTTTATCGTCTGAAGAAGTTCAAAAAATTATCGAAAAAGAAGATAAAATTTCTGGAAAGATAATCAATGAAGTCGATGGATTTACCATGTTCGAAGCTAAGGGTGATTCTCATGCAATTGATAATTTATTGTCTTCTTTAAAAGACCAAGAATTTCTTGAAGTCACTAGGTCCGGGCAACTAGGAATGACCACTGGAATGACATCTTTAAGAACAAACGATCAAACTAAAATATCTTACGAATAAGGAGAAACTATGGAAGTTTATTATGACAAAGACGCAAACTTAGATTTAATCTCGAGCAAAACTATTGCTGTCATTGGTTATGGGTCTCAAGGCCATGCACATGCCAATAATTTAAAAGACTCAGGAATGAATGTAATTCTAGGTCTTAGAGATGGGTCTCCATCTGCTAATAAAGCTAAAGAAGCTGGCTTTGAAGTTTTGAGTAATGCCGACGCAGCTGCTAAAGCTGATCTAGTAATGTTTTTAATCCCTGACGAGTTTCAAGGAAAAACCTATGCTGAAGACATAGAGCCTAACTTGAAAGAAGGGGCAACAATTGCTTTTGCGCATGGTTTCAATATTCACTATGGGCAAATCAAACCTAGAAAAGATTTAGACGTAGTCATGATTGCGCCTAAAGGTCCAGGGCATACAGTAAGAGGACAATACAATATAGGTGCTGGTGTGCCTTGTTTAGTTGCTATTCAACAAGATGCCTCAGGTGAAGCATTAAATAATTCAATTGCATATGCAAGTGCAATTGGTGGTGGTAGAGCAGGAATAATTAAAACTACTTTCAAAGACGAAACTGAAACAGATTTATTCGGTGAGCAAGCTGTTTTATGTGGTGGCTTAACTTCTTTGATAAGAGCAGGTTACGAAACGTTAACCGAAGCTGGCTATCCACCAGAGATGGCATATTTTGAATGTGTTCACGAAGTTAAATTGATCGTAGATTTGATTTATGAAGGTGGATTAGCTGATATGCGTTACAGTATTTCCAATACAGCAGAGTATGGTGATTACACTTCCGGACCTAAAGTCGTTACGGATGAAGCTAAAAAAGCCATGCGAGTTATTCTAGATAGAATTCAATCTGGAGAATTTGCTGAAGAGTTTGTTGCGGATGCTAGACAAAGCAATAGTGGTTCTGGTGGACCAGCAATGGAAGCCTTTAGAAAAGAATCTAGAGAGCACCCGATAGAAAAAGTAGGTGCTGAGCTTCGTGGCATGATGCCTTGGATTGAAGCAAATAAATTAGTTGATAAAAGTAAGAATTAATACTTTATTAATTTTTGATCACTTGGTATTGTGATCACCCATTTACGAATGGGTCTGTAGCTCAGTTGGTTAGAGCGCACCCCTGATAAGGGTGAGGTCGGAGATTCGAGTTCTCCCAGACCCACCAAAAATTATAATCTTGTAGTAACATGATGTATGACTTTTGAAGAAGCCAGAGTTATATTCATCGTTTATTCAAGCTCTCTTGTTCCTCTCTATCTTATTATTTTTTATAGAAATCTATTTCCTGTTTGGATTCCAAAATTTTATCTCGGTGCTTTTGTAACATGTGCTTTAGGTTGGGAGATTTGGATGACATTTGGCTTGATCGATGGCGATCCAGTAAACCTAAGAAGATCAACAGCCTTAAATATCTGGATCCCTCAAAATATAAATTGGGCGTTGAATTCCTTAGGCGATGCTGGAGCTGTCTGCCTCGGGGGATTGTGGTTGATGTGGCGATACGCGGGGAAAAATATAGAGGTATTTAAGCGTTGGGATTGGGGTGCGTTTTTTATCTTATTTGCTTGGTGTGTTGGGCAAAATATTCTTGTAGAAATGTTTCTATATCATGATCAACTTTCTGTAGGAAAAGCTTTGTCTTGGGCTCCATTAATCCCATCGGGGCCTTATTTTAATCCCTTGCTGTTTGAATTTAATGATCGAACAGTAATGCTGCAGACACAGATTCCTTGGCTAATTCTCCCGCCAATAATTTATCTTTCAGTAATAAAATTAGCTAATAAAAGTAACCAATTCAATGAAAAGTAATTTATCAAATAAAGCTTATTGGAATGCCAATTTAAAGATATTGGCCATGCTTCTTTCTATTTGGTTTTTAGTTTCCTTTGGGTTTGGAATACTTTGGTCAGATGCTTTGGATCAGATTCAAATTGGTGGTTTTAAACTTGGCTTTTGGTTTGCTCAACAAGGAAGTATTTATGTATTTGTAGTTTTAATTTTTATTTATGTTTATCTGCTTAACAAATTAGACAAAAAATACTTTAGCCAATCCATCGATGACGAATAACTAATTATGGAAGCACGAGAGTTAACCTATCTTTTCGTCGGGCTATCGTTTGCCTTGTACATAGGAATTGCTTTTTGGTCACGCGCTAAATCTACTAATGATTTTTATGTGGCAGGCAAAGGCGTTCATCCTGTAGCCAATGGAATGGCAACCGCTGCTGATTGGATGTCAGCTGCTTCATTTATTTCAATGGCTGGATTGATAGCTTTCCTTGGAAAAGATGGATCAGTCTATTTGATGGGGTGGACTGGGGGTTATGTTTTATTGGCACTATTGCTTGCGCCTTATTTAAGGAAATTTGGTCAATACACAGTGCCAGATTTCATTGGCACTAGATACTATTCGAATGCAGCCAGATTGGTTGCGGTCATTTGTTTAATCTTCGTTTCATTTACTTACGTCGCAGGCCAAATGCGTGGAGTGGGAATTGTTTTTTCAAGATTTTTAGAAGTTGATATAGATTTGGGTGTCGTCATAGGCATGGTAATTGTTTTTTTCTATGCAGTTATGGGCGGCATGAAAGGAATAACCTATACGCAAGTTGCTCAATATTGCGTGATGATTTTTGCATATCTTGTTCCCGCTATTTTTATTTCAATTTTAATAACTGGCAATCCAGTTCCTCAACTAGGTTTTGGAGATACTTTAGTCAATAGCTCAACTTTTCTTTTGGATAAATTAGATCAAGTTACTACTGATTTAGGATTTAACGCTTATACAGAAAACACTAAAACCAACATAGATATTTTTTGTATCACTGCTGCGCTGATGTTCGGAACTGCAGGATTGCCCCATGTCATAGTAAGATTTTTTACTGTACCAAAGGTGAGCGATGCACGAAAATCAGCAGGATACGCGTTAGTTTTCATAGCATTGTTGTATACAACTGCTCCCGCTGTGGCAGCTTTTGCGAGAATAAACTTTGTCGACTCAATCCAAGATATTAAATATTCAGTAGCTCCTAACTGGTTTAAAAACTGGGAAAATGTTGGATTAATTGCTTGGCAAGATAAAAATACAGATGGAAAGATTCAGTACTCTGCAGGCCATGCTTTGGAAGGAGTAAGACCCATTTATTCAGATGAAAGAGGTGAGTCAGGAGAAAGAGTTTTGAATAACGAACCTAATCAATCAAATTCAAATGAAGTTTATATTGATAGAGATATTATGGTTTTAGCGAATCCTGAAATTGCAAAATTACCAGCTTGGGTAATTGCTTTAGTAGCAGCAGGTGGACTAGCTGCAGCTCTTTCTACTGCCGCAGGACTTTTGCTAGTTATATCTTCTTCAATTTCTCATGATCTCTTGAAAAAGACCTTTATGCCAAAAATTACTGAACGGCAAGAACTACTTTATGCTCGAATTGCCGCAGCGTTTGCCATATTAGTAGCAGGCTTATTTGGGATTTATCCACCGGCCTTTGTTGCTCAAGTCGTTGCTTTTGCTTTCGGTTTAGCAGCTTCTACTATTTTCCCAGCTTTATTGATGGGGATTTTCTATAAAAGACTTAATAAAGAAGGAGCGATAACGGGTATGTTATTTGGGCTCTGTTTTACAGCTTCATACATAGTTTATTTTAAATTTCTTTATACTTATTTGGATAATTCATCTAATTGGCTTTTTGGAATTTCACCAGAAGGAATAGGTTTTGTTGGAATGCTTCTTAATTTTGTTATTGCTCTTGTAGTATCTTTCTTTACATCGAAACCACCTGAAGAAATTAATTTAATGGTTGAAAACATCAGACAACCATAAAATTAAGACACTCAGTAAACTCTTAACTTTTCCTTTTTTTTCTATATATTAATTATAGATTTTGATATTTATTTCTGGGGAAAGAAAATGAAAATTTTAAGAACGCCGGATGGTTCTTTTAAAAATTTAAAAGATTATCCTTTTGAACCAAACTACACCACCATCAAAACTGAAGATGGAAGTGACTTAAGAATTCATCACATCGATGAAGGACCTAAAGATGGACCAGTACTCTTGGCGATGCATGGTCAACCAGTATGGAGTTATCTTTACTCTAGAATGATTCCTTTTTTAACTGAAGCAGGGATTAGAGTAATTGCTCCTGATCTTCCGGGTTATGGCAAATCCGACAAACCTGCTTTAAGAGAAGATTATAGTTATCAGAAACAAGTCGATTGGATGACAGAATGGCTAGTGGTTAATGATTTTAAAAATGTGACTTTTTTCGGACAAGATTGGGGCGGTCTAATTGGTCTGAGATTAGTTGCAAATGAGCCAGATAGGTTTGATAAAGTTTCCATGGGTAATACTGGATTACCTTATAACCCAGAAGCACCTCAGGAAGTCTTGGAAAAAATTAAGACTTTTAGAGAGAGCAGTCTTAAATTGACACCTTTTTCAATGTCTAAAGAACTCAATAAAATGGATGGAAAAAGTTTATCTAAAGATAATTCAGAAAATCATCCAGCATTGAAATTTATGTATTGGCAAAAATTTTGTTGGGATACAAATGATTTGCCAATGGGTTTTTTAATGGCTCAAATGATGGAAAAAAATTCAAAATTTAACTCTTTACTGTATTACATATTCATCACTTTAGGCTTAGAGAAGTTTTACCCTTTTAAATCTAATGTTGCTAAAGCATACGAAGCCCCGTTTCCTGATCCAAGTTACAAAATGGGACCAAGAGCAATGCCAAGTCATGTTCCAACAGTTCCTGATCAATCATTGGAGGCGCAAAGAGAAGCTAGAGAAGTCTTTAAAAATTGGAACAAACCATTTCTGAGCGTCTTTGCTGGTGATGATCCAGTGACGAATGGAATAGAGCGAGACGTTTTAAACATGTGCCCGAATGCTACAAGCGCTCCGCACATCGGCGGTGGACATTTTTATCAATGGACGCGTCCAAAAGAATTATCTAATCTATTGATCAACTTCATTAACACAACAGGAGAATAATTATGTTGAAACTTCACTACGCACCAAATTCACGAGCAGAAAGAATTCTTTGGCTTTTAGAAGAATTAGAACTACCCTATGAATTGAATTCAATGCCATTTCATCCAGAAGCTTTAAAATCTGATGAACATCGTCAAAGACATCCATTAGGAAGAATTCCTGTTTTAGAAGATGGTGATATAAGTATTTATGAATCAGGTGCGATCATAGATTATGTTTTAGAAAAACATAAAAATGGCGGTCTTAAGCCAGCAGTTGATTCTTCAGAATTCCCGTACTATCTTCAATGGTTTCATTTTTGTGAAGGCATGATTGCTCAACCAATGAATACCATTGTTGTGCATACCATCATATTGCCTCCCGAAAGAAGAGATGAAACCGTTTTGGGTCAAGCACAACGTTTGGCTTCTAAATCTTTAGCAGCTATAGAAACTGCTTTAGAAGGAAAAGAATATCTAATCGGTGATTTCTCTGGAGTTGAGTTTATGACTGGACATTGTTGTACTAAATTATCAGATTTAGGTTGTGTAACAGATGAAATGCCTAATTTAAAAGCTTATGTTGAGAGAATTAAGTCAAGACCAGCTTTTCAAAAAGCTATTTCAACGCAATAAGGAGAAAAAATGAAAGTTAAAAATAAAGTAATGCCTAATGAAGAACAACTCAAAGGGTTCTTAGAAGAAGGTCATGATGAGCCAATTTTTATGGTTAATTTACTAAAGTTTAAAGATAAAGCTGAATATCCAGATAAACGAGAAAACAATCTTACTGGAAAGGAAGCTTATGCAATTTATGGAAAAGAAGTTGTAGAGCATTTAGAGAAAGTTGGTGGAAAACCAATTTTTGGGGGAGAAGTAACAAGATTAATGCTTGGAGAGGTAGAAGATCTGTGGGATCAAGTTGCCATCGCAATGTATCCTAATAGAAAAGCAATGCTTACTATGATTCAAGATCCAGACTATATAAAAAGCGCTCAACATAGAGTAGCTGGACTAGAGGGCCAATTAAATATAGAAACAAAAATATAATGAGTGCTACCGACTCTATTACTTTAATTGGAACCCCGCCTTCTCCTTATACAAGAAAAATGATAGCGCTTCTTCGTTATCGAAAAATTCCATACAAGGCTATGTGGAGCGACCCACTAGAAACCTTAACTAATGGAGTATTAGCCGATTTAAAAATAGATCCCCCATCTCCGAGTCTATTGCCTACATTTATCCTTCCTGATGAGACTGGTAAGTTGAAAGCAATTACGGATTCAACTCCTTTGATAAGAAGATTTGAAGAAGAATACAAGGAAAGAAAATGCTTGCCTGAGGATTCTGTACTCAATTTTATCAATTATTTATTAGAAGATTTTGCTGACGAATGGGTTACAAAGTACATGTTTCATTATAGATGGCATTTTAATGAAGACAGCGATAATGCAGGAACTTTACTGCCTTTAAATCTTGTATTGAATTTACCTAAGGAAAACCTTAATTCTATGAAAACATATATTGCCGATAGGCAAATTAGTCGATTAGGAGTAGTTGGCTCTAGTGATACTACTGCGCCTATGATTGAAGCTAGCTATAAAAGATTTTTAGGAATGTTAGAAGCTCATTTTGAAAACTTGCCTTATCTATTAGGAAGCAGACCTAGCTCAGCTGATTTTGCTTTGTTCGGACAGTTAAGTCAGTTGGTTGGATTTGATCCAACCTCTAGAAGTTTGGCTCATGAGATTTCTCCAAGAGCAGTGGCTTGGGTCGGAATTATGGAAGACCTTTCGGGATTGGAACCAACAGATGATGATTGGATAGATATAAATAATATTCCCGATTCACTTAAAGTTATTTTAGGCGAAGTTGGTAAGGTTTACGTACCCGCCTTGATAGCAAATGCAAAAGCACAAAGCGAAGGGAGTAAAACATGGAATGTTGAAATTGACGGCTGTAATTGGACTCAGCAAACTTTTCCATACCAAGTTAAATGTTTGAAATGGATTAATGAAGAATTTCAACAATTAGACAACCAATCGCAACAGAAAGTAGAACAAATTTTTGAAGGCACAAATTGTATGGATATTTTAAATTCATGAAAGAATTTCAAACCTTAAAATCAGATATAACTCAAAGTCGTATTATTTCTTTAAATTTAGAAAAAGATTTAGATGAAAATGAGATTTTGGTAAAAATAGAAAAGTTTTCTTTTACTGCTAATAATGTAACTTATGGTGTAGCGGGAGAAACTATAGGATATTGGCAATTTTTCCCTGCAATTGAAAATACTGATGATAAGTGGGGATGCATTCCAATGTGGGGGTTTGCAAAAATCATTGATTCTAAAAATGATGATTTAAAAGTTGGAGAAAGGTTATTTGGCTATTTCCCGCCTGCAAACATTTTAAGCCTAAGTCCGATTAAAGTTAATTCTCAAAGTTTTAGTGATGGGAAAAAACATCGTGCAGAATTGCCTCCAGTTTATAATAACTATTTAAGGCTTTCCGGAGAAGAAAACTATGATGCTTCTATGGATTCAATAAGAGCTTTATTATTTCCTTTGCATATTACGGCTTTCTGTTTATGTGATGCATTGAAGGATGAAACTTATCATGGAACAGATCAAGTTATTATTATTAGCGCTTCGAGTAAAACGGCAATAGGCCTTGCTCAAGGACTGACTGATGAAAAAGATTCACCAAAAATTTTGGGCCTCACGTCTACAAAAAACTCTGACTTTGTAAAAGGTTTGGGTTGTTATGACGAAGTAATGACATATGATGAATTGGAGAAAGTAGATTCAAACATTCGCTCTGTAATGGTTGATATGGCAGGGAATAGAGAAATTTTAGGATCATTACATAAAGCTTTGGGAGATAACTTGTTGAGGTGTTTAACCGTCGGCATGACCCATTGGGATAATGAAACAACCGCTGAGGATGAATTAGGTCAAGCAATGTTAAGAGATCGTACAGAATTCTTTTTCGCTCCGGCTCACATACAAAAACGTATTGGTGATTGGGGGCATGATGGATACAGCAAAAAAACTAAAGAATTTATGATGAATCGCGCGATTCAAAGCAGAGATTGGATGAAGATAAAAGAAATTTCTAGTTTAGAAGCTTTTGTTGAAACTTATGAAGAAGTAGTAAATGGAAATATTAATCCTAATGAAGGAATAATCATTAATTTAGACAATGAAAATACTTAAAAGCCTATTTCCTGATGATGCTAGAGTTTACCAAGGAAGCAAAATAGCTTTTTATGGGCTGATTCTTTTTACTGGTCTTTTAATCTGGCGAAGCACAGTTCACTGGCTCTTTTGGGAATTTGGCCTCCATACCATTGCAAATGTGGTTCCGATAGAAGGTGATCCAGACCCTATGAGACTTATCTATATGTTTTTTTCAGTTTGGGGTTTGGAACAAGTTATAAGAACTTTCTTAGTTATTGTAGTTTTAGTCAAATATCGAGGGTTAATTCCGCTCATGCTCTTAGTTTGCTCCTTGGAATGGTGGATAAGAATTTTACATAGTTACTTAGATTATTTTCCATCGCTTGATGCTCAATATACCGATGGCGTTACTCCAGGCGTAGTTGGTGCTCCTTTCCTAGGGGTTATTTTATTGATGCTATTTATTCTTTCTTTAAGAAGTAAAAATGATTAAAAAATTATCAATTTTTTCACTAGTAATATTTTTTTCTGGAATTCTAATTTGGGAATATAAATTAAATATTCTACTTTGGTCTATGCCAAAAATTGGTAGCATTATTATGCCAGTGCATGAAAATATCCCAACTACTTGGGCAACTGGACCGGAAGTTTCCAGTCAAGATGATAGACCCAACATAATTTTAATTCTGGCAGATGATATGGGTTACAACGATATCTCTTCTCACAATGGTGGCGCAGCAG
Organism: Gammaproteobacteria bacterium; assembly: GCA_045564455.1. GTDB lineage: Bacteria > Pseudomonadota > Gammaproteobacteria > Magnimaribacterales > AG-339-G14 > CASICS01. The sequence goes on from JBJLHG010000002.1 coordinate 438,523, forward strand.
ATGGTTCTCTAATGACTAGCCATATTGATGCCTTAGCAAACAGTGGAATTTTATTTTCTAGAGGCTACGCAGCAAATGCGACCTGTGCTCCTTCTAGAGCTGCAATTATGACTGGAAGATATCCTACAGGGTTTGGATATGAATTTACCCCAGTCCCAGGTCTAGGAAGATTAGTTTTGAGTTGGATTGCTGAAGAAGATGATTCCGAATTAAAAGCAAGAATTGACAACGAACTTTCAAAAAATTTACCTTCTTTTATGGAGCAAGGAATGCCTACCGAGCAAATCACAATTGCTGAAGTTTTAAAGGATGCAGGATATTACACGGCTCACATTGGAAAATGGCATTTGGGACATGCAAATGGAATGGATCCTTTGAGTCAGGGATTTGACGATTCTCTATCATTAGTAGGGCCTTTATATGCGCCAGAAGACCATCCAGACATAGTAAATGCAAAATTTGATACTAGAATAGATAAAATGATTTGGGGTTTAGGTCAGTATTCTGCAAGATTTAATGAAGGAGATCTATTTGCACCAGACAAATACGTTACAGATTACTATACTGATGAAGCGCTAAAAGTCATTGAAAAGAATAAAAATAGACCTTTCTTTTTATATTTAAGCCACTGGGCTGTTCATAATCCACTTCAAGCACTAAAAAGCGACGTAGAACAAATGAGTCATATGCCTGGTCATAATCTTCAAGTTTATTCGGGAATGATAGCCGCGCTAGATAGAAGCGTTGGGAAGGTAGTTGCAAAGCTTAAAGATTTAGAAATACATGGGAAAACTTTGATCATATTCACCAGTGATAATGGTGGAGCAAATTACATTGAACTAGAAGATATCAACAAACCCTACAGAGGTTGGAAAATAAGTTTTTTTGAAGGAGGAATAAGAGTTCCTTATATAATAAGTTGGCCTGATGAGATTAATCCTGGACAAAAGTCAGACAACCCAGTTCATCATTTTGACATTTTCTCTACTATTGCTTCAGCTGCAAAAATTAAACCATCTAATCATAAAGAAATAGATGGAGTGAATTTATTGCCTTACATAAAAAAGGAAATAGCTTCAAAACCGCATCAAACTCTCTTCTGGCGATCAGGAAATCATCAATCAGTTTTGCATGGAAAATGGAAATACATAATCAGTAAAAAAGAAAACCTGCGCTGGCTATTTGATACTTCTTTAGACCCAATGGAAAAAAATAATTTAATCAAAACTCATCCCAATGAAGCAAGTTCAATTCAAAAGACTTTGGACAAATTTAACTCTGAACAAAAAGAACCTTTATTCCCAGCTGCCTATGATGTGCCAATCTTAATAGATAAATATGATGGGCAGGAATATGAAGAAGGTGATGAATACATTTATTGGTCTAATTGATAAATATCATTTTCTTTGGTTAAATTTAGATAAAATATAAATACATGAAGTTGCTAGAACTAATTTTAGATTGGAAAATGGCTTGGTTTGGCTTAATTTTTTTAGGCAGTATTTTTAATGCAATTGCATTTGAACTTGGCATTTTAGAAAATAATACAAATTTTTCTTATGCTTGCTATGCATTTGGGCTTCTATTGGGATTGATAGCCAAATTTAGGGAAACATGGTCATGGAAGATAATCAAATAATTTCAGAAGAGTTCTCTTTTGCTAGAGAAAAAGAGATAGCTAAGTCTTTTTCAAAAAGATTTCAGTGGGAGATGATTGCGATTGGTCTCGGACAAGTAGCTGTGTGGCTAACCCTTTGGCCAATGGTAATTTATTCAATAATTCCTTTGTGGGCAGGTTTTTTAATTGCAACCATTTGTGCGTGCTTTGCATATTTACCATCTCATGAAGCTCAACATGGTAATTATTCTAGAGGCAATCCAAAAATGAAATGGCTTGATGGTTTTGTTGGTCATTTGACTCTCATTACCCTTGCTATTCCATATCATCTTCTTAGAGTTACTCATATGAAGCATCACGCGTATACAAATAACTCTATCAAAGACCCTGATTACGATAATGCCCATGGCCCTTTATTCTCAGTAATTAAAAATTCACTTGATGGTACATCAGTAAACTATCAAAAATTTCTTGAGGTTTTTGAAAATGATAAGGCGTTCATAGAGTCTTTTAATAATGCTGTGCTACTTCTTTTACTTTTTCGAGCTTCAATGATGGTTTTAGTGGTACTTTTTCCATTAGAAACTTTACTGCTTTGGTGGCTTCCTGCCAAAATCGGAACAGTCTATACAACAGTATTTTTCTCTTGGTATCCACATCAAGAAACTGGAGAGGGGAGGTACAAAGATACAAGATTTTGGAGCCACTGGATTCCGAGATTTTTTAATCACTCTATGCAGTTACATTTTATTCATCATCTTCATCCAGGGATTGGACACTTCGATGAGCCAAAAGCCATAGAAGCTTTGAAGCCTTTTATGATTGCAAGGAAAGTACCTGGTGCAGAAAAAATTCCAGACCAGGTTACTTATAATCCTTTAATAAACGTTACCTAAAGTTTGTATCCAGATTGACCATGAGAAGAAATATCTAATCCTTCTTCAATCTGATCATCTGAAACCCTAATTCCTACTAATGATTTAGTGATAACAGCTAGTACATAACTCAAGACTAGTGTGAATACTAATACTGCTATGACACCAATAACCTGTGCTGACATTAAGCTTGAGAATGTTCCATCTCCATAACCAACTCCACCAAAACTCTCAGAAATTAAAAACGGCAGAAGTAAAATACCGATCGTTCCACCTAATCCATGGACAGCAAAAACATCTAATGAGTCATCGACCTTGAATTTATTTTTAATAATTCCCACAGCCTCATAGCAAACGTACCCAGAAATCAATCCAATTAATACTGCTCCGAGAGGACCAACAAAACCAGAAGCTGGAGTAATCGATGCAAGACCAGCGATGGCTCCAGTGACTACACCAACTAAACTTGGTTTGCCGAATCTTAACCATTCAATAACAATCCAAACTAATGAAGCTACTGAAGCAGATATATGAGTGACTAAAATTGCCATGCCTGCATCCGCATTAGCAGCTAAAGCGCTTCCACCATTAAATCCAAACCATCCTACCCAAAGCATGCAGGCTCCCATCATCGTTAAACCAGGGTTATGAGGTGGCTTTATTTGATCAGGAAAACCATCTCTTGCTCCAGACATTAAAGCTAAAACAACTGCAGTAGTTCCTGCAGTTAAATGGACCACGAGCCCGCCAGCAAAATCTAACACTCCTAAACTTGCTAACCATCCGCCACCCCAAATCCAATGAGTTACGGGTGCATATACGAATATAATCCATAAAAAAGAAAACAGTAAGACAAACTCAAATTTCATTCTTTCAGGATACGCGCCTACAATTAGTGCAGGAGTAATGATACAAAAGGTCATCTGAAACATAAAAAATACCGATTCAGGTATATCTCCTGACATAGCATCTCTAGCCATATTAAGAAGGAATATTTGACTTAAATCTCCGGTGTATGGATTTCCCTCAGTAAAGGCTATGCTATAACCAACTGCTAACCATGTTAGGGAGGCAACACAAGCTATCCCAAAACAGTGCATAAGAACCGAAAGTACATTTTCAGAACGCACTAAACCAGCATAAAAAAGTGCCAAGCCTGGCATTGTCATAAATAAAACTAAAGCAGTGGACGTTAAAATCCAAGCAGTACTACCAGTATCCATAAGATTCCCCTCAAAAAATGATTAAATAATCAGAAAATTTTACTCTCCAGAATTTTAAGTGTCGATATCTCGAGATCTATAATTAGCACTAAATTTGTGCAAATTACGATCTAAATTTGTTCAAAAAACTTAAGTAGCGCTTGAAGATTTGAAAGGAGAACTGATAAGTTTGCTTGGAAGATAGTAAAGAGATAGCACCAGACAAATATTAATTAAAGACTGTGCAATAAATAATTTTGTCACTAATAATCCTGGATCAATCAAACTGCTAAAAGAAAATACAAATAGTACAGTTAAGGACTTAATCAATTCAGGAAGGATTTTTAGGTCAAATTTTTCTAGTGCCATTAAAGCAATGGTGCAAGAAATAATCAAAGTGAAAGCAAAGATAGAGGTTTCTAAATAAGTTTGCGATAGAAGAGTCGCTGTTATGGATGCTGAAGCAGAGAGTAAAAAAATCATTTGAACCCAACCATAAATTTTTACTTTGGAAGAAGTATCAGGATTGTAAGGCTCAAAGTTATCAAGATCGTTTTTGAAAACAGGATATTCCTTTTCTACATCCGCTGGTCTCCATTTAGGACTTGAAAACCATACTTTAATTTTATCTCTAAATGATTTTGTTTTTGTCGAGTCAAAAAGCATCTCTGAAAAAATATCTAAATTTGCTTTAAATGGGTTCCAACTCTTCAATGGCTTGGAAGTTCCATATATAGGTTTAAGTTCCTCTTTTTCAGCTTTATACGTTCCAAAAAATCTATCCCACAGAATAAAGACACCGCCATAATTAGCATCTACATAGTCTTTATTTTGAGCATGATGAACACGATGATTAGATGGTGAAACGAAGATCTTTTCATACCAACCTAATTTTGGAATATGTTCGGTATGAACCCAAAATTGATAGACTAAATTAACGCCAGCCACAGACACAAAAACTTCAGGTGGAATCCCGACAATAAAAACTGGCAGATAAAATATCCATTTCCATAAAAATCCAGTACTAGTTTGACGCATGGCTGTAGACATATTGAACTCTTCGCCATGATGATGAACTACGTGAGTAGCCCAAAAAACTTTAACTTCGTGATGCAGTCTGTGCATCCAGTAATAACATAAGTCATAAAGCAAGAACGCAAATATCCAGACGATTATAGATGAAGACGAAAGGAGAGTTAAATTATAATAGTTTGCTACGTAAGCATAGGCAGCACCTTGAAAACCAATTCCAAGCAGAGGAACAAATCTACTTATGAGTCCTAAACTCATACTTGTAAAAGCATCGTTCAATCTATAGTTATTCTTGCCTGTCGCCAATCCATAGACTAGCTCTATAAAAACCAATAAAAAAAACATTGGAATTGCCAAAGTAATTAGAATTGAGGAATCTGCTGCTCCTATAGTAGTGTCCATGTTGAGATTTTATGGTATAAAAAACTTAAATCAAACGATAATAACTAAAAAGTTGGTCTTAATAATTTAGAAAAATGCCATTTACTTTAGAAATTGGACAAAAAGCTGTTCCTTTTGAGCTTTTAGCCACAGACAATAGAACTTATTCCTTAGATGATTTTAGATCAAATATTTTGGTAATTTTTTTTACTTGTAATCATTGTCCTTATGTTACTGGTTCCGATGAAGAGACTAGAAAAACTGTGGATAGATTTAAAGAAAAAAATGTGCAATTTATCGGGATCAATTCAAATAGTAAAAATACGTATGAAGAAGATAGTTTTGAAAATATGATAATTCGTATGAAAGAGCAGAATTTTCCTTGGCATTACCTGCATGATCCTGAACAGATAACAGCCTTAAATTACGGTGCGTTAAAAACGCCACATTTTTTCATTTTTAACCATGAGAGAAATCTTGTTTATACCGGAAGAGGAGTAGATTCGCCCTTGGATTCTTCAAAAATCAAGGTAAATAATTTGGAATTAGCTCTTGATGAGTTTACTTCTAATGATTTAATATCAATTCCTATAACCAATCCAATAGGCTGCAGCATAAAATGGGAGGGAAGAGACTCTCGTTGGATGCCACCTGAGGCTTGTGATCTTATATAAATAATGGAGAAAAAATGTCAGATTTAGCAACATTAACTAAACAAGGAGAAGTATCGATAATTAAATTAGATGATGGAAAAGCTAACGCCTTTTCATTTGACATGTTGGAAAGCTTAAATGCTTGTCTAGCAGATGTTCCTAAAGACTCAGGCTCTTTAGTTATCACAGGAAGAGAAGGTCTTTTTTCAGCAGGTTTTGATTTAAAAACTTTAGCTTCTGGAGATGTAGAGGCTGCAATTAAAATGACAAAATTGGGATTCAATACACTTTTAGATCTTTATTCTTTTCCCAGACCAATAGTTGCGGCAGTCTCAGGCCATGCAGTCGCATTAGGTATTTTCGTTACTTGCTGTTGTGATTATCGTATAGGAATAGAAGGCAAATTCATATGCCAAGCTAATGAAGTTAGGAATAATATGGATATTCCAGTTCAAATTATGGAAATAGTCAGAGATAGACTGGATAAAAAACATTTTTATAAGGCGATTTATCACGCTGAGGTTTACCCAATGCATGAAGCAGTTGCAGCCGGATACATAGATGAAATAGTTCCATCTGATCAATTAATGGCTAAAGCAATAGAAAAAGCTACTGATCTTGCAACTTTAGGCCATCCTTTTTATAAAAATACAAAAGATGTCTACCAAAAAGACATAGTTGCCAAAATAAAAGAAGGCATTGAAGGTTCTAGGCCTCCAGGTGCTTAAAGTTAGATTATAAAATTTTCTAACCAAAACTATTTCGATAAGATATAATCTTTCGCCTTGGGGCTATAGCTCAGCTGGGAGAGCGCCTGATTTGCATTCAGGAGGTCCGCGGTTCGATCCCGCGTAGCTCCACCATAATTAACGGCCTTCTAATTTATCTGTAAGTTCTAGCCATTCATCTTCTGTTTTTTGAATTTCTGCCTTTAATTCTACTTGAGACCTCAATAAATCATGAAAATCATTTTCTTTGCTGTTAAATGCATCTGGTAAATTAAGTAATTCCTCGGTTTCAGTTAATTTTTTTATCAATCTTTTAGATCTTTTTTCATTTTGTTGTAAATCTAACCTTAACGACTTAGAAATCTCTTTATCTAGTCCAGATTTAGGAGCAACCTTTTCTTTAGATTTTTTTTCATTACCTATTTTCAAAACTTTATTTCTATAGTCCTCTAAATCACCTTGAAATTCATTTAATTCTCCTTTGTGCAGCAGATAAAAACTATCTACACTATTAGCAAGTAAATGACGATCGTGTGAAATTAATAATATCGCACCTTCAAAAGATTGAAGGGCAATAGTCAAAGCATGGCGCATATCCATATCTAGGTGATTAGTAGGCTCATCTAATAACAAAAGATTTGGTTTTAAATAAGCTATTTTAGCAAGCGCTAATCTTGCTTTTTCACCGCCAGAAAAGATATTTATGGGTTGTTTTACCTTATCATTTTTAAAATCAAAGCCCCCCAAGAAAGATCTAATCTCAGTTTCTGATTTAGAAATATCTAATTTTTTTATATGCTCAAAAGCAGAAAGATTAATGTCCAGATCATCTACTTGATGTTGAGAGAAATAACCTATTTTTAAATGAGTTCCTGATTTCTTTTCGCCTTCAATCAATTTTAGCTCACCCATTAAACTCTTAATTAATGTAGATTTTCCAGCACCGTTATGACCCAATAAACCAAATCGATCTCCAGGTTGTAGTTTAAAATTAATATTTTTTAGGATGATGGATTCATATCCTAAACTGGCTTCTTCAATGACTAATAACGGGTTAGAAATTTTTTCATTTGACTTGATAGAAAAACTAAAAGGAGAATCAACATGCGCTTGAGCAATTATTTCCATTCTTTCTAATGCTTTTACTCGACTCTGTGCTTGTTTGGCTTTAGTAGCCTTAGCCTTAAATCGTCTAACAAAATTTTGCATATGAGCAATTTCTCTTTGTTGCTTATTATAATTAGCTTCTTGTTCGGCTAGCCGAGCAGCCTTACGAATTTCAAAAGCAGAATAATTTCCAGTAAATAAGTCTATAGATTTTGCATACAAATAGGCGATGTTGTTTACGCAATCGTCTAAAAACTCTCGGTCATGGGAAATTAAGAGGATTGCTCCTTGATAAGATTTAATCCAACTTGAAAGCCATAAAATTGCATCTAAATCTAAGTGATTGGTAGGTTCATCTAACAGTAAAATATCAGAAGGTTTCATCAACGTTCTGGCTAAATTAAGACGAACTCGCCAACCACCAGAAAAATCTTTAAGGGACTTATTGAATTCATTTTCTTTGAAGCCTAAACCAACCATTAATTGTTCAGCTCTTGCTTTTGATGAATATCCATCCATAGCATCAAATTCTGAATACAGATTGCCTACTTTCTCATATTCTTTTTTTGATTCAGCATTTTTTATTAGAAGTTGTATTTTTTCTAACTCAATATCTCCGCCTAAAACATAATCAATAGCAATTTCATCTGTTCCAGCAACTTCCTGTGCAAGGTGAGAAATTCTTAAATTATCTGGTTTTTCTACTCTACCCTGATCTGACTCTAACTCATTTAAAATTAATTTAAATAGACTTGTTTTTCCTGCTCCATTAGCTCCTATTAAACCAACTTTTTGATCTTTGTGAATTGTGAAAGAGACATCCTCAAATAAAATTTTTGAGCTTCTGCGAAGAGTTACATTGGTAAAAGTAAGCATTTTTAAGTCATAAAAACCGCAAGTTTACCAAAGACTATATTTAAAACAGTTTTAAATTTATTTTCTTGTAATAAATCTTCAAAAAATTGTTATAGACTGAAAATCTATATTTTATTAAACACAAGAAATGGAGAAGTAAATGTCATATGAAAGCAACGAAAAAGATTTAAAAGACGGTATGGAAATTGTAGATAAATTAAATTTTCTTTCTCATGCAGGATCTGCAATATCTGATGATCTAAGATCACACACAATAGAAATGCTTTTTGGTAAGGTTTGGGCTAGACCTGGGCTAGAAATTGAAGAAAGAAGCATGATTACACTTGCTGGGTTAATAGCTTTGAATAGAGAAAATGAACTCAGACTGCATTTTAGAGGAGCTAGAAACCTCGGAATAAGCAGAGATAAAATTGAAGAGATTATTTTTCATTTAGCACATTATGCTGGCTGGCCAAACGCAGTGAGCTCAAGCAATGTACTAGATGAGGTTTGGAAAGAAATGGATAGCGAAGAAAGTTAAAATTTAACAGCATATAATTATTTTTTAAATACTTATATCAATTGCCTATCTGCTCTTTTTTAGAGCTTTATTTATAGAAGTAATTCTGTTTAAATTTTATTAAACTTTATTAACTTTAGGGGTTAAAAAAATGAGCAACGAAAATGAAGGCAAATGTCCTGTAATGCATGGTTCTATCACCACCAACAATTCTAGTGGTACAACAAACAAAGATTGGTGGCCTAATCAACTAAATCTAGGAATTCTTCATCAACATGATCAGAAATCTGATCCTATGGACCCTAACTTTAATTACAAAAAAGAATTTGAAAATATAGATTACGATGCTCTAAAAAAAGATCTTAACGACTTGATGACTGACTCTCAAGATTGGTGGCCAGCAGACTATGGTCACTATGGCCCATTCTTTATCAGAATGACTTGGCATGCTGCAGGAACATACAGAAGCACAGATGGAAGAGGTGGTGGAGGAACAGGTGCACAACGTTTTGCTCCTTTGAATAGTTGGCCTGATAATGGAAATCTTGATAAAGCCAGAAGATTGCTTTGGCCGATCAAACAAAAATATGGAAAACAGATTAGTTGGGCAGATTTATTAATTCTAGCCGGTAATGTCGCAATAGAATCTATGGGTGGAAAAACTTTTGGCTTTAGTGGTGGAAGGCCGGATATATGGGCTCCAGAAGAAGATATAGATTGGGGAGCCGAAAAAGAGTGGCTTACTAACGAAAGATATTCAGGCGAAAGAGACTTAGCAAATCCTTTGGGAGCAGTTCAAATGGGTCTTATCTACGTTAACCCTCAAGGCCCTGATGGAAATCCCGATCCATTAGCTAGCGCCCATGATATTCGAGAAACATTTGGCCGAATGGCTATGAATGATGAAGAAACAGTAGCTTTAGTGGCTGGAGGTCATACTTTTGGAAAAGCTCATGGAGCTGGTCCTGAAGATCACGTGGGAACAGAACCAGAAGGATCGCAATTGGAAGAAATGGGATTTGGTTGGACTAGTGACTTCCGTTCAGGGGTTGGTAGTGAAACTATTACCAGTGGTATTGAGGGAGCTTGGACTGCTAATCCTACACATTGGGACAACGGATATTTTGACCTTTTATTTGGCTATGATTGGGAGCTTACTAAAAGTCCTGCTGGCGCTCACATTTGGCATGCCGTTGGGCAAAAAGAAGAAGACAAGGCTCCAGATGCTCAAGATGCCTCTGTTAGAGTTCCAACCATGATGACCACTGCAGACATGGCATTAAAAGAAGATCCAAGTTATAAAGAAATTTCTAAAAGATTCCATGAGAATCCAGAACAACTAGCGGACGCTTTTGCTAGAGCATGGTTTAAATTGCTTCATAGAGATATGGGTCCTAAAACAAGATATACAGGACCAGAAGTTCCTGAAGAAGAATTAATTTGGCAAGATCCAGTTCCTAAGGGAAATACAAATTATGACGTGGATGCTGTTAAAGCAAAAATCCTGGAATCTAATTTATCAATACAAGAAATGGTCGAGACAGCTTGGGCGAGCGCATCGACATATAGAGGTTCTGATATGAGAGGAGGGGCCAATGGTTCTCGCATCCGTCTTGCTCCTCAAAAAGATTGGGAAGCAAACAATCCCGATCAATTACAAAAAGTTTTAGATGTTTATGAAACGATAGCTAAAGAAACAGATGCTTCTGTAGCAGACATAATTGTATTGGCTGGAAACGTTGCTATTGAAAAAGCTTCAGGTAAAACTGTTGAATTCAATCCTGGAAGAGGAGACGCGACTCAAGAGCAAACTGATGTTGAATCATTCGCAGTTTTAGAACCAGCTTCAGATGGGTTTAGAAATTTCCATAGATCTGGAATAAATATCACTCCTGAGGAAATGCTTTTAGACAAAGCACAACTTCTAGGGTTAACAGCTCCAGAAATGACAGTTCTTCTAGGCGGAATGAGATCTCTAGGGATTAGTTCAAGCGGTTATGGAATTTTTACTGAAAATAAAGATGAACTAACAAATGACTATTTTGAAACATTGTTAGACATGTCAGTTGCATGGAAACCAAACGGCACAGGTAATTCTTATGAAGCTATTGATAGAGTTTCAGGCGAGAAAAAAAGAACGGCTACAAGAGCAGATCTTGTATTTGGATCTAATTCTCAGTTGAGAGCTTTAGCCGAAGTTTACGCAAGTAGCGACGCTAAAGAAAAATTTCTATCTGACTTTATTTCGGCATGGAATAAAGTTATGAACTTAGACAGATTTGATCTTCAATCTTAATCTTTAAAGGATCAATAAATAGTTGGTCCTTTAAATCTTTGTATATAAGCCTGATAGTTATAACTAGTTTTTGCTATTATTTGTATATGTTTATTGTGGGCGTTACTGGCGGAATTGGATCTGGAAAAACAGCAGTCACAGACATTTTTTCTAAATTAGATATCGATATAGTTGATGCAGATTTAGCATCAAGAAAAGCTGTATTGAAAGGCTCGCCTTCATTAAAAAAAATTAAAGAAAAGTTCGGTGAAGACATTTTATTAGAAGATGGAAATCTAAATAGAGCAAGATTGAGAAAAATAATTTTTGAAGATAGTAGTGAAAAGGATTGGCTAGAAAATTTATTACATCCACAAATATTAGAAATCATCAAAAGCGAGCTTAAAGAATCTAAATCTTCATATAAAGTTTTAGTCTCTCCTTTGTTATTTGAAACAGGACAATTTCAGCTTTGTCACAGAACTTTGCTGATAGACGTTTCTGAAGAGGAGCAAATTATAAGAACTACAAAAAGAGATAAAGTTACCTCAGATCAAGTAAAAAAAATAATTAATTCTCAGATGAGCAGAGAAGATAAAATAAAAATAGCAGATGATGTAGTTACTAACGAAGGTTCCTTGGACGATTTAGAAGAAAAAATCAGAGCTTTGCACAGTAGTTATTTAATTTATACCAAATAATAATGAAATGTTTGAACTGTAAAAAGACTGTGACTTCTGAAAATTATAAAAAATTCCAACCTTTTTGCTCAGCTCGCTGTAAATCTCTAGATCTAGCTGATTGGTTAACAGAAACCAATAAGATTTCTGATCCTGTCGATATCGATTCTTCAGATAATTTTTAACCTCTAAAAAAACAACTTATTCCAGCAATTCCTTGACCTTTGTGTTCGATAGCCATTTTAATATCAGAAACTTGCATGCCACCTAATGCATAACTTGGACCATTAAAAGCCTCTGCCATTTCTTTGAATCCCTTCCAGCCCAATTTTTTATTTTGATATTTATTAGTCATTACCGGAGAAATTAAAACGTAATCACATTTAAGTAAATTCGCTTTTTTAATTTCATTTAAGTTGTGGCACGAAGCTCCTAAAATGAAATTTTTATTTGGACGATCTTTGCAGATCATTAAATCCTTAGATGTCAGATGTATATTTGAACTTTTATTTAAAATATTTCTAGAATTAAAAATAACTATAGATTCGTTTTCTTGAGAAGCTGAAATAATTTTTTCTTTAAAATTTTTTGAAAAATGACTATCCAAAACTCTAACAATCAAAGCCTTTTTTGATTCTTTAAAAAAATCTTCTAATTCTTTAAAAAAATTATTTGATGGTTTAAGAGGAGTTAGGCCAATTAAATTAACTTCTGTAATCACTATTGATTGAAATATATTCAGGAGTTAAATCAGAGCCAATTACTGTAAAGAAATTCTTTGAAGTTCCTAAAGAAATTTCTAAATTTATTCTCCTTTTTTTAAATTCTCTTTTGCCTTGAGACTCTTTATATTTTTTCGATAAGTTGCCGCGCACTAAGACAGGATAATTTCCGATTTTTAACGATAATTTATTTATATCAAATTCCTTTATATTGGTATTTCCAGCAGCAACAATTATTCTTCCCCAATTTGGATCTTCTCCGAAAGCTGCAGTTTTTACCAATGGCGAATTGGCAATTTTTAATGCTATTTTCTTGCAGTCGCTTTCTGATGAAAGTCCTTTCACTTTAATTCTCAATAGTTTTGTTGAGCCTTCACCATCTAAAACAAGTTTTTCTGATAATTCGTTAAAAACAGAAAAAAGATCTTCCTCAATTTTTTTTAGTTTATTTTTACTGTTTATTTTATTAGTACCTGTAGATACTAAAATACTAGAGTCACTTGGTGATTGATCTCCATCAATGGAAATAGCATTAAAAGTTCTATCACATATTTTTTTGTGTAATTTATTTAATGAATTCTGAGATAAATTTAGGTCTGTAAAAATGTAACTCAGTGTAGTAGCCATATTAGGCTCAATCATTCCAACTCCCTTAGCTACACCGATAATATTATATTTTTTAGTACCAATTTTTTTAGAAATACGTACTAATTTAATTTTCGTGTCAGTAGTCATAATAGCCGATGCAAAATCAGACCAAGAATTCTTATTTAAATTTTTAAAACAGTCCTCGAAGGCTGGCATTAGTGACTTCATATCCAAAAGCTCTCCTACAACTCCTGTAGAAAATGGCAAAATCTGATTTGAAGACACACCAGATAAATCAGAGATTCTCTTAACTAATTTTTTAGTATCTAAAATCCCTTTTTTACCAGTTGCGGCATTAGCATTGCCTGCATTTACGATGAGCAATTTTTTCCCACTCATTTTACTTTTAAACTGATCTAAACAAATTTGAACTGGAGCTGATTTAAACTTATTAGAAGTAAAAAGGCCTGATATTTTTGCTTTAGAATTTAGCTCTACGATAGCAGTGTCTAATCGTTTTCCATATTTTGAATTTGTTGATGAGCAACCAATGCTAATTTCATTAATCATTATCTTTTTTTCCTATTTGCTTTAGCTTGCATTCTTCTTAATTTTCTATTTCCTTCAACATTTTGATTAGACGTTTTATTTCTAGGAATCTCTTTCTTTTTTTCCATTTCAAAGGCTGAAGGGGCATCAGGGTGGTTGGTTACAATATTTTTTGAAGAAGGGCTAGATATTTTAGAACTTTCGTCAGCTGTAACTCTTACCTTTGATAGATACCTAATTGAATCTTCTTTAATTCTATCTAAAAAAGCTTGAAACATTTCAAAGGATTCTCTTTTGTATTCAAGCCTAGGATCTTTTCCAGCGTAACTTCTAAAACCTATATTTTGTCTGAGATGTTCTAAAGCATTAATGTGATTCTTCCAAGATTGATCAATGACCTGTAATACTATTTGTTTTTCGGCTTCTTTATAAATTTCCTCGTTGCTTTGTATTTTTAACGAATATGATCTTTCTGCATTTTCTATGATGTCATCAATTGATTTGGGTAAATCCAAATCAAATTTTTCTAAAATATTTTTAATATTTACTTCTATATCAAATTCATTTGATAAAACTTTATTGAGTTCTTCTATTTCCCAATTAGCTTCTATTTCATTTTCAGGTATGTATTTATTGAATTGATTAGACAAGACATCTGCCCTCATAGTTCTTACCAAATCAGTTATGCTTTCATCAAAGAGAATTTCTTTTCTTTGTTCATAAATTACTTGTCTTTGCTCATTTAGAACATCATCAAACTCTAAAATTCTTTTTCTAACATCAAAATTTCTTCCTTCAACTCTTCTTTGAGCTCTTTCTAGAGCATTTGTCAGCATTCTATGTTCTATGGCTTCTCCAGGCTGCATTCCGCCTATAGACTTCATTAAATTTTTCATTCTATCTGGAGCAAATATTTGCATTAAAGGATCTTCTAAAGAGACAAAAAATTGAGTCGACCCAGGATCTCCTTGCCTGGCACATCTTCCTCTTAGTTGATTATCTATACGTCTTGATTCATGTCTTTCTGTACCTATTACATGAAGTCCTCCAAGTGATATTACTTTTTCTTTATCTTCTTGCGATTCAGGAAGACCTCCTAAAACTATATCTGTTCCTCTTCCTGCCATATTAGTTGCAATGGTTACAGATCCCTTTCTGCCTGCTTGGGCAATAATTTCAGCTTCTTGTTCATTTTGCCTTGCATTCAGGACTCGATGTTCAATGCTTTTTTCTTTTAATCTTTTAGAAATTAGTTCCGAGGCTTCGACCGAAATGGTTCCTACTAAAATTGGATTACCTTTTGAGTGAAAATCTTGAATATTCTGAACAACGGCATTATATTTTTCGTCAATTGAAAGATAGATTTTATCTTCGCCATCTTTTCTAGCCATTGGGAGATTAGTAGGAACGGAGACTGTATCTAATGCATAGATTTCTTCAAATTCTTCAGCTTCTGTTTTTGCAGTTCCTGTCATGCCAGACAAAACTTCAAACATTCTAAAAAAGTTTTGAAAAGTAGTAGATGCTAAGGTTTGGCTTTCAACTTGAATATCTAATCCTTCTTTCATTTCTAAGGCTTGATGTACTCCACCCGAAAGCCTTCTTCCAGGCATTGCTCTTCCAGTATTTGTATCTATAAGAACAATTTTTCTTTCATTAACGAGGTAGTCGGTATCTTTTTGAAACAATAAATTTGCTCGGAGGATTGAAAGCAGCATGTCCAAAAGTTTTAAGTTTTCTGTAGCATATAACGTATCTTTTTCAGAAATTAGATCTTGCTCTCTAAAAGCATTTTCTACTTTTTCGTGTCCAAGATTGGTTAATTCAATTGATCTAGAAGCTAAGTCAATGACATAGTCTCCAGGTTTTTCAACGTCTCCTGAATCTGGATCTAAAAGCTCTTCACTGAGTTTTGGAGCAATAGATTTTAATTTTCTATATAAATTAGAATTATCTTCTGCAACACCACTAATAATTAAAGGTGTTCTAGCTTCATCTATCAAAATAGAATCGACTTCATCAACCACGGCGAAATAGGGGTCACGCATCGTTCTGTCTTCTTTTCGAAGAACCATATTATCTCTTAAGTAATCAAAACCAATTTCGTTATTAGTGACATAGACAACGTCTTTAGAGTAAGCCTCTTTTCGACTTAGTGGATCTAAACTTGATAAGACAAAGCCAACTTTCATCCCGAGGAATTCATATATAGGCTGCATCCACTTTGCATCTCTTTCTGCAAGATATTCATTTGCAGTGATGACCAAGGAGCTTTTTTCAGTTAAGGCCCTAAGATAGCAGGGAAGGGTTGCTACTAAAGTCTTGCCTTCACCAGTAGCCATTTCTGCAATCTTTCCTTCATTTAAGATTACTCCACCTAATATTTGGCAATCATAATGTCTTAGTTTGATAGTTCTTCTGCTAGATTCTCTAACAGCTGCATAGGCTTCTGGTAATAAGTTTATTAACTCCTCACCTTCATTAAGCCTAGATTTAAATTCTTTGGTTTTGTTCTTTAGCTCTTCATCTGAAAGCGATTCAAATAAAGCTTCCAAATTATTAACTGCGAAAAGAAGATTATTAGCGTTCTTCAATGCCTTTTTATCTTTGTTGCCGAATATGAAATTCAAGAATGACATATGTGAGTGTTGTTCTTTAACCTGAACTAGGATCTATTATAGGCTCGATGTATCTTATTTCTGGCGCATCACCATCCGAAGAAATGACTTCCCAAGCATCTGGAACCTCTAATAATCTTTTCAAGAGAAGATTGTTTAAAGTATGGCCAGATTTATAGCCTTCAAACTCTGCAACAATATTATATTGAAGCAAGTATAGGTCTCCGATTACATCTAAAATTTTATGCTTCACAAGCTCCTCGCTTGATCTTAGGCCATCCTCGTTTAATATTTCTTCATCACCTATCACAACGGCATTTCTTTCACTGCCCCCCAAAGCTAAATTATTTTCTTTGAGATAATTAACTTCGCTCATGAAGCCGAAAGTTCTAGCTCGAGAAATTTCTTTCAAAAAAGTAGTCGAGTTAAAATCTACTGTAGAAGTATTGTTGTATTTTTTATGCTTTTCATTTTCATATTCAAGAGCATATGTAACTTTGAAACCATTGTATGGAGCTAATTTCGCATATGCACCATCGGGAGTTTCGACCTTTATCTCTTCTTTTATTTTGATAAATTTTTTCGGCCTAGATTGTTGCTTAATGCCTGCTGATTGAATTAAGAATACAAAGGGACTAGCGCTCCCATCCATAATAGGAACTTCCATATCATCCACCTCAACCACTACATTATCTATGCCCAATCCAGCAAAAGCAGACATTAGATGTTCAATAGTAGCTATTTGTATTTCTCCATCTACTAAAGTAGTTGCAAGTGTAGTTGCGCCAACGTTATTAACTATGGCTTTGATTTCAATTTGGGGGTCTAAATCTATTCTTCTGAAAATTATTCCTGTGTCTTCTTCAGCGGGGAATAAATTTAACTTAATTTGTCTTCCAGAGTGAAGCCCAACACCTGTAGCTTTGATGGGATTTGTTAAGGTTCTTTGAACTAACATAATTTCTAAATGACCATTCTTTGTTTTTTAGCTTCGAATAGAATAACAGAAGTAGCATTGGAGACGTTAAGGCTTTCTAGCTTACTATCTATAGGAATCTTAATCATTTCGTCTGCTTCTTTTTCTAACAATGGTTGAATTCCTTTATCTTCTGATCCAAAAATAAAAGCCATAGAACCAGTTAAATCTGCATCATAATAATTGTTATTTGCTTTTTCTGAACAAGCAATGACCTGAACAAAGTTTTCCTTTAGGTATTTTACGGTATTTCTAAGATTACTTACCACTATAAGGGGTAATAATTCTGAAGCACCTTTTGATACTTCTCTAACAGAGGTCGAGAGGTGACAAGCTCTTTTTTTTGGGACGATCACAGCATCTACATTAGCTCCTAATGAAGTTCTTAAAATAGAACCTAAATTCTGAGGATCTGTTATGTGGTCTAATATTAGAATAAAAGGATTTTTTTTATCTACTAAAATCTTTTCTAAATAGTTTATGTCTTCTATTTCTTTTGGAAAATATAAAGCCTCTATTCTTAACGCATTATTAAAAGTAATTTTAACGTTATTTTTTGAAGCTAAAGCAATTATCTGAGAAATTTTTTTTTCTTGTTTTTTATCAGCCAAAGAGATACTTTCTATCTTATCAGGATCATTCTCTAATATAGTTTTTATAAAATTAATATCTCTAGTTTTTAGACTTCTGTTCATGGATTAGGCCATTATAAGATTAACTCTACCTTTGTATGATTCAACTGAATGAATTTTCACTTTTAAATTATCTCCTATGGAAATAGATCTTTTAGATCTTGCAGATTTCATAGACATAGTGGATTCTTCAAAATTAAAAAAGTCTTTTTTGCTTAATTTACTAACATGAATAAACCCTTCAATATTTAGATTTTCTAATTTTACAAATATGCCAAATTCAAAGGCAGAAACCATAACACCATTAAATTCTTTTCCTATATAGTTTTCCGCACATTTACACCTAAGAAATTTTTCTGCTTTTCGACAAGTTTTTTCGGCTCTTCTATCTTTTTCTGATACTTCTTCAGCAATTTCATTAACTAAATCCCTAGAATAGAAGAATTCATTACTTTTACTAAACTTCTTACTGCTTTTAGATGTATTTAAATTTTGTCTGATTAGCTCTTTAAGACCTCTATGAACAACTAAATCGGCGTACCTTCTAATGGGAGATGTAAAGTGAGTATATTTATCCAAAGACAAAGCAAAATGCGATGTTTCCAAGGCATCGTATCGTGCAAGAGACATACTTCTTAAAATCTGTATATTGATAATTTCTTTATTTTTTTTATTTTCTGCTGCTTTTAACCAGCTAGCTATGTTCTCTCTTATTTTAGGAGAATTCATATTGTTAGTTATTTGACGACTTGTTAAAAAATCTTTCAAATTAGAGATTTTTAATGGATCTGGTTTTTCATGAGATCTAAACAATGAGGGAATTTTAGCTTTATGAAGAAGTTCAGCAGCGCAAACATTTGCAAGAATCATACATTCCTCAACTAATTGATGGGCATGATTTCTTGCAGTTAAGCCAAATTTTTTAATACGATTATTTTTATCAGATATAGGATTATATTCAGGAAGATCAAAATCGATAGCAAGTCTTTTTTTTCTTTTTTCATGAAGCAAGCGATAGATTTTTTCTAAAGCAGTAATACTGTTGTTTACTTCTGAACTCAAAGAAGGCTTGTCGAGTTCAAATTGTTTTCCAATTTTTTCATATGTAAGTCTGGCTTGGGATCGGATAATGGAATTAAATATTTCATAATTTTTTATAACACCATCTTTATCAAGAGTTATTTCGCAAGACATAGTCAGTCTGTCTTCATTCGGACGTAATGAGCATAAATCGTTAGATAGTTTTTCAGGCAGCATTGGAATTACTTTATGATTAAAATAAACAGAGGTAGCCCTGTTTTTTGCTTCTAAATCTAAAGGAGAGTTAAACTTAACGAACTCTGCTACGTCAGCGATAGCGACTATTAATTTGAAATTATTTTTATTTTCAGACGCGAATAATGCGTCATCAAAGTCTTTAGCTGTTTGACCATCAATAGTTACAAAGCTAAGATTTCTAAGATCTCTTCTTAAAGACTCATTGGAATCTAGGAAAGAAGAATCTAGTCTATTAGTCTGACCTATAACATCTTTAGGCCAATCTACAGGAATATCAGAACCACTTAAGGCCATTTCCGAGGCTTCTTCAAATGGATTTTCAAATCTTTTTGTATCAATTAACCTAGCAGTTGGTTTGAATTTTAAAGAAGGTTGTTTGATGATTTTTGCATTATAGATATCACCAATCTTTTTTGATTTAGAAACCTTTGAGTCGATAATTATATTAAGATGATATGACCCATCTACTGAATTTAGACAATATTTCTTTTTCTGAAAATCTAATATACCTTTTACTTCTTTAGTATTTCTTTCGATTACTTCTATGATTTTTGCTCTGTCACTTGCCTTAATAATACATTTAACTTTATCTCCAGGAAAAACTTTAAACATTTCGCGTTTAGGCAGACTGTATGACTTATCACCAGAGGCCTTCAAAAACCCTTTTCCAGAGTTGTTCAGGTATACAGTTCCATCGACTAAATCTTTTTTTCCCATTTTTTAAGAGTATAATTTGTTAGATTATGAAGTATTAACCAACTTTAAGGTTGTTTGTTGATAAATAATATAAAAGCATATGAAATTAAGCACGCCGGATATAAGCGATAAATATCCTCTGTTGAAGTTTTTAAACATCCAATTTAAAAGTTTTGGATCTAAGCATTCGTTTCATGGGGAAATAATCACTGCAATTTGCCCAGAAGATAATTCTCAAGTTAAAAAAATACTTGCTCAATCAGGTTCAAATAAAGTTCTCATAGTTGATGGCCAAGCTAGTTTTAAAGTCGCTTTGTTGGGAGATATGATCGCTGAAGAAGCTCAAAAAAACGAATGGTCTGGAGTTGTTATCAATGGATGCGTTAGAGATATAGAAATTCTTTCTGAAATAGATTTGGGAATTTTTGCTTTAGGAGCTGTTCCAAGAAAAAGTGAAAAGTTAGATAGAGGCAGTTTAAATGAAGACATTAGAATAGGGGATATTCAGATTTCTTCTGGCCAATGGGTGTACGCAGATAAAAACGGCGTTATCATTTCCGATGATAAATTGGAGATAGATTGAGGTCAGTCAAATATTTTTTGCTTTTAGCCGGAATATTTTATTTATCTATTTCTATATTTCAAATTTCTGCTGTTGCAGATGCACTCGCATTTATACTGATGATTGAGAATACTTTTTTAGAAGGAGTATTGTTTATTGTTTCATTATTTATAACTTTCACACCCATCCTTGGACCTGTCTTAGGAATTATCGGAGCAACCTTTGTCTGGGAATGGAATTTTATCTTCTCTTTGCTATTATTTTTATGGCCTTACCTTTTTGGAGGATTAGTTTGGAAGATTTCTAGATCCAAAAACCAAAACAAAAATGAAAAGAATCATGATGCAGAAGAGGCTGAGATAATAGAAGAATGGAAAAGGTAAGTTTTTTTAAGACTTAGGATATTTTTTCTAGAGTGCCACCCATAAATTCATGAATGATCTGCACTCCTTTAAGTGGTCTAATAAAAACTCGAAACTCTGTTATCTTATTTTCTTTATTCCATGAGATAAGATCGACTCCATTGATTTTTATATCATTAATTTCTAGTTCAAATTCAAGACAAGCATTTTGTTCGAGAATAAGTTCTTTAGTATAGGAAAAAGAATCTACCCCAAAAACTAAAGCAGCAGCAGTTAAATATTTTTGTGTTATTTTTTTCCCTTTCTGAGGGGAGAAAACCACCGGAGAATAAAAAATACAGTTTTCGTCAAGAATATCTGAAAGTAAATCAGTGTTACCTGATTTTACTATTTCATGCCATTTTTCAATCGGATTAGTCATAAATTTATAGATCAACTCTTGATGAAATCATACACTGCATGAGCGCATCCTTTAGGATTTTCTATTACATTAAAATGAGCAGATTTGGGTATTAAGGCAAAAGTATGCATTTTTGAACTTGGAAGTAGCTTCAATTTTTTATAATGCTTTTTTTCTTCTATTAAATTCTCACGCTTTTTAACTTTTTCTTGCCCTATGCAGCCTGGATAAAGATCCTCAACTTCATTTTTAAAAAGATTATAAATACCAAAATAAGGTTGATCAGAAATTAGCTTTCCATTTTTGCCATACTTAAACTCGTCTTCTCCTTGAAACTGCATTATTTTAATATCTAGTTTTTTTAAATAAGCTCTGTTTTTCACCTCAGCTAAAGAATTCGTTTGAAGCATAGTTTGCCTAAACTTTAATAAAAAATCTTTTGATGGATTATTGGTTTTAAAAATTAAATGAGTAATCCTGTCATAAGCTTCTGATCCTTTAATAGCATTTTTTAAGTTTTGTTGAATTTCTGTAATGCCAAAAGGCAATTTAAAAAAAGTAATAATTGAAAATAAAAATTTTAACTGAAAGGGCGCAATAAAAAAACCATGAGGCGGCCCTACACAAATTTTTGGGGCCAGAGCTAACCATTCGCTCTCAAAATAATCCCATATCTGCGCACCTCTAGAAAAGCTTATAAAAATTTCAGGATGATTCAGCAATAAGTGTTCAAAAACTACCACGCCTCTATCATGACCAACGAAATTAGCTCTATTAATTCCAAGTTTTTTTATTATCTTATAAGTAGACACAGCTTGATTTACATGACTAAATTTTGAGTCAACTCTTACTTTTCTCATATCTATTTTTCTATTAAAAGGCAGAGCATTAGCATTATGTGTTGCATAGGTCTGATCTTTATCCAAATTTATTTTTGAATAACTTTCATAAAATGGTAGATGAACAATATATATCAACAGATTGCTATCTTTAGAACAGAGTTCAGCTGCCATCCAATATAAAGATTCACTCGGGTTAGAAGGGATGCCTCCCATCATAATGATAGTATTTTTTTCTTCTGCGTTTTTATTCCCACACTGACTAACTAAATGCATATAACCATCAATTTTTACGTAATTTTTAGTTAAAGCGACATTGTTTATTTCTAAAAAATCAGGATCATTTTTAAAAGGGGATTTTGAGTCTCTGTAAATACAAATTATATGGATTAATATTTTTTGAAAAAATAAATAAATTAAAGCAAGTCCGGCAAATATAATTTCTGAAAGAAAGATTAAAGGCTTCATAAACAAATGGAGCTGGCGATTGGATTTGAACCAACGACCGCCTGATTACAAATCAGGAGCTCTACCAACTGAGCTACGCCAGCAATGAAAAGTTGATTATATATTTATTTTTGTATCTTTAAAGACACTTCTCCAGAAGTCACTTTATTTTTTTTCTTTCCGATTATGAGATTAAGAGAGCCATCCTCATTTACATCTAAAGCTATACAGTTTTCTTCAGGATGATTTGAGCTAATAACCTTCTGATTTTTAAGCATATGTAAAGATTCATAATCTTCTTTAAAGTATTTAAATCCGTTTTGCTCAAACAAAGAAAGATCATTTATAATTTCGCTTACAATCCCTGCAATCAATTCGTTTCGATCAATTTCTAAAAGTGGATTTTCTTTTTGAATAGATGTCCACTTTTGATCAATATATTCATTTTCTTTCATCCTCACATTCAAACCAATGCCAATAACCATAAGTAACTTTCCATTAATACTTTTAGTTTCGATTAAAATACCCCCAAATTTTTTATCATCAAGAAATAAATCATTAGGCCATTTAATGAGAGGTGAAAACGAATAGAGTTTTTTAATAGCTTTAGAAATATTTAAAGCAGTGAATAGGCTAAAGCCTTCAAATTTATTCAAAGATATTTTTGAAAGAAAAGACATAGACAAATAAATATTCTGATTTTTTGGACTTTGCCAGACTTTTCCACTTCTGCCTCGACCCGAACTTTGTTTTTCAGCCAAACAGATAGAAATTACGTTTTCATCTTGAACCTTTTCTAATAAATAAGAATTTGTAGAGTTTATTTCATTAAAAATTTCTAAATCTAAAGAAAAATCTTTAAATTTTGGTAGAAAATTAAAAATAATTTCCTTCTTTAATTTGTTTTCATTGACATCTTTCATGTGTACCAAGAGAATACCCACCTTAATTGGAGGGGTTGGGGAGCGGTCAAACCCAGCTGACTGTAAATCAGCCGCTTCGGCTTCGCAGGTTCGAATCCTGCCCCCTCCACCATAATGTAATCATAATTAGTTGCATTTGGCCGTAGAATTGAGTATAAACGCGAACGGAGTCTTGGGTCTAGAGTTGATGTTCTTTTTAACAACTTTAAATTCAATTTTCTTAACTTGGGAATGCTCATATAGCTCAGTCGGTAGAGCACTTCCTTGGTAAGGAAGAGGTCACCGGTTCAAATCCGGTTATGAGCTCCATGATTGTAATTTTAGTTTAGTTTTATATAAGAGGAAGATTAAATGGCTAAGGAAAAATTTGAAAGAAATAAACCGCATTTAAATGTGGGAACAATTGGTCATGTTGACCATGGTAAAACTACGCTTACAGCGGCTTTAACTAAAGTTTGTGCTGAAGCTTATGGTTCTGGTGAAGCAGTTGCATTTGACGGAATTGATAACGCGCCAGAAGAAAGAGAAAGAGGAATTACAATTGCTACTTCTCACGTTGAATATGATTCTCCTGCAAGACACTATGCTCACGTAGATTGTCCTGGACACGCGGACTATATTAAAAATATGATCACTGGTGCAGCTCAAATGGATGGTGCTATTTTAGTAGTAAACTGTGCAGATGGACCTATGCCTCAAACTAGAGAGCACATTCTTCTTGCTAGACAAGTAGGAGTTCCTTATATCGTTGTATACTTAAATAAGGCTGACCAAGTTGATGATGAAGAGTTGATCATGCTTGTAGAAGAAGAGATTAGAGAATTATTAACTGAATACGAGTTTCCAGGAGCAGATACGCCAGTAATAATTGGTTCTGCTTTAAAGGCGCTCGAAGGAGAAGAGTCTGATCATGGTACAGAATCTATTAAAAAGCTAGTAGAAGCAATCGACTCTTACATTCCAGAACCTACACGAGAAACTGATAAACCATTCCTAATGCCTATTGAAGATATTTTCTCAATTCAAGGAAGAGGAACAGTTGTTACAGGAAGAATAGATAGAGGCATGGTAAATGTTAACGACGAAATGGAGATTGTTGGTATTAAAGATACAGAAAAAACAGTCTGTACAGGTGTTGAAATGTTTAGAAAACTTTTAGATCAAGGAAGAGCTGGAGAAAACGTTGGTGTCCTTTTAAGAGGAACTAAAAGAGAAGATGTTGAAAGAGGTCAGGTACTTTGTGCACCTGGATCCATCAAGCCTCATACTAAATTTGAAGCTCAAGTATACGTATTAAGTAAAGAAGAAGGCGGAAGACACACTCCTTTTTTCAAGGGTTATAGACCTCAGTTCTATGTAAGAACTACAGATGTAACTGGAGAGGTAACTCTTCCAGATGGCGTTGAGATGGTTATGCCTGGAGATGATATTGCTGTAACAGTTGAACTAATTTCACCAGTGGCTATGGAAGATGGTATGAAATTTGCAATCCGTGAAGGTGGAAGAACTGTTGGAGCTGGTGTAGTTTCAAAAATTGTAGAGTAGGCCAGTAGCTCAATTGGTAGAGCGGCGGTCTCCAAAACCGCAGGTTGGGGGTTCGATTCCCTCCTGGCCTGCCAGAGTTTGAAGGATATATCTATGGCACAAGAAAATTCAAAATCATTTAATTTGCAAAGCAAATTGCTATGGCTAATTGGATTAGCTTTGCTAGCAGCTGCAGTATGGGGTAATTCTTTTTACAGTTACGTAGGGCTCCTATACAGAGTTATAGCAGTATTGTTTATTATTATTGTTGCTTTAACTATTATTAGATTTACATCCTTTGGAAGCAGTGCATATAGTTTGATAGTTCAATCTTCTGTAGAGATTAGAAAAGTCGTTTGGCCTAATAGAACTGAAACTACTCAAACCACTTTTATAGTTGCAGCTGCAGTTATTGTTGCGTCTTTAATTTTATGGGGACTTGATTCTTTATTTTCATTATCAATGAAAGCTATTTTAGGTTAAATATGACGAAATCTTGGTATGTAGTAAATTCTTATTCTGGCTATGAAAATAAAGCTAAAGAACAATTGATAGAAAGAATTGATCGAGAAGGTCTTAATGAATTTTTTGGTGGAATAGAAGTGCCTACTCAAACTATTACTGAAGTTAAGGCCGGCAAAGAAAAAATTACAGAAAAGAAATTTTTCCCTGGTTATGTCCTTGTTCAAATGGAAATGAATGATGAAACCTGGCACTTAGTAAAGGAAACTCCAAGAGTTTTAGGTTTTATAGGTGGAACTAAAAATAATCCAAAACCTATAACCGAAGCTGAAGCAAGCAGAATACTTCAACAACAAGAAGAAGGGTTTGAACCAACTGCTCAAACAACCACTTATGAACCCGGAGAAATGATAAGGGTTATAGATGGACCTTTTAATGATTTCAGTGGAGTCGTTGAAGAGATAGACCAAGAGAAAAATAAAGTAAAAGTTGCGGTTATGATTTTTGGCCGTTCTACTCCGGTAGAGTTAGACTTTTCGCAAATTGAGAGAAGCTAATGGCTAAAAAAGAAAAAAATATAATGACATACATTAAATTGCAAGTACCTGCTGGTGCCGCATCTCCAAGCCCTCCAGTAGGACCTGCTTTAGGTCAACATGGAGTTAATTTAATGGATTTCTGTAATGCATTTAATTCTCAAACAAATGACTTAGAAAAGAATCTTCCAGTACCAGTTGTAATTACTGTTTATGAAGATAGAAGTTTTGATTTCATTTGTAAAACAACTCCAGCAAGTATTTTATTAAAAAAAGCAGCTGGTTTGAGCAAAGGGAGTGGAACTCCTAATTCAGAAAAAGTTGGAAAGGTGAATAGAGCTCAACTTGAAGAAATAGCTAATATAAAAATGAAGGATCTTAATGCTACCGATATAGATGCAGCGGTAAAAATCATAGAAGGTAGTGCAAGAAGCATGGGAATTGAGGTTAAATAAATATGACGAATGAAAAAGAAAAATTTTCAATAGAAGCTGCTGTAAAAGTTTTAAATAATGAAGGTTCAAAAAAATTTCTTGAAGCAATAGATGTTGCTGTAAATTTAGGAATTGATCCTATCAAAACAGATCAAGCAGTTAGAGGAGCTTCAAACCTTCCTCATGGAAATGGAAAAGTTTATAAAGTTGCTGTCTTTGCTGAAGGTGAGGAGGCTTCTGCAGCTAAAGACGCAGGAGCTGATTCTGTCGGCATGGAAGATTTAGCAGATGAAATGAAGAAAGGGAAATTAGATTTTGATGTTGTTATAGCAACACCTGAAACAATGAGAGTTGTCAGTCCTTTAGGACAAGTACTTGGACCCAAAGGTTTAATGCCTAATCCAAAATCGGAAACAGTTACAAAAGATGTAGCTGGAGCAGTTAAAAACGCAAAAGCAGGACAAATTAGGTATAAATCAGATAAACAAGGTATAATCCACACCCGAATTGGTCAGGTTGGATATACAGAGAAACAAATAGAAGATAATTTAGTCGCTTTCCTAGCAGATGTTAAGAAAGCTAAACCTCCTTCAGCGAAAGGAGTATACATCTCTAAAGTTTCAATTTCATCGACAATGGGTAAAGGGCTTGAACTTGATGTGGCCTCTTTAAATTTTTAAAGACCTTAATAGTTGACTGATTTGAAAAGAATTTTGGGCTATTGCAATTCCGTTGCAATTGTCGAAGACCGTAGGTGCTCATGATTTTTCATAAGCTTAATTTTCCTACGCAGATGGTTCTTAGCACAAACTACGGTTTAGCTAAGGTTTTTTATTTCTCAAATTAAAGAGGAATTAATTTATGTCACACTTAGACGAAAAGAAAGTACAAGTTGATGAGCTGAAACAAATTGCTGATCAAGCATTTTCAGCTATTGCCGTTGATTACAGAGGAACCGATGTTCCAAAATTGACTGGCTTTAGAAGAGATGCAAAAGATCAATCAGTTTTTATTAAAATCATTAAAAATACTTTAGCTAAGAGAGCATTAGAAGGTACTAAATTTGATTCATTGAGCGAAGTGCTCACCGGACCAACTTTGTTAGCTTTTTCTTTAGAAGATTATCAAAGCGCTGCAAAACTCATTAAAAGTTTTTCTGCAGTTGAGGAATCGTTTGAAGTTAAAGGTCTTTCAATTGGCGAAGGTTTCCTTGAGGCGAATGAATTAAATAATTTAGCATCTCTTCCATCAAAAGAAGAGGCAATTTCTATGTTGCTTGGCTTACTAAATGCACCGGTTCAAAAATTAGCTGGCACCCTAAATGAAGTGCCAACCAGTTTTGTTAGAACTTTAAGTGCAGTTGGTTCTTCAAAATCATAAGTTTGAAATAATTAGGAGTTAAAAATGGCTATATCAAAAGAAGAAATTTTAGATGCAATTTCCGAAATGAGTGTAATGGATGTTGTAGATCTAGTTAAGCTTATGGAAGAAAAATTTGGAGTTACTGCTGCTGCACCAGTTGCTGCCGCTGCTCCAGCTGCAGGCGGCGAAGCCGAAGCTGTAGAAGAGCAAAGTGAGTTTGAAATTTTCTTAGCTGAA
Source organism: Gammaproteobacteria bacterium (assembly GCA_045564455.1). Lineage (GTDB taxonomy): Bacteria > Pseudomonadota > Gammaproteobacteria > Magnimaribacterales > AG-339-G14 > CASICS01. The sequence continues at coordinate 466,596 of JBJLHG010000002.1, forward strand.
GTTGGTGATAAAAAAATAGATGTAATCAAAGCGGTTAGATCTATCACTGGTTTAGGCTTGAAAGAAGCAAAAGCAATCGTTGACGGTGCACCTGCATCAGTTAAGGAAGGAGCTAATAAAGAGGAAGCAGAAACTGCTAAATCTCAATTAGAGGAAGCTGGCGCTAAAGTAGAACTTAAGTAAAAAAATAAAATATAAACTAAAGAGTATTTATGGCTGAAAATTATTCCTTTGCAGAAAAGAAAAGAATTAGAAAAAGTTTTGAAAAAATTTCAAGTGTTATGGCTTTGCCTGATATTCTTGAAGTGCAGACAAACTCATATCAACATTTTCTGCAAAGCGCCACAAAAAAAGAAAAAAGACTTGATGAAGGTCTAGAAAAAGTTTTTAGATCAATTTTTCCAATTGTCAGTGTTTCAGGAAATGCAAAGATAGATTATCTAGGATATGAACTAGGCGACCCAGAGTTTGATGTTTTTGAATGTCTGCCACGAGGCAGAACATATGAAGCGCCTCTCCATATTTGGTGCAGGATTACTTTTATTGATAAATCTACAGGCGAAGAAAATCTGAAAAGTGCTAGAGATGAAAAGGTGTATATGGGAACTATGCCCTTAATGACAGAACATGGAACATTTGTTATCAATGGAACTGAAAGGGTGGTTGTTTCTCAATTGCATAGATCACCTGGATTAATATTTGATCACGATAAAGGAAAAACTCACTCTTCTGGGAAACTTTTATACTCTTCAAGAGTTATTCCTTATAGAGGGTCTTGGCTAGATTTTGAATTTGACCATAAAGACTTGGTTTATATTAGGATAGACAGGAGAAGAAAACTTTACGCTTCTATTCTTTTAAAGTCCCTAGGCCTTAGCTCTCAAGAAATCTTAGATACGTTTTATGAAAATGAGTCTTATTCAGTTAATAGAAATGGAAATTATACTCTTTCATTAAATACGCAAAAATTAGTTGGCAGGCTAGCACCAATAGATATTATTGCTAAAGATGGAAGCATTATTATTGAGCAAGGAAAAAGAATTACTGCTAGACATATTAGATTAGTTGAATCTAATAAAATTAAAACATTAGAACTTCCAAAAAACGCTTTGTATGGTTTAGCCCTTTCTAAGGATTATATTGACGAAACGTCTGGAGAAGTTTTATTTGCATGTAATTCCTTGATTGACGAAGATTCTTTGTCTGCTTTAGAAGAGGCAAAAATAAAAGAAATTAGTGTCTTATATATCAATGAGCTGGAGTCAGGCCCATATATTTCAGATACTTTAAGGGCTGATACTACCGCTACAAATCTAGAAGCACTTGCAGAAATTTACAGAATGATGCGTCCTGGTGAGCCTCCTACAAAAGAAGCAGCTACCTTGTTATTTGAAAACTTATTTTTTAATGCCGATAAATACGATCTTTCTGGTGTTGGCAGAATGAAATTTAATAAACGCCTTGGAAGAGAAGAGCTTGTCGGAGACGGAACACTTACCAAAGAAGATATCCTAGAGGTAATGAAAACATTAGTTGATATTAGAAACGGAAAACAGAACTGTGATGATATAGATCATTTAGGAAATAGAAGAATTAGATCCGTTGGAGAAATGGTAGCTAATCAAGTAAGAGTTGGACTTCTTAGAGTAGAAAGAGCCGTCAGAGAAAGATTAAATGTTGCAGAAACAGAAGGTTTTGGGCCATCAGATCTTATTAATGCAAAACCTGTAACTGCAGCTATCAATGAATTCTTTGGCTCTAGTCAATTATCTCAATTCATGGATCAGAATAATCCCTTATCAGAAGTTACTCATAAAAGAAGAGTCTCTGCCTTAGGTCCAGGAGGCCTTACCAGAGAAAGAGCCGGGTTTGAAGTTAGGGATGTTCATCCAACTCATTATGGAAGAGTTTGTCCAATAGAAACACCGGAAGGACCAAATATCGGTTTAATTAATTCATTATCCGTATATGCAAAGGTAAATGAGTATGGTTTTCTTGAAACTCCCTATAGAGAAGTTAAAAATGGAAAAATAACTGAAGAGATTAAATTTGTATCAGCTATAGAAGAAGGCGAATTTGTAATTGCTCAAGCAAGTGCAAAAATAGATAAAAATAATAAATTTACTGAAGAACTAGTTCCTGTTAGATATAGAAATGAGTTCGAGTTAATGAATCCAGATCGCGTAGATCTAATGGACGTATCTCCTCAGCAGGTAGTCTCAATTGCAGCAGCACTAATTCCATTCTTAGAGCATGATGATGCAAATAGAGCTTTGATGGGGTCTAATATGATGAGACAAGCTGTTCCAACTCTTTCTACAGAGACTCCGCTTGTGGGAACAGGAATGGAAAGAACTGTTGCTCGATACTCTGGAGATTGTGTAATAGCAAAAAATCCAGGAGTAATTGAAAAAGTGGATTCTAGTAAAATTGTAGTAAGAAAAAATCTAAAAGATATAGGTGGAACTGGGTCAGCTGTTGATATTTATAACTTAATTAAATATACAAGATCAAACCAAAATACTTGTATTAACCAAAGACCGATTGTACAAGAAGGCGATAAAGTATCTCAAGGAGATATTCTTGCGGATGGATCTTCAATAGACTTAGGTGAATTAGCATTAGGTCAAAATATCAAAATTGCTTTTATGCCTTGGCATGGTTATAACTATGAAGATTCAATTTTAATTTCTGATAGATTAGTTCAAGAAGATAAACTTACTAGTATTCATATTCAGGAATTAACTTGTACTTCAAGAGATACTAAGCTTGGTCCAGATGAAATTACTGGCGATATTCCAAATGTAGGAGATTCTGCCTTATCTAAATTAGATGAATGCGGAATTGTTCATATTGGAGCAGAAGTAAATGCTGGAGATATTTTAGTTGGTAAAGTAACTCCCAAAGGAGAAACACAATTATCTCCTGAAGAAAAATTATTAAGAGCCATATTTGGTGAAAAAGCAGCTGACGTCAAAGATACATCTCTAAGAGTTCCTTCCGGAGCTGATGGAACTGTAATTGATGTACAAATCTTTACGAGAGAAGGCCTAGAAAAAAATTCTAGAGCTTCTGTTATAGAGTCAGTATCTCTTGCTGATATTCAAAAAGATATTGATCAAGAGTTCGAAATTGTTTCGTCAGCTACCTTGAATTCTCTTAAAACCTCTTTATTAGGAAAAAAAGTTATAAGCGGAAGAGGATTGTCTAAAGGTGATTCTCTAACTGAAGAATTCTTATCAGAACTAGCTCCCTCAGAGTGGTTTAAGCTAAGAATGAAAGATGAGCCTCTGAATGATTCAATTAAAGAAGCTAAAGATAAACTGAAAGCATATGAAGACGTTCTCAAAAAAAGATTTGAAGATAAGAAGAAAAAAATTATTTCGGGCGATGACTTACCTCCAGGTGTTCAGCAAGTAATAAAAGTTTATCTTGCAATTAAGAGAAGGATTCAGCCTGGTGATAAATTAGCTGGAAGACATGGAAACAAAGGTGTTATTTCTGTAATTATGCCGGTAGAAGATATGCCTTTTGATGAAAATGGTGAGCCAGTAGACGTTGTTCTTAACCCATTGGGAGTTCCTTCAAGGATGAATGTTGGACAGCTTATGGAAACTCATCTGGGATGGGCTTCTAAAGAGCTCGGAAGAAAAATTGGAGAACTTGTCAATACCGCAAATAACTTAGCTGAAACGAAGAAATTTGTTGAAAAGGTTTATTCTTCAACAGGAAGATCCGAGGACTTATCAAAATTAAATGATAAAGAATTTAAAGAACTTTGCGGCAATTTAAAAACTGGTGTGCCAATGGCAACGCCAGTATTTGATGGAGCATCTGAGCAAGAAATTAAAAGTATGCTTGAACTAGCAGGCTTACCTACTTCGGGTCAAACTACATTGTTTGATGGAAGAACTGGAGATGCTTTCGAGCGACCCGTGACGATAGGATATATGTATATTTTGAAACTCAATCATTTGATTGAAGACAAAATGCATGCAAGGTCAACAGGATCATATAGTTTAGTTACTCAACAACCATTAGGTGGAAAAGCCCAATTTGGTGGACAAAGACTTGGTGAAATGGAAGTTTGGGCTCTTGAAGCATACGGTGCAGCTCATACACTTCAGGAAATGTTAACTGTTAAATCAGATGACGTTCCAGGTAGAACAAAAGTTTATAAAAACATCGTTGATGGAAATTATGAAATGGAACCAGGTATTCCTGAGTCTTACAATGTATTAACAAAAGAAATCAGATCACTCGGAATTGATATTGATTTTGAAGAGGTAGAGTAGTTTATGAAAGATTTACTTAAATTATTTAATCAAGATACGGACGATAACTTCAACGCTATAAAAGCAGGCCTTGCATCGCCACAGCAGGTCAGATCTTGGTCTTTTGGAGAAGTTAAAAAACCAGAAACAATAAATTACAGAACTTTTAAGCCAGAAAGAGACGGATTATTTTGTGCAAAAATATTCGGACCTGTCAAAGACTATGAATGTATTTGCGGAAAATACAAAAGAATGAAGCACCGAGGAGTAGTATGCGAAAAGTGTGGAGTTGAGGTTACTCTAGCCAAGGTTAGAAGAGAAAGAATGGGGCACATCGAACTTGCTGCTCCTGTAGCTCATATATGGTTTTTAAAGTCCTTACCTTCAAGAATTTCTTTGCTTTTAGATATGACTTTAAGAGAGATAGAAAGAATCCTATACTTTGAGTCTTTCGTTGTCACAGACCCTGGAATGACAGATTTAGAAAAAGGTCAAATACTAGATGAAGAAGAGTATTTTGAAGCTCTTGAAAATTATGGCGAAGAATTTGATGCTGGAATGGGAGCTGAGTCAGTAAAAATTCTTCTCTCTGAGATGAATTTAGAGGAAGAAATTGCAGAAGTAGTTAGCTTGATTGAAGGAACCAATAGTGAAGCCAAAATAAAAAAACTTTCTAAAAGATTAAAAATTCTTAAAGGTTTTGTTAATTCCACAAATAAACCAGAATGGATGATCTTGGATGTACTCCCTGTTCTGCCACCTGATTTGAGACCATTAGTTCCTTTAGAAGGCGGGAGATTTGCAACTTCTGATTTAAATGATCTTTATAGAAGAGTTATAAATAGAAATAATAGATTAAAAAGACTGCTTGAGCTAAGCGCTCCTGAAATTATCGTCAGAAACGAAAAAAGAATGCTTCAAGAATCAGTAGATGCTTTATTGGATAACGGAAGAAGAGGTCGAGCTATTACCGGTTCAAATAAGAGGCCATTAAAATCTTTATCAGATATGATCAAAGGGAAGCAGGGAAGATTTAGACAAAATCTCTTAGGAAAGAGAGTTGATTATTCTGGTAGATCAGTAATAGTGGTTGGACCAACTCTCAAGCTTCATCAATGTGGGTTACCCAAAAAAATGGCTTTAGAGTTATTTAAACCATTCGTTTTTGGAAAATTACAAAATTTAGAGTTGGCTACAACTATTAAAGGCGCTAAAAGAATGGTTGAAAGAGAAGAGCCCGTCGTTTGGGATATTCTCGCTGATGTTATTCGAGAACATCCTATATTACTTAATAGAGCACCTACTCTTCACCGTCTTGGTATACAAGCATTTGAGCCTATTCTTATTGAAGGAAAAGCGATACAGCTTCATCCGCTCGTATGTAAAGCATACAATGCAGACTTTGATGGAGATCAAATGGCCGTGCATGTTCCTTTGACCTTAGAATCTCAGCTGGAGTGTAGGGCGTTGATGATGGCAAGTAACAATATTCTGTCTCCTTCAAATGGAAAACCTATCATCGATCCTTCTCAAGACGTTGTTTTAGGTCTTTATTATATGACTAGATCTAGAATTAACGCTAAAGGAGAGGGTTCTATATTCGCAGACTGTGATGAAGTAATGAGAGCTTATGATACGAATAATGTAGATCTCCAGGCAAAGATTAAAGTCAGAATTAAAACTTTAGAAGGTGAGCTAGAGCTTGTTGATACTACAGTTGGTAGATCTATCTTATGGGGAGTTGTTCCTGAAGGTTTAGCCTTTGAAAAAGTAAATAAAACTTTAACAAGCAAAGTTGTTTCAGATTTAATCAATACTTCTTATAGGCATTGCGGCCTCAAAGCTACAGTTATTTTTGCTGATAAATTAAAAAATCTTGGATATGAATACTCAACTAAATCAGGTTCATCCATTTGTGTAGATGATTGTGTTATTCCTGACAATAAGGAAAATATTATTTCTAAAGCAGAGGGAGAGGTAAAGGAAATAGAAGCACAATATTCTTCAGGCTTGGTAACTCAAGGTGAAAAATATAATAAAGTTATTGATATTTGGTCTAGAGCAAACGAAACAGTTGCTAGTTCATTGATGGATACCATTTCTACTCATACGGTTGTAAATAAAGAAGGAGAAGAAGAGCAAGAAGCATCTTTCAATTCAGTCTTTATGTATTTAGATTCTGGTGCAAGAAGTTCTCCGGCACAGGTTAGACAACTTGCTGGAATGAGAGGATTAATGGCAAAACCAGATGGTTCAATCATTGAAACTCCAATAACTGCTAACTTCAGAGAAGGATTAACAGTTTTGCAATACTTTACTTCTACCCACGGAGCTAGAAAGGGTCTAGCGGATACAGCTTTAAAGACTGCAAATTCGGGATATCTCACAAGAAGATTAGTTGATGTTGCTCAAGATTTAGTTATTAGAGAAGAAGATTGCGGAACTAATGAAGGATTGGAGTTAAGAACTATTGTTGAAGGTGGAGAAGTGGTTCTACCTCTTAAGGATAGAATCTTAGGAAGAGTAATTGCTGAAGATATAATTTCTAAAGACGGTGAATTCAAAATAAAAAAAGGCACTCTGATAGATGAGGATCTTGCTGAGCAATTAGATGTAAATAATATTAACTTTGCAAAAGTTAGATCTGCAATAACATGTGAAACAAGTTTTGGTATATGTTCAATGTGTTATGGAAGAGATCTGGGAAGAGGACATCTCGTAGATCCTGGAGAAGCAGTAGGTATTGTTGCTGCCCAATCAATTGGTGAGCCAGGAACTCAGTTAACTATGAGAACATTTCACATAGGTGGAGCGGCTTCAAGATCTTCAGAAGAAGATAAAATTGAAGTTAAGTTTGACGGTGTTGTTCAGTATAAAAATATCACTTCTGTTCAAAACAAAGATAAAAAAGCAGTATGCACGTCTAGATCAGCTGAAATTATTCTCTTAGATGAAAATGATTCTGAAAGAGAAAGATATAAATTGCCTTATGGAGCAATACTAAATATAAAAGATGGGGCTTCAGTTAAGGCTGGAGAAATAATAGCCAACTGGGATCCTTTAAACCATCCAATTATTTCAGAAGTTAAAGGTAAAGCTAATCTTATAGATATGGAAAGTGGTATTTCAGTTAGAGTTGTTGATGACAGTCTCACAGGGTTATCAAGCATAGAAGTTCTAGATGCCGCAGAAAGAACTGCTGCAGGAAAAGACTTAACGCCAACTATTTCAATAGTTGACGGGAAAGGAAATGAAGTTCTTTTGCCAAACGGTAAAAGACCTGCAAACTATGTTTTGGAGCAAAAGTCTTTAGTAAATGTCTCTGCTGGCCAAACTATCAATGTCGGAGATGTGATAGCGAGAATACCAAAAGAATCTTCAAAAACTAAAGATATTACCGGAGGTCTTCCAAGAGTAGCTGATCTATTTGAAGCAAGGAAGCCTAAAGAGGTTGCTATTTTAGCTGAAATGACTGGTATTGTTTCTTGGGGTAAAGAAACCAAGGGTAAAAGAAGACTAATCATTACAGGCAAAGAAGGTGCTGATGAAGTGGTGTCTGAAAATCTTATACCCAAAACTAGAAGTATAAATGTCTTTGAAGGTGAAACTGTTAATAAAGGAGATGTTATTAGTGAAGGTTCTTTAAGCCCTCATGATATTTTAGCTTTGAAAGGAGTTGAAGAATTAACAGATTATGTGGTTAACGAAATCCAAGATGTTTATAGACTTCAAGGAGTTGAAATAAGTGATAAACATATAGAGTGTATCCTTAGACAAATGCTTAAAAAGGTTGAAATTACATCCTCTGGAGATTCTAATTTTATTATCGGAGACCAAGTAGAATATTCTGAAGTGGTTAATGTAAATAAAAAGTTAATTGCAGAAGGAAGTATTCCAGCTGATTTCAATAGAATGTTATTAGGAATCACAAAAGCTTCTTTAGCAACTGAGTCATTCATCTCAGCTGCTTCTTTTCAAGAAACAACCAGAGTTCTAACCGAAGCTGCAGTTACTGGGAAAGTCGATAAATTAAGAGGCTTGAAAGAAAACGTAGTCATTGGAAGATTGGTTCCATCGGGAACTGGATACAACGTTCGAGAAGAAGAACATGATGTGTCTATTTCTGATTTTGAATCTGAAATGGCAGATGCCATGGATAATGAAGAAAGTAAATCTGAAGATAGTGAATAATCATTTGACCCATAAGCATTAGATACTTACAATCGCAATTCAAAATTATGACAACAGTTAATCAATTAATTAGAAAGCCAAGAAAAACTAAGAAAATCAAAAGTGATGTCCCTGCTTTGAATGGCTCTCCTCAAAAAAGAGGAGTATGTACTAGAGTTTATACAACGACTCCTAAGAAACCTAACTCTGCCTTAAGAAAAGTTTGTAAGGTCAGACTAACTTCTGGATATGAAGTTATTTCATACATTGGCGGTGAAGGTCATAATTTACAGGAACACTCTGTTGTTCTTTTAAGAGGAGGCAGAGTAAAGGACTTGCCAGGTGTCAGATATCATACCGTTAGAGGAACTTTAGATACAACTGGGGTAGATGATCGCAAACAAAGAAGATCTAAATATGGATCCAAAAAACCTAAATAAGAAAAATGCCTAGAAAAGGACCAATTCCTAAAAGAGAAATACTTCCAGATCCTAAATACGGGAACTTAAAGCTTGCTAAGTTTGTGAATAATTTAATGGAAAGAGGAAAAAAAAGTACTGCTGAAAAAATTATATATTCAGCATTAGAAGAAATTTCAACCAAGGCAAAAAGAGATCCTTTAGAGGTCTTTGAAGAAGCTTTGGATCAAGTGGGTCCTCATGTTGAAGTAAAATCCAGGAGGGTAGGTGGGGCAACTTATCAAGTCCCTTTAGAAGTTAAGTCAGGAAGGAAAATGGCTTTAGCCATGCGTTGGCTTGTTACAAGTGCTAAAAAAAGATCAGAAAAAAGAATGTCAACTAAATTAGCAAATGAACTTCTTGAAGCCTCTGATGGCAAAGGAGAAGCCGTTAAAAAGAGACAAGATACGCACAAAATGGCCGAGGCTAATAAAGCTTTTTCTCACTTTAGATTTTAATTAAATATTTTAAGGATTTGATATGAGTTCTAGAAAAGTTCCACTAAATTTATATAGGAATATTGGTATTTGCGCTCATGTAGATGCAGGTAAAACTACAACTACTGAAAGAGTTCTTTATTACACAGGAATCTCTCATAAGATAGGAGAGGTTCATGACGGCGCTGCAACTATGGACTGGATGGAGCAAGAACAAGAAAGAGGAATAACTATTACCTCAGCCGCAACAACCTGTTTCTGGAGCGGAATGAGAAAGAATTTCTCAGAACATAGGATTAATATCATAGACACTCCTGGCCACGTAGATTTTACTATTGAAGTAGAAAGATCTTTAAGAGTTTTAGATGGTGCAGTTGTAGTTTTTTGTGGAAGTTCTGGAGTAGAACCGCAATCAGAAACTGTATGGAGGCAAGCTAATAGATATAAAGTTCCTAGAATTGCTTTTATTAATAAAATGGATAGAGCAGGAGCAGATTTCGAAAGAGTTGTTGATCAAATGAGAAAAAGGCTTGGAGCAATAGCAGTTCCAACTCAACTGCCTATTGGAGCAGAAGATGATTTTTCTGGAATAATTGATTTAATTAAAATGAAAGCTCTTTACTGGGATGGCGATGATAAAGGCCTCTCTTATGAAGAAAAGGATATCCCTGATGATCTTTTAGAAATATCTCAAAAATATAGAGAAGAAATGCTTGAAAGTGTGGCTGAAGCAAGTGAGGAATTAATGGATAAATATCTCACTGATGGAGATCTATCCGAAGAAGACATTAATTCAGGGTTAAGAATTAGAACCTTAAATAATGAAATTGTAGTTTGTATTTGTGGTTCTGCATTTAAAAATAAAGGCGTTCAACCGATGCTTGATGCGGTAATAGATTATCTCCCGTCTCCTACTGAAGTGGAGGCAATTCAAGGGGTTTTAGAAGATGAAGAAACTGTAGAGTCCAGAAATTCAGATGATGATGAGCCTTTCTCTGCATTAGCTTTTAAAATAGCAACCGATCCATTCGTTGGAACACTAACTTTCATAAGAGTTTATTCTGGAGTTCTATCTCAAGGAGACTCAGTTTACGCGCCAGCAAAGAGATCCAAAGAAAGAGTTGGAAGAATGCTTCAAATGCATGCAAATAATAGAGAAGAAATATCTGAAGTTAGAGCAGGAGACATAGCCGCAGTTATTGGATTAAAGGATGTAACTACAGGAGATACTCTTTGTGATTTGAAAAAAACTATTATTTTAGAGAAAATGACATTTCCAGAACCTGTTATATCTGTAGCAGTAGAGCCAAAAACAAAATCAGATCAAGAAAAAATGGGAACTGCCTTAGGAAGACTCTCACAAGAAGATCCATCTTTTAGAGTTCAAACAGACGAAGAGTCTGGGCAAACTATTATTTCTGGCATGGGAGAGCTGCACTTAGATGTTTTAGTTGACAGAATGAAAAGAGAATTTGATGTTGAAGCAAACATAGGTAAACCTCAAGTTGCATATAGAGAATCAATTAGAAAACCAATTGAGTCGGAAGGTAAATTTGTTCGTCAATCGGGAGGTAAAGGTCAATATGGCCACGTTTGGTTGAAAATTGAACCTCTTCCGGAAGAGGAAAAAGAAGATGAAAAGGAAACCTTTCAATTTGTTAATAAGATCGTTGGAGGAACTATTCCTAGAGAATTTATTCCAGCAGTCGAAAAAGGAGCTAAAGAACAAATGGAATCTGGAGTTATAGCTGGTTATCCTCTAATTGACGTTAGGGTAACTGTTTATGATGGATCTTTCCATGATGTAGATTCAAGCGAAATTGCATTTAAAGTCGCCTCATCAATGGCTCTTAAAGATGGAGCTTTAAAAGCTAATCCCGCTTTATTAGAACCAGTAATGAAGTTAGAAGTTGTGACTCCAGAAGAATACATGGGTGATGTGGTCGGAGACTTAAATAGAAGGAGAGGAATTGTTTCTGGTATGACTGACGTTCATGCAGGAAAAGTACTAGACGGAGAAGTTCCCTTAGCAGAAATGTTTGGATATGCGACTGACCTTAGGTCAGCAACCCAAGGCAGAGCTACTTTTACTATGGAACCTTTGAAATATTCAGAAGTTCCTTCTAATGTGGCTGAAGCCATAATTAATAAAAGCTAGGAATAAAAAAAGTTTATAATTTTTCTATGAAGATTCCTTTGTGGGTAAAATGGTTTCTTTTTTTAATAGTTCTATTTACCTCTTTAATTCTGCCTTTAATTTTTCTAGAGACCTCTTTTTCCTCATATAGCCAAAAAGTTCTTGTATGGTCGCAGGGTAATTTATTTGAAACCTCTTTAATTGTAATAATTGCTCTTGCAGCAGATGTATTCCTTCCAGTTCCTAATGGACTTACAAATACTCTTGCGGGAGCCAGTTTAGGTTGGTCATTAGCCTCATTCGTGGTTTGGATAGGGTTAAATTTAGGATGTTTATTTGGTTATCTAGTTGGCAGATTTTTAGGGAGACCACTAGCGATATACATTATAGGAGCAAAGGATTTTCAAAGTGCTCAGAAATCAGCCAAAAGATTTAATGTTATTTCTCTCATATTAGCTCGCCCAGTTCCAGCTTTCGCAGAATTAACTACCTTAAGTGCTGGTATTACAAGAATGCCTTTTTTAAAATTTATATTAGTAGTGTCTACAGCCAACATAGGCATAGCTATAATCTTTGCGGGAATAGGAGCAGCTGCTTTAGCATCTTCATCTTCAACTTTGGCTTTTTTTGGTGTGGCAATATTGCCAGCAATTTTTTATTTTTCTTATAAAAAATTTATAGGTTGACACTACCTGATTCCAATCATAGAATTGCCCTCCATTTGCTTATTTAAAGCTATTTTAAGGTTTATTTAAGTAATAAGTTCTTTAACAATTTTGTATTTTTTTTGAGGTATAGGTTTTGCAAAACCAGAATATAAGAATAAGGCTTAAAGCCTTTGACAATAGATTGATAGACAAGTCTGCTAAAGAGATTGTCGAAACCGTAAAAAGGACTGGCGCTCTTATAAAAGGCCCTATCCCAATGCCAGTCAGAAAAAGACTTACGACTATTCTTATTTCCCCTCATAAGGATAAAGACGCAAGAGATCAATACGAAATTAGAACTTATAAAAGAGTAATGGACATTATAAAGCCTACAGAAAAAACTGTAGATGCATTGATGAAGTTAGATCTATCTGCGGGAGTAGATGTTCAAATTTCTCTAGACGAATTAACTAAATAAGGTATTTAAAGTGATTGGTTTAATAGCGACAAAAGAAGGAATGACTAGGGTCTTTGAAGAAGACGGAAGATCTGTTCCTGTAAGTGTTCTTAAAGTAGACACGAATTATGTATCTCAGATTAAAACTGAAGATTCTGATGGTTATAACTCTATCCAACTATCCTCAATTGACCAAAAAGAAAAAAATCAAAGCAAATCAAAGTTAGGTCATTTTTCTAAAAATAATATCTCTCTAAAAAAGTATATTAAGGAATTTAAAATTGATTCTTCAGAATTAGAAGGCGTTGAGCTAGGCAAAGAATTTTCGGTAGGTCTTTTCCAAGAGGGACAACTAGTAGATGTATCCGGAACCTCTAAGGGTAAAGGTTTTGCAGGAACAGTTAAAAGATGGAACTTTGCTACTCAAGATGCCACGCATGGTAATTCTCTAGCACATAGAAAACCTGGATCTATAGGTCAATGCCAAACTCCTGGTAGAGTTTGGAAGGGAAAAAAAATGGCCGGTCACATGGGTAACGAAAACAAAACTACTCAAAATTTAAAAGTTGTGAGAGTTGATGAAGAAAATAGTATCTTACTGGTTCATGGAGCAGTTCCTGGAGCTAATGGTTCTTCAGTAATAATTAAACCAGCAATTAAGGCTTAGTCATGGATCTACCTTTGCTGAACTCAAAATCTAAAACCTCTACTGTTTCAGATATTATTTTCAATCAACCTGTCAATAAAGAATTAGTTACTCAATTAGTGAATAGTTTTGTCTCTAACAGTCATCAAGGAACTAAAGCCCAAAAAAATAGATCTGATGTCAGAGGAGGAGGAAAGAAACCTTGGAGACAAAAAGGAACAGGAAGAGCTAGAGCAGGGACGATAAGAAGTCCTATCTGGAAAGGAGGCGGTGTTACTTTTGCTGCAAGATCAAAAAGCTCGAATCCAAAAAAAATTAATAAAAAGATGTATAAATCTGCAATGAGATCTATTTTTTCATCTTTAGTAGAAGAAAATAGAATTTTTATTTCAGAAAAAATAACTTTAGAAAATCCTAAAACTAAAGAATTTTTGGATTTAATGAAGGAATTAAAATTTGAAGGTGGACTAATTATAGTAAATGAACTTTCAGAAAATCTTAAATTAGCTTCTAGAAATATATCAAATATTCATATTTTAGATGTTAACTCATTAGATCCTATTAATTTATTAAGATATCAATCTGTTCTAATATCGGAAGATTCTTTGACAAAAATAGAGGAGTTACTTACATGAGCTCTTTATTTCCAAGTCAAATAATTGTTTCGGCCCATTTAACTGAAAAGGCGTCTTTGATAGGCCAAAATGCAAATACTTATGTTTTTAAAGTTACTCAGAGAGCTACGAAATTAGAAGTTAAAAAAGCTGTTGAGAAAAAATTCAAGGTAAATGTTACTAAGGTAAACATACTCAATGTGAAAGGAAAAATGAAAAGAGGCGGAAAAGGTAAATTAACAAAAAAAACAGATTGGAAGAAGGCATACATTTCATTAAAAGCTGAGGATCGAATAGAAATATCACAAGATTAATATGGCAATAGTAAAAGCAAAACCAACCTCACCAGGAAGAAGATTTAGAAGTCTTACTTCTGGCTTAGATTTATATAAAGGAAGATCATTTGCTCCTTTAACTGAAGCGAAGTCAAAAAGTGGTGGAAGAAATAACAATGGCCGAATAACTACTCGTCATATTGGTGGAGGACATAAGCACCATTACAGAGTAATTGATTTTAAAAGAATTAAAGATGGTATATCTGCAAAAGTAGAGAGACTAGAATATGATCCTAATAGATCAGCACACATCGCCTTGCTTTTATACGCAGATGGAGAAAGGAAATACATTATTGCTCCTAAAGGATTGAAAGTAGGCAGTATAGTTAAGTCTGGCCCAGGATCTGAGATAAGCGTAGGAAATTCGTTACCTTTAAATGAGATTCCTGTCGGCACAACACTCCATTGTGTTGAGCTTAAACCTCAAAAAGGAGCTCAGTTAGCTAGAAGCGCCGGAACCTCTGTTCAATTTGTTGCTAAAGAAGACGGTTATGCATCTATAAGGTTGAAAAGTGGAGAATTTAGAAAAGTTTTATCTTCTTGCAGGGCAACAATCGGTGAAGTTTCTAACCAAGAACATTCATTAAAATCATTTGGTAAAGCTGGCGCTAAAAGATGGGTTGGAGTTAGACCGACTGTAAGAGGAGTAGCAATGAATCCTATAGATCATCCTCATGGTGGTGGTGAAGGCAAAACCTCTGGAGGAAGACATCCCGTTTCGCCTTGGGGAACGCCTACCAAAGGTTACAGAACCAGAAGCAATAAGAGAACTGACTCCCTTATAATTAGAAGAAGGAAAAAATAATGCCTAGATCAGTTAAAAAAGGACCATTCGTAGATCATCATTTAATGGATAAAGTTATAAAAGCTTCATCTAACAATGATAAAAAACCAATTAAAACATGGTCTAGAAGATCCATGGTTTTGCCTGAAATGGTAGGTCTCACAATCTCAATTCATAACGGAAGAGTTCATGTACCCATTTCTATCAAAGAAGATATGGTAGGGCACAAACTAGGAGAGTTCGTTCAAACAAGAACTTTTAAAATGCATTCAGGAGATAGAAAAACATAAGATGAATGAAGTAAAGGCAAAGCTTAGTAGACTTCCTGTTTCAGGTTTTAAAGTTAGATTATTAGCTGATCAAATCAGAGGAAAAGCCGTGGGCAAAGCTTTAGATATTTTAACTTTTAGCAATAAAGCATCTGCAAAAAATGTAAAAAAACTTCTTGAATCAGCAATTGCTAACGCCGAGCATAACAATGGACTGGATGTCGATAATTTATTTGTTTCAAGTATAACCGTCGATGAAGCACTTCTTTTTAAGAGAGTTCAACCTAGAGCAAGAGGAAGGGCTGATAGAATTCAGAAAAGAAATTGTCATATAAACATAACTTTAGGGAGCAAGAGCAGTTAAATGGGACAAAAAGTTAATCCAATAGGTTTCCGCTTAGGAATTTCAAGAGATCATAATTCAACTTGGTATGCTGAAAAAAATAAGTATCAAGAACTTCTCCTAAATGATTATGCTGTTAGAGAATTTCTAAAAAAAGAATTAGATAATTCTTTCGTTAGTAAGGTTGAAATAGAAAGGCCTTCGGAAAGTGCAAAAGTTTCAATACATACCTCAAGACCAGGAATGATAATTGGTAAAAAAGGTGAAGATATAGACAAGCTTAGAAATAAATTAACGCAAATTATGGGTGTCCCAGTTAGCTTAAATATTAAAGAAATAAGAAAGCCTGATTTAGATGCTCAACTTGTAGCAGCAAATATTGCAGTTCAATTAGAAAAAAGAGCTATGTTTAGGAGAGTGATAAAAAGATCAGCTCAAAACTGTACTAGACAGGGAGCTTTAGGAGTAAAAGTAAGAGTTGCAGGCAGATTAGGAGGAGCTGAAATTGCAAGAGCTGAATGGCACAAAGAAGGAAGAGTTCCATTGCAAACCTTAAAAGCAGATATAGATTATGGTGTCGCTGAAGCTCATACAACTTACGGAATAATTGGCGTTAAAGTATGGATCTTTAGAGGAGAAGTCTCTTCAAAGAAAACTAAAAATCTTAAAGAATAATTATGTTTCAACCTAAAAGAACAAAATACAGAAAGCAAATGAAAGGCCGAAACACCGGTCTTTCAAATAGAGCCAATACCTTGGATTTTGGTACTTTTGGCCTTAAAGCAACATCTAGAGGTCAGATTACTTCTAGACAAATAGAAGCAGCAAGAAGAGCTATGACTAGACACGTGAAGAGAGGGGCTCAAATTTGGATAAGAATTTTTCCAGATAAGCCTATAACTAAGAAACCTTTGGAAGTAAGACAAGGTAAAGGGAAAGGAAATGTTGAGTATTATGTGTGTCCAATCAAACCTGGAAAAGTTTTATATGAAATGGAAGGCGTCGAAGAAGAGGTTGCTATGGAAGCTTTTAGGCTTGCCGCAGCAAAACTTCCAGTAGCAACTAAATTTATCGCAAGGAAAACTGTTTAATGGCTAAAAAATCATCAGATAAAAAAGTAAGCGAATTAGAGAAGCTTCATCAAGACTATCTAGAATTAAAACTCAAGCACTCATCTATGGCTTTAAAGGAAACTCATAAGCTATCTGAAGCTAGAAAAGATATTGCTAGATTAAAAACATTGATGAATCAAAAATCAGAGGTATCTAAAGGTGAGTGAGAAATTAAATCGAACAATGATTGGTTCAGTAGTTAGCCTTTCTGGTAATAAGTCTAGAGTAGCCTTAATTCAAAGAACGGTTAAACATCAGTTGTTGGGAAAAATCATGAAACGTTCCACTAAGATTAGTTTTCATGACGAAAATAATACTTGTAACGTTGGTGATAAAGTAAAAATTAAAGAAGCTAAGCCTTTTTCTAAAAGTAAATCTTGGGAATTGGTGGAAGTCATTAAAAAATTTGAAGGAGTTGTAGAGTGATACAAGAACAAACAATCCTTACAATTGCCGACAATAGCGGAGCTAGAAAAGTGATGTGTATTAAAGTTTTAGGAGGATCTAAAAGAAGATATGCTCATGTAGGAGACGTTATTAAAGTTGCTATTAAAGAAGCAATCCCTACTGGAAAAGTAAAAAAAGGGGCAGTAGCTGATGCTGTTGTTGTTAGGACTAGAAAGGACATTAAAAGAGAAGACGGATCAAGTATCAGATTCGATGACAATGCTGCAGTGCTAATCAATGCTCAAAAGCAACCAATAGGAACAAGGATATTTGGTCCAGTTTCTAGAGAATTAAGAAGCAAAGATTTTATGAAAATTGTTTCACTAGCTCCAGAGGTTATCTAAATGAATAAATTAAGAACTGGGGATGAAGTAATAGTTATATCTGGCAAAGATAAAGGTAAAACTGGAACTATTAGTAAGTTTTTATCAAATGATAAGTGCGAAGTCGCTGGAATTAAAATTGTGAAAAAACATCAAAAACCAAATCCACAGGCGAATATTCAAGGAGGAATCATAGAAAAAGAATCTCCTATACATATATCAAACATTGCAATTTTTAATAAGAAATCAAAAAAAGCAGACAAAATTAAAATTGAAAACAATGAAAAAGGAAAAAAAAGAGTTTTTAAATCTGATGGAAAGGAAGTTAAGTGAGTGAATCAATAATTAAATCTTTATATAAGAAAGTTGTTCCTTCTTTGATGTCCGATCTTGGATATAAGTCACCTATGGCTGTGCCAAAGATTTCAAAGGTAACTTTGAATATGGGTCTTGGAGCGGAAGCTATCAATGATAGAAAAGTAGTTGATAGTGCTCTTGAAGAACTAAGACTTATATCAGGGCAGCAGCCAATAAAAACAAATGCTAGAAAATCTGTTGCAAGCTTCAAATTAAGAGAAGGTTATACGATTGGTTGCAAGGTCACTCTTCGAGGAAACATGATGTTTGACTTTTTAGATAGGCTGCTAGGAATTGCTATACCAAGAGAGAGAGATTTTAGAGGATTAAATCCTAAATCTTTTGATGGAAGAGGGAATTATACTTTAGGAATTAAAGAGCACATCATCTTTCCTGAAATAGACTATGACAAAGTTCAAAAAATTCGAGGACTAGATGTCTGTATAACAACAACAGCAAAAAATAACGAAGAAGGTTTAAAGCTTTTATCGGCTTTAAAATTTCCTTTTAGAACTTGAGGTAACTATGGCTAAAGAATCAATGATAGCAAGAGAGAATAAAAGACTTAAAACAGTCCAAAGATTTGCTGCTAAGAGAGCAGCTTTGAAAGCAATAATAAGTGACTCCAAAGCTTCTGAAGGAGAAAAGCAAGTTGCTATGTTAAAAATGCAAAAACTTCCCAGAGATTCAAGTCCTGTAAGACTTCAAAGAAGATGTCAAATTACTGGAAGACCCCATGCTGTGTACAGAAAATTCGGCCTTTCGAGAAATAAATTAAGAGAGCTTGCAATGAAAGGAGATATTCCTGGATTAGTTAAAGCAAGTTGGTAAGGAGATTAAATGAGTTTACAAGATCCAATTTCAGATATGATTTCAAGAATAAAAAATGCTCAGTCAAGAGGGCATTCTAAGGTCTCTTTTAGTTCTTCAAAACTAAAAAAAGCTATTTGCGAAGTGCTGTCGGACGAAGGTTTTATAAAAAAACTAGTAATCACCGGAGAACAGTCAAAGCAAAATATTGAGATTACTCTGAAATATTTTGAAGACAAACCTGTGATAAAAGAATTTAGTAGATCAAGCAAGCCTGGTCTAAGAAAGTATTTTGGAAGTAACGATATTCCAAGCGTTAAAGGAGGGCTTGGAGTGGCTATTTTAACAACTAGTAAGGGAGTAATAACTGATAAACAAGCTAAGTCAAAAAATATCGGTGGCGAGCTTATCTGTACAATTTTTTAATTATGGCTAGAAATACTAATAGACCTATTCAAATATCAGAAGGCGTTACTGCCGATTTGAAAGGCCAAACATTATCTTTTTCAGGTCAAAAAGGCTCAATGGACTTAATAGTTAATGAGCAAGTTTCTGTTGATTTAAATGCAGAAACTATCCTTTTTAACCCTAAATTGGAGACAAAAGAATCCATAGCCCTTACTAGCACTATGAGAGCTCTTGCCATCAATAGAATGACAGGGGTTTTAAAAGGATTTGAAAGAAAATTAGAAATAAATGGAGTTGGATACAGAGTTAAAGTAAATGGCTCATCTTTAGAATTATCACTTGGATACTCGCATCCAGTTATTTACAACTTGCCTGAAGGTGTTTCAGCTGAAGCTCCGACAAATACAGAATTAGTTTTAACTTCTATAGATAAGCAACTTTTAGGAGATGCAGCTTCAAAGATTAGATCCTTTAGGCCGCCTGAACCTTATAAAGGAAAAGGGGTTAAATATGCTGGTGAAAGGATAATCAGAAAAGAGTCAAAAAAAGCTTAGGTATTTAATATGTCCAATAAAATAATTGCAAGAAACAGAAGATCAAAAAAATTAAGAGCCAAGAGCATAGATCTTTGTACTAATAGATTGTCTGTTTTTAGATCAGGTCAGCATATTTATGCTCAACTTTTTTCCGTTGATGGTTCTGAGGTAATTGCTCAAGCTTCTACTTTAGACAAGGATCTTAAATTAAAAATAGGAAGTAATGCTGAATCAGCAGAAAAAGTAGGAACCTCCATTGCAGAAAAGACAATTGAGAAAGGAATTAAAAAAGTAGCTTTTGATCGATCAGGTTATAAGTATCACGGAAGAGTAAAGGCTTTAGCTGAAGCAGCTAGATCTGCAGGATTAGAATTTTAGGAAATATTATGAAAGAAAATTATGAACAACAATCAGGTGAAGCTTTAGAAGAGAAGCTAGTCGGTGTAAATCGAGTGGCTAAAGTAGTTAAAGGTGGAAGAATTTTTGGTTTCACAGCTTTAACTGTTGTTGGCGATGGAAAAGGAAAAGTAGGTTTCGGAAGAGGAAAAGCAAGAGAAGTTCCTGTTGCTATTCAAAAAGCATTAGAAAGTGCTAGAAGAAATACGGCAAATATAGAGCTCAACGGCAACACAATTCATTATGCCGTAAAAGCAAGACATGGCTCAGCTTTAGTCTATATGCAACCTGCGTCTCCAGGGACTGGGATTATAGCAGGCGGTGCTATGAGAGCGGTTTTAGAGTTAGCCGGTGTTAAAGATGTTCTAGCAAAATCATATGGTTCTACCAACCCAATTAATGTTGTGAGAGCTACTTTTAAAGGATTAGCTAGCATTGAATCACCTGAAAAGGTTGCGATAAGAAGGGCTTAATGTAATGGCAAAATCAGAAACAAATTTAATTTCAGTAAAGCAGATTAGAAGTCTTGCTGGATCTAGAGGAATTCACCGAAAATCTGTGAAGGGCTTAGGTTTAAAAAAAATTAATCATATTGTTGAGATAATTGATACTCCAGCAAATAGAGGAATGATTAATAAAGTTAGACATTTAGTTGAAGTAATCGAGAAACAATCATGAAACTTAATTCATTAGAAGCAATTTTAAGCAATAAATCCTCCAAAAGAGTTGGTAGGGGTGCAGGTTCAGGAACTGGAAAAACAGCAGGAAAAGGACATAAGGGTCAGAAAGCAAGATCAGGTGGAAAGGTTCGTCCTGGTTTTGAAGGTGGTCAAATGCCCATTCAACAAAGACTTCCAAAGTTCGGGTTTTCCTCAAAAGTTGCCCCAACAAAGTGCCACATTAAATTAAGAGATTTAGAAAAATTAGACGTAGATTTGATAGATTTAAAAGTTTTAAAGTCAAAAAAAATAATTTCTAATAAAATCAAGGAAGTAAAAATCATTAATGGCGGCGAATTAACAAAAGCTGTTAAGTTAAAAGGCATTCAAGCTTCAAAATCTGTAGCAGAATTAATAGAGAAGCTAGGAGGAGAGTTAGGTTAAATGGCTGCTTCTGGAATTAAAACAGATGGTTTAAAAGAACTTTGGTCTAGACTTAGATTTGTTCTTCTTGCGATTATTATTTACAGAATAGGTACGCACATCCCAGTACCCGGTATAGATCCTCTCAAAATTTCTTCTCTTTTTGATCAGAATCAAGGCACTCTTCTCGGGCTGTTTAATATGTTCTCTGGTGGAGCTCTTGAAAGAATGAGTATCATGGCACTAAACGTTATCCCATACATAACAGCAGCTATTGTTATGAATCTTTTAGAGGCAACAACACCTAGTTTAAAAAAACTTTTCAGACAAGAAGGTGAAGCGGGCAGAAGAAAAAGAACAACTTATGTAAGATTAGGAACTCTAGTATTAGCAATATTTCAATCATCGGGTTTCGCTATTGCTTTATCTTCTCAAGGAATGGCTGTTGATCCTGGATTTACTTTCATTTTTACAGCGATAATTTCTTTCGTAACTGGAACAATGTTCTTAGTATGGTTAGGAGAGCAAGTTAATGAAAGAGGAATTGGAAATGGAATCTCTCTCATAATTTTTGCCAGCATAGTTTCTGGCTTACCCGGAGCATTGGGACAATCTTTTGAAGCAGCTAGACAAGGTGAAATAAGCCTTATTTTACTTCTTCTTATAGGCCTTTTTGCTTTGCTTGCTATAGCGTTTATTGTCTGGGTTGAAAGAGCACAAAGAAGAATAAGTGTAAATTATGCTAGAAGAGCTCCAAATCAAATGAGTATGAGTCAAGCATCTCATCTACCTTTAAAAGTAAATATGGCCGGAGTAATCCCAGCAATTTTTGCTAGTAGTTTAGTTTTATTTCCTGCCTCCCTAAGCACGTGGTTTGGACAAGCAGAAGGTTTTGGTTGGTTACAGGAAGTTTCTTTAGCTTTAAGCCCTGGCCAACCTTTGTATGTAATAGTATTTGCAGCTTTGATTGCCTATTTCTGTTTCTTTTATACTGCCATTCAATTTCCTGCAAAAGATATGGCTGATAACTTAAAAAGATCGGGAGGATTTCTTCCTGGAATTAGACCAGGAGAGCATACTATCGAATATATAGATAATGTAATGTCTAGACTGACAATTTGGGGTTCTATTTACATGATAATTGTATGTTTAGTTCCTCAGTTTTTAATTGTCTCAGCAAATGTTCCTTTTTACTTAGGCGGAACTTCATTATTAATTGCGGTAGTAGTGGTAATGGACTTCATGGCTCAGGTACAATCACACCTTTTGTCGAGTCAGTATCAATCGTTAATGAAGAAAGCTAATTTAAAAGGTTATCAAAGATAGGAATTTAAATGAAAGTAAGAGCATCAGTAAAAAAGATTTGTAAAGATTGTAAGCACGTAAAGAGACGTGGGGTTATTTATGTAATTTGTCCTACTGATCCTAAACATAAACAGAGGCAAGGATAAAATGGCAAGGGTAGCAGGGGTTAATATCCCAGATAAAAAACAGGCTTGGGTTTCACTAACTCATATTTTTGGAATAGGCAGAACGACTGCTATAAAAATATGTTTAAAAACAGGTATTAGCCAAGATACAAAGATAGGTTCTTTAGATGAAGCTGATCTAGAAAAACTGCGTAAGGTAGTAGCTGAATTTGCAGTTGAAGGTGACTTAAGAAGAGATATAAGCACTAACATTAAAAGATTAATGGACCTTGGAACTAATAGAGGTATTCGTCATAGAAGAAGACTGCCGGTTAGAGGTCAAAGAACTAAGACTAATGCGCGAACCAGGAAGGGTCCAAGAAAACCAATAAGAAGATAATATGGCTAAATTACAGACTAAAGGAAAGAAAACTCAAAGAACTTATAGCGATGGAGTAGCTCATATTTTGGCTACATTCAATAATACAATCATCAATATTACTGACAAGCAAGGTAATACGATTGCTTGGTCTAGTTCTGGAGCAAATGGATTTAAAGGTTCTAGAAAAAGTACTCCTTTTGCGGCTCAAATAGCTGCAGATAAAGCAGGTCAAAAGGCTATGTCTTTAGGTCTAAGCTCTATAGAGGTAGAAGTGTCAGGACCAGGATCAGGAAGAGAGTCGGCTGTTAGAGCATTAAATGGTTGTGGATTAAAAATAACAAAAATATCAGACGTAACGCCTATTCCACATAATGGCTGCAGACCACCTAAGAAAAGGAGAGTTTAGTAATGGCAAAATATACTGGCCCAAAAAATAAACTTTCTAGAAGAGAGGGAACTGATCTTCAACTCAAGAGCGGTTACAGATCTCACGAATCAAAAATTAGATCAGAAAATCCTCCTGGAGTTCATGGAGCAAGAAGAATTAGACTTTCAGACTTTGGAGTTCAACTTAGAGAAAAGCAAAAAGTAAAAAGAATGTACGGAGTTTTAGAAAAGCAGTTTAGAAACTACTATAAGCAAGCAGCTCGAAAGAAAGGAGAAACAGGAACTAATCTTTTAGTATTTCTTGAATCAAGATTGGATAATGTAGTTTATCGAATGGGATTCTCTTCCACTAGAGCGGAAGCAAGACAACTAGTAAATCATAAATCAATAATGGTTAATGGAGGAATTGTAAATATCCCTTCATTTCAGCTTCAAGAGGGTGATATTGTATCTATTACCCCTAAAGGAAAAAGTCAAAAGAGAATATCTCAAGCAGCAGAATTGTTTACTACCAGAGAAGACTGCGATTGGATATCAGTAGATCACAAAGAATTTTCAGGTACTTTTAATAGTCTTCCAACTAGAGATTTATTAAGCACCGAAATAAATGAAAACTATATTGTAGAGCTTTACTCTCGATAGAATTTTTAACATTTTATAAAAATATAAAAGAGGACAGATAAATGACAGATAACTTTGATGTAATAAAAGACTTCTTAACGCCTAAAGAAATTATCGTTGAAGAAATTGATGTAAATCATTCTAAAATAGTTTTAGAGCCTTTAGAAAGGGGTTTCGGCCATACTCTAGGAAATGCTTTAAGAAGAATTATTCTTTCCTCTACGCCAGGATCTGCAGTTATAGAGGCAAAAATAGATGGCGTTCTTCATGAATACTCTTCCATAAATGGAGTAAAAGAAGATGTAATAAATATTTTACTAAACCTCAAAGGAATGAGCGTTAAATTATTTGATCAAGAGGAAGTGGAGCTTTCAGTAGAAAAAGCTGGAAACGGAGACTTGGTAGCAGGAGATTTTGATCTGCCCGCAGGCGTAGAAGTGATAAACCAAGATCATAAAATAGCAACTTTAGCCGATGACGGAAAAATAAGTATGACTATTAAAGTTAAAAAAGGTAGAGGATACGACCCCGTAGATATAAAAGAAAATGTTGAAGGCGAAAATAAAGAGGTAGGTTTATTAAAATTGGATGCCTCTTATTGTCCAATTCAAACTGTTTCATATGCTGTTGAAAATACCAGAGTAGAAAATAGAACAGATCTAGATAAGTTAACTTTGGATGTCAAAACTAATGGAACAATTGACCCAGAAGAAATTCTTAGATTATCTGCAACTATTTTACAAAGACAGTTAATGGCTTTCGCTGAATTAGGTTTTGAGACAGAAGAAGAGGAAGAGGATGAAACGCCTCCAGTAGATCCAATCATGCTTAGACCAGTTGATGAATTAGAACTAACTGTTAGATCAGCAAATTGTTTGAAAGTAGAAAAAATATATTACATTGGAGACCTTGTAACAAGAAGAGAGTCTGATTTGCTCAAAACTCCAAATTTAGGTAGAAAATCACTTAATGAAATAAAGGATATTTTGGCTGCCAGAGGATTATCACTTGGCCTTGAACTTGAAAACTGGCCTCCATCAAACATAGAAGGCTAATGAGACATTTAAAAACAGGAAGAAAATTTGGTAGAAATAGCGCTAGAAGATCTGCGCTATTTAAAAATCTTTCAATCTCTTTAATAGAGAATGAAGCTATCAAAACCACAGTACCAAAAGCAAAAGAGCTAAGAGGTCATCTAGAACCTTTAATAACTCTTGCTAAAAACGATTCAGTAGCAAATAGAAGAATTGCATTTGCTAGATTAAGAAATAAAGCTGCTGTAGCAAAGTTGTTTTCTGATCTTGGACCAAGATACAAAGACCGTCCCGGTGGTTATTTAAGAATTATCAAGATGGGTTTTAGACCAGGAGATTCTGCTCCTATGGCTTTCATTGAAATGGTAGGCAGAAACTCTCTAGATAGTTCAGAAGATAATCCTGAAGTAGAAAAAACAGCTTAATAATCTTTTAAAAACAAACCCGTATAAGACCCTTTTTCTTTCATTATTTCTTCAGGTGTTCCTTGGGCAATAATATTTCCACCATTTTTTCCCCCCTCAGGACCTATATCTACTATCCAGTCTGAATTCTTGATAACATCAAGATTATGCTCAATGATCACTACCGTATTTCCTTGTGATTTTAGCTTTTGCAAAACGTTCAATAAAAGCGAAACATCATGAAAATGCAAACCTGTAGTCGGTTCGTCTAAAAGATATAACGTTTTCCCAGTTGCTGTTTTTGAAAGTTCTTTTGCTAATTTTACTCTTTGAGCTTCTCCTCCAGAAAGTGTGGTAGCAGGCTGCCCTAATCTTATATAACCCAAACCAACATCAGTTATAGTTTTTAATTTTCTTTTTACAGTTGGAATCGCATCAAAAAAATTTAATGCCTGTTCTACAGTCATATTTAACACTTCCGAAATATTTTTCCCTTTGAATTTAACAGCTAGAGTTTCTTTATTGTATCTTTCTCCTTCACAAACATCGCACCTAACATAGACGTCCGGTAAAAAATGCATTTCAACCTTAATAACACCATCTCCCTCACAAGCTTCGCATCTACCTCCTTTAACATTAAAACTAAATCTTCCAGGTTTATATCCTTTAGATCTTGAGTCTTGAGTTTCTGAAAAAATTTCCCTTATAGGAGTGAATATACCTGTATAAGTTACTGGATTTGACCTTGGAGTTCTGCCAATTGGACTCTGACTTATGTCGATTACTTTATCGATATGTTCAAGACCAGATAATTTTTCAAACGGTTTAACAGGATGATTTGATGAATGTAATTCATTCATTAAGGCAGGGTATAGTGTTTGATTTATTAGAGTTGATTTACCTGAGCCTGATACTCCTGAGATGCAAACCATATTTCCAAGAGGTATTTTTAAATTTACTTCTTTTAGATTATTTCCTGAGCACTTAGAAATCTCAAGTTGCTTTCCATTTATCTCTAAGCTATCTTTTTCTACATGTATTTCCTTTTTTCCTGAAATATATTGGGCTGTAAGTGAATTCTTATCAGACATTAATTTTTTATAACTTCCCGAAAAGCATATCTCTCCACCATGCTCTCCAGCGCCAGGTCCAATATCTATAATATGATCTGCACTTTCTATAGTTTCTTTATCATGCTCAACAACTATGACAGTATTTCCAAGATCTTTAAGCCTCTCGAGAGTCGAAAGCAACTTAGCATTATCTCTCTGATGCAAGCCTATAGAGGGTTCATCCAAAATGTAAGTTACTCCAACTAATCCAGCTCCAATTTGACTAGCTAATCTTATCCTCTGCGCTTCACCTCCGCTTAGAGACTCAGCGCTTCTAGAGATATTTAAATAATTCAAACCAACATCAATTAAAAACTTTAAACGCTCTTTTATTTCTTTAACTATCTTTTCGGAAATTTTTCCTTTAGCTCCTTTAAGATTTAAGCTTTCAAAAAAATTGAACGCTTCTTCAATTGTCATTTCAGAGATGGCGGGAAGAGATTTTTCTGATACAAAAACATTTCTTGCTTGCTCATTCAATCTTGATCCTTCGCAATCTGAGCAAGGCTTTTGTGTCATAAATTTAGACATATCTTCTCTAATGAGTGGAGAGTCAGATTCCGAATATCTCCTTAAAATATTATTAACAACACCTTCAAAAGGTCTGATAGTTTCAATTCTTCTTCCTCTTTTTGACGTATAACTAAAATCAACATCTTCAGGAAAACTACCGTCAAGAACAATTTTTTGAATTTTTTTTGGCAACTCTTCAAAAGGCTCATCTAAAGAGAAATTAAATTGTGCACTTGTGCACCTAAGCAAATAATGTCGGTACATATGACTTGCATCCCAACCTCTAATTGCGCCCTGATTAAGGCTTAATTCAGGCTTTGATACTACCTTGAGCATATCTAGTTCTGCTTTAAAACCCAAGCCATCACATCCTTTACAAGCTCCGGAAGGACTATTGAAAGAAAATAATCTTGGTTCTAACTCAGCTATGCTGAAACCACATATCGAACAAGCCATTTTTGTTGAGAAAGATAATTCATCTGATTTATCTTCGATTGTTATAAATTCTACTAGTCCATCTGACTCAGCTAATGCCGTTTCAATTGATTGAATTAATCTACTTTTATTTTCTTTTTTTAAAGAAAGTCTATCCACTACTATTTGAATATTATGTTTTTTATTTTTATCTAATTTAGGAAGCTCAGATATATCAAAAACCTTTTCATTTATTCGAAGCCTCACATAACCTCTCATTTTTAAGTCTGCAAACAGATGAAGATGTTCACCTTTTTGTTGTTTTATAATTGGAGATAAAATAAAAACTCTTTTACTTATAAATTCTTTTAAGACTTTGTCTGATATTTGATCAATGCTTTGACCTTCTAAAGAAATTCCATGATCTGGACATTTTGGAGTACCTGTTCGAGCAAACAGTAATCTTAAATAATCATATATTTCTGTAACTGTTCCTACTGTTGATCTTGGATTATGAGATGTAGATTTTTGTTCGATAGAAATTGAGGGCGATAGGCCCTCTACTGTATCAACATCAGGTTTATCCATAACTGACAGAAATTGTCTTGCATAGGCTGATAAAGACTCTACGTAGCGTCTTTGACCTTCTGCATAAAGAGTATCAAATGCTAAAGAGGACTTACCTGATCCAGATAAACCAGTTATTACGGTCAACTTATCTCTTGGTATAGATATATCTATATTTTTAAGATTGTGCTGTCTGGCACCTTTGACATTTATATATTTCATTTATGAGAAACTTTGGATTAGACTATAAGTATAGATAAAGAATGAACAATAACACCTTTTAAGAGAAAAAATTATGGCAAGAAGTGGAATTAATAAAGTTATATTACTTGGGAATTTAGGCGCTGATCCAGAAGTAAGAACTACTGCTGGTGGAGATGCTGTTGCAACCATTTCAATTGCAACATCAGATAGCTGGAAAGATAAAAACACAGGCGAAGAACAACAAAAAACCGAATGGCATAGAGTTGTTTTTTTCAGAAGGATGGCTGAAGTAGTTGGACAATATTTAAAAAAAGGCTCGTCTGTTTATATCGAAGGACAGCTTCAAACTAATAGCTACGAAGATAAAAATACAGGTGAAAAAAAATATTCTACTCAAATAGTTGCTAGAGACATGCAAATGTTAGGCGGAAAAAATAATTCTGAGACTCAATCTGATCATTCAAACCAAGCTCCAAGTCAATCTTTGGGTATGAATGATCAAAATCCTCAAGGATTAGATGACGAAATTCCTTTTTAAGAGTTTATATATTCTTTGATTACTAGACTGACATTGGTTCCGCCAAATCCAAAACTGTTAGACATGAAGGTGGTGAAGTCCTTTTTTTCTATATACTCATTGGCTAATTCTAAAGAACCAGATTCATCAATAGGACTTTCAATATTTAATGATTTAGCAATATACTTATTTTTGAGCATTAAAGTGCTGTATATACATTCCAATACACCTGCTGCTCCTAACGCATGACCTGTTTGGGATTTAGTTGAACCGATAATGGGACTTTTTTCAAAAACTTCATTCACGGCAACTAATTCAACAGGATCTCCAGCTGGAGTAGAAGTGCCATGAGCATTTAAATAATCTACCTCTTTTAGATTGCTCATTTTCAGAGCCTGAAGCATACAATTTTTGGCTCCCAACCCAGAAGGAGAGACCATGTCTTCTCCATCTGAAGTAGCAGCATATCCAATTATTTCTCCATAAATTTTAGCTCCTCTATTTAGAGCATGCTCTAATTCTTCTAAAATAACTATTCCTCCTCCTGCAGATATGACGAATCCATCTCGATCTCTGTCAAAAGGTCTTGAAGCTTTATCAGGAGTGTCATTAAAACTGCTTGATAATGCTCCCATGGCGTCAAATAAAGCAGATTGAGTCCAATGCTCGTCTTCTCCACCTCCTGCAAGGACAATGTCTTGTTTTCCTAATTGAATTTGTTCCCAAGCTGACCCTATGCAATGTGCGCTCGTAGAACAAGCTGAAGAAATTGAGTAATTAACACCTTTAATGCCTAAAAAAGTTGCTAAACAAGCTGAAACAGTGCTACCCATAGTTTGAGTAACTCTGTATGGACCAATTCTTCTTACGCCTTTTTCTCTAGCTATATCCGCAGCTTCGACTTGGCTTCTAGAAGAAGCTCCCCCAGAACCAGCTATTATGCCTACTCTTTGAGAGTCAAAAATATCATCAGGGAGTCCAGAATCACTTATAGCTTCTATAGCGCTTAGGTATGAATAAGCAGCAGTTTCTCCCATAAATCTGAGAAGTTTTCTATCAATAAGCTCTGAAAGATTTAAATCGATAGAGCCCGAAATAAAGCTTTTCATGCCCATTTCTTGATACTCTGTATTTATTTTTATTCCAGACTTCCCTTCTATTAAAGATTTATTTATTTCTTTGATACCTGTGCCTATAGAAGAAACCGCCCCCATTCCTGTTATTACTGCTCTTTTCAACTCCATAACTAAAAGCTCTGTGGATCTTTAAACAAACCTACTTTTAAGTTTTTCGCTGTATAAATTTCTTTGCCATCTACCTTCATATTTCCATCTGCAAATCCAACAACAAGACTTTGCTTTCTAATTCTTTTAACACTTATCTCGTATTCAACTAAATTAGCTGTCGGAAGAACTTGTCCAAAAAATTTTACTTCTCCAGACCCTAGTGCTCTGCCAATTCCTGGATTACCATCCCAAAGAAGGTAAAATCCAAGTAGTTGCCACATAGCATCTAGACCAAGGCAGCCTGGCATCACAGGGTCTCCAGTAAAGTGACACCCAAAGAACCATAAACCAGGATTTATATCCAATTCTCCTTTGATTAATCCATTCTCATGAATTCCCCCATCAGAATTAACTTCTGTAATTCTATCCATCATTAACATTTCATTATTCGGTAGTTTTCCATTACTTAAACCAAACAAATCTCCTTTTGAGCAATTAATTAAATCTTCTTTAGTGTAACTATTTAATTGTTTCATTTTCTTATATTAAAAACCTTATATTACAGCATTTGAAAAGATTGCGAGTGGAGAGTTTATTAGATATCATGCCCATCCTTAAAAGGAAAATATAATGTACGCAGTAATAAAGAGTGGTGGAAAACAACACAAAGTAGCTGAAGGCGAAATAATAACGCTGGAGAAAATTTCAGCAGAAGAAGGCGCAGAAATTGAGTTTCCAGAAGTATTAGCTGTAAACAAAGAAGGGAAATTAGAAGTTGGCTCTCCGTTATTAAAAGGAGCTAAGGTAACAGCTAAAATTATTAATCATTTTAAAGCTCCTAAAGTTACAATAATTAAGATGAAAAGAAGACAAGATTATCGTAAAAAACAAGGTCACAGGCAGAATTTAACCAAAGTAGTAATTGAATCAATTAAATATTAATCATGGCACATAAAAAAGCAGGTGGAAGTACCAGAAACGGAAGAGATTCTAACCCTAAGTATTTAGGAGTTAAAAGCTATGGCGGACAAGAAGTCACTGCCGGCTCTATTATTGTTAGGCAGAGAGGAACAAAGTTCCATCCTGGAGCTAACGTTGGTATTGGAAAAGATCATACATTATTTGCAAAATGTGATGGCAAGGTAACTTTTGTTAAAAAAGGAAAAAATCTTCGTCAATTTGTAAATATCGAAGCAACTAAATAATTAAATGCGCTTCATCGATGAAGCATTCATAGAGGTAACTGCTGGTAGCGGGGGCAGGGGCTGTTTGAGTTTCAGAAGAGAAAAATATATCCCTAAGGGCGGACCTGACGGCGGTGACGGCGGAAAAGGAGGAAGTATTTTTTTAGAAACAGACGAATCTTTAACAACCTTACAAGATTTTAGGTTGCAAAAAAAATACAAAGCAAAAAACGGCAGTCAGGGTTTAGGTAAAAATAAACATGGAAAAGATGCTGAAGATACGATACTAAAAGTTCCAGTTGGAACAATTATTATCGATGAAAATACAAATGAAATTATTGCTGATTTAATTTCAAATGACGTAAATCTTGAAATAGCTAAAGGAGGACATGGAGGCTCAGGGAATGCAAGATTTAAAACGTCTACGAACAGAGCTCCTAGAAAATATACTGAAGGCTCTCTAGGAGAAAATTTAAAATTAAAATTGGAATTAAAGGTTTTAGCTGACGTAGGTCTACTTGGCATGCCAAATGCTGGTAAATCTACTTTGATTTCAAAAATATCTTCAGCAAAACCAAAAGTTGCTGACTATCCATTTACAACGCTAAGTCCAAATCTTGGAGTTGTTCAAAGTGGATTTAATTCCTTTGTTGTAGCTGATATACCAGGATTAATCCCAGGAGCTTCTGAGGGAGTCGGACTCGGAATTAAATTTTTGAAACATTTATCGCGAGTAAAAATTCTTCTTCATTTAGTAGATATTTCTATATTTGATAATAAGCAGATCGTAGAAAATTTAAACAACATTAATAAAGAACTTGAACTTTATAGTGAAGATTTAGCTCAAAAAGAACAGTGGATTCTATTGAATAAAAATGACGTAGATCCTTCTAAGGAAAATGAAATAAAAAATGTAGTAACAAAAAGCTTTAAAAATAATAAAATATTTTCAATCTCGGCTTTAACTGGTTTAGGATTAGATCAATTAATTTCAAAAATAGGAACAAAAGTAATTTCTTTTAATAGCGAATTAGACAATGAATAAGTTAGTAGTCATTAAAATAGGATCAAGTTTAGTAACCAATAAAGAAGATACTTTGGATGAAGATTTTATAAGGTTAATTTCAACCCAAATTAGAAAATTGATAGAGCAAGATTTTGAGATAGTCGTGGTAACTTCTGGAGCTATTGCACAAGGAATGAAAGTTTGGGGCATGGCCGAAAAACCTACTGAAATTGATAAGCTTCAAGCCTTATCAGCTGTAGGACAAATTGGATTAATAAATGCATATCAAAAGGAATTTAAAATTCATGGCTTACTAGCGGCTCAAGTTCTAATGAGTCATGGAGATTTTAAAGATGGTGAGCGTTCGGACAACGTTCAATCAAGCTTAAAAAATATTTTTGGACTTGGAGCTATTCCTATTATCAATGAGAATGATTCTGTCTCTACTGAAGAGATTAAACATGGAGATAATGATCAATTAAGCGGTGGCGTAGCTAAGCTGATAGAAGCAAGTCAATTAATAATTCTTACTGATCAGGAAGGAGTTTATGAAACCGACCCATCCAAAGATTCTCAGGCAAAACTGCTAAGTCATATAATTTTAAATAAATTATATGATTACGGAATAAAATTCGGGAAGCCTGGCAAATTTGGAAGAGGCGGCATGGAGACAAAATTAAAAGCAGCTAAAAGTTATTTAAATGACAAAAATGCTGTTTGGATTGCAAATGGAAGAAGGAAAAATGTCTTAATAGATATTTTAAATAATAAGAAAATAGGAACTAAAATTACTTCGAATTGAGAAGCTTTATACTTTTATTAAGTCTAGATTTTTGCCTAGCAGCACCATTTTTTGAAAGAACTTTTTTATTAGCCATTTTGTCTAGTAACTTTTGAGCCGAAATGAAATTTTCAGATGCAGTTTTAGCATCATTAGAATCAATTGCTTCTTCAACATTTTTGATAGCAGTTCTTACAGAAGCTCTTTGAGAACTTTTTAAAATGTTTCTAGACAAAGCTTGTCTAGATCTTTTCTTTGCTGATTGAATATTTGCCATCGGATGCGAATGATGAAGATTTTATAGAGTATTGTCAATAATTATAACGAATTAGAAAATAAATTAGACTTTTAAAATTTTGATTTTCTTTTGGGCTTTTGTTGAAGAAGGCTGAGTTATAGCTCCTATTAGAAAATCAAGCAAGTCGTCAATTTTTTCTTCATCAGAAAAAGGTGATTCTATATAATCTTTTGAGAACAAAGAGTTAGTGCTTCTAGCTTTTTTAAAAGCTTCATCTTGACTTGCCAAATTCCATTCTGCGATTGTAATCATTATAGTAGCGCCCATCATCTTAAGTCTTTCAAAAGCGACTTTTTCACCCATAGAATCTGATAGTTTTTTATAAAGCTCCATACCAATTTTCTTAGAACAAGGTTGCCTATTTTGATGAACAAGATATTGATCTCTCCATTCTGATCTAGATAAAAGCTGTGCGAGCATTATTAAAAAATAGTTTTTTTCTCTGGGATTTAAGGCTTTTTCGGCTACTGGAGCCACCAAGATATAAATTAAATCTCTGAATGATAGATCGTCTGTTTTTTTTAATTCTTTCTCAAAAAGATATTTCCTGTAATCATCTACCGGAATCATCCGATAATCAAAAATGGCATTTATTAATTCATCTATAGAACCAAAATGATAATGCAGTGCTGAATGATTTTTTTGACCAGCTTCTCTTGCTATTTCTCTAGTTGAAACTTTATCTATGCCTTTTTGAGCGAATAATCTTTCAGCAGCTTCGATAATTTTAATTTTAGTTCTGTTTAAAACCAGATTTACAGCTGCTTGTTCATTCATAAATATGATTATAAGATGAATGTCTTAAATAAGCCAATTGTCTTAGCCATTCGTCTTAATGATTAATAATTATTAGATAGATATAAAGAAATAGTTTAATTTGATTAGCTATGGTGGAGGCGGCGGGTATCGAACCCGCGTCCATCGATCCATCCCCATCGGTTCTACATGTTTAGTTTCATCTTTTAATTTCCTTAAAGGTAACTCCGATGAGCAGGATTTACTATAAGTAGTCTAAAAAATCTTAATGAGAAAAACTTAGACATCTCTTCTCAAGCAATCTATTAAATTACCTTCTTAAACCCTAATAGATATCAGGTTGAGAAAGCTAGCCGAATTATGCAGCTAGTGCGTAGTTTGCTTTATTGCCAACTAAATGTTTTGCAACTTATTTTAACGAGCTTGTTACCTGCTCGACATGCCCTTCAGGTTCTCAAATAGATGTCTAATCCATTTCGCCCCCATAAGCGGAATAATATTGTAAAGAATTTATTGAAATTTGCTAGAAAGTTTAGAAATTTTAGCTTTTTCTTTATCCCATTCTTTTCTCTTAAGAGTTTCTCTCTTATCATATTTTGTTTTACCTTTTCCTAAAGAAATTTTAATTTTTACTAAATTAGTTTTCCAAAAAAGTTTAGTGGGTACGCAGGTTAAACCTTTTTCTTGAGTTGCTTTAAATATTTTTGATAATTCATTTTTAGTCAAAAGTAATTTTCTAGTTCTATTTTGATCTACTTGAAAGGTAACTTCTTTATTAGGAGTTATTTTCAAGCCTATTATCCAAGCTTCTCCTTCTTTCATCAGCACGTAACTATCCTTCATATCAACGCTACCTAATCTAATAGCTTTTACCTCCCAACCAGACAAAGCTATACCCGCCTCAAAATCTTCAGATAATTCAAAGTTAAAGCGAGCTTGCCTATTATCGATTACAGGCCTAGGATTTATTTTTTTGTCTTTAGACATTAGGTTAGTATATCTAAATAGAATTTAATAAGAACGATCTTAATCAATGGATAAAAACAGAATCTGGCAAGGAAATTGGACATTTATATTAGCAGCTGCTGGTTCAGCAGTCGGTTTAGGAAATATATGGAAGTTTCCATACATGACTGGAACAAATGGCGGGGGAGCATTTGTTCTAATATATCTTTTATGTATTTTGCTTATTGGCTTACCAGTAATGATGGCTGAGACTTATATTGGAAGATACGGAAGAAAAAGTCCTATTAATTCCATAAATAGGATAAGTAGAGATTTTAATTTAAACCCCTCCTGGAGAGTTTTAGGCTGGCTTGGAGCACTCGCTGGGTTAATGATTCTTTCTTATTATAGTGTTTTTGCTGGAATAGCAGCAGCTTATATATTTAATTACATCCCAGTTTCAGAAGTTGACCCTGCGACTTATTCAGTCAATTATTTTGCAGAATTCGTGAGCTCTCCCCAAAAAATGCTTTTTTGGCACTCATTATTTATAGTCACAACTTGTTTTATTGTAGGGAAAGGGGTTATCGAAGGGATTGGTAAGACTATAAATCTTTTAATGCCAACGTTATTTTTTTTAGTAGTAGCTTTGTGTATATATTCTTCAATGTCAGGAGACTTGTCTGCAGCAGTTAATTTTTTATTCAATCCAGATTTTTCTAAAATTAGCTCCAGTGTGGTGATTAGCGCTATGGGACAAGCTTTTTTCACTCTCAGTATAGGAATGGGAGCTATTATGGCTTATGGGGCCTATATGCCAAAAGAACAGCTAATAGGTAAAACTGTTTTAATTATAGTTATCCTTGATACTTCTGTAGCTTTGTTAGCTGGGTTGACTATTTTCCCTATAGTTTTTAGTAACCCCGAGCTATCTGTATCTTCCGGACCTGGCTTGCTCTTTGAGACTTTGCCTGTAGCTTTTCATGCTCTCCCATTGGGGAATATGTTTGCATCTATATTTTTTATATTGATTTCCATAGCCGCAATAAGCTCATCTGTATCTTTAATTGAACCCTTTGCTGCATGGATAGAGGAAAAATCTTTCTTCTCTAGAGTACAGGGCGTTATTTTTCTTGGAAGTATCGCTTGGCTTTTAGGTTTAGGAAGTATTTTTTCCTTCAATATATGGAGTAACTCTAAATTTTATGGCTTTAATTTTTTAGACCTTATGGACTTTATTACCAATAATTTAATGCTACCTCTTGGAGGTTTAGCTATTTGTATTTTGGTTGGATGGGTTATAAATCTTGAAGAAGTAAAAAAAGAAATAAAAATCTCAGACGCTCTATTTAAAATATTTTTATTTTGTTTAAGATTTGTTGCTCCAATAGCTATTGCTATAATTTTTTTAAGTTACTTTATTTGATAGTTTGAACACTTTTAATATCTTATTATCCATTTGGATTATCATTGGCTTTCTATCTTTCTGTTATTTGATTTATAAACCAGCCCCTTACGGTAGGCATATAGAAAAAGGATGGGGAGCAGAAATTTCAGCAAGATCTGGATGGATGTTGATGGAATCTCCCGCTTTTTATTTAATGCTTATCTTTTTTTTGATAGCAGGAAACTTTTCTAACATAGCTCACATTACTTTAACTTCATTATTTTGTTTTCATTATTTCAATAGGAGTTTTCTTTGGCCTTTAAGATCAGAGTCGAAAAAAAAGAAAATACCTTTGTCGGTTGTTTTTTCTGCCTTTTTTTTTAATTTAATAAATGTTTTTTTTCAAGGGACTTATATATTTATTCTTAGCTCTTACTCAGATGATTGGGTCTTTTCAATACCGTTCTTTGTAGGAATAAGTCTATTTTTAACAGGTTTTCTAATTAATTTTTTATCAGATGAGATTATTATTAAACAAAAAAAAGAAATTAATGAAGGCTATTTTATCCCTCAAGGTTTTTTATATAAAAAAATAACTTGTCCTAATTATTTTGGAGAACTCATAGAGTGGCTAGGCTGGGCTGTAATGACTTACAGTTCTGCAGGTTTTGTATTTTTCTTATGGACTTTATTTAATTTATTACCTCGAGCAATTTCAAATCACAAATGGAACAACAAAAATATTAAAGATTATCCGAAAGATAGAAAGGCAATTATTCCCTATATCTTATAAATTATTAAGACTACTTTTCGGAAATATTATTTTTCCATTCAACAAGCTTTCCTTTTTCAAAATAAAGCGTGTAATGATTTTGAGTTTCTAGCTGACTACCAATTCTGTAGCTTCCAATATAATCCCATCTATTTGAATTAAAAGCATCCGATACAGAAGGGGAACCCATAATATATTTAACTTGAATTTCAGTTAACCCAACTTCAAGCTTAGAAATCATTTCAGGAGTTATAATATTACCTTGCGCAACGGGCACTTTATAAAAATTATCTAACAGATTTCCTGAGCAGCTGACCGCCGAGAAAAAAATTAGTGAAAATATAATATTTTTTAGTAAAATTCGTGAACTCATAACTTAATTTATTAGGTAATATACATTTATTATGGCTGAAGATAAAAATTTAAGAGATGCTGGTTTAAAAGTTACCTTACCAAGAGTAAGAATTTTAGAAATTTTTGAAAACTCTACTGAAAGACACTTAACAGCTGATGATGTATTTAAAAAGATTCTTGAATCTGGAGATGAGGTAGGGTTAGCAACTGTCTACAGAGTTTTAACTCAATTTGAATCGGCTGGAATTTTAGAAAAATTAAACTTTGAATCAGGCCATTCGGTATATGAGCTTTCTAATAATCCAGAATTTGATGATCATCATGATCATATGGTCTGTGTAAAAACTGGAAAAGTAATCGAATTTACAAGTCAAATAATTGAAGATAAGCAGGAAGAGGTAGCTAATTCTCACGGATATAAGCTGATCGATCATCGTTTGGTTTTGTATGTGGAGCCCAAAGAAGATAATGATTAAAAAAGACAATGAAAATCAAGTTTCCCTAGATGAAAATTTGGAAGAAGAAATAGATATTGATCTATCTGATGAAATAGATGGCACTGAAGAGAAAGAAAAATCTTCAGAGGAAATTATAGAAGAGCTTGAAGAAAAGTTTTTAAGAGCTCAAGCAGAGATGCAAAATGTTCGAAGGACCTCTCAAATAGAAATGACAAAAGCTCGTTTATATGGATCAGAGGGTTTGGTTAAAGATTTTTTACCTTCTATAGATAATCTTTTTAGAACTTTAGAGCATCAAGATCAAAAAAATAAAACCATACCAGCTGAAGGGATAGAACTTATTGTAAGAGAATTTTTATCAGCATTAGAAAAAAATGGAATTCATGCAATCGATCCTGAGGGAGAAGAGTTTAATCCTGAAGAACATCAGGCAATATCAGTATCCGAGGCAAAGGATTTAGAGCCTAATATCTGTTTAGAAGTTGTGCAAAAAGGATACAAGTTTAAAGACAGAATTATTAGACCCGCAATGGTCGTCGTAACCAAAAAATAGAAAAATTTCCTTGAAATTATAATTTATGCCCTTACTTAGAGAAAGTAAGAAAATTTAAGGAGTATTTAGAATGGCTAAAATTATTGGAATAGACTTGGGAACAACAAATTCTTGTGTTTCTATTATGGAAGGCGATCAAGCCAAAGTAATTGAAAATGCTGAAGGAGGAAGAACGACACCATCCGTTGTTGCTTATACAGATGGAGAAACTCTTGTAGGCCAGAGTGCAAAAAGACAATCCGTAACTAATCCTGAAAACACTTTGTATGCTATCAAAAGACTCATAGGAAGAAAATTCACTGATGAAGTTGTAAAAAAAGACGCAGACATCACTCCTTTTGAAATTATAAAGGCAGATAACGGAGACGCTTGGGTAAGAGCTAATGGAGAAGAGTTAGCTCCGCAGCAAGTTTCAGCACAAATTCTCATGAAGATGAAAAAATCTGCTGAAGATTACTTGGGTCACGAAGTTAAGGAAGCTGTTGTTACAGTTCCTGCTTATTTTAATGATTCACAAAGACAGGCTACTAAAGATGCAGGAAAGATAGCCGGTTTAGAGGTTAAGAGAATTATCAACGAACCAACAGCTGCTGCCTTAGCTTTTGGATTAGATAAAAATACAGGAGACCAAAAAATAGCTGTATTTGATTTAGGAGGAGGAACTTTTGATATCTCTATAATTGAGTTAGCTGAAATAGACGGAGAAAAACAATTTGAAGTTTTATCCACAAATGGAGACACATTTCTAGGAGGAGAAGATTTTGATATAGCTTTAATAGATTATTTAGTAGAAGAGTTTAAAAAAGAACAAGATTTTGATTTAAAAACTGACAAAGCTGCTCTGCAGAGACTAAAAGAAGCATCTGAGAAAGCTAAGATTGAATTATCTTCTAATCAGCAAACTGAAATAAATCTTCCGTATATTACTGCGGATGCTTCAGGACCAAAACATATGTTGATTAAGCTAACTAGATCTAAATTAGAATCATTGGTTGAAAGTCTAGTCGCAAGGAGTTTAAAACCAGTTGAAATAGCTTTGAAAGACGCAAAATTGAGCCCATCTGATATTAACGATGTAATTCTTGTTGGGGGTCAAACTAGGATGCCTTTAGTGCAAGAAAAAGTTAAAGATTTTTTTGGAAAAGAGCCTAGAAAAGATACAAATCCAGACGAAGCAGTAGCAATTGGAGCTGCAGTTCAAGGAGCGGTGCTTTCGGGAGATGTTACTGATATTCTTTTATTAGATGTTACGCCACTGACTCTAGGTATAGAAACTATGGGTGGAGTAATGACGCCAGTAATTGAAAAAAATACTACGATTCCTACAAATAAATCTCAAATCTTTTCAACTGCTGAAGATAATCAAACTGCAGTAACTGTAAATGTTGTGCAAGGAGAAAGAAAACAAGCTAAAGATAATAAACAGTTAGGGTTATTCAATCTAGATGGTATTCCTGCTGCTCCAAGAGGGATGCCTCAAATAGAAGTTTCTTTTGATTTAGATGCAAATGGAATCCTGAATGTATCAGCTAAAGATAAAGCAACTGACAAGGAGCAGTCAATTACTATCCAGGCTTCAGGAGGTCTTTCTGAAGAGGATATTGAAAAAATGGTTAAAGATGCTGAAGCTAATGCTGAAGAAGATAAACTTTTTGAAGAAATGGTTCAAGCTAGAAATGCTGCGGATACATTAATTCATGGCTGCAAAAAAACACTAGAAGAATCTGCAGATAAAGTTGAGGAAGCCGAAAAAACCCAAATAGAAGAAGCAATATCTACATTAGAAGAGTCTATGAAAGGTGATGATAAGCAAGATATTGAAGATAAAACCAAGGCCTTAGCCGAAGCATCTTCTTCGTTGGCACAAAGGCTGTATGCTGAGCAACAGGCAAATGCTTCGAGTGAGCCAACTGAGTCAGAATCTTCAGATGATTCTGCAGTTGATGCAGACTTCGAAGAGGTTAAAGAAGAAGCGAAAGAAGAAGAAAAAAATTAAACAGTTAATACTGGCATCTAAATGAGTAAACGAGATTACTATGAGGTGCTAGGAGTTGACAGGTCAACTTCTAAAGAAGACTTAAAAAAGTCCTATAGAAAGTTAGCCATGAAATATCACCCGGATAGAAATCCAGACGATAAAAATGCTTCAGAAAAATTTAAAGAATTATCTGAGGCATATGAAATTCTTTCAGATGATCAAAAAAGACAAGCCTATGATCAATTTGGTCATGATGGTGTAAATCCCTCGTTTTCAAATGCTCAAGGAGCAGCAGAAGGATTTAGTGACATCTTTGGAGACATCTTTGGAGACATCTTTGGAGGTTCTGGAAGATCTGGAGGCTCAAGATCTCAAAGAGGTTCTGATTTAAGTTACAGTGTTGAAGTCTCTCTTGAAGATGCTGTTAAAGGAACAAGTATAAATCTTGATATTCCTACAAATGAGAGATGTTCTGGAACTTGGAATCATTGCAGTCATTGTAATGGAACAGGTGTCATCAGGATGCAGCAAGGTTTTTTTTCTATGCAACAAACTTGTCCTCATTGCAAAGGAGAGGGAGAAATGCATGATCCTAATTGCTCAATATGCGGAGGCGGCGGATACATTAAAAAAAATAAAACTCTTGCCGTTAAAATTCCCGAGGGCGTTGATTCAGGAGATAGAATTAGATTATCAGGAGAAGGGGAAGCTGGAAAAAATGGCAGCGGTGATCTATACATTCAAGTTGAAGTTAAAAGACACAAAATTTTTGAACGAGATGGTAAGCATTTATATTGTGAAGTTCCATTGAATTTTGCAGATGCAGCTTTAGGCGCTGAAATAGAAGTACCAACTTTAGATGGAAAAGTAAAAATTAAAATTCCTGAGGGAACTCAAAGTCATAAGTTATTTAGATTAAATGGAAAAGGAATCAAGCCTTTAAGAGGAGGCTCAAAAGGAGATATACTTGTAAGAATGTTAGTTGAAGTTCCAGTTAGATTAAATAAAGAGCAAGCGGCTCTTCTTCAGAAATTTAAAGAATCAATTTTAGATTCAGACAATTCGCCTATGAAAAATAGCTGGGTAAAAAGCGCAAAAGATTTTTTGAAAGGTTTTTAATGTCAGTATCCCTTTTAGTTTCAGGAATTACTGGAAAGCTTGGCAAGGTAGTAGCTGAAGAAATTGATAAGCTTGAGGAAATTAACATAGTAGGAGGTCTTTCATCCTCTAGTAATAAAAATTTAGGGCATCCCTTAGACTCTTTTTTGGATACTAATTCTAAAATAAAATTAAATTCTGATTTAGACGAAATAAATTCATCAGTTGACGTTGTTTTAGATGTATCTTCTGTTGAAAACTTTGATGCATTAACAGAATATTGTTTTAAAAATAATTTACCACTTATTTTGGCAAGCACTGGGCATTCAAAAGATCAAATAATTCTGCTAAAAGAATATAGTAGCAAGATACCAATCTTAATTGCTCCCAACTTAAGTATTGGAATAAATCTATTTAAAAAATCTTTAATGGTTTTAAAAAACAATAAACTAATCAATAGCGTTAATATTAAAGAAATTCACCATAAAGAAAAAAAGGATTCTCCTTCGGGTACAGCTAAAGACTTAGCACATTTTATTAAAAATGATTTAAATCTAAATATTGAAATAGATATTAAATCAATCAGAGATGACTCATCAGTGGGAGTTCATGAGGTTAAGTTTTCTTTGGATAATGACGAAATTATTTTTACTCATAATGCTGTTAATAGAAAAATATTTGCACAAGGAGCCGTAAAGGCCATTGAATGGATAATTACTCAAAAACCAGGTTTTTATTCAATGCAAGAAATATCTTTTTAAACCTTTGGTCAAATAGGTTTTTATGTTTTAATTCCTTTCGGTTCGCATATGCGGACTTATTACACACTCGAAAGGAATTAGTGTTTGGGTGCCGCTATAGCTCAAAAAGCGGTTGAATGCTTAGCCTCGAGGAGGATTAACCCGGCCAAAAGGTCATATAAAAGGAGCGTTACATGGATATATCCA
The DNA here is from genome assembly GCA_045564455.1 of Gammaproteobacteria bacterium. GTDB lineage: Bacteria > Pseudomonadota > Gammaproteobacteria > Magnimaribacterales > AG-339-G14 > CASICS01. The sequence continues at coordinate 508,945 of JBJLHG010000002.1, forward strand.
TTGAACAAATGTTAAAAGCTGGTGTGCATTTTGGCCATCAAACAAGATTTTGGAACCCAAAAATGGAGCCTTTTATTTTTGGAGACAGAAATAAAGTTCATATTATCAATTTAGAAAAAACTCTTGACCTAATAAAACCTTCAGTAGAATTTTGTAAGCAGTTAGCAGCATCGAATAATAGAGTTCTGTTTGTAGGAACAAAAAGGGCAGCAAGTAAAGTTATTAAAGCTGAAGCAGAAAGATGCAATATGCCTTATGTTAATTACAGATGGTTAGGTGGAATGTTAACTAACTATAAAACTGTTAGAGCTTCTATAAGACGACTAGAAATTCTCCAAAACCAAGAAGAAGATGGAAAATTCGATGAACTGACTAAGAAAGAAGTTCTTGGAATACGAAGAGAAATGGAAAAGTTAGAACGTTCAATTGGTGGAATAAAAAATATGGGCGGACTTCCAGAGGCGCTTTTCATAATTGATGTTAATAATGAAAAAATAGCCGTAGCTGAAGCAAGAAAAATGGGAATTCCTATTATTGGGATAGTAGATACAAATTCAGATCCAGACAGTGCTGACTATATAATTCCTGGAAATGATGATGCTATAAGGTCTATTTCCTTGTTAACAAGAATTATTTCAAATGCTTGTTTAGATGGAGCCTCAAAAGCAACGGGTCTAGGCTCCAAAAATGATGGTCCAGTAATTCTAAGGAAAAGCGAAGTTGAAGAGGCTTCAAAAGAAGGTGCTTCCGAAAAAATGGACAACCCTTCTGAAGAAGCATTAAAAACAAACGTCGAAATTCTAGCTGAAAAAGAAAGCAATGAAGAAATTCAAGAAGAAGCTGATAAGAGTCAATCTACTGAGGATGTTTCTAAAAAAGCTAATCAAAACTCTGAAGAATCTGAATCTAAAGAATAAATCAAAGAGGTTATAAAAATGACTATCAAAGCGAGTGATGTAAAAGATCTTAGAGAAAAAACTGGCCTTGGAATGATGGAATGTAAAAGAGCTCTAGAAGAAGCTAGTGGAGACATAGATTTAGCAATAACCAATTTAAGAAAAAATAGTGCTTTGAAGGCTGAAAAAAAATCTTCTAGAACTGCAGTAGAGGGGATCATTTTAACTAAAAATAATCAATCTTCTAATAATTCTATTATCTTAGAAATTAATTGCGAAACAGATTTTGTTGCTAAGGATGAAAATTTTGTTAGTTTTGCTCAAGATGTTTTAGATATATGTTTTAACTCTCCTAATAAAAATTTAGAGGACTTGCTCAGCGAATCTATAGAGAAAAAAAGACAGAGCTTAGTACAAAAAATAGGAGAAAACATTGTTGTTAGAAGGAAAGCAAACATTGTCGATGGATATGTTTCAGAATATATCCATGGAAACAATAAAATTGGAGTTATAGTTTCTCTAGAAAATGAAAATGAAGAGTTAGGTAAAGATATAGCCATGCATATCGCTGCTTCGAGTCCATTGGTTGTTAATCCAGAAGATATAGATGCAGATCTTTTATCCAAGGAGAGGGAAATAATATCCGCACAGGTTGCCGGATCAGATAAACCACAGGAGATAATGGAAAAAATGGTCTCTGGAAGATTAGATAAGTTTTTGTCTGAAGTAAGTTTAATAAATCAACCCTTTGTAAAAGATCCATCTGAAAAAATAAGCTCATTGCTATCAAAATCCAAAAATAATGTAATTAGTTTTTTTAGGTTTGAGGTTGGGGAAGGAATTGAAGTAGAAAAAAAGGATTTTGCAAAAGAAGTTCAGGAACAACTCAATAGTTAATATTTGAGAGGGATTTATGATTATAGAGACTGAAAATGAAGCTAAAGAGGGCATGGCTAAGACCATAGCCGCCTTAGAAGAGACTTTTCAAAGAATTAGAACTGGTAGAGCCAATCCAGCCTTACTAGATTCAATAGAGGTTGATTATTATGGAAACTTGACCCCGTTAAAGCAGGTAGGAAACGTTACAGTTGAAAATGCCAAAACTTTGACTATTTCTCCATGGGAAAAAGATATGGTAATTTCAATTGAAAAGGCAATTCAGACTTCTGATATAGGCCTTCAACCTATTACTTCGGGAGACGTAATAAGAGTAATTTTGCCTGATCTTACAGAAGAGACCAGAAGAGACTTAATAAAAGTAGCAAAAACTGAAGCTGAAAATTCCAAGATATCTATAAGAAATCAAAGAAGAGATGCAAATGGAATGCTAAAAGAATATTTAAATGACAAAGAAATTTCAGAAGATGAGCTCAAAAGAGGTGAAGAAATGATTCAAAAAGCCACTGATAATTTCATTAAAAAAGTAGATAATCTTCTTGAAGAAAAAGAAAAGGATCTTTTAGAAATCTAAAATTTTTTTAAAAATGTCAAAAATTCCCAATCATATAGCAATTATTATGGATGGTAATTCTAGATGGGCTCTGAATAAAGGTTTCACTAAGAATAAAGGTCATGAAGAGGGCGTCAAAAAAGCCAAGAAAGCAGTTGAGTTCTGCATTAATAAAAAAATTCCTGAGCTAACGTTATTTGCTTTTAGTACTGAAAATTGGGGAAGAGAAAAAAAAGAAGTAAAAGGATTATTAAAAATATTTGTAGAAGCTATTAATGACCAAACTCCAGATCTTATAAAAAATAAGGTAAAACTTAACTTTATAGGAGATATATCTAGATTTGATCAAATTTTAATAAATAAAATAAAAACATCACAAAAAGAGACTTCTGCATATAGCCCTGATTTGTTGCTAAACATTGCAGTCAGCTATGGAGGTAAATGGGATATCACTCAGGCATTTAAGAAAATTTACAAAGATCTAAACTCAAAAAAAATTAAAAAAATAAATGAAGATATAATTGATCAATATTTGGTAACAAAAAAAATTCCTGATCCAGATTTGATAATTAGAACAGGAGATGAATTTAGAATTAGCAATTTTTTTCTCTGGCAAGCTGCTTATTCAGAATTATTCTTTTCAAAAAAGCTTTGGCCAGATTTTGAAGACAAAGACTTTTTATTAGCATTAAAAGAATTTTCCGAAAGAAAAAGAAAATTCGGAGTTTTAACTGGAAATTAAAAATGCTTAAAAGAGAATTTACAGGGTTAATTATTGCTTTTTTTAGTTTAGCAGCACTTTTTTATACTAATTCTTACTTTTTTTATTTTTTATTTTCTTGTATTTTAATGACAGCAGCTTATGAATTATCTTTCCTGATAAAGAAGCCTTATTTTCCATCGCTTATCACTCTAATATTAATTTTTACTTCTATACTTTTAATGCCAATTTATGAACTAAGCAGAAGCCTTATGTTATTTGCAATTTCTATTTCTGTTTTTACAGATTCCGCTTGTTATTATTTTGGAAAGAACTTTGGCTCAATAAAAATTTTTCCTAAAACTAGCCCTAATAAAACTTTAGAAGGTTTGATTTTTGGATCAGTTTTTACATTTTTATTGTTATTTTTTACAGTCTATTCGCAAATTTTTGAAATTTATTTAAGAGGTCTTCCAAAAGCAAATGGTCCTTTAGTAACTCTATTACTTTTATCTATTTTTGCTTCTATTTTGGGAGACTTTATAGAAAGCAAGCTTAAAAGAATTGCAGAAGTAAAAAATTCTGGAAATATCTTCCCAGGGCATGGTGGAATGCTTGATCGACTAGATAGTCATTTATTGGTATTGCCTCTGTTTTTTATAATATTAGCCCTCTTAAAATGAGAAAAGTTTTAATTCTAGGATCAACAGGATCAATAGGTAAGTCTACTTTAGACGTAATTTCATCAAATTCAGAACTTTATGAGGTTACTGGATTAGTAGCTAAAAATAATGATCAAGAGATTTTAAAGCAAGCTAAAAAATACAAAGTTAAAAATATTTTTTTATCGAGCAATAAGGATTTAGAAAGTAAGCATGATTTTGAAGGTAATTATTCAAATTATCAAAACTTAGATGACTTTATATCTGGAAATTCAGTAGATATAGTTGTAGCTGCAATTTCAGGCGTGATAGGTCTAAAACCTATTCTTTCAGCTATAAGAGCTGGAAAAAAAGTACTTATTGCAAATAAAGAGCCTCTAGTAGTTGCAGGAAAATTATTAATGAAAGAAGCAAAAGAATCGGGTGCTGAAGTTATCCCGATTGATTCTGAGCACTGTGCAATTCATCAATGCTTATCAAGTATTGAAAGAGAAGACTTAACTAAGATCATTATTACTTGCTCAGGAGGTCCTTTCTTAGGAAAGTCTAGAGAAGAGTTGAGAAACGTTAGTATTGATGATGCTAAGAATCATCCTATTTGGAGTATGGGTAATAAAAATCTTATTGATTCTGCTTCTCTTATGAATAAAGCTTTAGAATTGATAGAAGCTAGATGGTTGTTTGATGTACCCGAACATAAAATAGAAATTATCATTCATCCTCAGAGCATCGTTCACTCCTTGATAGAAACAAAAGACTCTTCTATGTTAGCTGTTTTATCTGAGCCAGATATGAAAATAAGTATCGCTTATGGTTTGGGATATCCTAAAAAGATAAAATCGTCTGTGGCATCTTTAGATTTAGTAAAACACCAAAAATTAGAATTTTTAAATGTTGATAAGATGGATTTTCCGTCTATTAATTTTGCAAGAGAAGCTTTGAGAGAAGGAGAATCTATTCCTGCTGTTATGAATGCTTCTAATGAGGTTGCAGTTGATTATTTCTTAAATGGAAAATCGTCGTTCAATACAATATTTGATACAGTTAAATACTGTATGGAAGAATTTTTAAATAAAGATAAGAAAATGAATTTAAGTATAGATGAGCTTATTGATATTGATAAAGAGACGAGAATCCTTGCGGAACAATTTATTAAAAAAATTATATGAATACTCTTATATATATTACTGCATTTATATTTTTAATAATGACAATAACTGCTGTTCACGAAGCAGGACATTTTTTTGTTGCAAAGTTTTTTAAAGTAAAGATTTTAGATTTTTCTATTGGGATGGGAAAATCAATTAAATCTTGGAAAGATAAATCTGATACTGAATTTAATCTAAGAATTCTTCCTATTGGAGGTTTCGTTAAAATGCTCGGCGAAGAGGATAAAAAAGATACATCTAACGCTTCTTTTGCCTCTAAACTTTATTATCAAAAAACACTTATCCTTCTTGCTGGCCCAATGGCAAATTTTTTATTGGCTATTTTTTTATTTACATGTCTCAATATTTATGGGAGCACAACAATTTCTTCTTTAGCAGGGCCGATTTCACAGGATAGTCCAGCTTACGAAGCTGGAATTGAAGAAAATGACTTAATCTTAGAAATTGATTCTTCACCAGTAGTATCTCGTGCTGATGCTCAAATGGTTTTAGCTAGAAGACTTGGTGAGACCGGAAAGATAAATTTTTTGTTGCTTTCAAATGAAGAAAAAAAGAATATTTCAATTGAAATAAATGAATGGTTACAAGGCGAAGAGCCCTCAGATCTTTTGTACAACATAGGAATTAATATTCCGATCGAGCCAATAATAGGTAAGGTAGTAGCAGAAAGTCCTGCAGAAATTGCTGGCTTAAGAGCTGGAGATAGAATTCTAAGCATCAACGGCAATAAGATAAGTTCATGGTCAGAAATAAAATCTCAAATTAATTTAAATTTTGGCTTTAGTTCTATTTTTTATATAGAACGTAATGGCATAAAAGAAAATTTTTCAATAACGCCATTCAACTCTGAGATGGAAAAAGAAAATTGGGTCATAGGTATTATTGCTTCAAACAAAATATCAGAAAAAGCTAGAATAATGCAAAGGTACGGAGTTTTTGATGCTTTTTTTAAAGCAACTTCTCAAACTTACAATACAGTTACAGATTCTTTTACATTTTTGTATAAAATGGTGATAGGTTATGTCTCACCTAAGAACTTAGGCGGTCCTGTGATGATAGGTCAGTTTGCAGGGGAGTCTATAATATATGGCGGATTTTACTCTTTCTTGCTCTTACTTTGTTTTGTGAGCATAGGTTTAGGAGTAATAAACTTAGTCCCGATTCCAATTCTTGATGGTGGTCAGATTTTAATTTTAACAATAGAAAAGTTGAAGGGGTCTCCTATTTCACCAAAAATTTTAGATTTTACATATCGCATTGGAATTTCCGCAGTAGTTGTATTAATGATTTTTGCTTTAGTAAATGACATCTCAAGAATAAGTCTCTAAAAAAACTATGAAATATTCTTTTATAAATAAGCACATCTTTATATTTATTTTCTTGTGCTCTTTCTTTTCTTTAGCTGAAGAGGATAGCTGGATAGTAGAAGATATTAGAATAAGCGGTCTTCAAAGAGTTTCAGCCGGAAGTATTTTTTCTGAAATACCGATAACGATAGGAGATGAAATAAACTCGGAAGATTTAATAGAAGTTTCAAAATCTATTTTTGCCACAGGTCAATTTGATGACATTCAATTAGGAAGAGATAAAAGCGCTTTATTAATCAATTTAAAAGAAAGACCGACAATTGATGAAATAATAATAGAAGGAAATAAAGCTATAAAAACAGAAAATTTATTAGATGGATTGAAAAAATCGGGTGTATATGAAGGAACCTTATTTAAAAGGTCTGTTTTTGAAAATTTAAGTTCAGAGTTAGAAAGACAATATATTTCTCAGGGGCGTTACGGGGCTGATGTAATAGTTTCTTCTGAAGATTTGGATAGAAATAGAGTAAAACTAAGTATAGAAATAGATGAGGGTTCTTCGGCAAAATTAAAGTCGGTAAATATCGTTGGGAATAAAAAATATTCAGATCAAGAGCTTTTAAAAGTCCTTAAGTTAAAACCAAGAACGTGGCGATCTTTTTTTAGTAAAAAAACTCCATATTCAAAAGAAAATTTAAAAGGTGATTTAGAAATTTTAGAATCTTTTTATAAGAATAGGGGCTATTTAAAATTTAATGTAGATTCTTCTATTGTTTCAATTTCTGAAGATAAAAAAAACATATTTATTACTTTAAATATTTCAGAAGGTGAAATTTATTATGTGAATAAAGTTTCTTATGCTGGAGATATTCCTGATGGAGTTCCATCAGTAGCAATTGATATATTTACTCAATACATAAAACCAGAATCTTTTTTCTCTCAAGAAGCTTTAACGTATGCAGAAGATGGAATTACTAATTTATTAAGCAATCAAGGATATGCATCTGCAGAGGTAGATGCCTCAACAAAAAAAACAGAAAAGGAAAACTATGTGGATGTGATTGTATTTATTGAGGCAGGGCAAAGAACATATGTTCGTAAAATTAACTTCAATGGAAATGACAGAACTCATGATGTGGTGCTAAGGCGAGAAATGCGTCAAATGGAAGGTTCATGGGCATCAGATGCTTTGCTTGAGAGGTCTAAACTAAGATTAGATAGATTGGGATTTTTTAAAGAAGTAAATTATGAGACTGTTCCTGTGCCAGGAGAGAGAGATAAAGTAGATGTTGAATTTTCTGTTGAAGAGGAGTTTTCAGGCTCAATAGCCGGAAGCTTGGGTTATGGTGCATATGGATTTAGCTTAGGGTTGAATTATTCAGAAAAGAATGCTTTTGGTACTGGAAACAGTATAAATATAGGTATTAATTCAAGCGATTATCAATCCAATCTTCAATTTAACTTCTTTGATCCTTATTTTACAGTTGATGGAATAGGCATTGGTTACGGAGCATATTATTCCACTTCTGATTATTCAGGTTTCAACGCAGCATCTTATAGTACAGATGCAGTAGGAGCATCAACCCAACTAGTTTTGCCCATTAATGAAATTGAACAACTAAGTTTAAGTCTAGGACTAGATCAAACTAAAATAAAAACTAATATTTATACTTCACAACAATTATTAGATTACATAGCTGCAGAGGGAGCTACCCAAGAAGCAATAACGGTTGGAGCGACTTGGTCAAGAAACTCTTTAAATAGAGGCTTATTTCCAACTGCGGGGATATTGAACTTAATTTCTACCTCAATAGCAATCCCTCCAAGTGATGTAACTTATGGGAAATTAACTCATAAGTTTAGATTCTACACTCCTACTCTTTTAAATCTTATTTTCTCGGCAAGAACCGAGATTGGAGCTCTATTTGCTTATGGAGATACAGAAAAATCACCTCCTTATCAAAATTTTTATGCAGGGGGTCTTAATTCTGTTAGAGGGTTCAAACAAAACACACTAGGCCCTAGAGCATATTACAGTAGCGGTTATTCATATGAAAATAGATCATCTGGAGGAGCTTACCTATTAGAAGGAGGGTTCGATATGATTTTCTCACTTCCTTTTTTAGAAGACTCAAGATCTGTTAGAAGCTCAATATTTTTAGATTACGGAAATGTATTTAGCGATGGATGTGAATCCTATGAGGTTAGGTGCAGTGAATTTGATTTGAGCGAATTAAGGTATTCTTTAGGTGTTGGCTTTACTTGGATAACTGCTTTAGGTCCAATGTCTTTTGCAATATCGTCTCCGTTGAATAATGACGCATTTGATGAAACCGAAACATTCCAGTTTGAGATAGGTAATCAGTTTTAATAATTCTTCTGTATAATCTCTAACACACAGGTAAAATACAAAAACTAATAATTAAATTCTTTACATAAGGAGAAGATTTATGAAGAAGATATACATATTTTTAACTTTAACGGTGACGTTAATTTTTTCAACTCCATCATTTGCTGCTTTAGAAGGAATAGCTGTCATAGACTACAGAACAGTTTTTTTAGCAACTGAACAAGCTAGAGAAAGTTTTGAAGACTTAAGAGAGTCAAAAGATTTTAAAAAATTATCTGAAGAAGGCCAACTAAAACAACAAGAATTAATAAGTATTTCTGAAGAATTGAATAAAAATGGAAAGACCATGTCTGAAGAAGAAAAAGCAGAAAAAGGAAAATCTGCTCAAACTTTATATCAAGATATTCAGTATACCAATCAAAAGCTTCAAGCCTTAGAGGCGGAAGTCTTAAAAAAACTAGAAACCGATCAAATGCCTAATGTGCAAAAAGTTGTGAATGAACTCATTAAAGCCAAGAAAATAAGCTTGCTTTTCAACAGCCAAGCTCTTCTTGCGTACGATGTTTCAAACACTGCAATAAATATTACTCCAGAAGTTATTGATTTGGTCAACAAAGCAAACAAGGAAAAATAAAAAAAGTTTTGGGTTTTCGAACTTATAAACTTAAAGAAATTGCTGATTACCTAGACGGAAAGGTAATTGGCGATGAAGAGATAGAAATAAGCTCAATAAATCCTCTAGAAATAGCTTATAAGAATCAACTTTCTTTTTTTTATAATAAAAAATTTATCAGTCAGTTAGAAAATACGAAAGCCGCAGCAGTTATCTTAACTGAGGAGTTTTCTGATAAATGCAATACAAACTGTATTGTAGTTAAGAATGCACACTTGGCTTATGCTGAATCTACTAAATTATTCAAAAAAGAAATAAATAAAAAAGGCATTCATAAGAGTGCAATAGTAGAAGATAAAAATTTAATTGATCCATCTGCTTTTATAGGACCTTCATCAGTGATAGAGGCTAATGTAAGAATTGGAAAAAATGCGATTATTAGTGGAGGAGTATTTCTGGGAGAAAATTCTGTAGTGGGAGAAAATTCTATTATCTATTCTAACGTTTCGCTTTATGAAGAAACTATGATTGGTGAAAACTGCATAGTTCATGCTGGAGCAATTCTAGGATCAGATGGTTTGGGCTTTGCCATTCAAGATTCTAAATGGAAAAAGATTGAGCATTTAGGAAATGTAAGATTAGAAAATGATGTTGAAATAGGAGCTGGCTGTACTATAGATAAATCTTCAACGGGAGAGACTTTAATTAAATCGGGCGTAAAATTAGATAATCAAATACACATTGCTCATAATTGTGAAATAGGCGACGACACTATTATTGGAGCTAGTACATCTATTGCTGGGAGTACAATTATAGGAGCAAGATGTAAAATAGGAGGAGGGTGTGGAATAGTCGATAATGTATCTATTGCAGATGATATTACAATTACGCCAATGTCTTTTGTGACTAAATCTTTAAAAAATAAAGGCATTTATTCTGGAGCGCCAGTATTAATGGAGCATGAAAGCTGGTTAAGAAATGTAGCCAAAATTAGAAGAGAACACAAAAAATGAATATAGAAGAAATAAAAAAACTATTACCTCATCGATACCCTTTTTTGCTGGTTGATAGAGTTACAGAAATAGAGTTGAATAAATCTATAAAAGCATATAAAAATATAACTACGAATGAACCTCATTTTATGGGGCATTTCCCAGATAAAGAAGTATTTCCAGGAGTATTGATATTAGAGGCTATGGCACAGGCTTCAGGTATCTTAGGATTTGCAACTATGAATAAAACTCCTGAAGAAGGGTCAATATATTACTTCGTGGGAGCCGATAACTTGAGGTTTAAAAGACCTGTAGTTCCAGGAGATAAACTAATATTAGAATCAACAAAAGTATCTGAAAAGAGAGGAATTTGGAAATTTGAATGTAAAGCTCATGTTGATGATGAGTTTGTTTGTTCAGCTACGATCCTATGCGCTGATAGGCCTAAATAATGATTCATAAACAAGCCATAATAGATTCAAATGCAAAAATTGATGAAGGAGTCTCCATTGGAGCTTTTTCTGTTATTGGCGCTGAGGTAGAAATTAAAAAAGGAACAGTTATTCACTCTCATGTTGTGATCGAAGGCTCAACAAAAATAGGATTTAATAATGAAATCTTTCAATTTTCTTCAGTAGGGGGAGATCCTCAAGACAAAAAATATAAAGGGGAAAAAACCTTTTTAGAAATTGGAGATGAAAATATAATTCGAGAAGGAGTGACGATTAATAGAGGAACAATTCAAGAGAATTCTCTTACAAAGATAGGTTCTAGAAATTTATTTATGGCCTATACCCACATAGCACATGATTGCTGTATAGAAGATGAAGTTGTAATGGTTAACAACGCTGCATTAGCAGGATGCGTTGTTTTAAAAAAAGGATCAATATTAGGAGGTTTTTCTCTTGTTCATCAATTTTGTAATATAGGAGAGTATAGTTTTACGGCTATGGGAAGTGCTGTAGCAAAGGATATTCCAGCTTTTGTTAGAGTAAGTGGAAATCCTGCAAAACCAAGAGGTTTAAACACAACAGGAATTCAAAGACTAAACTCATCTAAAGATTCATATATTGCTTTAAAAGAGGCTTATAAAATTCTCTATTTAAGAAAAATTCAATTCAGTGAGGCAGTTAAAGAAATCAAGCAAAATTTAAATAGTACTTCTGAAGTAAAGATTTTATTAAGGTCCTTATCAGATTCCAAAAGAGGAATAATTAGATAAAAAGTGAATAGTTTAAAAATCGCTTTATCAGTTGGAGAAAAATCTGGTGATTATCTTGGTGCAAGCTTAATTAAGAGTATAAAAAATCAATTTCCTGAAGCAATCTTCATAGGGCTTGCAGGTGAGGAAATGAAGAAAGAAGGTGTTAATTCTTTATTTCCCATAGAAGATTTATCTGTAATGGGATTAATTGATCCACTTATGAATTTAAAAAAAATTTTCAAAAGAAGAAGAGAACTCATAAATTACATTATTCAAGAAAAGCCAGATATCTTTATTGGTATAGATAGCCCTTCGTTCAATTCAGGCATAGCAAAAAAATTAAAGATAAAAACTAGCATTAAGACCATTCAATACGTTTGTCCTCAATTTTGGGCATGGAGAAGAGGAAGAGTAAAAAATTTTAAAAATTATTTAGATCATATATTTACCTTATTTCCTTTCGAATCTAAGCTTTTAGAAGAGGAGGGAGTTTCGGCAAATTTTACCGGACACCCCTTAGCTGATTTATTTGATTTAGAGCTTGATAAAGATAGAGCTAAAGAAAATATGAAATGGAATTCGAATGAAAAATATGTAGCTTTGCTTCCAGGAAGCAGAAAATCAGAATTAAAACATCACCTAGGATTATTGATTGATGTTGCGAAGGAGTTTAAAGAGAAGCGTCCAGATTTTAAATTTGTACTATCTTTAACAAACGAATCAAGAATAGAGTCTAAAGAATTTTCTAATTCTGAAAATATAATTATAAAAAGAGGAGTAACCAGGGATGTTTTGCGCGCTTCAGATTATGCTCTGATAGCATCCGGAACAGCCTCTATAGAAGCCTTATTTAGTAAAACTCCTTGCTGTGTTTTATATAAAAGTAATACTTTTAGCAATCTAATTCTTTCTAGTTTATTGAATATTGAGTTTATTTCTCTACCAAACATACTGGCTAATAAAAAAATTATTCCAGAATTAAGACAAAAAAATGTATCTGTAGAAAATATTTGCAATCAACTAAACAAATTAGTCTCTTCATCCAATGAGCAAATGATTGATAGTTTTCGTGAAATTCATAAAACTCTAAAAAATGAAGATGAAGAAAAATTTATTAAACCCATAAAAAATATAATGAATACAGTTTGAAAGAATTAATTGTAGGGATAGATGAGGTGGGAAGAGGTTCCATTGCAGGACCCGTAGTAGCCGCATCAGTAATTTTGGGAAGTTCTAGGATATCTTTATTAAAGGACTCAAAAAAACTTTCTAAATATCATAGAGAAATTATTTCAGCAGAAATAAAAGATAAATGCATAGAATTTTCAATCGGAATAGTATCTTCAAAAATTATAGATAAAATTAATATAAGAGAAGCTTCCTTATTAGCAATGAAGAAATCTTTAGAAAAATTAAAATCCAAAAATCTTAAAGTAATAGTGGATGGCAAAGATAAAATCGAAACAGAATATCCATGTGAAGCAATAATCAAAGCAGATGGCTTTATCAATGAGGTAATGGCGGCATCCATAGTTGCAAAAGTTTATAGAGATGAGTTAATGGATGATCTCCATAAAAAATATCCAAATTATTTTTTTAACCTTCATAAAGGTTATCCGACAAAAAAACACTTAGATGCTTTAAAATCTTTTGGAATTATGAAAGAGCATCGAAAAACATTTTCTCCAGTGAAAAATATTTAATGGAAAAATTTACTCATCTAAACCTTCATACTGAATATTCAATTCAGGATGGTCTAATTAGGATAAATGAACTGGCAGATAAAGCTGAGGAACTAAACTTTGAAAGTTTAGCAATATCAGATTTATCTAATCTTTTTGGGTATATAAAATTTTATAAAGCTCTAAGAAAAAAAGGAATAAAGCCTATTTGCAGTTCAGATTTTATTTTATCTGGAAAAAACTCTGATTCTGGAAGTATTCAATTCATAGCTAAGAATCACAATGGATACAAGAATCTTATTCGCCTTATTTCTAAGGCTCATACTGATGGAAAAATTAATGGAGACCCTCAATTAGAAGTAAGTTTTCTCGAAAGTTTTTCGTCAGACTTAATTGCTATAACCGGAAGTCTTGATAGCCAAATCGGAAAATCTATAATTTCCGGAAAAAATGATATCGCTACTAAACAGATTAATTACCTGAGAAATATATATAAAGATAATCTTTTCTTACAAATTTCTAGAATCGGAAGAGATCAAGAAGAAATATGCAATCAAGGAATTATTGAAATAGCTCATGAATTATCTATTCCTGTAGTAGCAACAAACCAAGTTAGATTTCTGGAGAAAAGTGATTTTGAGGCTCATGAAACTAGAGTGTGTATTCAGTCAGGTTACGTCTTAGGAGATCAAAGAAGATCTAGAGATTATCAAGAATCTCAATTTTTTAAATCTTCAGAGCAAATGTATGAACTCTTTAAGGATTTACCAGAAGCATTAAGTAATTCATATGAATTATCTAAAAAATGTAATTTAGAAATAAAAACCGATATTTATGTTCTGCCTGATTTCGAAACTCCCTCCGGTTCTCCTGAAGCGGAATATTTAAAAGAATTAACAGAAGTAGGAATTTTAAAGAAATTAGAATTACCTAGTCTAAATAAACTAGATCAAATTTATAGAGATAGATTAAATTTTGAATTAAAAGTTATTCTAGAAATGGGCTATGAAGGATATTTTTTAATAGTTGCAGATTTTGTTAATTGGGCCAAACAAAATGAAGTGCCGGTTGGCCCTGGCAGAGGTTCCGGAGCAGGTTCTTTGATAGCTTTTGCACTAGGAATTACTGGAATCGATCCGATTAAATATGACTTATTATTTGAGAGGTTTCTTAATCCAGATCGTATAAGTAATCCTGATTTTGATATAGATTTTTGCAGAGACGGAAGAGAAAAAGTAATAGATTACGTGACAAATAAATATGGAAAAAATGCTGTAGCTCAAATTTGTACTTTTGGAACTATGGCTGCTAGAGCAGTCGTTAGAGACGTAGCAAGAGCCCAAGGCAAGTCCTACGGGTTAGCAGATAGATTAGCAAAGATGATTCCTTTTAGTCCAGAGATGACTTTAGAAAGAGCTTTATCAGAAAATAATGATTTAAGACAGGCAATCAAGGTAGATGAAGATGCTTCTGAAATATTTGAAATGGCAAGAAAGCTAGAGGGAATTATTAGAAATGTTGGTAAACATGCAGCTGGAGTCGTAATGGCGCCTTCAGAAATTAATGATTTTTCACCTCTTTATTTAGATGAGTCTTCGCAAACACTAGCAACACAATTTGACATGAAAGATATTGAATCGGTGGGACTTCAGAAATTTGATTTTTTAGGTTTAAAAACTTTAACTGTTATAAACAAAGCTCTTAAATCAATAAATGCTTCTAGGAATGAAATAGAACTAGAGCCAATAAATATAGAATCTTTAGAGCTTGACGATAAAGGTACTTTTGAGCTTCTACAAAAGGGCCTTACGACCGCAGTTTTTCAATTAGAGTCGAGAGGAATAAAGGAATACATAGTTAAATTAAAACCAAGCAATTTTGAAGACATTATTGCCCTTGTAGCCCTTTACAGACCAGGACCATTAGATATGAAAATGGTTGATACATATATAAACAGAAAAAAAGGCAAAGAAGAGACGCGTTATGGTGATGAGGATGTAGAAAAGGTATTAAAAAGTACTTTTGGAGTAATTATCTATCAAGAGCAGGTTATGCAATTAGCTCAAGAATTTTCAGGTTTTTCTTTAGGACAAGCAGACATCTTAAGAAGAGCAATGGGTAAAAAAATTCCAGAAGAAATGGAAATACAAAGGCCTATATTTATTGAAGGAGCAGTTAAGAAAGGAAAATCAGAAAGGTTTGCAGAAGGTTTGTTTGATCAGATAGAAACTTTCGCAGGTTACGGGTTCAATAAATCTCATTCAGCTGCATATGCAATGATTTCCTACCAAACAGCTTGGCTAAAATCTCATTATCCTGCTCAATTTATGGCTGCTGCATTGTCATCAGAATTGGGTGACGCAGAAAAAATTCAACTATTGCTTGATGACATAAATTTATTGGGACTTAAAATATTACCCCCTGATATAAATAGAAGCGTCAAGGATTTTATAACCATAGATAACGAAACAATTCTTTTCGGTTTAGGAGCAATAAAAGGAGTGGGAGAACCTGCCATTGAAAATATTATTGAAGAAAGAAAAGCTAAAAAATTTAACTGTTTAAATGATTTTACTTCTAGAGTTGATTTAAAAAGAGTGGATAAAAGATCCATTGAACCATTAATAAAATCAGGAGCAATGGATAGCTTTTCTGAAGATAGAATAGTCATGTTGGAGAAAGTAGAAGGAGCTTTAAAATTTGCTAGACAAAAAACAGAAACAAGAGAAAGTGGGATACAAGATTTATTTGGAGAAATCAACGATTCGATGAAAATGGAAGAAAATTCTGTGCCTAGTAAATTTTCAGACGTAGAGGTTTCTAAATTAGAGTTTTCATCTTTAGGATTTTATTTATCCTTTCATCCTATGGATGAGCATTCTTGGGAAGTTAGAAAGCTCTGCCCTGATCCAATTGTTTCTTTAGGTCAGAGTAAATATAACCAAAGATGTGCGGGAGTATTAATTTCTCAAAAAAGAATAAATACCAGAAGAGGGCCTTTAGTCTTTGCAACTTTAGATGATAAATCTGATCGAATAGAGTTAATCATTTCAGCAGATGTCTTAGAAAAACTTTCTAACTCATTAGATAGTGAAAAAATCTATATAGTGGATGGAGAGGTTACAGAAGAAACTTCAAAAGAAAGAGAAAACCTAGGTTTGTCTAAAAAAATGAAGGTTTCTTCAATTCAAACTCTAGAAGAAGCTAGAATAAAATTCATCAACAAAATTTCTTTATCCCTTGATCACCAAAATTCAAAAAAAATAGATAATTTTATAAAGGACTTAAAATCTTATTCTTTAGAAGATACTTCTGAGGGATGCCCTGTTGAATTGAAATATTCATCTAAGGAAGTAAATGCAGATATAGAAATATTAGATGATTTTAAAATTTTATTAAATGATGAAAATATCAAAAAGTTAAAAAAAAGTTACGGAATTGATAATATAGATTTACACTATTTCTCAAGGCAATAAATGGCATATACATATTTAGAGTTTGAAAAACCAATAAGCGATCTAGAGAATAAAATAGAGAAGCTAAGGGGTTCCGGTGATTCAAATTCAAACATAGAATCAGAAATTTTAGATCTAAGTAAAAAAATTGAAAAACTAACCTTTGATGTTTATTCAAACTTATCTATTTGGCAGAAAGTTCAAGTAGCTAGACATCCCCACAGACCCCATTTTTCAGATTATATTGAAAATATTTTCACCGATTTTGATGAATTACATGGAGATAGAGTTTTTGGAGAAGATAATGCTCTCATTGGAGGGCTAGCCAAATTCAAGAATAAACCTGTCATGGTCATAGGTCAGGAAAAAGGAAAATCAACTGAAGATAAAATATCGAGAAATTTTGGCATGGCTCAACCTGAAGGATATAGAAAGGCTGCTAGATTAATGAAAATGGCAGAAGATTTTAGCCTTCCTTTAATCTCTTTTATTGACACTCCTGGAGCATATCCTGGGATTGAAAGCGAAGAAAGAGGCATGAGTGAAGCCATAGCAAAAAACCTAAGCTTACTTTCTAATTTAAAAACTCCGGTTATTGTCTTTATAACAGGAGAAGGAGGGTCAGGAGGTGCGCTAGCTATAGGTGTGGGAGACCATGTTTGTATGTTAGAGCATTCTATCTATGCGGTTGCATCGCCTGAGGCATGTGCGTCTATAGTTTGGAGAGACGGAACTAAAGCAAAAGATGCAGCAGAGGCAATGAAAGTAGATGCTAAGAATCTTCAAAAATTAGGTTTAATAGATGAGGTAATTACTGAACCTCTTGGTGGAGCTCATAGAGATTTAGGTGGTATTTCATTATCTATAAGTAATGAAATAGATAAAAAATTAAAAATGTTTAGTGACATGGATATATTAGATCTACTGAAAAAAAGATATGAAAAAATCATGTCATATGGGTCTATTTAAAAGTTGAGATCTTTAGCAAAATTTATAGATCCTTTTATTGAAGAAGAAATAAAAGAATACTTTGTGGCATATAGCGGAGGACTTGATTCGACTGTATTACTTTCCGAAGCTAATGACCTTTTAAAGCAAAAAAAAACACTAAAGTTAAAAGCTATTCACATCAATCATAATTATTCAAAAAACTCTAAAAAATGGGAAAAACATTGCAAAGATTTCTGTAAATCTAAAGATATCGACCTTTTAATATTTAATATAGATTTTTCTAAGATCAAAGGAGCTAGCATCGAAGAACAGCTAAGAAAGAAACGATATGAAATTTTTGAAAAAAAACTTTCAAAGGGAGGTAGATTATTTATGGGTCATCATGAAGATGACAATATAGAAACTTTAGTTTTACGATTGTTAAGAGGATCGGGTACAAAAGGAGCTAGATCAATTCCTATAAATAGAAAGCTGGGGAAGGGAGATATAGCTAGACCTTTATTATCTCTGCAGAAAGAAAATTTAAATCTTATTGCAAAAACAAAACTTTTGAAATTTATTCATGATGAGTCAAATGATGATAATTCTTTTGATAGGAATTATATTAGAAACTTAATTTTGCCAGTAATTGAAAAAAGGTGGCCGTCGTATAGAAAAAATTTAATTAAATTTATTATGAATTCAAAAGAATCTTATGAAGTTATATTGGAGCAATCTAAAGAAGACCTGTCTAAGGTAGTTGATAAAAAAAATATAAATAAAATTAATATTTCAAAACTTTTAAAGCTTTCTCTTCAAAGGCAAAAAAATATTATCTTATATTGGATAGACAGTCTTAATTTAAACTCTCCAAATTCTAAAGTTTTAGATGAAATTTTAGGGAAATTCTTATTTGCATCTAAAGCAAAAGAACCAAAGCTATTATGGGGAACTAAGAATAAAAAAGGCTCAGTTAGCTTGAGCATAAAAAAAGGATTTTTGGAAGCGACGCCTTTAATTTGATTTATTAAGGCCGCTTATTATTGCTTTGAAAGAAGCTATAACAGTATTTGAATCTATTCCAATTCCCCAGACAGTATTCTTATTAACATCCAATTCAATATAAGCTGCTGCAGAAGCATCAGAACCTGAAGAAATAGCATGTTGATGATAATCTGATACTTTGATATTTAGTTTTAAATAACTAGCCATGGCGTTTATAAAAGAATCTATAGGGCCATTTCCAGAACCTGAGATACTCACATTTTTACCATTATCATTTATTGATAATATGATTTCGTCTATTTGGCTACCTTTTGAATCATTTTTAGAAGTAATTTCATGGCCAACATACTCTATCTTTCCATTAATATTTATATAATTTTTATTAAAGGTTTCCCAAATCAAATCAGCCTCGAGTTCTTTTCCAGTTTTATCGGCAATTTTTTGAATCACCTTAGAAAAATCAATTTGTAATCTTCTTGGAAGAGACAATCCATGATCCTTTTCTATAATATAAGCTACACCGCCTTTTCCAGACTGACTATTTATCCTTATAACGGCTTCATAGCTTCTTCCAACATCTTCAGGGTCGATAGGAAGATAGGGAACCCTCCATTGTGGTCTATTAGATTTTCTCATCTCATCAAATCCTTTCTTGATAGCATCCTGATGAGAGCCAGAAAAGGCAGTGAAGACTAAATCTCCCGCATAAGGATGTCTTGGATGAACAGGTAATTGATTGCAATATTCGACTTCACGCATAACTTTATTGATATTAGAGAAATCAAGTCCGGAATCTATGCCCTGCGTGAATTGATTTAAAGCTAAAGAAACAATATCTACATTTCCAGTTCTCTCTCCATTTCCAAAAAGAGTTCCTTCTATTCTATCCGCTCCAGCCATTAAACCTAATTCAGCTGCTCCAATACCAGTACCTCTATCATTATGAGGGTGAAGACTGACTACAACGGTTTCTCTATTTTTTAGATTCCTACACATCCATTCAACTTGATCTGCATAAATATTAGGAGTTGAAAGTTCAACTGTAGCAGGAAGATTCATAATTGTTTTTTGCTCTTTGGTGGGTTGCCAAATTTCATTGACAGCATTGCAAACTTCCACTGCATAATCTAATTCTGTTCCTGTAAAGCTCTCTGGACTATATTCAAATTGCCAATTAGTTTCTTTGTTTTTACCAGCTAAATCCTTAACCAATTTAGCGCCGTCAGTCGCTATTTTTTTTATGCCCACCTTATCTTGTTTGAAAACAACTTCTCTTTGTACAGTTGAGGTGGAATTATATAAATGCAAGATGACATTTTTAGCTCCTTTTACGGATTCAAAAGTCTTTTCAATTAAATGATCTCTAGCTTGGGTTAAAACTTGTATTTTTACATCATTGGGAATAAGGTTTTTATCAATTAACTCTCTTACAAAATTAAATTCTGTTTCAGAAGCCGAAGGAAAACCAACCTCTATTTCTTTAAAACCCAAATCAATTAACATAGAAAAAAATCTTAATTTTCTTTCTAATCCCATTGGCTCAATTAAAGATTGATTTCCATCACGCAGATCAACACTACACCATATAGGAGATTTTTTAATTTGATTATTTGGCCAGGTTCTATCTTTTAAATCTATTGGTTTAAAAGCTGAATACTTGGAGACGGGATTATTGATAATATCTTTCAATTTTTTCTCTAGTTTTTTTTAAAATACCATATTAGGATTAACATTATGAACCTGGATGAATACATTGCAAAAGAAATTGGACTCAAAAGTTGGCAATTGAGTGAGCATTTTATATTTGAAAAAAATAAAGTAAAACAAAATAAGTCTATTAATTTTGACAAAAACCAGATCACTTTTCTTTTTTCTTTATCAAAAAGCTTTAGACTGAATTTTCAAGAAAAAGATTCATTAAAAATCTATAATTTTTTTAATGATAAAGGCTTTTTTAAAAACGGAGAGCTTAATACTTTTATGGAAAGCCCTGATAAAAAAAGGAAAGCTTGGATTGAAAAATTTTAAGATTAGAGAGATGTTATCTAGTGACTTAGATGAGGTATTCAAAATTGAAAATCTTTCTAATCCAACTCCATGGAGCTCTTCAAGTTTTTTAGACTGTTTAAAAGGAAATTATTTAAATTTAGTTATAGAAGATGGAAAGCAAGTTATTGGTTATTGTATTTCAACAATAAATTTTACTGAATCACATTTATTAAATATTTCTATAAAACCAAATTATAGAAATTTAGGTATCGGGGAAACTCTCTTAGACTATGCAGAAAAAGAATGTATAAAAAAAGGTGTAAAAGATATTTTTTTAGAGGTTAGAAAATCAAATCAACCAGCAATTTCTTTTTACAAAAAAATGAACTACAGATATGTTGGATTAAGAAAAAACTATTACAAAACAAATGTCGGAAGAGAAGATGGTCTTATCTATTCGAAACATATGGAAATTAATAAATTAATTAGCATTTTTAGGCAGTTGACTTATGTTTTTAAAAATATAATCTCTTTTAAACGTTATTAAAGAACAAATATGGAATTTAGAAAACTAGGAAATACAAAAATAGATGTCAGTTTGATCTGCTTAGGAACAATGACTTGGGGACAGCAAAATACTGAGCAAGAAGGACATGAACAAATGGACTATGCTATAGATCAAGGAATAAACTTCTTCGATACAGCAGAACTTTATGCGATTCCTCCAAAAGCAGAAACACAGGGCAAAACCGAAGAAATTATCGGTTCTTGGTTTAAAAAAACTGGTAACAGAGAGAAAGTTATCATAGCCTCTAAAGTAGCAGGCCGAAGTGGAATGAAATGGTTTAGAGGTGGAGAAACTAGACTTGATAGGAAAAATATAGAAAAGGCCATTGAGGGAAGCTTAAAAAGACTTCAAACAGATTATATTGATTTATACCAACTTCACTGGCCAGATAGACCATTAAACCTCTTTGGAGGTGGATCAGGAGGAGTCTATAAGCATTATGAAATGGATAGTATAGATATAGAAGAAACTTTAGAGATTTTATCTGAGTTAGTTAAAACAGGAAAAGTAAGAAGTATAGGTTTGTCTAATGAAACTCCCTGGGGCCTTTCAGAATTTATCAATAAGTCTGAGAAATCAGATTTCCCTAAAGTTCAATCTGTACAAAATGCTTATAATTTATTAAATAGAACTTACGAATACGGTATGTCTGAATTTGCTCATAGGTCTTCGGTTGGGCTCTTAGCATATTCTCCATTAGCTCAAGGCTATCTCTCAGGGAAATACTTGAATGGTGCTATGCCAAAAGGATCTAGAACTGAACTTTTTGGAAGAGGGCAAAGGTATGAAACACCTTCTGCTGAAAAATCGATTAAAGCTTATGTTGAATATGCTAAAGAAATTAACTTAGATCCATCTGTTATGGCGAACGCATTTGTGAACTCTAGAGAGTTTGTTACATCAAATATTATAGGCGCAACGACTATGAAACAGTTAAAATTAGCTATCGGTAGTTGGGAAGTTAAGCTTTCTGAAGAAGACTTAAAAGAAATAGATAAAATCCACTCCGCTTGTCCAAATCCTTGTCCTTAAATTTTATAAAGCATTAATAACTTTTATGCTGAAAAGTTTCTTTTTTTTCTGTAGGATTCTTTTAAAATTTATTCCTTATGCTCAACGACGAAAATATATCTCTTAATTTTGAGGCAAATCACATAGCTTTAGGCTGTAAAGCTTTTCATCAACTTTCTAAACGAGAAGTTGAATCCATTATGAAGATTAAATCAAAAATTTTTAGTAAAGATCAAAGCGGTAATTCTAATTGTGAAAATTTTGTAGATCACAAAAGCCTCCACTTTCTAGCTCATCAAAATAAATATTTAGTTGCCTATGCAAGGCTTGTTTCTCCAAGCATAGAATATCAAGGACTTACTCTTGAGAGATTTTGTGTGGAAGAAACTAGAAGAGGTCAGGGAATATCAAGATTTTTAATGGAGTTTATTTTGAATAAGTCTTTAAAAATACATCCTAACGAACGAATTAATTTATCATGTCTAAAAAATATAAAACCCTTTTATGAAAAATTTGGATTTAATACTTATAACAGTGATATAGAAGATGATGGTCTTGAACATTTCTATATGACAAGAGACTAAATAATTCTTATTTGATTCGCTTGAGGTCCTTTAGTCCCTTCAGTAACTATATAGCTTACTCTAGTATTTTCTTTGAGTTGCTTTCTATCCTGTTCAGAAACTGATGCAAAATGAATAAAAAGATCTCCACCTTTATCTCTTTCCAAAAAACCATAACCTTTGCTGGGATCAAACCA
Source organism: Gammaproteobacteria bacterium (assembly GCA_045564455.1). Lineage (GTDB taxonomy): Bacteria > Pseudomonadota > Gammaproteobacteria > Magnimaribacterales > AG-339-G14 > CASICS01. The sequence continues at coordinate 531,688 of JBJLHG010000002.1, forward strand.
CTTAATGGTTCCTTTCTCTCTTTTAATTCTATATTTAATTTGTCTGCCATAGACTATAACCATACATGCGACATATGTAGAAAAGAACATGAATAAAAATAAATATCCTAATTGCTCATCTAATAAATTAGAAAGATCTTTTGTTAGATAGAATCTGTAACCTAAAGAAAACAAAAAGCTAACTATTAGGGCGGATGTTGCTCCTCTTAACCACATAAGAATAATTATAGTTGTTCTAGAATTTTAAGGTGATTTTTTAATTTAGATATTTTTTCTTCCAAATCTTCTAATTGTATTTTTCTATCTTTGATCAAATCAGCAGGCGCATTTTTAATAAAATTTTTATTTTTTAGTTGCAAATCCAAAGAAAGATAAATTTTATTGAATTTAGCTAAATTTTTGGTATTCCTAACTATTTCATCTTTAGGTTCTATGAGTCCCTCTAGAGGGATATAAAGTTTTTGGTCTTTTACCAATACAATTGCTGAAGGAGGAGGGCTTTTTTCAAAGAAATTTATTTTATTTATTCCAGATAAAACTTCAAAGAATATATAATTTTTTTCTATTAAATCTTTAAGGCTGCTATTTTTATCTAAGAACAGGGTAAATTTTACCTTAGGAGAAATTAACATTTCAGCTCTAACATTTCTTATTCCTATAATCGCTTTTTGAAGAGTCTCGATATTTTGAAAGCTTTTATTATTTTTATCAAAGACAGGGAATTTTTCTAAAGAAATACTTTTTAAGTTAGATTTGTGAAACATTTGTAAGTTTTGCCATATTTCTTCAGTAATAAAAGGCATTATTGGATGACAAATAATAAGAATATTGGTTAACAATTTTATAAGAGATGCTTTGATAGAGTCTTTTTGACTTAGAGGCACAGAAGGATCTTGTAGTCTAATTTTACAAAGTTCTAAATACCAATCACAAAATTTTTCCCATACAAACTCATATATTTCTTGTGTTGCAAGATCAAATCTATAAGTCTCTATATGTGAAGAAAATTTAGTAGCTGTTTTAGCAAGCTCTGATTCAATCCATAAATCGATCTCATCTTTAGATAGCTCTGAGTTATTTTTAAAGCCTTCACATTGAAGAGTTATAAATCTTGAAGCGTTCCAAATTTTATTACAAAAATTTCTATATCCTTCTACCCGTTTTACGTCAAAATTTATATCTCTACTTCCTGAGGCTAGAGAACAAAAAGTAAATCTCATGGCATCAGCTCCATAAGGCTTAATACCCTGAGGAAATTCTTTTTCAGTATTTTTAATTATTTTTTCTTCTTGCTTAGGGTTCATTAAACCTGAAGTTCTTTTCTCAATAAGTCTTTTAAGTTTAATCCCATCAATAATATCTATTGGATCAAGTATATTTCCTTTAGATTTAGACATTTTTTGACCATCTCCATCTCTAACAAGCCCATGAATATAAACTTCTTTAAACGGAACTTCTTTTAAAAATTTTTGAGTTATCATTATCATTCTGGCTACCCAGAAAAAAATAATGTCGAATCCAGTAACTAATACAGAAGTAGGATGAAATCTTTTTAGCCTTTCAGTTTTTTTTGGCCATCCTAAAGTTACAAAAGTCCATAATTGAGAAGAAAACCAAGTGTCTAAAACATCATCATCTTGGGATAGAACCACTGAATCATCAAGGTTATTTTTTTTTCTTACTTCATCATTCGAAGTTCCGACATAGACTTTTCCTTCTTCATCATACCAAGCAGGTATTCTATGACCCCACCATAATTGTCTAGAGATGCACCAATCCCTTATTTCATTCATCCATGAAAAATACGTATTTTCCCAATTTTCTGGAATGAAAGACACATCTTTGTCTTGGACTATCTCTTTTGCCTTTTGAGCCATCTCATCTGATTTTAAATACCATTGCTTGGTTAGAAAAGGCTCTAAAATGATTCCCGTTCTCTCGCTTTTTGGAATATTTATTTTATGATCTTTCTCGCTAACTAAATTTCCTAACTTTTTTAAATCCTTGAGGATTTCTTTTCTAGCAGCTTGCATAGATAGATTTCTATATTTTTCAGGGCAATTTTCATTTAGGGTTCCATCTTTATTTAAAATATTTAAAACATCAAGATTATTCTTTTGACCAATTTCAAAATCATTAAAATCATGCCCAGGAGTTATCTTCAAGCATCCCGTACCAAAATCCATATCAACATAATCATCTCCAATAATAGGAATTTTTTTTGAAATGATAGGAATCAAGGCTTCTTTACCAATAAATTTTTTATATTTCTCATCTTTGGGGTTTACCGCAAGAGCAACATCACCAAGCATCGTCTCTGGCCTCGTAGTTGATATAATGAGATTTTCTTTACCGACTGGATATGATATTTCCCATAGTTTTCCAGATTCTTCAGTTGAAACTACTTCTAAATCAGATAAGGCAGTTTGCAAGCTAGAATCCCAATTCACCAATCTATAACCTTGATAAATAAGACCTTCTTCATATAGTGAACAAAAAACTTCTGTAACGGCCATGCTAAAGTCTTTATCCATTGTGAATTTTTCATTTTTCCAATCTAATGAAGCTCCTAATCGTCGAAGTTGACGGGTAATAGTGGATCCCGATTCTTCTTTCCACTTCCAAATTTCTTTTTCAAATTCTTCTCTTCCTAATGATTCTCTTGATTTTCCTTTTTTTTCTAAATTTCTTTCAACTACTATTTGAGTTGCTATTCCCGCATGATCGGTTCCCGCCTGCCACAAAACGTCATATCCTTTAAGTCTTTTATATCTTGCAAGTGTATCCATTAAGGTATTTTGAAAGCCATGTCCCATATGCAAGCTTCCAGTCACATTAGGTGGAGGAATCATTATGCTGAAAGGCTTTTTGTTAGAATTTTTTTCTGGCGAAAAGAGATTATTTGACTCCCAGTGGTCGTACCATTTTTTCTCTACATTTTTAGGCTCAAAGATGTTCTTCATTTTAATCAATAAAATTAGGGTTTATTTTATCTTCTAAACATTTTTTATAACTCAATCTAGCTTTATTCTGAAACTCAGAACCGTCTTTGATAACTATTTGAAATACTTTTGAGAAATCTAGATAATTTGATGGTAATTGAGGATTAAGATTGAGCAACAAGTCAAATTCTCTATTAACTTTTATTCCTGGATAAGATATCTCCACATCACAATCTTTAGATTCTTTGTCATTGGATAATTTATGAGGAATGTAAACCTCTTTCGGCTGTTCCCAAAGCAATTTATCTACCTTATGTGCTTGATTCGCATCAAGACATCTTAGATTTATTGATTGAAAAGAATTTGAGGATAGACTTTCAAGAAAAATTTTACCTAAAAAAATACAAGTAAAAGTTATGGCAGTATTTTCAGACTCGCCAGCTGAAAGAAAGTCTATTTTTTCCATAAACTATTTATGGTTAAGTAAATACTCTGTTAACAACGATACAGGCCTACCGCTTGATGTTTTACCAATTTTTCCGCCATAAGCTGTTCCTGCTATATCAAGATGAGCCCATTTATATTTTTTGGCGAATCTAGAAAGAAAGCAAGCAGCAGTAATAGTTCCTGCTCTTCCACCAATGTTAGCTATATCAGCATATCTACTATCTAAATCTTTTTGGTAAACATCCCATAAAGGCAGCTGCCACGCTCTATCGCAACTTGCTTCTCCAGATTTTAAAATACTATTTGCAAGATTTTGGTCGTTAGATAAAAGTCCCGTTGCCTCATGGCCTAATGCCACTACGCAAGCTCCTGTTAAAGTTGCTATATCAATTACACTTGCAGGATTAAATCTCTCTACATAAGTTAGAGCATCACATAAAACTAGCCTACCTTCGGCATCGGTATTTAAAATTTCAACGGTTTGTCCAGAAAGAGTTTTAACTACATCCCCTGGTTTAGTCGCAGTACTGCTAGGCATATTCTCCGCGGCAGCTATCACACCGATAATATTAGATTTTGGTTTTAATTCAGCTATTGCTCTCATAGTTCCCATTACACTTGCCGATCCTGACATATCATATTTCATTTCATCCATTGCAGGACTTGGCTTAATGCTGATACCTCCGGTATCAAAAGTAATACCTTTGCCTACTATAACATTAGGTTTTTTATTTTTTGCTCCACCTAAATATTGCATGATAATGAACTTAGATTCCTGAACACTTCCTTGACCAACCGAAAGAAGACAATCCATCCCAATTTTCTTCATTTCTTTTTCGCCTAAAATCTTAGTTTTAATATGCGGAAAAGCTCTTGAAAGACTCTTAGCTTGAGCAGCTAAAAAAGAAGGAGTACAGATATTAGCTGGAGTGTTAGCTAACTCTTTAGAAGTGTTCACTCCAATACCAATTATTTGTCCTTCTTTTAATGCATTCTTTGAAGCGGCTAGATTACTAATTTGAGAACAAACAACTGATACCTTATTTAAAAGATTTTTTGACTGACTTTTTTTACCTTTAAAAAAATACTTATATGAATTAGATTCTATTGTTTTTGCAAGCATTTTAAAATTCCAATTTTCGTCTCTATTCACAACCTTTATGGACGGCAAAAAAATATGAACACTTTTAGCTTTTGAGTTTAAAGCTGAATTGGCGATAGATTGTGTTAGCGATAAAAATTCAAATTCAGTCAGTTCTTTATCTTTTTTACCACAACCTTTTAAATAAATTTTTTCAGCTGATAAGCCGTTTAGACTTGGTAAATAAACAGAATTACCTAAAGAACCAGATAACTCATCTCTAGACATCAATTTTTTAATTACTCCTTTTGACCTTGCATCAAGATGCTTTGAAACGTCATCTAATTTCTTACTTTCGTAAGTCCCAATAATCATAGCTTCAGTTTTTATTGCTGAAAGTTCAGATAACTTTATTTTAGATAAAGATATATTTATTAATTTTTTCATCTTTTACTCCTAGTAAATTTTAATTTGGTAATTATGAGTTAATATTCATTGTAGAAACTTATTATGCCAAAAATTATTGTTCTATATATTTTAAAGCAAGTATCTAAAACGATATTTGTTACTTTTTTAATTTTATTTGGAATACTTTTTCTGAACGAATCCATCCAGTTTTTAGAAAAAGCTTCACGGGGAGAATTGTACCCAGAACTTTTGATATTAGTTCTAGCGTTTAGTTTGCCTGCAATTTTAGAAGTTGCAATTCCTATTTCTATTTTTTTAGGAATTTTAATATCCATATACAACCTTAACAAAACAAATGAAATAGCCTTTGCATATCAAGTTGGCTTGGGACTTAAAGGTTTAATCATCACAAGCTCTATACCGGCATTTTTTCTATGTTTTTTTGTTTTATTCAATTCCTTTTATTTGGTTCCCATAGCTAACTCGAAACTATCTTTTTTATCAGAAACACAAAGCTTTTCGGATACTTTTAAATTAATGGGTGAGGGTAAAGTTAATGAAATACCAGATTTAGATGGAGTTTTCTATGCAGATCGTGCGTCTGATCGAGGTTTTCAAGAAATTTTTGCTAGCTTCAATTCAAATAATTCAGAATTAATTATCAATGCTGATCATATCGGAGGTCTTTCGGAAAAAGATAATATGAATAAGCTTTTGTTTGAAAAAGGAAATATGATCGTCCCATCAGAGCAAGGATATATGGATTTAGAATTTAAAGAACTCTTCTTTTTATTTCCAAAAAAAATAAAACTTCCTGAAGAAAAATTAGAATTAATGACTATTGAAGATCTTTTATTGATTCAAAATAATAGCTTATATCTTGGAGAAGTTTTAAAAAGAATTTCTCTGATGTTAATGATATTAATATCAGCTTTTCTAGCTGTTTCTTTAAGTCTAAGAATGGCAAAAAATGGAAGATTTGCTCTAGTTTTATCAGGTCTAATTATTTTTTTATCATATTATGGCTTCACAATTGGTCAAAAAGCTTTCGTTTCAGAAGGGGTATTTTCTCCGTTTCAGATTTTTTTAATTTTGCACTCAATTTATTTATCTTTGGCTATTCTTCTTTTTAATTTAGAGAAAAATTCTATTGATCTGGGTAATTTTTTCGCTGAACGGTTCAGCATGAAGAGAAGCCTGCAGTTCTTGATACTTCTAATGCTGGTGATGGTTTTATTTAATTTCATTTTCTTAGGAGTCATAAATTGAATCTCCTCATAGGCGGAACTCTTGGATTTTCTTTTTTTAAACAGTCTTTAAAAATGCTGAGTATAGTATTTATAATTATTTTTTCTTTAGATTTTTTATTGCAAGCAATTTCTGAATTAGAAGATTTAAATAAAGATTATAATTTTTACTCAGCAGTAAAATATCTTGGTTACAAATCATTAGGCAGATTTTGTGAAATTTTTCCTCTATGTTGTGTGATTTCTGCAATCCTATCTTATGGTCTGTTGAGTGATTCCGGAGAATTGACAGCGGCTAGGGTTTTAGGAAAATCCCTTTTTTCAATTATTTTAGACCTTCTAAAGCCAATTTTCATTCTTTTAGCTCTTACATTATTTTTTTTAGAATTTATAACACCATCACTTGAACAAAAGGCTATTAATCTAAAATATGGACACCTAACGATTTCTGAGCAAAGTCAATGGCTTTATAAAAGTAATAATTTTGTAAAATTTAAAGCAAAGAGGGATTCGCTTAAAAGCATTGTCTTGTATAAGTTGAATGAGGATAAAACAATAAATGAAATCATTTCAGCCGAATCGGTAGAATTATTGGAGAAAGGTTGGAAGTTAAAAAAACCTAAAAGCATCTTGAACAACAAAGAGCTGAATGATTATTTTTGGAAAGATGGTCCGGAGTACGGGTTTAATGAAAATTTAGGTCGAAAAGAAATGTCCTTAACAAAAATATACAAAATTTTAAAAAATGCCGGCCCCACTAGGGAACGGAACATGATTTCCTATGAATTTTGGAAAAAGCTTTTTGAACCAATTTCTGCTATAGCTATTATAGTTTTTGCTTTAGCAGTATCTAATAAACTATTTGGTTTAAACAGAAATTTAGAAAGGCTATTATTTGGCGTTTTAGTTGCCTATGGTTTTAATTTATTTCTAAAAGTTTTTGGAAATATTGCAATAATCAATGGCTTTTCTCCAGGAGTGGCTATAGCGCTTCCTTCAATTTTAATTTTATTTATAGGCTACCGAATAATAAGATATCAATGAATTCTAATTATTTTAGTCTTAGATAATTTATCTCCCAATGTATTTCTTTCTTTATTAAAAAAAATATAAATAAAATTAGAAAAGAATAATATTGTAAAAAGCGTAGAAAAAATACATCTTAAAATCATAGATTTAAGTTTTAATTTATTCTTGTTTTCGGTGATTAATTTTATTTTCCAAACTTGCATGCCTAAAGTTTGCCCTTTGTTCACACTCCAGAAATAACAAAAAAAACTTACTGCGATAAAAATGAATGAAAGTTGTAAAAATAATACTTCGGCCTTACTTTCTAAAGCTGTTCCTTTTAAATAAGTAATTAGAATTACAAAACTCATATACAGTCCGATTATCAAGATGCTGTCATAAAAGACAGCTAAAAGTCTTCTTAATAGACCTGCAGGGTTTTTATTTTCCATATTATTCATTAGAGTGTTATTGAATCAAAAACCAAAACCTATAGCTACTTCAATTAATTAAATAAATAATAGAATATATGGTCAGAATAAAAATTATTTTAGGATCTCTTGGATTCATTCCTTTTGGATTATTTACAACTTTGCCTTGGATTTTAGGAGAACACATAGCTGAATTTTCTTTATCTTTACTAGCTATTTATGGAGGAGTAATTTTATCTTTTTTAGGGGGTATGATTTGGGGTTGGTCTAATGAATTTTTAAATAAAAAAGTTCTTCTTCTAGGGGTTCTTTTTTCCTTGACTGGCTTTGTAATAATTTTTTTAGCTCAAAGATATTTATTGTTTGCTTTAATTTTAAATTTTATTTTTTTCCCTTTATTTTACTTATTTGAAAAAAATAATAGCATCATGTTTTCAGATTTAGATTATCAAAAATTGAGGCTTCGTTTAACTACGGCAGTATTTGGGTGTTACCTATTAAGTTTTTTAAACTTTTTATAAAAGTATTCAATCAATGTTAAATTAAGTGTTTAGATAAATTCAAAAATTAGAAAGAGGAGAGTAAAGATGTTTACATTTATGTGACCGGATGGTTGATTCCACTACTAATTCTTCCTATTTCCAGTCTATGAGGAATAACAAAACTTATAAATAGAATATATAGGTTTTAATCAGAAGTGCCTTTTGGTGCTTTTGGAGTATTGAGAAAAGTTATCGCCCAATGTAACAATATTACTGCGGTCAGATCTCCGGTTGTATCTAACATTCTGCTAAAGCCCATACCGCCAAGAAAGGTGAAAATACATGCATTGAGTTTCCAACGCAAAGTGAAATAGTGAATGGTTGCAAAAAGAAGATTGCTTATAAACACCCCAAGCCAAAAGAAACTAATACCGGTAACATCTGCTGTGATTAATAGAGGCAGAGATAGTCTGAATGCAATTTCTTCAACTACAGAAATCAAGAAAAGATATCCAATCCAAAATAACTGACGAAGATCAATTTCTCTTTTCGTATATTTCAAGAATATAAAGATAAAAGTTGCAACTGCCAAACTCCACAGAAGATATTTCAGAGGATTTTTGAATAAATTATCCAGTGTAGATATCAAGGCAGATTGGATAGACGGTATCAAAAGACAAATAATAGCTATCGATGCCATGGTTAGACCATGTCTTAAAAGTACCTGACCAAATTTAGAGATATAAGTTTCTTGATTTAACGCACCTCTTTGCAGTCGACCTGCAGGAATTGGATTAGAAGCTTCCTTCATCGATAGCGATACGATTTAGTTAATTGTTGGAGTGTAATTCTTCGTTGAGTTCTATGACTTTTTTATTTGGTCGACACTGAATAGAACCTGTCAAAGAATTTCTAATGAATAAAAGATCAGACTTAGAAGCAAGCTCAGAAGCTTTGACAGTTTCAGATACCTCACCTTTATCATCGATAACTTCTACTTTGGAAGAAGCCGTCAAATAAAGTCCAGCTTCAACTGTGCATCTGTCCCCCAAAGGTATTCCCAAACCGGAATTAGCTCCAAGCAGACAATTTTTCCCAAGAGAGATTCTGACATCATTACCACCGGATAAAGTCCCCATGGTAGAAGCGCCACCCCCAATATCCGTTTTATCGCCAATGACGACACCTTGGGAGATCCTTCCCTCGATCATTGCTTCACCTAAAGAACCAGCATTAAAGTTCACGAAGCCCTCATGCATGATTGTTGTTCCTGAGCCGAGATAAGCTCCCAATCTTACACGGTTGGCATCGGCAATTCTGACATCAGATAGTGTCACGTAATCGGTCATACGTGGAAATTTATCAACGCTGTGGACCAAGATGTGTCGGTTAGCCTTTCTTGCTTCAAGTTGCGCTTTTTTGAAATCAGCAATCGAGAATGGACCTTCAGAGGTCCAAACGACATTTTGTAAAATTCCAAAAATACCATCGAGATTAGTTTCGTTTGGCTTAACCAGACGATAAGACAGCAAATGCAGTTTCAAATAGGCTTCTGGTAAAGAAGTAGGTGCCTTGTCATCACTAACGTAGACTTTTTCAAAAGCAGCGTCGGAAGCATTTAAATCTTCTGAGGAAATATTTTCCTCAGCAAAAAACATTTCGATTAAATCACCATCACTGTTTTTTGTTCCAATTCCTAAGCCAGTCCAATTACTCATTATCTAAAACCTTTTTTATGCTCTTTAATGCTTTTGTTGTTGATTCTATATCATGCACCAAAGCAATTCTTAAATATTGTTCAGCTGGATTTATTCCATTTTTTTCTGCGCCTAAATATTTACCAGGCAAGACAATAACCTTTTCTAGATCGTAAAGTTTTTTTGTAAATACTTCTGAATTATTCACTTTTAGCCAAAGATAGAATGCTCCTTCAGGAGTCAGAGAATCTCTATCTAAAATAGTTTCAGCTAATTTAAATTTCTCTTTGTAAGCGATTCTATTCTTATCAACTATCGCATCATCTTGCCAGGCATATGCGCTGGCTTTTTGGATAGGCAATGGAACGCTAACTCCATGAAACATTCTATATTTTGAATATGCAGAAATAATTTTTTTATCTCCAGTTGCGCAACCAGATCTAAAGCCTGGCAAGTTCGAGCGTTTTGAAAGACTATGAAGAGCTAAAACATTTTCTAAATTACCATTCACTTCGAATGCTGCTTCAAGAATTGATGTTGGCTTAGCTTCAAAATAAATATCTATATAGCATTCATCGCTTAAAATTTTAAAATCATATTTATTGCTCAATTCTACTAAAGAACATAATTCTTCCTTAGTCATTAACTTTCCAGTTGGGTTTGAAGGGGAACATAAAACTAATAATTGGCATTTTTCCCATTTTTCACCTTCAATAGAATCAAAATCAATTTGAAAATTATTTTTGTCATTGCAATCCATAAACATAGGTTTTGCACCGGCAAATAAAGTAGCACCACCATAGATTTGATAGTAAGGATTAGGGATAAAGACGAATGGTTTCTTAGCAATCAATTCTCTATCAACCATTGTCTGTATAGCAGAAAATGTGCCTTCTCTTGTTCCTCCGACTAAAAAAATTTCATCATTTTCGATATTAGATAATTCAAAATTATCTTGCAGATAATTTCTATAACTATCTCTAAGTTCTGGAATCATCGACATTGGCGGATAATGACTAAATAGTTTTTGATTTTGAGAAATTATATTTAGAGTTTCAGAATTGGCAGCATGTTTTGGTTCTCCAATAGATAAATTTATTTCTTCATCAAAACCTTGTGGTTTTATTAAGTCACGTAATCTTTCAAAAGGATATGATTCTATTTTTGAAATTAAATTATTCATAAGTTAAAAGCTTTCTTCTTCTCGTTTTGTGAGAACTTCCGCACCATCTTTTGTAACTAAAATTGTATGTTCCCACTGAGCAGATAATTTTCCATCAATTGTTTCTACAGTCCAACCATCTTTTTTAGAAAGTTTGGTCTTATGAGTCCCGATATTAATCATTGGTTCAATCGTAAAGCACATGCCTTCTTTTAAAGACATGCCAGTATTAGGTTGTCCATAATGCAACACTTGAGGATCTTCATGAAAATTTAACCCCAAGCCGTGCCCACAATAATCTCTTACAACAGAATAATAGTTCTTTTCTGCATGATTTTGGATAACATAACCTATGTCTCCGAGTCTTGCTCCAGGTTTAACTAGCTCTATGCTTTTGTAAAGACACTCTTGAGTAATGTTTACCAATCGCTCTGCATGAGGCTTTCTCTTACCTACAAAAAACATTTTACTCGTATCGCCGTGATAGCCGTCTTTAATGACTGTAATATCAATATTTATAATATCTCCATCCTTAAGAAATTGATTTTGATCAGGTATGCCATGACATATAACTTGGTTAATTGAAGTGCAAATAGTTTTTGGGTATCCCTTGTAGTTTAAACAAGCTGGAATACAGTTGATTTCATTAACTATAAAATCGTGGCAGATATCATCGAGGGCTCCAGTAGATATTCCTTCCTCAACATGATCTTCAATCATTTCTAAAGTTTTTGCTGCTAACTTGCCAGCAATCCTCATTTTTTCAATTTCTTTTTCAGTTTTTATCATTTTATTAATTTATTTCGTAGACGAACTCTAATTATTTCATTATAGTCACTTTCTAATGCAAACAGCATTAGAACAATTAATCGCGATCCTTAGTTTTCACTATGTCGCGATTTTTTTTAGTAAATTTACATCCAATCTAAACAAAAATGAATTCTAAACCAGCTGTTTTAATTTTGAAATCAGGAGAAGTCTTTAAGGGCACTAGTTTTGGATCAGATATTCCTAAAGTAGGAGAACTTATCTTCAATACGTCTATGTCAGGATATCAAGAAATTATCACTGACTTATCTTACACAGATCAAATAATATGTTTTACGTATCCTCATATTGGAAACACTGGAGTGAATGAGGAAGATTTAGAATCATCTGCTGGAGCATGCAGTGGAGTTGTAATCAAAGAACTTTCTAAAATTGAAAGTAGCTGGAGAAAAGAAAATGATCTTTCAAGTTTTTTAAAAGAAAACGATATTCCAGGAATAGCAAATATTGATACTAGAAAATTAACAAGAATACTTCGGGAACAAGGCTCACAAATCGCTGCAATAATACCTGGAGAATTTTCTGAAAAAAAAGCGCGTGATCTTTTAGAGAGTTTCAAAGGTCTAAAAGGAAAAGATTTAGCCAAAGTAGTATCAACCAAAAAACCATATACTTGGAGCAAACCGTCTTATTTAACACCTCCTAAAGAACCTAGTTATAAAGTCATTGCTTATGATTTTGGTGTTAAACATAATATTTTAAGATTGTTAGTGGATAGAGGTTGCGAAGTTAAAGTAGTTCCTGCTCAGACCTCATTCGCTGAGATAAAGCAAGAGAATCCAGATGGAGTTTTTCTTTCAAATGGCCCAGGGGATCCAGAGCCTTGTTCCTATGCAATTTCATCGATAAAAGAATTGATTAAAGAGGGGTATCCCATATTTGGAATATGTCTAGGACATCAATTATTAGGATTAGCGCTGGATTTAAAAACCGAAAAAATGAAGTTTGGACATCATGGAGCAAATCATCCAGTTCAAGATCTAGAAAGTAAATCAGTCTTCATCACAAGTCAGAATCATGGCTTTACTCTTGATGAAAAAAGTCTGAACAAAAATGTAAATATTACTCATAGATCTTTATTTGATAAATCCATCCAAGGTATCTCTTCTAAAAACGGAAATGTGTTTGGATTTCAAGGCCATCCTGAAGCTAGTCCAGGACCAAAAGATATACAAAAGCTATTTGATCAATTTATCGACAATATTAAAAAATATAAAGGAACTAATTAAATGGGAAAAAGAACTGATCTTCAATCTATATTGATAATAGGAGCTGGACCCATTGTTATTGGACAGGCATGTGAGTTTGATTATTCCGGTGTTCAGGCTTGCAAAGCTTTAAGAGAAGAAGGGTATAGAGTAATTTTAGTTAACTCTAATCCAGCTACAATAATGACAGATCCTGAGTTAGCAGATTCAACCTACATCGAACCTATAAATTGGAAATCATTAAAAAAAATAATTGCTATTGAAAAACCCGATGCCATTTTACCAACTATGGGAGGGCAAACTGGTTTGAATGTTGCACTAGATCTAGATAAACATGGAGTTTTAAAAGAGTTTAATGTGGAGCTTATTGGAGCGACCAAAGAAGCGATTGATAAGGCTGAAGATAGAGAAAAGTTTGCAAAGGCTATAGATAAAATTGGATTAAATACTCCAAAAGCCGGCTTAGCTCATAATTTAGAAGAAGCTAAAAATATTCTTGCCGAGGTAGGATTTCCTTGCATCATTCGTCCAAACTTTACTATGGGGGGAACTGGAAGCGGCATAGCTTATAACATTGATGAATTTGAGTATATTTGTGAGAGAGGCTTGGATTTATCTCCAACAACTGAGTTATACATTGATCAGTATCTTACCGGATGGAAAGAATACGAAATGGAAGTCGTTAGAGATAAAGCAGATAATTGCATAATAATTTGTAGCATAGAAAATTTCGATCCAATGGGAGTTCACACTGGAGACTCAATAACTGTCGCTCCTGCACAAACTTTGACCGACAAAGAATATCAACATATGAGAGATGCCTCTATGGCTATTTTAAGAGAAATAGGGGTAGAAACAGGAGGCTCTAATGTTCAGTTTGCTATTAATCCAACTAATGGAGAAATGGTCGTAATTGAGATGAATCCAAGAGTATCTAGATCGTCAGCTCTAGCCTCAAAAGCAACCGGGTTTCCAATAGCTAAAATAGCAGCAAAATTAGCCGTAGGTTTTACTCTAGATGAATTAGAAAATGATATCAGTGAGGATGGTATTCCAGCGTCATTTGAACCCACTATAGATTATGTTGTTACAAAAATTCCAAGATTTAATTTTGAAAAATTTTCAGGAGCTACTCATACCTTAACCTCACAAATGAAATCAGTTGGGGAGGTAATGGCTATTGGCTCAACTTTTAAAGAGTCTTTTCAAAAAGCTATAAGAGGATTAGAGATAGATAAAAATGGACTAGATCCTTTTGACAGATCTTTAAAGAAATCTGAATTGAGAGCTGGAATAATTTCACCTACTCCTGAGAGAATTTATTATTTAGGAGAGGCTTTAAGACAAGATTATTCTTTAGATGATCTCCATAAAATGAGTGGAATTGATCCGTGGTTTTTGAATGAACTTAAAGAAATAGTTGAATTTGAAAGCGAAATTAAAAAAAATAATTTCTTAAAAAATAAAGATATTTTTTTAAAAGCAAAAAAAATGGGTTTCTCTGATAAAAGAATCTCCTCATTGATCTCCTCCTCTGAAGATGAAGTTAGATCTTTTAGAAAAAAATTAGGAATAAATCCAGTTTTTAAAAGAGTCGATACTTGTGCGGCTGAATTTAGAACGACAACAGCCTATATGTATTCAACATATCAAGATGAATGCGAATCAAATCCAACAAAAAAAAAGAAAGTAATGGTTCTTGGTGGCGGTCCTAATCGAATTGGTCAAGGCATAGAGTTTGATTATTGTTGCGTTCATGCAGCTCAAGCTTTAAGAGAAAATGGATTTGAAACTATCATGGTTAATTGTAACCCTGAAACTGTGTCTACTGATTATGATACCTCCGATCGTTTATACTTTGAGCCCATAACTTTAGAAGATGTTTTAGAAATTATCGAGATTGAGAATCCAGATGGATTGATTATTCAATATGGCGGACAAACACCTTTAAAGCTCGCTAATGACTTAGAAAGATTTAATGTTCCAATTTTTGGAACTTCACCAGATCAGATAGATCTTTCAGAAGACAGAGCTAGGTTCTTAGAATTTGTTGAAAATAATAATTTAACTCAACCGCCAAATGGAATGGCTTCTAATAAGGAAGAAGCGATAGATATAGGTAATAAAATTGGATATCCGATTGTGGTGAGACCCTCTTATGTGCTTGGAGGCAGGGCTATGGAAATTGTTTATGGAGCTGATGATTTAAAAATATATCTAACTGAGGCTTTTCAGGTAAATGATTCAAATCCAGTTTTATTAGATAAATTTTTAGATATTGCAATTGAGTTTGATGTCGAAGCTATAAGCGATGGAGAAGATATATTAATTTGTGGAATTTTACAGCATATAGAACAGGCTGGAGTTCATTCAGGTGATTCAGCATGTTCAATACCTCCTTACAATATAAATGAATCAGCAATACAAAATATAAGAGTTGAAGTTACTAAAGTTATTGAAAATATGGACATTATTGGCTTAGTCAATGTCCAATTAGCCTATGTAGATGAAAAGATATATTTATTAGAAGTTAATCCAAGAGCCTCAAGAACTATTCCTTTTGTTTCAAAAGCTTTAGGAATGCCTCTAGCAAAAATAGCAGCAAGAGTTATGGCTGGCATTTCGTTAAAAGATCAAGGAGTTACAAAAGTTCCTGAATTAGACTTCTTTAGCGTTAAAGAAGCAGTGATGCCTTTTGATAGATTTCAGGATGTTGACCCAATACTTGGACCGGAAATGAGATCAACCGGCGAGGTAATGGGTATAGGAAAAACTTTCGTAGAGGCTTTTGAGAAAGCAGAAATAGCAGCAGGTGTAAACATACCTAAATCTGGTTCGGCTTTCATTAGCGTGAGAGATACCGATAAAGATTTTCTTGAAGATATTGCTAAAGACTTAACTTCTGCAGGTTTTTCTATAGTAGGTACTAAGGGAACCATTAGAAAATTAAACGAATTAGGTTATGAAGCAAGACAAATAAATAAGGTTCTTGAAGGGAGACCCCATATTATTGATCTTATGAAAAACAATGAAATAAGTTTAGTAATTAATACAACAGAGGGAAGAGAATCTATCAAAGACTCAGCTTCAATCAGACGAACAGCTTTAGATGAAAAAATTTGTTGCACTACAACAATTCAAGGAGCAGTTGCTATTTGCAAAGTAATTACAAATGAACTTGATTGGTCTGTACAAAAACTACAAGATATACATATATGAGTGGTTTGGAAGATCGTGAGCCGATGACTGTGGAAGGAGAAATTTTTCTAAGAGAAGAATTAGCTTTATTGATTACAGAAAGACCAAAAATTTCCAAAGAAATAGCTGCAGCTAGAGAATTTGGAGATCTTAAAGAAAATGCTGAATATCATGCTGCAAAAGAACAACAAGGTTTAGCTGAAGCAAGAATTCGTGAAATAGAATCTAAACTTAGCAGATCTCAAGTAATTGATGTTTTATCTATTCCTAGTTCAGGCAAAGTAATTTTTGGAACAACTATAAAACTATTTAATATTTCTGAAGGTTTAGATGTTAGCTATAAAATTGTTGGTGAAGATGAAGCAGACGTTCAAATAGGAAAGATTTCATTTTCTTCGCCTTTAGCTAAGGCTCTTATAGCAAAAGAAGAGGGAGATTTGATTAAGTTTGAAAGTCCATCCGGCGTTCAAGAATATGAAATTCTTTCGGTAAGCCATAAATAGAAGTGTCTAAAGATTCTTCCTATTTTTCGGGCGAAAAATATAATCTTCTTGCAAAGAAAAAAGGCTACAGATCAAGAGCAGCATTTAAATTAATACAAATAAATAAAAAAGAAAAATTATTCTCTAAAGATAGCAGTATTTTAGATTTAGGTTCTGCTCCAGGCGGCTGGTGTCAGATAGCTCTCGAGAATATAGGACCCTCAGGCTCTGTAATAGGCGTTGATATTTTAGAAATGGAAGAAATAAGAGGCGTTAAATTTATTAATGAAGATTTAAGAAAATTAGATTTGAATAAAATTAATGACTCTATTGATATTGTTTTATCTGATATTGCCCCCAATATAAGTGGTATAGCATTTAGAGATGCCAATAACATGATCGAGTTATTAGAAATAGAACTAAGCATAGTAGATAAATTCCTTGTAAAAGGAGGTAAATATCTAGCAAAATGCTTTGAAGGAGATTCTTTTTTATTTCTCCAAAAAGAAATAAAACAAAGATTTAATTCTATAAAAAGAATTAAACCAGAAGCTTCTAGATTAAAATCTAATGAATCATATATTTTAGGATTAGATAAAAAATAAAAATAGAAGGATTGATATGTCTCAACTTATGAAAAACGCGCTTTTATGGATGGCAATTGTTGGAATGACTTTTTTTGCGGTGCAAAACGTCTATGAAGCATCTCCAAAACAATCAATGAAATATTCAGAATTCATTTCATTAGTAAATAAAGATCAAATAAGCAGCGTATCTTTTAAAGGCGATGGCTTTACTATAGATGGGACTCTTAGCGATGGCTCATCTTTTACAACTACGAGACCTATTTATGTTCAAGATAACCAATTAATGGATGATCTTTTTGCTCATCAAGTAGAAGTTCTTGGGGAGCAACCAGAGTCAGATAGCATTTGGTCTCAATTATTAGTAGCAAGTTTTCCAATTTTAATAATATTGGCAATATTTTTCTTTTTTATGAGGCAAATGCAGGGTGGTGCTGGCGGAAGAGGCGGGCCAATGAGCTTTGGTAAGAGTAAAGCTAAAATGCTTGAAGGCGGAAAAGTTAAAACCACTTTTAAAGATGTAGCTGGTGTAGAAGAGGCTAAAGAAGAAGTTCAAGAATTAGTAGATTTTTTAAGAGATCCTTCAAAATTTCAGAAACTTGGGGGAAAAATTCCTAGAGGAATACTCATGGTCGGTTCTCCTGGAACGGGAAAGACTTTGTTAGCAAGAGCAATCGCTGGAGAAGCCAAAGTCCCATTTTTTACAATTTCGGGTTCAGATTTTGTAGAAATGTTTGTAGGTGTTGGAGCTTCTAGAGTAAGAGATATGTTTGAACAAGCTAAAAGACAATCACCATGTATTGTGTTCATAGATGAAATTGATGCTGTAGGAAGACATAGAGGAGCTGGTTTAGGTGGAGGCCATGACGAAAGAGAACAAACTTTGAATCAATTACTAGTTGAAATGGACGGCTTTGAATCTAATGAAGGGGTAATCATTATTGCTGCTACCAATAGACCTGATGTATTGGATCCTGCTTTATTAAGACCAGGAAGATTTGATCGTCAAGTTGTAGTTCCTTTGCCAGATATCAAAGGTAGAGAGCAAATTCTTAAAGTTCATATCAAAAAAGTCCCCGTTGCTGACGATGTAGAAGTTTCGTTTATAGCTAGAGGAACTCCAGGTTTTTCTGGTGCAGATTTAGCAAATTTAATTAACGAAGCAGCTTTATTTGCCGCAAGATCGGGAAAGAAAAAAGTTTCTATGAGCGAATTAGAGCTTGCAAAGGATAAAGTTATGATGGGTGCAGAAAGAAGGTCAATGGTTATGAGTGAAGAGGATAAAACGCAAACAGCCTATCATGAAGCAGGACATACTATAGTGGGCAAGCTTCTTAAAGAACATGATCCAGTCTATAAAGTATCTATTATCCCTAGAGGAAGAGCTCTTGGCGTAACAGTGTTTCTTCCTGAAGAAGATAAATATAGTTTGAGTAAACAAGCTATTTTAGATCGTATTTGCGGACTTTATGGAGGAAGAATAGCAGAAGAATTAATTTATGGAGTTGATGGAGTAACTACGGGTGCTTCGAATGACATAGAAAGAGCATCTGAATTAGCCAGAAATATGATTACTAAGTGGGGTTATTCAGAAAAACTAGGACCATTGAAATATTCTGAAGAACAAGGAGACGAGCCTTTCTTGGGAAGATCTGCAGGAAATTCCTCAACTTCTTTTTCCGATCAAACTTCTGAGTTAATAGATTCAGAAGCAAAAGATATCATCCAAAAATGTTATGCAAATGCTACTAAAATTCTTACCGATAATTTGGATAAACTTCATAAAATGGCTAAAGCTTTGGTAGAGTTTGAAACTTTAAACAGTGATCAAATTGATGATATCATGGCAGGAGCATCACCCAGGTCTGGGACTGATGATGATTCAAAGGATAAAAAAAGTTCAGATAAAATTGATCCTTCGCTATCAGACCCAGCTAATCAAACTTAAAAAATATGCTCTTTGGAGATAAAGAGCTAAATTTTGATACTCCCAAAATAATGGGGATTATCAATATAACACCTGACTCTTTTTCTGACGGCGGTAAATTTTTTTCAAAAAAAAGCTCGCAAATAAAACTCTCAAAAGTTCTAAAAGAAATTGATCTGATGGAAAAAAATGGAGCTGCTTTTATAGATATTGGAGCTGAGTCCACTCGACCTGGATATACGCCAATTTCCGATCAAGAAGAGATGGATAGAATCCTTCCAATTCTAGAAAAAATAAAGGAAATAAATGCAATTATTTCAGTTGATTCTTCAAAAGCTAAAGTTATTAAAGAAGCAATAAAAAATGGAGTAGGATTAATAAACGATGTGAACTCTTTAAATGATATTGAATCTAAAGAAGAGTTAAAAAAATCTAACCTACCAATTTGTATCATGCATAAAAAAGAAAAACTATCTCCAATGAGTATATGCGAAGAGGTAAGCAACTTTTTTGAAAATAAAATTATTGATTTAACAAGCTTTGGTATCGATGCCAATAAAATTATTATTGATCCAGGATTTGGTTATGGAAAGACACCCAAAGAGAATATAAATTTATTAGCCAATTTTGATTATTCAAGCTTCAGTAATAAATCATTGGTGGGTCTCTCTAGAAAAGGTTTTTTAAAGAAAATATCAATCAAAGATGATTTGGATGATGTAAGTATTTCTGCTGCTATAATTTCATTACTTAGAGGGGCAAGTATTATCCGTGTTCATAATGTTGCGGATACAATGAAAAAAATGGGAGAGATTTTTGGATAATCTTTTAAATATAGCCAAAAGAAGATATTTTGGGACTGACGGGATTAGAGGCTCTATTTCTAAAGAAACCAATCCTGAATTTATTCTTAAGCTTGGATGGGCAGCTGGAACAGTCTTTAAAGAAGAAGGTATTGAGTCAATAATAATAGGAAAAGATACGAGAATTTCTGGCTATATGCTCGAAACTGCCTTGCAAGCAGGAATCATAGCTTCTGGAGTCAATGTAAGATTAGTAGGCCCAATGCCCACCCCTGCAATTTCATATTTAGCTAATTCTTTCAAAAAAGAAGCAGGAGTAGTAATTAGCGCTTCACATAATTCATATGAAGATAATGGTATTAAATTTTTTAATGATAATGGAAAAAAGATATCTGATTCCCTGGAAGAAAGGATAGAAAAAAAACTAGCTGAAGAAATGACTGTGGTAGAAGCAAAAGATTTGGGAAAAGCGGCAAGAATTAGTGATGCAAATGGAAGATATATAGAATTTTGCAAAAGCTGTTTGAAAAGGGATGTTAATTTTTCAAGCTTGAAAATTGTATTAGATGTAGCAAATGGAGCTGCTTACGACGTCGCTCCAAAAGTTTTCAAAGAATTAGGAGCTGACCTCATTGTAATTGCAGATAAACCCAATGGAATGAATATAAATAAAGATTGTGGATCTACCAATATAGAATTGTTAAAGAATGAAGTAAAAAAGAATGCTGCAGATTTTGGTTTAGCTCTAGATGGTGATGGAGATAGATTGATTTTTGTAGATGAGAATTCTGAAATACTTGATGGAGATGAAATTTTATATGTTTTAGCAAGAGATAAATTTGAAAACCAAATTACTTTGGGACCTAAAGGAATAGTTGGAACTACAATGACTAATAAAGGCCTTGAAAAAGCATTAAGAGATCTGGGAATTGATTTAATCAGATCAGATGTTGGCGATAGACATGTACTTCAAAAGTTAGAAGAGCTGGACTGGAAATTAGGGGGGGAACAATCAGGTCATATTATGTGTTTAGATTTCGCAAATACAGGTGACGCAATAGTCTCATCTATAAAGTTTTTAGAAGCCATATTATTTTCTAAAAAATCCATTAGACAATTACTCAAACCTTTTAAAAAATACCCTCAGATTTTAACCAACATTAAAACCGCTAAAGCTGAAAAAATCCTTAATAATAAAATTTTTAACTCTCTTCTGAAGAAATTTGAAAAAGAAATAGAAAATTTTGATGGCAGAATAAATGTAAGAAAATCTGGAACAGAATCAATGATTCGAATAATGGTAGAAAGTTTCGATGAACAGGAAACTATAAATGTATCGAATCAACTAACAAAGGCTGCTCAGCAAATAGCATAAATGAAATATTTAATTGCTAATTGGAAAATGAACGATGTAGATGTCTCAAATTGGCTTGAGGATTTTCTATCTTTAAGCTTAATGAATAAATCCTTAGAAATAAAAGTATGCGCAAATTTATATGATGTAAAAGATATTGTTGATGCTTCATTGCCAGAGAATACTATTTTTAAAGAACCTTTTTGGATGGCTCAAGATGTTTCAAAAAATAAAGAAGGTGCTTATACAGGACAAATTTCATCTAAATTATTAAACAAGATAGATGCTGGATGTTTGATAGGGCATTCAGAATTGAGAGAAGAAAGCGATACAAACGAAATCGTTCATTTAAAAGGAATTAGATTAAAGGAGGAAAAAGTTTCTCCAGTATTGCTTTGTGTGGGAGAAAGTTTAAATATTTTAGAAGCGAACAAAAGAGAAGATTTTATTAGAGAACAACTTGATTCTTATTTCAAAGATGGTCTATTTCCTGACATTATCGCTTATGAGCCTTTATGGGCTATAGGGACTGGTGTTTCTGCTGATAAAAGAAATATTGAAGATGCTATGTCAATAATTTCTAAATTTCTTGAAGAGAACGATCATAAAAACCTTCCTATTCTTTATGGGGGTAGTGTTTCTTCAAAAAATATTGAAGAGATTCTTTCAATAACTTCAGTTTCTGGATGTTTAGTGGGAAATTCTTCGCTAGATGGTAAAGAATTTGCTAGAATCGCCAAAAAATTTTAGAAAATGTTAAATATACTTGTTGGATTGCAGATAGTTATAGCTATTGTTTTGGTTTTAATAATTCTTCTTCAAAATGGAAAAGGGGCTGATATTGGTTCAGCATTTGGAGGTGGAGGCAACAACGCTCTATTAGGGCCTGCTGATTCAGCTAATTTATTGACTAAGCTTACTTGGTTTTTTGTTTTTTTATTTTTTATCAATACAGTTGCAATATCTGTATATCAAAAATATTCATTTGAAGCAGAATTAGAAGTTTTATTAGACGAGCCTCTAAAACAAATAGCTCCCAAAGAGATTGAAAATTTACCAGATTAATCTAATTTATTGCCGAAGTGGTGGAATTGGTAGACACGCTACCTTGAGGGGGTAGTGAGCTTATGCTCGTGGAGGTTCAAATCCTCTCTTCGGTACCATAAACAACTTTATATTTATTTATCTTTAAGCTAAATAGTCCATTCAAAACCCTTATTTCTTGCGCTTGACCTTAATAGCCCTTCTACATATACTCCACGAACTTAATTGCGGGGTGGAGCAGTCTGGTAGCTCGTCGGGCTCATAACCCGAAGGTCGTAGGTTCAAATCCTACCCCCGCTACCAATTTAGGCCCTTTATGGGCCTATTTATTATGATTTAGGTATGAATTTGATAGATGAATTAAAAGCAACATTAAGTCGAGATATTAAAAATCTTGGCTATTTGTTATGGGGTTTAGAAGTTTCAGGTAAACACAACTCAAGACATATAAGAGTTTTTATAGATAATGAGAACTCCTCTATTACACTGGAAGATTGTGAAAAAGTAAATATTCAAGCAAGAGAAGTTTTAGAAAATTCAGATTCCTTAGAATTTAATTATAGCTTAGAGATATCCTCGCCTGGAATTGATAGGACTTTTTTTGAGATTGAGCAATTGAAAGCCTATGTTGGAGAGGAAATCCAAGTAAAATTTGAAGCAGATTCACATAAACAAACGGTATTGGGTAAACTTATTTCAATTTCAGAGGATTTCATCGAGATAGACAACTCAAAAAAAGGTAATTTAAAAATAAGTTTAGATAATTATTTAACCTCAAAATTAATTTATAAGGCATAAAAATGAATGAAGAAATTTTATTAATAGCAGAATCAGTATCAAATGAAAAAGATCTTCCTAAGGAAACCATTTTTGAAGCAATAGAGCTAGCATTAGCTAGCGCTGCTAAGAAAAAGTTTACTGACGAAGTTTCTATTAAAGTAGACATCAATCCTGAAACTGGAGAATACGAATCTTTTAGAACATGGGAAGTAGTAGACTTCGAAACTTATGAAGATTCAAATATTCACATACTTGTAGATAGCGATCACGCTGAAGAACAAGGTTACAAAGTAGGAGATTTCTATAGGGAGCCAATCGATAATCCAGAATTTGGAAGAATAGCTGCTCAAGCAGCAAAACAAGTTATAGTTCAAAGAGTTAGAGATGCTGAAAGATTAGAGGTAATCAAAAAGTTTAGAGCTTATTTAGGCACTTTGATTAATGGAACGGTCAAGAAAGTTACACGAGAATTAATAATTGTTGATTTAG
Source organism: Gammaproteobacteria bacterium (assembly GCA_045564455.1). GTDB lineage: Bacteria > Pseudomonadota > Gammaproteobacteria > Magnimaribacterales > AG-339-G14 > CASICS01. The sequence continues at coordinate 555,290 of JBJLHG010000002.1, forward strand.
GAGATAATGCAGAAGCTTCTTTATCCAGAAGAGATCTTGTCCAGGGTGAGATTTATCGAGTCGGAGATCGAATAAAAGGAATTTTGGAAGAAAGCGTCAGAGAAAATAGAGGCTCACAATTAATTTTAAGTAGAAGTAGTAAGGAAATGGTTGTTGAGCTTTTTAAACTTGAAGTTCCAGAAATTGCTGAAGAGGTTATTCAAATTAGATCTGTCGCAAGAGATTCAGGGACAAGGACTAAAATAGCTGTTAAAACTAATGATGTTCGAATTGACCCTGTAGGAGCATGTGTAGGTATGAGGGGTTCTAGAGTTCAGGCAGTTTCAAATGAATTAGGAAATGAAAGAATAGATATTGTTGTCTGGGATGATGACCCTGCAAAGCTTTTGATAAATACTCTATCTCCAGCTGAGGTTACCTCTATCGTGATGGATGATGATACCGGAACAATGGAAGTAGTTGTTAAAGACGAAAATCTTGCTCTTGCTATAGGAAGAAACGGTCAAAATATAAGACTTTCTTCTGAATTAGTTGGATGGGAGATTCAAATAAGTGGTGAAAATGACAATCTAGACATCACTGATTCACCAGAAAACGCATTAATAAAGTTTATGGGTGTTGACAAAGATTTAGCTCTTAAACTAATTGAAAATGATTTTGAAACGGTCCAAAAAATTTCTCAAGCAGAACCATCAGATTTGGAAAAAATTGAAAATATAGATATCGAGATTAGCGAAACCCTGATTGAAAGAGCTGAGGAAGCTTTATTAGAAATTGCACTTGCTGATATTGAAGATGAATCAGAAGATATAAAGCCTGATGTAGCTATAGAAACTATTAAATCTCTTAATAAAGAATTTATAGAGCTTTTATCGGCTGCTGACATAAATAATAAAGATGATTTAGCTGATTTAGCCTCTGATGAACTTGCCCCAATTTTAAATATAGATGAAGAGGAAGCAGGAAAAATAATTATGGAAGCCAGAGCCGATTGGTTTTAAACAAAATTAATAGAAGAAAATAGTGAATGTAAATCAGTTATCAAAAGCAATAGGTTATGATCCTAAGAATCTTCTGATTCAAATGGCAGCCGCTGGACTCTCGCATAAATTAGAAACTGATGAAGTAAGTAACGAAGACAAAAAAATTCTTCTAACTTTTTTAAAGTCAGCAAAAAAAACCTCAAAAAAAACAATCTCTCTTAGAAAAGACTCAGCAAGCTCAAGTTCTCCTAAAAAAGGAGTTTCTATTACAAGGTTGAATCAAGCTGAAGTTGAAACAAAATCACCAGCAAATGCTGATCTGGCTGGTTCAATAGATTTTGATGCTGCAGAAGCAAAGAGAAAAGATGCAGAAAAAAAAGTTGAAGATGAGAAACAGGCAAAGGCTCAAGAAAAACAAAATCAAGTAGTTAAAAGAATTAAAAAACCTTCTTCTGCCGATATAAAATCAAAAAAAACAGTATTTACGCCTTCAAAATCTTCATTTAAATCAAAAGCAGATTCAAAAAAAAATAAAAGAGAGTTAGAAGGAGAAAAATTCTTAGAAACGAAACTTACCAATGTCCAGGAATTTGAAAAACCAACTGAATTTATTCAGAAAGAAGTAAAAATTCCTGAGACTATATCTGTTTCGGAATTAGCAAAGCAGCTATCTATTAAATCTAATGAGTTAATTAAGTCTCTCATGAGTAATGGGGTAATGGTTACTTTGAATCAATTGATTGATCAGGAAACTGCATTGGTAGTAATCGAAGAGCTAGGACATATAGGAATTCCAGTTACTGAAAATGAAGAAGAAGAAAATCTGATAGAAAATATTGTTTATGAGGGCGAAGAGGAGCTTAGAAATCCAATTGTTTCAGTATTAGGACATGTTGATCATGGAAAAACTTCGATATTAGACTTTATTAGAAAATCGACAGTCGCTGACTCAGAACAAGGCGGAATTACTCAAGGAATAGGTGCTTATCAAGTAGATCATAATGATTCTTTAATAACATTTATTGATACACCTGGTCATGCAGCTTTTTCTCAAATGAGAGCAAGAGGAGCAAATTCTACAGATATAGTTGTTTTAGTGGTTGCCGCAGATGATAGTGTCAAACCGCAAACTGAAGAAGCTTACAATCATGCTAAAGAAGCTGGCGTCCAAATAATTGTAGCTTTAAATAAAGTAGATTTACCCGAATCTGATATAGAAAAAGTAAAAGGTGATCTTTCAGCTATAGGATTAGTACCAGAAGACTGGGGCGGAGATACCCAAATGATTCCTGTATCTGCAAAAACAGGCGACGGAATGGATGATTTACTAGAAAGTATCCAGTTAGTATCAGAATTAATGGAATTAAAAACAAATCATAGCGGTCCAGCTTCGGGGATTGTTCTTGAATCTGGTGTTAGAAAAGGTGAAGGAGCGGTTGCCACTTTATTGGTTCAGAAAGGAACACTAAAACCTGGAGATTTAATTTTAGTTGGAGATCAATCTAGAAAAATTAGAAGCATTAAAGACTTTAATGAAGAAACTATAAAAAATGCTCCTCCTTCATCTCCTATTTTTATTTCTGGCCTCGATTCTCCACCTGATGCAGGGGATGAATTTATAGTTGTCAAAGATGAAAAAGCAGCTAAGACACTTTCTGAAAATAGAGCTAGCAAAATGAGAGATAAACGATTAGCTCAAAAAGGTGTTTTGAATTTAGAAAGCATGTTCGCTAATGCTGGAGAGGGTGTTAAGCCTTCCATTAATTTGATTTTAAAATCAGATACAAATGGATCTTTGGAAGCACTCAATGGAGCTGTAGGAAATATGAAAGTTGATGATGTTTCAATTAAAGTTGTGATGGACTCAGTTGGACCTATATCTACAAATGATGTCAATCTTGCTATTGCCTCAGAGGCTTGCATTTATGGGTTTAATGTTCGGGCAGATAAAACAGCAACTAATCTTGCAGAAAATGAAGGCATAACAATTCAGTACTTTGGGATAATTTATGACCTTATTGATGCAGTCAAATTATTAATAGAAGGCTCTTTAGATCCAGATATAAAAGAAACAATATTAGGTACAGCTAAAGTGAAGGATATTTTCAAGTCACCAAAGTTTGGGTTTATTGCTGGTTCTATGGTTGAAGATGGAACAATCTATCCGAATAAAAATGTAAGAGTAATTAGAGATAACACAGTTATTCATGAGGGTATGCTTGATTCTTTAAGAAGATTCAAAGACGAGGCAAAGGAAGTCAAAAGCGGAACAGAGTGTGGAATCGGCATAACAAATTATACTGATATTAAACAGGGCGACGTAATAGAAGTATTTCAGAGAGATGAAATAAAGAGAAAATTATAATTTGTTTAACTCACTTCCGTACAAAAGATCTCAAAGAGTTGCTGATTCAATTAGAAAAGAAGTTGCATCTATTTTCCTTTTCAAAGTTAATGATCCTAGATTGAAAAATCTCACTATAACTAACGTAGTAGTTTCAGATGACCTTTCGAATGCAAAAATATTTTTTTCAATACAAACAAGTCTTCAGGATATGAAAGAAATAAACAAAGGCTTGAAGAAATCTAAAGGATTCATTAGGTCAATGTTAGGAAAATCTCTAAGCTTAAAAAAAGTGCCAAATATTTCTTTTTATTACGACGAATTATAATCATGTTCTCAGGTGTGCTGGTAGTAGATAAACCATATAATGTTTCTTCTGGGGAACATATACGTAAATTAAAAAAGATTATTGGCAAACAAAAAATTGGGCATGCAGGAACTCTAGATCCATTAGCCACAGGAATACTTATAGTTTGTTTAGGTCAAATGACTAGATATACAGATTATTTAGCATCAGCTTCTAAGTCTTATGAGGCAGAGATTTTATTTGGAAATCAAACTACTACAGGTGATATAGAAGGAGATATTATTCAGTCAAGTCCATTTATTCCTGAAAAAGAAAAAATATATGAAGTTTTAGATGATTTTATTGGAGAGATAGACCAAATACCTCCAAGATATTCATCAATAAAACACAAAGGAAAGTCGCTCTATAAATATGCAAGAAAAGGCATTGAAATAGAAATCCCATCTAGAAAAGTTATTATCAATTCAATTGAATTTATTTCTTTTGAAGAAAGAATTTTAAAGTTAAATATTAACTGTGGAAAAGGTACATACATTAGAGTCTTAGCAGAAGATATTTCAAAAAAATTAGGAACAGTAGGGACTCTAGCTAATTTAAGAAGAGTTGAATCAGCAAATTTTAAAATTGATAATGCAATAGATTTAGATCTGATTAATAGCAAAAATTTAAATAAAAAAATTATTCCTCCAGGGGATGCCCTTAATTGCTTAGATGAGATACAATGCGCACCAGAAATTATAAATAGAGTAACAAAAGGTCAAAAAGTTGAAATGAAATTGACCAGTAAAAATAAATTTCTAAGATTGTTTGATAATAAGAAAAATTTCTTAGGAATTGTTGAAAACTGTGAAGGCTTTATTAAGCCTAAAAGATTATTAACTATTGATTATAACTAGAAACGGAGGAAGTTCTTGAGTTTAGGAACTGATAAAAAAAGAGAAGTGATTAGCAAGCATGCTAGATCAGACATTGATACGGGCTCTCCAGAAGTGCAAATCGCTGTACTTACTGCAAATATTTTAACTTTACAAAGTCATTTTGAAGAGCATAAAAAAGATCATCACTCTCGACAAGGTCTCATAAGAATGGTGAACAAAAGAAGAAAACTTCTAGATTACTTAAAAAAGAAAGACCTTAATAAATACAGCGCAATACTTAAAGAGCTAAATTTAAGAAAATAATTTAGATTTCAATCTAATTAACCCAATTACAAAAAATATTATGGATACATCTAAGATCATCACCTGTACTAAAACTATTGCAGGAAAAGAAGTCACGCTAGAGACTGGAAAAGTAGCAAGGCAAGCAACTGCTTCAGTTATGGCATCATCTGGAGATACCCAAGTCCTCATTACAGTTGTTGCAGGAGCTCAAAAACCTGGGCAAAGTTTTTTCCCTTTAACCGTGAACTACATAGAAAAATTTTATGCTGCAGGAAAAATACCTGGAAGCTTTTTTAGAAGAGAAGGGAGGCCTTCAGAAACTGAAGTATTAACTTCAAGGCTAATAGATAGACCTATTAGGCCATTATTTCCCAAAGGATATACTCAAGAAGTACAAGTAGTTTGTACTGTAATGTCTATCGATAAAGACGATACAGCAGATATTATTTCATTAATTGGAGTATCAGCTGCATTACAATTATCTGGACTTCCATTCTCCGGGCCTTTATCTGCAGCTAGAGTTGGATACAAAGATGGAAGTTATATTTTAAATCCTGGTATAGAAGCGTTAAAAGAATCCCAATTAGATATGGTAATTGCTGGATCAGAGGATGCTGTATTTATGGTTGAGTCCGAAGCTTCTGAATTGACAGAAGATCAAATGTTAGGAGCAATACTATTTGCCCAGCAAGAAATGAAACAAAGTCTAGAGCTTATAGAAGAAATGGTCTCTCAAGCAACCATTACTCCTATTGAAGTTTCTCTTCCCGAAGAAGATCAAGATTTAAAAGCATTGGTTGAAGAAAAAGCTTCTAACTTATTGAAAGATGCTTATCAGATTGCTGAAAAAACCAGCAGACAAGATGCTGTTGCAGCCGCAAGGGAAATTGTATTTTCAGAAATTGATAATGAAAATGAAGATATCTTAAAAGAAGCTTCAGACCATTTTAAAGCATTAGAATCTAAAATTGTAAGGACTAGACTTTTGAGTGGCGAGCCAAGAATAGACGGAAGAGATTTGGATACAGTTCGTCCTATTTCAGTAGAAACAGGAATGCTTAAGCAAGCTCACGGATCATCTTTATTTACAAGAGGGGAAACTCAATCAATAGCAGTAGCCACTGTAGATTCTTTAAAACTTTCTCAGCTAATAGATTCATTGCAAGGAGACTCAAAAGATCCTTTTATGCTTCATTATAATTTCCCTCCATACTCTGTAGGTGAAGCTGGAATGATGGGAAATCCAAAAAGAAGAGAAATTGGTCACGGAAAGTTAGCTAGAAGAGCTCTTGAGGCTGTTATACCTAATCCAGAAGAATTCGAATATGCAATTAGAGTAGTGTCAGAGATAACGGAGTCTAACGGCTCTAGCTCTATGGCTACGGTTTGTGCTTCAAGTTTAGCCATGATGGATGCTGGGATACCTATAAAGAAGCCAGTTGCAGGAATTGCTATGGGACTTGTTAAAGATAATGAACAGCATTGTGTAATTACTGACATTCTTGGCGATGAAGATCATCTTGGCGATATGGACTTTAAAGTCGCTGGAACATCTGATGGTATTACAGCTCTTCAAATGGATATCAAGATCGCAGGTATAAATGAACAAATTCTTGAAGACGCGTTAGGAAAAGCAAACATAGCCAGAACCCACATTCTTGGAGAAATGGCTAAAGTTTTAAGCGAATCTAGGCCAGAACTTTCTGAGTTAGCACCTCAAGCTCTAAAAACATCAATTCCAAAAAATAAAATTGGTGAAGTTATCGGTAAAGGTGGAGCAACAATCAAAAAAATAACTGAACAAACTTCAACGAATATTGATATCAATGACAAAGGTCAAATAAGCATATATGGAAGAAGTAGAGAAGATAGAGAAGAGGCATTAGCAATTATCGAGTCAATGACAGCAGAGCCAGAGGTGGGTCTTATTTGCACAGGAACAGTTTTAAAAATTGTAGACTTTGGAGCTTTTGTATCTTTTGACAATGGAAAGGAAGGTTTAGTGCATGTATCTGAGATAGCTGAAGAAAGAGTTAAAAATGTTTCAGATTATCTTGTTGAGGGCGAAGAAGTTGATATAAAGGTGATAGGTATCGACGACAGAGGAAAAGTAAAATTAAGCATGAAAGCTGTACTTGCACCCTCAGAAGAATAATATTTCTTATATAAAAAAAGGCAGCTAATGCTGCCTTTTTAATTGGTGGCTATGCTGTGACTTGAACACAGGACCTCAGCATTATGAATGCTGCGCTCTAACCAGCTGAGCTACATAGCCAAGAGTGGATTCTCGTCATCAAGCTATAGAATGTCAAGCATTCAAACATTGAATCTAAAGAGAATTACATCCCCGTCATTTACAATATATTCAGCTCCCTCTGATCTCCATTTTCCAGAAGCTTTAGAGCCTTGTTCGCCGTTAAATTGTATATAATGATCAAAACTCACGGTTTCAGCTCTAATAAAACCTTTTTCAAAATCAGTATGAATAACACCTGCTGCTTGAGGTGCAGTGAAACCATCTTTAATGACCCAGGATCTTACTTCTTTTTCCCCAGCAGTAAAATATGTTCTTAGACCAAGAGTATGGTAAGCAACTTTAATTAATCTATTTAAACCTGGCTCAATCAAGCCTACTTCTTTTAAAAACTCTTCTTTATCATCACCCAACTCACTGATTTCTGCTTCTAGTTGATTGCACATGATAATCATTTCTGAATTATCAGATTGAGCTTTTTTCTTTACCGCATCCAGAGCAGGACCATCTTTCTGATTTTCATCTACATTTGCAACATAAATAACAGGCTTTAAAGAAATTAAATTAAATTCTTTTATTAAGTTTATTTTTGATTGGCTTAATTCGATATTTCTAGCATTGATTCCTTTTTCAAGCTCATTAATTAAAGTATTTATGACTTCAATTCTTTCTAATATTTCTTTATCTCCACTTTTTATTTTTTTATTCAAATTATTTTTAGCTTTTTCCAACGTTTCTATATCAGAAAGAATCAATTCAGTTTCTATTATCTCTATATCCGCAAGAGGATCTATTTTGTCACTAACATGGGTAATATTTTCATCGTCAAAACATCTAACCACATGTGCTATTGCTTGAGTTTCTCTAATATGACCTAGAAATTTATTTCCTAATCCTTCTCCTTTTGAAGCTCCTGAAACTAAACCAGCTATATCTACAAACTCAACTGTAGCTGGGATAATTTTTTCAGGATTTACAATATTTGCTAACTCTTCAAGACGAGAATCGGGAACGGTTACTATTCCTACATTAGGATCAATGGTACAAAAAGGAAAGTTTTCTGCTTGGATTCCAGCTGATGTAAGAGCATTAAACAAAGTAGATTTTCCAACATTAGGCAAACCAACTATTCCACATTTTACAGACATTATTTTGAATGAAGTTTATTAAGGGCTAAATCCCAATTATCATTAATTACAGAATCAATGATGCTTATTCCATTTTGAATAGCTTCATTTCTTTCTTTTCTTTCTTTCATAGAGCCTTTTTGAACAACATATTTATTAACCATTTTAGGATTCCCTGGATGTCCTATTCCTATGCGCATTCTTTTAAAATCTTTTTCACCGCCAAGATTTTCAATAATACTTTTTAAACCGTTATGACCACCATGGCCACCTCCATTTTTAAGTTTGCAGGAGCCAGATGGCAAATCTAAATCATCATGAATAATTAAAACTTTATCTAAAGAGATATTCAGTTTTTTTATAACAGGTTTTAAAGAGTGTCCGCTATGATTCATAAAAACAGATGGAATTAGAGCATTCACCTCAATACCAGAAATCTCTACTGAAGAAATAAAACCTTTAAATGATTTAACTTCCTTTGAGGGTATTTTTTTTAGCTCATTGAATGCTTCGATAAAGTCAATTCCAGCATTATGGCGAGTATTTGAATACCTAGAGCCTGGGTTTCCTAATCCAGCTATGAGAAATTTATCCATAGCAAAAGACTATTTTTTATTCCTCTTGTTTTGAGTCTTCATTTGAAGTTTCTGAAGATCCCTCAGAAGCTTGAGAATCTTCTTGGCCTTCTTCTCCTTCTAACTCAACAATCTCTTCATCTTCAATATCTAAAGTAGCTCTTGTAGTAGAGCACGAAACAACAGGCTGATCTTGACCACTAGAAAGGTTAATTGATAACTCAACTCCTTCAGGAAGGATCAATTGAGACTGCATAATTGCAGAATTTAAAGATAAATTTTCGCAATCTATTTCAATAAATTCAGGCAAGTCATCAGCCAGACAAGAAAGTTCAATATCATTTTTATTTTTTGAAATCATGCCGCCCTCATTTTTGACTCCGATACAAATATCTTCATTAATATATTTAATTGGAACATTAAGGGTAACCTTAGATTTTTTGGTAACTTTTTGGAAATCTACATGAATAGGTTGATCATTAGCCGGGTTGACTTGAACATCCTTTAATATAACTTTAAAAGTATCATCGTTTTCTTTAAGCTGAATTACTTGAGAGAAAATACTCGGCTGTTCCATAGCTTTTCTAAGATCTTTGCTAAGTAATTGGATTTTTACTGTATCTTCTTCAGAGCTATACAAGACTCCTGGAACTCCGCCATTTTTTCTAATAGATTTAGCATCATTTGATGCATCAGGATCTCTGAACTTAATTTCTATTTCTGTATGTGTTGACATAAAAACTCCTTAAAGGAACATCGCACTAATTGATTCTTCCTTATTAACTCTATTAATTGCTTCAGCTAAAGTTTTATCCATGGATATAATTTTTATCTTACCTAACTTAGAAGCACCCTCTGCGAGAGGGATTGTATCAGTAACAATTAATTCGTCTAGTTCAGAATTCATAATTCTTTCAATCGCAGGTCCTGATAAAACAGCATGAGATGCATAAGATACAACTTTCTTAGCTCCAGCATCTTTTAGAGCTTCAGCTGCGTTACAAATTGTTCCAGCTGTATCTATAATATCGTCAACAAGAATGCATATTTTGTCCTTAACATTACCAATCACATTCATAACTTGAGAGGAGTTTGTCTTTTCTCTTCTTTTGTCAATAATAGCTAAATCTGCATCATCTAAGAGCTTGGCCAATGCTCTAGCCCTAACAACTCCTCCTACATCAGGAGAAACAATAATTTGATTATCATATTTAGATTTAACTATGTGATCATGAATAACTTTTGTACCGTAAACATTGTCGACTGGGACATTAAAGAACCCTTGGATTTGATCTGAGTGAAGTTCAATCGTTAAAATTCTATCAACGCCGGAACTTTCAAGCATATCCGCTACTAGCTTTGCGCTTATTGGAACTCTTTCTGATCTGACCCGTCTGTCTTGTCTAGAGTATCCAAAATATGGAATAACTGCAGTGATTCTAGATGCAGAAGATCTTCTAAGAGCATCTATCATGATTATGAGTTCCATAAGATTATCATTAGTAGGAAAACAAGTTGATTGGAGAATGAAGACGTCCTTGCCTCTTACATGCTCATCAATTCTTATATTTATTTCATGATCACTAAATTTATCAACTAAAGCTTTGCCTAATTTGATATTCAATTCCTTGGCAATTTTTTCAGCTAAATTTAAATTTGAATTACCCGAAAAAAGAACCAGATTATTTTTTATGCTCATATCATCCTCTTGGCTGGGGTGGATGGATTCGAACCATCGCATGGCGGCATCAAAAGCCGCTGCCTTACCGCTTGGCTACACCCCAATTTTATTAAGTTCATCTAACAAAGGCGATCTATTTAAACTTTTTGTTATAAAGCAATTAATGCTTTTTGGAGCATTATCCATCATTTTAGTTGCCTCATCAAAAGAATTAAACTTCACGTAAATTGAAGAACCTGTTCCGGATAAGTTTCCATAAGAATATTTTTCTATCCAATTAAAAATACTTTCTATTTCAGGATATTTATTTCTAGCCCATTTCTCAAAAAAATTAAGATGTTTAATTTTTTTGCCAAATTGATAGTCATTAATATCGACCTCACTAAATGCTTCACTTGTAGAAATTCTACACTTTGGCAAAACTGATAAAATAATTTTTTCCTCAGGATCAACATCTGTAAAAATATTTCCAATTCCATTAGCTTTTGCAGCTCTTCCTTTAACAAATATTGGAACATCAGCTCCTAAAGAATTTGAGATAATTTCTAAATAATCTTTCTCTATATTAAGCTCCCATAATATATTTAATATTTTAAGCACGCTTGCTGCATTAGAGCTTCCTCCTCCTAAACCTGATCCAACTGGAATATTTTTTTCTATACGTATGTGTGCATTTTTTTTAGTACCTGTTTCTTTTCTTAAAAGCTTTATCGCTTTTAAAACAATATTTTCTTCTCTAGTGATTTCAGGACAAATAATTTCGGTCTGATCTGTCTCTAGAGAAATAAATATTTCATCACCCCAATCAAGAAATTGAAATATGGTTTCGATATCATGAAAGTTATCAGATCTTTTTTTTAATACGCTTAAACCTAGATTAATCTTTGCTGGTGAAATAAATTTCATTGTTTAAAAATCATAGCAAATTGGAATTGTTTATATTCTCCAATAATCTTTTTTATTTGTTTATTTCCGTAAAAAGATTCCTTAAAAATACTCACATCTTTTTTTTCGAAATCTCTACATTCTTTTTCGTTGCAAGCTTCTAATAGCCAACTTAAAAATTGAGAAATAGAAATATCTTCTATTAGATATTTGACAGGTTCAAAGCTTGAAAATTCATTAAAATTATATTTATAGGAGTAAGAATTTTTTTTTAAAGACTCTGTTATTAAGAAAGATCTTGGCACTCCAGAAATGGTTAGCTTAATTTGGCTTATATTATTTTTTTTGCTTAACGTAATATTTCCAGAGATATATTCACCAGTGGAGAAGAAAGAAAATTTTCCTTCAATTCTTTCTTGAAAATCATTGTTTAATGAAAGAGATGTGCATCCACAAAAAATAAAAATTGCTGCATATAAAATTAAGTTTTTAAATATCATTTATTAAAGAAATAATAATGTCTTTATGGCCTTATAATAAACATAAAAAAACTTATGCTTGAAGCTATTTTAACAAGATTAGAAATAATTAAAGAAAGATTTCTTTTTTTAGAAAAAGAATTGTCTTCATCCGAAGTTATAAATAACCACGAGACTTATGCTAGTTTTTCTAAAGAATATTCTGGGTTAAAAAAAATAGTTGAAAAATTTGAAGAGTATAAAAAAAATTCGGAGAACTTAGACTCTACCAAGATTTTATTAGATGATTCGGATTTGGAAATAAAATCATTGGCTCAAGAAGAATTAAATTTCTTAATAGAAGAAATAAAAAAAAATGAATTAGAAATTAAAAAATTACTCATTCCAGAGAATGAAGATGATGATAAAGATATCTTTCTTGAAATTAGAGCAGGAACGGGTGGCGATGAGGCGGGGATATTTGCAGGAAATTTATTTCGAATGTTCACAAGACTAACCGAAAGAAAAAAATGGCAGATAGAATTAATCAATGCTCGGGAGAGTGAGAAAGGAGGTTTTAAAGAGGTAGTAGCTAAAATTTCTGGAAGTGAGGTTTATAAATATCTAAAATTTGAATCTGGTGTTCATAGAGTTCAAAGAGTTCCTGACACAGAGTCTCAAGGTAGAGTTCATACTTCTGCATGTTCTGTTGCCGTTCTTCCAGAAGTTAAAGAGCTTGATCAAATTGAAATAGATAAGTCAGATATTAGAGTTGATACTTTTAGAGCTTCAGGGGCAGGAGGGCAGCATGTTAATAAAACTGATTCAGCGGTTAGATTGACTCATATACCTTCAGGTTTGGTTGTGGAATGTCAGGATGGAAGATCACAACACAAAAATAAAGCTAAGGCAATGACTTTGCTTCAATCTAAACTAATGGAACAAGCCGCCAATGAGCAAAACGAAAAGATGGATGTAGAAAGAAAAAATATGGTTGGATCTGGCGATCGTTCTGAAAAAATAAGAACATATAATTTCCCTCAAAACAGAATTACTGACCATAGGATCGAGTATTCTATTCATAGCTTGGAGGCTTTTCTTGATGGAGATATGGATGAAATGGTTAGTACTTTGATTGAAGAAAATCAAGCAAGGCTTCTTACTCAACTAGAAAAAACCCTTTCATGATTTCTTATCAAGAAGCCTCTAGAAAAGCATCCAAAGAGATAGATAAATTTGATTCAGAACTTTTGCTTGCTTTTGTATTAAAAAAGTCTAGAGAAAAAATATTTTCAGAAGGCGATATGAAAATGTCATTAGAAGAAGAAAAAATATTTAATAAATTAGTCTCTAAAAGGTCTGGAGGGTATCCGCTTGCTTACATTCTAGGCAAAAAACATTTTTGGAAAGGAGAGTTTAAAGTTAATGAGCATGTTCTCGTTCCAAGGCCAGAAACAGAAATATTAGTTGAAGAAATTTTAAAAGAAAATTTAGTTGGAAAAAAAATTTTAGAACTTGGAACTGGATCGGGAAACATAGCTATTTCAATCGCCTCCGAATTAGAAAATTTATCTATTTATGCAACAGATAAATCAATTGATGCATTGACCGTAGCAAGAGAAAATTCATTAAAGAATAATTCAAAAAATATCATTTTTATAAATCATGACTGGAAAGATGAGTGGCTTTTTCCTGAAATGGATTTCATTATTTCTAATCCGCCTTATGTAAATAAACAAGAAATTAACAAACACGAGGATGGAATCTGGTTCGAACCTGAAAATGCTTTATTTTCTAAAGATAATGGATTTTTTGATGTGGAATTAATTATAAAAAAAAGCTATTTTTTTCTAAAGGCAGGAGGAAAACTATTTTTAGAACATGCTCCCAACCAAAAAGCATCAATAGAAAAGTTAATTGATTCCTTAAATTTTGATTCCATTGAGTTTATAAAAGATTTAAATGAAACTATTAGATTTTCTATTTTAAAGAAATAATGAATAAAGAAGAACTTCTTAGATACAGCAGGCACATAATGCTTCCTGAGATAGATATGGATGGTCAAAGCAAACTTTTATCTTCAAAGGTCGCAATAATTGGATTAGGAGGGTTAGGATCTCCTTGTGCAATTTATCTCGCTGCTAGCGGAATAGGAAGTCTAACTTTAATTGATCATGATTCTGTTGAGCTGTCTAATTTGCAAAGACAAATCATATATTCTACTGAAGATATAGGAGAAAAAAAATCTCTCATAGCAAAAAGCAAACTCTTAAAACTTAATCAAAATAATAAATATAAATGTTATGAAAACAAAGTTTCTGAAAATAATATTAATGAGATGTTAAGTAGTTGCGAATTCATTGTTGATTGTAGCGATAATTTTGAAACAAGAAAATTAATTAATAAATACTGCTATAAAAATAAAAAAAAATTAATTATGGGCTCTTGCATAGGATGGAAAGGCCAGATTTTAACTCTTAATTTTATTGATGAATCGTCTCCATGCTACGAATGCTTTTTTGAAGACTTAGAAGGAGAGGATCTTTCTTGCAGAGAATCTAGCATATTGTCTCCTTTAGCAGGAGTAATTGGATCTTATTTATCTATTGAGGTAATTAAAAGTATCTTGAACATAAAAAAAAGGAACGAAAGCTTTATGCAATTTGATTCTTATCAAAATTCATTAAAATTAATTAGTTTTTCTAAAAATCCTTCTTGTAAAATTTGTTCTAAATGTTAAAAAAAGTTGAAGCTTTTCGTTAGCAGAGATATCCTTTCTCCCGAAGTTTTTTTAAGTTAATTTAAATGGAGAAAATATGCTTGGAAATATGATGCAAGACCAATTACTTATATCTGGAGTGTTAGAGCATGCTATCCAGACAAACCCTAATACAGAAATCGTAAGTCATACAATTGAGGGAAATATTCATAGATATTCAATTTTAGAATCCTCAAGACGAGCAAAGAAACTTGCAAATGCTTTAAGTTCTTTAGGTATCAAAGAAGGTGATGTCCTTGGAACGATGGCATTAAATGGTTTTAGGCATTATGAGCTTTACTTTGGCATATCAGGAACAGGTGCAATTTTACATACACTTAATCCAAGACTATTTCCTGAACAAGTTGAATACATAGTAAATCATGCTGAGGATAAGTATTTATTTATAGATTTACCTTTTTTACCTTTAATAGAGAGTGTTTCAAAAAATATATCTAATGTGAAAGGTTATATTGTCTTATGTGATAAAGAAAGCATGCCCTCAGGTTCTAAGTTAGATAATTTACTTTGCTATGAAGAATTAATTAAAAATGAATCTGAAAATTATGACTGGCCAAATCTAGATGAAAACACCGCATCTTCTCTTTGTTATACTTCAGGAACAACAGGGAACCCAAAAGGTGTCTTGTATTCTCACAGATCTACTATTCTTCACGCATGGTATGCGTGCGCTGCTAATGCGATGAATGTCTCTTCTACAACCGTAATTCTTCCAGTTGTTCCAATGTTTCATGTGAATGCTTGGGGAATTCCCTATGCTGTAGCAATGTTTGGAGCTAAATTAGTTCTGCCTGGACCTCACACAAGCGGAGAAGCAATTACTAAATTAATTCAGTCAGAAAATGTAACAAATTTAATGGGGGTTCCAACCGTCTGGTTAGATCTTCTTAACTACACCAGAGAAAAAAATATCACTTTAGAAAGTGTAAATTCTGTTTTAGTGGGAGGATCAGCAGCTCCTAGAGCCATGATTAAAGAATTTGAAGAAAAGCATAAAGCTTTTCTATTGCATGGCTGGGGAATGACTGAAATGAGTCCTTTGGGAACATTAAATGCTTACAATTCAGATATGCAAGATATGGATCTTGAAGAAAGATACGATCTTCAAACCAGTCAAGGAAAAGCAATTTATGGTTGCCAAATAAAAATAGTTGATGATGAAGGCATGACCTTACCCAACGATGGTGAATCTTTTGGTAGGCTTATGGTCAAAGGTCCAGGCATCATTGAAAGATACTTTAAAAGTGAAGAATCGGCTTTAGAGGATGGCTGGTTTGATACCGGAGATGTGTCAACTATCTCTGCTGACGGATATATGAGAATTGTCGATAGAAGCAAAGATGTAATTAAAACTGGAGGAGAGTGGATTAGCTCTATTGATCTAGAAAATACTGCAGTAGGGCATCCAGGAGTTTCAGAAGCTTGTGTAGTTGGAGTTCTTCACCCCAAGTGGGATGAAAGACCTATTATGTTCGTAGTAAAAAATAATCAAGAAGATTGTGATAAAGATTCTGTGCTTGAATACCTTTCTGATAAAGTAGCAAAATGGTGGTTGCCTGATGATGTTATCTTTGTAGATGAACTTCCTCATGGCGCTACAGGAAAGCTTCTTAAAACCGGATTGAGAGAAGAATTTAAAAATCACTTAATGAAATAAAAAAAACAGGAGAAAATTATGTCAGGACTAGTACCAGCAGAAACTTTAAAAGATTATATTGGTAAAGACCTTGGAGAGTCTGAATGGCTTAAAGTAGATCAAGATAGAATTGATCAGTTTGCAGATGCAACTCTCGATCGTCAATTTATACACATAGATTCAGAAAAGGCTACACCTCTTTTTGGCTCTACTATTGCTCATGGATTTTTATCTTTATCTCTGATGGCTGGATTACCTGCACCTCAGGTTGCACCAGATAACATGACTATGGCTTTTAATTATGGATTGGATAAAGTCCGTTTTCTTACGCCCGTAAATGTAGGCTCTAAAGTTAGAACAAAAGCAAAACTTTTATCTGTGGATGATAAAGGAGATGGAAGATACCTAGTTAAGAACGAAGTTATTATGGAAATAGAAGGGCAAGAAAAGCCTGCATACATAGCGGAGTCATTAACAATGTATATTACTGGCTAAGTTTCTTCTTCAAAACTTCATTGACAATTTTCGGGTTTGCATTACCTTTTGATGCTTTCATTACTTGGCCTACAAAAAATCCGAAAAGTTTATCTTTTCCGTTTTGAAATTGTTCGAGTTGTTTAGGGTTTTCTTTAATAACTGTTGCTATTAATTTCTCAATATCTCCTTCATCTTGGACTTGGTCAAGTCCTTCAGAAGCTATAAGCTCATTAACTGATTTTTCTGTCTCCCATAAAAGTTCTAAGATTTTTTTTGCTCCCGGACCAGACAAAGCCCCATCTTCCAGTTTTTTTAATAATTCAATCATTTTATCTGATGAAATTTTAGATTCTTCAATAAACGTATTATTTTTATTTAGGAGAGCTGTAAGATCTCCTAAGATCCATTTAGCAGCATTTTTTGGAGATGAAATTTTTTGAGCTATCTTTTCAAAAAAAATACTTAACTCTCTAGAAGAATTCAAATTTTTAGATTCATATTCCGAAACGCCATAATCATTTACAAATCTCATTCTTTTTTCTTCGGGTAATTCAGGTAGGGCGCTTCTTATTTCTTCAATTTGTTCTTTAGAAATATTTAAAGGAATTAAGTCAGGTTCTGGAAAATACCTATAATCATTAGCATGTTCTTTTGATCTCATAGACCTAGTTTCGTTTTTAGCAGCATCATAAAGACGGGTCTCCTGATCAATTTTTCCACCATTTTCAATTATTTCTATCTGTCTTTGAATTTCATAATTAATAGCCTTTTCAACAAATTTAAATGAATTTATATTTTTTATTTCTGTTCTATTTCCATATTCTTTTTCGCCAAATTTTCTTATAGAAACATTTGCATCACATCTCATGGAGCCTTGAGACATATTTCCATCCGAAATTTCAAGAAAAGTAATTAATGAATGAATCTTTCTTAAATAAGCAACAGATTCTTTGGCAGATCTTAAGTCAGGTTCCGATACTATCTCCAGTAAAGGGGTCCCCGCTCTGTTTAGGTCGATAGCCGAAAAGTTTTCATATCTATCGTGCATAGATTTTCCAGCATCTTCTTCCAAATGAGCTCTAGTAATTCCAATTGACTTTTTTTCTTCATCAACCTCTATCTCAATTTTTCCTTTACCCACAATAGGATCGTCTAATTGACTAATTTGATAGCCTTTCGGCAGATCAGGATAAAAATAGTTCTTTCTTGCAAAAATAGCTCTAGAAGAAATATCAGCGTTTATTGCGCAGCCAAACTTAATAGCCATTTCTATAGTTTTTTCATTAAGCACTGGAAGAACTCCAGGCAAACCAAGATCTACTAAAGATGCTTGAGTATTTTGAGTCTGACCAAATTCTGTTGGGGCATTAGAAAAAATTTTAGATTCCGTGGCTAATTGAACATGTATCTCTAGTCCAATTACCGACTCCCATTTTAATTTTTGATTATTACCCATAGTTAAATGTGAAAATCTGTTTCTTCTTGAAATTTATTAGCAATATTTAATATATTTCCTTCTTCTAGATAATTGCCTAAAAATTGAATACCAAGAGGCAGGTTATCAATCTCTCCTGACGGAATGGATAAAGCTGGAAGTCCAGCCAAGTTTGCGGGTATTGTATAGATATCCTGCTCATACATCTCCACAGGAGATTGAATTGAATTTAATTTAAAAGATACGTTAGCGCAAGTAGGCATAACAATTGATGAAACTTCCTTAAACGCACTTGAAAAACTTTGCTTTATAAGATTTCTGATCTTCTGAGCTTTAATATAGTAGGCATCATAATAACCTGCAGAAAGACAATACGTACCTATTAAAATTCTTTTTTTAACTTCATCCCCAAAACCTTCGGCTCTTGAGCGCGAATATAAATCTTCTAGATCTGATGGATTTTGACATCGATATCCAAATCTTACACCGTCATATCTTGAAAGGTTAGCTGAGCATTCAGCAGGAGCAATGACGTAATAGACTGGCAAAGAGTATTCGATATATGGAAGATTAATTTCTTTAGTTTTAATTCCTAATTTTTTTAGAATATTTATTGAATCTTCAAAGTTTTTTTTAACTTTTTCATCTTTAATATTTTTGATTATAGATATAGGTATGCCGACTATATGATCTCTATTTTTTTCTAAAGCTTCCCTAAAAAGAGAAGGAAATTTCTTATTAATAGATGTAGAGTCTTTTGAATCGAAACCTGAAATATTTTCTAATGCTAAAGAAGCATCAATGGCATTTTTGGCAAATATTCCTCCTTGATCTAAGCTAGATGCAAAAGCAATCATTCCCCATCTAGAAACTCTTCCGTATGTTGGCTTTATTCCAGTTACGCCACAAAAAGCAGCAGGCTGTCTAATAGAACCTCCTGTATCTGTTCCAGTGGCAAATGAGCATAAGCCTGCAGATACAGCTGAAGCCGATCCTCCAGAGGAGCCTCCAGGAACCCTGTCTTTACTAATAGGATTTTTTACACTACCAAAATAACTCGTCTCATTTGATGAGCCCATAGCAAACTCATCCATATTTGTTTTTCCTAGAGTTATTGCTCCCGCTGAAGAAAGTTTTTCATAAACGGTTGAAGAATATGGAGATATAAAATTATCCAGCATTTTGGAGCCACAAGTTGTTCTTTGATTCTCAATACAAAAGATATCTTTATGAGCTATTGGGATTCCTTCTAAAACAGCACCTTTGCCATTAGCAATTTTTTTATCAGATTCTTTTGCATGCTCAAGAGCAGATTCATCTATAGAGATAAAACAATTTAAATCTTTATTTTCAATATTTATTTTTTTTAAATAGACTGAAGTGAGCTCTTCAGATGAAAAATTTTTATTTTTTAAACCTTCTAGCTGCTCTAGAAGCGAAAGGGAAGTAAGATCAGTCATTTTGCTCTAAAACGTTAGGAGTTAAGTAAAAACCATCATCTGTAGCAGGCGCATATTCCTGATAAGCATCTCTATCAATATTTTTATTAGCCTCATCCTTTCTTAAGTTTTGAGCATCGTCTATTGGATGACTCATTGCTTCAATATCATCAGTATTAATTTCATTCATTTGATCTACCATAATTAGAATTGATTCTAGATCTTTAATTAATTGAGGCTTAAGTTCATCTTCAATTTTTATTTTCGATAGAGTGGAAATATTCTCTAAGATTTTTTCGGAAATTTTCATTTGTTTTTGTAAAAAGAGTTATTATAACAATTGTTGATCAATAACTATTCAATAGATATTATAATTGCCTATGACTTCTATATTTAAATACATTAAAGGTTTCTATTCTACTGATCTTTCTATAGATTTGGGAACTGCAAATACTTTAGTCTTTGTTAAAGGTAAAGGAATAGTTTTAGATGAACCTTCCGTGGTTGCAATAAAAAAAGCAGATGGCCACAGAACTGTAGTTGCAGTTGGCTCGGAAGCAAAAAGAATGTTAGGAAGAGTTCCGGGAAATATTGAGGCAATTAGACCTCTGAAAGATGGAGTAATTGCAGACTTCCAAGTTACAGAAAAAATGCTTCAGCATTTCATTCAATTAGTTCACGGAGAAAATTTTTTTAAACCAAGTCCGAGAATTTTAATATGTGTTCCATGTCAATCTACCCAAGTTGAAAGGAGAGCAATTAGAGAGTCTGCGCTTCAAGCTGGAGCCAGAGAAGTAAGATTAATTGAAGAGCCGATGGCTGCTGCAATAGGAGCGGGCCTTCCTGTTGAAGATGCATCTGGATCTATGGTTGTAGATATTGGCGGAGGAACTACAGAGATAGCCATCCTTGCTTTGAATGGAGTAGTATTTTCTAGCTCGCTAAAGACTGGAGGCGACAGATTTAACGAATCAATTGTTTCATATTTAAGAAGGAAATACGGAGTATTAATAGGCGAGTCTACTGCTGAAAGAATCAAAGAACAAATAGGTTGTGCTTCTGCAGACAGTGAGGATCTTTCTATGGAGGTTAGAGGAAGAAATCTAGCAGAAGGAGTTCCTAATACTCTTAACTTAAATAGTGCAGAAGTTTATGAGGCTATTTCTGGACCTTTATCAGCAATTTTGCAGTCCATAAGAAATGCTCTTGAACAATCTCCTCCAGAACTAAGTGCTGATATATCTGAAAGAGGGATAGTTCTCACTGGAGGAGGAGCTTTGCTAAGAGATCTAGATGCAATGATTTCGGATCAAACCGGAATACCTGTATACGTCGCTGAAGATCCTTTAACTTGCGTAGCCAAAGGAGGCGGAATAGCTTTAGACATCCTAGATAAATATGATGTCGATTTATTATCTACAGAGTAAATTCTTATGTTCAGAAAAGAACAGCATAAGCAAACAGCAATATCGCGAAATGCTATTTTTACAACTGGCTCAATGCGAATCTCAAAAATTCTTCCATCATTGGTTTTAACTTTAATTATATTTTTAATAGATTTTAATTTTAATATTGGTAAAGACATTAAATCTTTGTCTTTAAACATTTATAGTCCTGTAAATAGTGCTTCTCAAAATATAGAGTCTTTTTCAGATCAGGTTTATCTATTTTTTACATCTCAAAATAAATTAATAAATACAATTAACGAGCAAGAAGAAAAAATTAATTCTTTAAATTTTCAAATTCTTAAACAATCTCAATTAGATCAAGAAAATAAGGAACTTTTAGCGTTGATGGGCTTTACTAAAAATGACCTTATTTCTAAGTTTGTTGCAGGAGAAATTCAGGATAAAAAATTTTTTCCTAAGGAGTCCATGAGTATTTCTGTTAATACGAAAATAATATCTAAAAATATGTCGGTTTTAAATATAGATGGCTTGATCGGGGTAGTAGAAACAATTTTTCCTGATAAAGCTAAAGTTATTCCTATTTATTCACTTGGGCAAATTATTCCAGGATTAATCGAAAGAACTAGTCAAAATATAATCCTTGAAGGGAAAGGAAGTAAAAATAGTTTTTTTGTTAAAAATATTAAAAATAATTCAAATATCAAGGTTGGAGATAAAATTTTTACATCAGGTTTAGGTGGAAAATTTCCAAAGGGATATTTAGTAGGCAAAGTAGGAATAATTAATGATTCTGAAGAAAAGGCAAATTTAGAGGTCGTTGTATTTTCAGATGCTAATTTCGATAAAGGAACAAAAGTATTATTTATAAAGCCATGACTGAATATTTAGATAAAAAAAATAATCTTCTTTCAATATATTTTTTTATTGGATTGACATTGATATTGTCGACTTTTTTAGAAATATATTTTTCAAATTTTTTTAAATTTTATGTTTCCCTGCCTATCACTTTAATGGTTTTAATATATTGGAATATGGCCCTTCCAAGAAATATAGGTCTTTTTTGGGCTTTATTAGCTGGATTTTCTTTAGATGTTTTTCAAGAAATTTATTTAGGAAGTCACGTTTTTCTATTTTTATTGATTTCTTACATAACGCAAAGATATTTTCATAGACTAAGAGCCTTGTTCACTATTCAGCAGTCTATTTTTGTTGCAATCATTGTTCTCATATACCAGATTATTTTATTAATATTTTTTTCTAAGATAAATCAAGAAATTATTTTTGAATTAATAGGCGTAACTATTTTATCCGCTTTTATCTGGCCAATTATTTATGGCCTTTTGAGAACTTTAAGAATTAGATTTACGTATAATAATTAGTTATAAAAATAGGTAGCTAGCCCTAAAAAAGATAAAAACCCAATAACATCCGTCACTGTTGTTACAATTACGCTTCCGCCCACTGCAGGATCCATTTTAATTTTTTTTAGAAGAATTGGTATGCCCATTCCAGCTAAAACAGCAGATATTAAATTTATAAACATTGATAGACAAATAACATATGCCAATGTCCAGTCTTGAAACCAATAACAGGCAATTGCACTCAAAACTAATGCCCAAATAAATCCATTGGAGATACCTACAAGCAACTCTCTATTGAATATATATAAATAGTTTGTTTTCACTATTTGCCCTAAGGCTAGACCTCTTACTGTAATAGTGAGTGTTTGTGTTGCAGCTACTCCTCCCATACTCGCTATAATAGGCATTAAAACAGCGAGAAATATTACTTGCTCTATGGTTTCTTTAAAAATATTTATTACTGAGGCAGCAATGATCGCAGTAATTAAATTAGCTCCTAACCAAAAACCCCTAGTTTTTAAAGCTGTAGAAGTTTTTTCAAAAGTATCGCCATCTATTCCAGATATTTGTCTAAGGGACTCATCTGCTTCTATTTTTATTTCTTGGATAACATCATCTACAGTTATTCTGCCAATTAAGTTATTTTCAGAGTCAATTACTGGAGCTGAAATTAAATCATTTTTCTCAAAAATTCTAATTACCTCTGAAGATTCAGTATTAACATCTATAGAATTTGAGAATCCCTCCATTAAGTCTTTGACCAAAGTTTCAGATGGGCTAGTAAGAATCTTCGATATAGGTAAAACACCTCTAAATTTATTGCTTCTGCTGACAACATAAAGACTGTCTGTTGATTCCGGGAGAGATCCTTTGATTCTTATATACCTAAGTACAACTTCAAGAGAATGATAAGGTCTTATGACTATCACATCAGTATTCATCAATCCGCCGGCAGTATTTTTTTGATAACTAAGGACTTTTTTAATTATTTTTTGGTTTTGTTCCGACATTGCTTCCAAAACTTCAGAGATTACCTTTTCCGGAAGGTCCTGAAGGATATCTGCAACTTTATCCGGCTCTAAATCTTTAGTAACAATTGCAAGTTCTTTAGGATTCATAAAAGAGAGAATCATTTCTCTTACCTCCTCAGAAAGATTGCTTAAGATTTCTCCTTCTAGATCTTCATCAATGATTTGCCAAAGAATTGCTCTATTATCAGGTGTGCTTGATTCAATTAACAAAGCAATTTCAAACGGAGGAATTTTATTGATCATTCCTCTTAAGTCTTCAAATGTTCCTTTGGATAATTCGTATTGTATTGAGTCTAAATCAAAAATTTTCTTAAGCTTCATTCTCTTTTTAATGAAGAAGGTATTTTTAACTCTTCTCTATACTTTGAAATGGTTTTTCTAGAGACTTTAATATTAGTTTTAGCTTGAAATATCTCTGCAAGCATAGAATCAGAATTTTTTTTAATTCCTTCTTCTTTTAATTCTTTATTTAGAAACTCTAATATTAGAGTTTTCGTACTTTTCTTTATTTCTATTTGATGAGAATAATTATTTTTATTAATTTTCAATACATATCTCCAAGATAAACTTTTTTAACTATTTCATTGTTCGATACTTCTTTAGGATTTCCACTAGATATAATCTTTCCATTATTGATTACAAATACTTCTTCGCAAATATCCATCGTTGCCTTCACGTTATGATCACTAATTAAAATGCCTAAGCCATCTTTTGATAATTTCATAATTAACTGTTTTAAATCTTGAATAGCAATAGGATCAATTCCAGCAAAAGGCTCATCTAACATTATGAAGTTTGGTTCTAATGCTATTGACCTAGCAATTTCTACTCTTCGCCTCTGACCTCCTGAAAGTGACTTTCCTTTTTGATTAGATATTTTTTCAATATTAAAATCAAATAAGAGCTTTTCAACTTTACTTATAATGATATCTTTTTTAAGATTTTTCATTTCCAAAGCAGATTCAATATTTTGAAAAACGGTTAATTCTCTAAAAATTGAGGGTTCTTGAGGCAAATAAACAATACCTAGTTCAGATCTTAGTCTAATTGATTTTTTAGTTATTTTTTTTTCATTGAGATAAACATCTCCTTCTGAAGGGTTTAAAAGACCAGCTAGAATATAAAAAAAAGTAGTTTTACCAGCTCCATTTGGACCTAATAATCCCGATATTTTTTTAATATTTATATTTGCATTTATTTCTTTAAGGATATTTTTTTCCCCATAGTTTTTCGAAATATTTACTGCTTCTAAGCTCATTTAGATTTCCTTATTTTAAATTCTTCACTACCAATAATGATTTTTTTTTCTAAATCCAAGGAAATATTTTTTCCAAAATATTCTTCACTTTTAAACTTAAAATTAAAATCACCCAAAATAAAAAGAAGATTTTCTGAAAGATCAATTTCTAATTTATTTCCTTTTCCAGAAAATATTTGGTTTTCGAACAATCCATTAAATTGAAATTCATCAGGTATTATTATCATATTTTTATCGTAAATTATTTCAGCACTTTTAGAGTACATTTTGATACTTGAAATAGAATCTTTTATAGAGATTATTGGCTCGAATGCTTTTAAAGTATTTGAGTTAGCTAGCCCATTAATCATGGAGCTTTTAAGATTTAAATCTAAATCAGATTCAAAAAAATTTAAGTTTAAATTTACCTCTTTAGCTTGAAATATTTCTAAATTTGAAGATTTTTTATCGAGATCTTCTTGTATGAAATTTGAAGTTATAAAAAATGAAATCCCAACAAGTGTTAAAAGTAAAATTAAATATAAGTAAATTTGCTTTTTCATTAAATAATTTTAGCTTCTAACAAATCATGCATTCTTAATACTCCAGATACTGAATTTTTATTATTTTTTACTACTAAAGAATATATTTTATTTTTTTCCATGATGCTAATGCATTCCTTTATGGGCGAGCTCTCATTTATAAATTGATAAGATGTGGTCATGATTTCTTTTATTTTTTGAGAATTAATATCAAGATTTTTATTTAGCGCTCTTCTTAGATCTCCATCTGTAAAGATTCCACAAATTTGTCCTTTATTATTTTCAATTAGAGTTAAGCCTAAGCCTTTTTTTGTAATTTGAAATATTACTTTTTTAAGCACCTCGTTTTCATTCACTATTGGAGAAATATTTTTTTTAATCATAATGTCCTTAGCTTTTAAAAGACTTTTGCCGAGTTTGCCTCCAGGATGATTTAGAGCAAAGTCATCTTTAGAAAATGATCTTGCTTCTAAAATAGCTATAGCTAATGCATCTCCTACTATAAGCATTGCTGTCGAGCTTGTCGTAGGAGCAAGATTTAAAGGACAAGCCTCCTTATCTATTTTTATATATAAATGAAAATCAGATTCAGTTGCGATAGTAGAATTTTCATTTCCTGTAATCGATACTATTTTATTAACTTTGGTTTTACATGATTTAAATATTTTTAGAATCTCTTCAGTTTCTCCAGAAAAAGATAGAATAAGGAGAAGATCTTTTCTTCCTAAACTTCCTAAATCTCCATGGCTGGCTTCAGCTGCGCTTAAATAGAATGAGGGCGTACCCGTGCTTGAAAGGGTCGAAGAAATCTTAGCTGCAATATTTCCGGATTTTCCAATTCCCATTAAAAATAAATTACCTTTACAGTTAATTATTTCGTCACAAATTTCATTAAATTTAGCTTCATTAATAGATTTAGATAAATTTTCTAGAGATTTAAGCTCATTCTTAAATGTTTTTTTTGCTGAAGCAAAGAAATTAGATCTTTTAATATTTTTATTCATAACTAATAATTCCAGTTCTTATAGTAGACTTATATAATATTGACACAAATCTAAAATTTTTTATCTATGCGGCAAGCATTTTTTATATTTTCTTTCATTATTTTACCCTCTTTTTCATTTGGATATTCAGGGGTAGATAATTTTGTAAATGAGGAGCATGAAAAGATTTTTTCATACATAGAGCAGTCTCAGGATGCTCTCGTTAATAATAAAGAAAAGTATTTGCAAGGCCTAGAAGAAAGTATGCAAAATTTAGTATCGTCTTCAGAAATTTCAAAAAGAGTTATGGGAAAAAAAGTATTTACTATCTCTACTGAAGCACAAAGAAAAAGATTTGATAATAATTTTAAAAATACGCTTTTTGATTCATATTCTTCAGCGCTTACAGAAATTGATAAGACTAAAGTATTTGTAGATTCTTATCTTCATCCTAATGAACGATTAGATCTAGCAATAGTCATATTAAAAGCAAATGTTGCTGGTAGAAATTTTGATTTCATTTACAAGATGAAAAGAATTAATAATAACTGGAAAGTTATTGGAATAATTATTGATGGAATAGATCTAATATCTATCTTTAGAAAGCAATTTAAGAAATTACTTGCTGATAATGACGGAAATATAGATTTAGCAATTGATAACTGGGAGTTAGAATAATAAATTTTCTTTATCAAAAATGGATAAGCTCTTAATAGAAGGCGGATCAGAACTTAATGGAGTTGTCACAGCTTCAGGAGCTAAAAATGCTGCTCTGCCCATTTTAGCTAGTTCAATTCTTCTTCAAGATAAATTAGTGATTAGTAATGTTCCTCATCTTAATGACATTACTACCATGTTAGAAATTTTGAGCTCTATGGGTTCTTATGTAACTTTTAATGAGAATATGAATATTGAAATTGATACAAGCTCAATAAATAACCTCAAGGCTAGATACGAATTAGTTAAAACAATGAGAGCTTCGATCCTAGTTTTAGGGCCGTTGCTTGCAAGATTTCATGAAGCTGAAGTTGCTCTTCCTGGCGGGTGCGCCATAGGAAGTAGACCAGTGAATCTTCACATTGATTGTATGAGAAAGCTCGGAGCAAAAATAGATACTAGTAATGGTTATATTAAAGCTTCAGCTAAAGGAGGCTTGGTAGGAGCAAAAATAGATTTTTCAACAGTTACTGTAACAGGTACTGAAAACGCAGTTATGGCAGCAACCCTGGCTAAAGGCCAAACTGTAATATCAAATGCCGCAAAAGAACCTGAGGTTACAGATTTGATAAATTGTTTAAATTCAATGGGTGCCAAAATTACTGGAGTTGGAACTGACACTTTGATCATAAACGGAGTAGAAAGATTATCTCCAACTAATTTTTCTGTAATGCCAGATAGGATAGAAATAGCAACTTATCTAACTGCTGTAACTATGACTCGTGGTGAAATTACTATTAAAGGATCTCAACCCAAGCTTTTAGAGATTGTTATCAAAAAACTTAGAGAAGCTGGAGCAGAAATTTTAACAACAAAAAATTCCATCTGTTTAAAAATGGATAAAACTCCAATTGCTACTGACATTTCAACAGCGCCGTATCCTCAATTTCCAACTGATATGCAGGCTCAATTTGTTTCAATGAATACAATCTCTAAAGGATATTCTGAGGTTGAAGAAAATGTATTTGAAAATAGGTTTATGCACGTTCAGGAGTTAGTAAGAATGGGAGGTAAGATAGAATTGAAAGGAAATACAGCTTTTATTGAAGGTAATTTAAAAGGGTTGTCTTCTGCGCCAGTCATGGCAACTGATTTGAGAGCTTCTGCAAGTTTGGTGCTTGCCGGACTTGTGGCTACAGGCATAACTAAAGTTGATCGCATCTATCACATTGATCGAGGTTACGAGAGAATTGAAGAAAAATTAAAATTATTAGGAGCTAAAATTGACAGAATATCGGAGTAAAAAATGTTAATTGCATTGCCTAAAGGAAGACTATTACCTGAAATAAAAAAACTTTTTTTAAAAATTGGAATTGAGTTTGACTCAGATTCAAGAAAGTTAATTATTGATACATCTGTAAAAGATTTTAAAGTAGCTATTTTAAGAACTTGGGATATTCCTAAATTCGTAAATTATGGAGCAGCTGATATTGGAATCGTTGGGAAAGATATCTTATATGAGACCAATCTAGATAATAATTATTATGAAGCATTAGATTTAAAATTAGGTTTGTGCCGAATGTCTTTAGCTTCATTAGAAGATCAACTTCCCGCTAACAAAAAACTAAAAGTTGCTTCTAAATATCCCAATTTTGCAAAAAAATATTTTTCATCTATGTCGAGAGACATGGATTTATTAATTTTAAAAGGAGCAATTGAAATAGCTCCAATTCTAGGTCTTTCTGATTGCATAGTTGATTTAGTTCAAACAGGAAAAACATTAAAAGAAAACGGATTAAAAGAATTGGAAGAAATTTCTCAAATAAGCTCTCGTTTAATTGTCAATAAATCGTCTTTTAAGTCTAAAAATAATTCCATTGGAAGCTTGATTAGGCTTTTGGAAGAAGAAATATGAAAAATCTTTTTTATAAAGAAAGCTCTTACGAAGAATTTATTAATTCTTTCAAGGATGTAAATAATTTAGATCTTTTAGATTCAGTTAAAGATCAGGTAAGTTCAATTTTAAATGAAATCAAAGTTTCAAAAGATAACGCTTTGATAGCTTTTTCAAAAAAATATGATAACTATGACTGCACCTCAATTAATGAGTTAATTTATTCGAAAGAAGATTTTAAAAAAGCATTTGATTCTTATGATCCAAAAATATTATCAGCACTAGAATATTTAAAACAGCGAATACTTAAATTCCATTCAGAAATACCTATATCTAGTTGGAAAGTAAATGACGATGCTTTTAATACATATGGTCAAATAAGCAGACCTATAAAGAGAGTAGGACTATATGCGCCTGGAGGAACAGCAGTATATCCATCTTCTATTCTCATGACTTCTGTTCTAGCAAGTTTAGCTGGGGTAGAGGAAGTTATGCTAGCTTTTCCACCTAGTGATATAGAAATAACCAATCTAATGCTCGCTACAGCTCATATTGGAGGTGTCACAGAGGCTATTGGTATAGGCGGAGCGCAATCTATTGGCGCTATGGCTTACGGTACAGAATCAATAAAAAAAGTAGATAAAATATTTGGACCAGGCAATCAATATGTCGCAGAAGCAAAGAGACAAGTTTATGGGATAGTTGGAATTGATTCGCTTACAGGCCCTTCAGAAGTAATGATTATTGCAGATAAATCTGCAAATCCAGAATTTATTGCCGCGGATCTTCTTGCTCAAGCAGAGCACGGAGCTAATTCAGCTTGCCATTTAATAGTTATAGAAGAAGGTGTTAAAGAAAATGTTTTAGAATCTCTTGAAATTCAATTAAAAAACACTATACGGTCCTCTATGGCTAGGGAATCTATAAGTAAATATTCTTATCTAATCGAAGTAAAAGATATAAAAGACGCAGAAAAAATATGCAATTTAATTCATCCCGAGCACTTGCAAATTGCTACTGAAAACATAAATGATATTAACCTAGAAAATTTCTCTGCAGGCGCGATTTTTGTCGGCACTACTAATTCAGCAGTTTTTGGAGACTATTGTGCTGGACCTAGTCATGTAATCCCTACTAATGGAGCCAGTAGGTTTAGTTCCCAAGTAAGTTTAAGAGATTTTTATGTCACTTCTTCTTTCTCAAAGATTACTGAAAATTTTGATACAGATGAACTAGATAAAGTAATTGATAATTCAATTGAAATCGCAGAGTTAGAAGGGCTTTATGCTCATGCTGAAGCTCTTAGACTAAGAAAGAATAAATTAAGCTCTAATTAGAGATTAATTCAAAACTCTCCATAGCTATATCTACTGGAATAGCAAAATTTAAGCCCTGACTTCCTCCCGAGGTGCTTTCTATAAAATTAGTAATACCCACAAGTCTTCCTTTTTCATCTATTAAGGCTCCTCCAGAATTACCCGGATTTATAGAAGCATCTGTCTGAATAAACGATCCATTTTTATTTTTAAACTGTCGATTAATTGCGCTTACAATACCGATGCTAAAAGATTGTCCTAAACCTTGAGGATTTCCTACAGCAATAACAGTTTCACCAACTCTAAGGTTGTCTATATTTTCCCTCACTTTTATTGGAGTATATTCACCTTCGTTGATGATTTTAATAACTGCAACATCCGCATCTAAATCAAATCCAGAAATAAGTCCTTCAGATGTGTTTCCATCGCTAAATTCAATAATTAATTTTTGATTATTTTTAAATGCATCATCTATTACATGAAAATTAGTAATTATTTCTCCTTTTTTAGAGACAATGACACCAGATCCATTAGGAATAAAACCTGTTTTTATGACTTGTTTCCATCTTTTCATTCCGAGTAAATTAGATCTTTCTTGCCAAGCTTTCCATTTTTTTATACTCCAAATATTCACTACTGAAGGGGAGGTGGCTTCTAAAATATCTGGTAAATTTTTATTCGGATACAAGTTTAGAAATAAAATTCCAGATAAGCTTCCTAAAGCTAACCATAAAGAAATAGATTTAATTATTTTTTTATTCATATGAGTTGGAAATTATATCCTCTCTGGGGTAATATTCACGCCCTCTTAGGGAGTAAACATAAAATATGAGAACGAAAAGTTACAAATCGATCGATATAGAAGAAAAATGGCACCTAGTTGATGCTGAAGATAAAACTTTAGGTAGGTTATCTGCTAAAGTTTCTTCAATTTTAATGGGAAAAAATAAAGCTCAATATACTCCTAATAGTAATCTTGGCGATTATGTTGTCATTATTAATGCCGAAAAAATTAAAGTAACAGGGCAAAAAGAAACTCAAAAAACTTACTACAAGCATTCAGGGTTTCCTGGAGGACTTAAATCATCTACTTTTATTGATCTTCTAGAAAAAAATCCAGAAGAAATTATCCATAATGCAGTAAAAGGAATGCTGCCTAAAAATAAACTTGCTAATGATATAATAAATAAATTGAAGATTTATAAAGGCAATGATCACCCTCATCAGGGGCAAAACCCAATTAAAATGGAAGCATAAAAATGGCAGCTGAATACACGTACGCAACAGGTAGAAGAAAGACATCCACTGCAAGAGTTTATCTCTCAAAAGGAGAAGGTATCATATTAGTAAATGATCTACCTTTAGAAGAATACTTTGGCAGAGAAGTTGCTAAAATCTTGGTAAATCAGCCATTTGTTCTTTTAGAATTGGAAAATAAATTTGATGTAAATATCAAAGTATCTGGTGGGGGATCTTTTGGACAAGCTGGCGCTATAAGGCATGGAATAGCAAGAGCATTAGAAAAATATGATTCTGAAAATAGGTCTAGTCTTAAAACCGCAGGTTACTTAACTAGAGATTCTAGAAAAGTTGAAAGGAAAAAAGTTGGTTTAGTTAAAGCGAGAAAATCAAAACAATTTAGTAAAAGATAAAAATTCAATGGTACAGCCTTCCTCTCCTCCTAATCCTGGTAGAAGAAAATTCTTAACAAATGTTACTGGTCTCATGGGAGCTATTGGAGCTTTTTTCGTAGCCATTCCTTTTTTAAGCGCTTTTAAACCAAGCGCTAGAGCAGAAGCGGCAGGTGCTCCTGTGCAAGTAGACATCTCTTCTATTAATCCTGGAGAAATGATGATAGTGGAGTGGAGAGGTAAACCAGTTTTTGTTGTAAAACTTTCTACAGACACAGTAAAACTGGTTTCTCAAAATTTAGACAGATTAGCTGACCCGAACATGGAAACGCCTGCTCAACCTGAATACGCAAAAAATGAAATAAGGTCTAGAAAGGAAGGGGTAGCAATAATTACAGGGGTCTGTACTCACTTAGGCTGCTCACCAAAATATTATCCAGATATAGGATCAACAGAATTTGATCCGGATTGGCAAGGGGGATTTTTCTGTCCGTGTCATGGATCTAAATTTGATCTTCTTGGAAGAGTCTACGCAGGAGTTCCTGCTCCCACTAATATGGAAGTACCACCCCATTACTTTGCGAAAGAAAATATTTTAATTATTGGTTCAGATGGAGTTGCATAATGGCTGCTAATGAAAAAAAATCAAATGGAATTACTGCATGGATAGATAGTAGATTTCCTGTAACAGATTTACTTGAAAGACAT
Source organism: Gammaproteobacteria bacterium (assembly GCA_045564455.1). GTDB lineage: Bacteria > Pseudomonadota > Gammaproteobacteria > Magnimaribacterales > AG-339-G14 > CASICS01. Next base: position 587,602 of record JBJLHG010000002.1, read on the forward strand.
TTATCCAAATACCCTGCACCAACAAATCTTAACTTTTGGTATCTCTTTGGATTTTTAATGATTATTGTTTTAGCCATGCAAATTCTTACAGGGTTATGGCTAATGATGAATTACACGAATACTGCTGAAGAAGCTTTTTCTTCAGTCGAATACATCATGAGAGACGTTGAGTATGGCTGGCTACTAAGATATCTTCATGCAGCAGGGGCTTCGGCTTTTTTTGCATTAATATATTTACACATGTTCAGAGGAATGATGTATGGATCTTATCAAAAACCTAGAGAGCTTATCTGGGTTGGTGGATGGCTTACTTATGTTCTTTTGTGCGCTGAAGGCTTCACTGGTTATGTTCTTCCTTGGGGACAAATGTCTTTTTGGGCAGCCCAAGTAATTATCTCTTTACTTGGATCTATTCCATTAGTTGGTGAAGATCTGGCTACTTGGATAAGAGGGGATTATTTAATTTCAGGAATTACTCTTTCTAGGTTATTTGCCTTTCACGTTGTCTTGCTTCCAATAATGATTATTGCTGTTGTTTTTTTTCATGTTCTGGCTTTACATGAAATAGGTTCTAATAATCCCGATGGAATTGATGTAAAAAAACATGTCGACAAAGATGGCGTTCCTCTTGATTCAAAACCATTCTACCCCTACGACATAACTCATGATGTCTATGCACTTGGCGTATTTCTCCTTGTCTTCTGCACTGTTGTGTTTTTTTTCCCAGAGGGAGGAGGATATGTTCTCGAATATGTAAATTTTGAACCCGCTAATCCTTTATCAACTCCTGCACATATTGTCCCTTCATGGTATTTCACACCTTTTTATGCAATGTTAAGAGCTGTAGATTTTTCGCTATTTGGTTTAACAGCTAAATTTTTAGGATTTGTATGTATGGCAGGTGGAATAGCAATTTTTGCTGCTCTACCGTGGCTTGATAGAAGTCCAGTTAAATCTATTAAATATAAAGGAGTTTGGAGTAAAGCTTTTCTTACAGGTTTTGTTATAAGTTTCTTTGTCTTGGGATATCTAGGCGCTGTTCCTCCTACAGACCTAAAAAATCTTTTGGCTAAAGTCTTTACTGTTATATATTTCTCCTACTTTTTATTGATGCCGATTTATACAAGATTAGAAACTTGTAAGCCAGTTCCAGAAAGAGCACCAAATCTTTAAATAATGAAATATTTACTTTTCGTTTTTCTTTTTGTATCTTCAATAAGTTTCTCAGCTTCTGGTGAATTAAGCTGTGGATCAATCGAATGTGACGATTTTATAGCTGATACTTCCAACTTAGCTTCATTGCAAGATGGTTTAACGACCTATATGAACTATTGTTATGGATGTCACTCTTTACAATATTCTAGATATAATAGAATCGCTAAAGATTTAAAAATCCCTTTAGAGCTTTATGAACAACATTTAATCTTCGACGGCTCTAAACCCGGAGAGTTAATGAAGATCAGTATGAAAACTAAAGATGCTGTAAATTGGATCGGAGCAAATCCTCCAGATCTAACTTTAGAAGCTAGGATTAGAAAACCTAGTTGGATTTATACATACTTGAGAAAATTTTACCCGGATGCATCTAGACCATATGGAGTCAATAATGAAGTTTATAGTAATGTATCAATGCCTCATGTCTTAGAGGATCTACAAAGCAGCTTAACTGAAAATGATTTTGATGAATTAATCTATAACTTAACCAATTTTATGGTTTATGTTTCGGATCCCTCAGCTAATGAAAGAAAAAGAATTGGAGTATATGTTTTATTATTTCTGTTACTATTCACTTCCTTCGCTTATCTCACTTATAGAGAATTTAAGAAGGACCTAAAGTAAAAATGTAATGAGCTTACTAAATAACAGATCCACCATGGTTTTATTTCATGATGAAATGGGCCATAGAAGTCAAAAAGTTAGAATTGTCTTATCAGAAAAAGGAATCGCATGTGATTTCGAGCCCATAGACGTTTCTAAAATTCCTTCAGAAATAATGGAAGTAAACCCATCTGGATCTTTGCCGTTATTGATAGATAGAGAGCTTTCTTTGTACCATTCAGGCCTTATAGTTGAATACTTGGATGAAAGATTCCCTCATCCACCATTACTACCTGTTTATCCTGTTGCTAGAGCTCAAACAAGATTAATCCTAAATAGAATTGAAGAGGATTGGGCAACAAATCTTGACACTCTAGAAAATCCTAGATCTTCAAAATCTGAAAAAACCAAAAGTAAAAAACTTCTTGAAAAAAATATTTTAAACTCATTATCACTTTTTGATGAGCAGCCTTTTTTTAGAAGTGAAGAGTTTACGGTCCTTGATGCAGTTATAATCCCTATTTTATTTAGGTTGTCTTACTATGGAATTAAAATCCCTGTTTCAAAAGCAGCTAATGGGTTAAATGGTTACATGAAAAGGGTGTCGTCTTTAAAAAGTTTTTTGGACAGCAAAACTGAATTAGAAATAGAAAATTTAATTTAATTCTTGAATGACTTTACCTGCCTTAAAAGAAACTTTTAAAGGTCTTATCGTTATAGTTTCTCCATCATAATGGTAATTACCCAATAGACCAAAATATCCATTTCCATAATTAATACTGTTGATTAAATCAAAGCCTAAAGAATAATAAATTTTTTCTTCAGGTGAATATTTATGAAAATTAACCGCTCCTAAATTAACTTTATTTAAAAGAATTGGGTATTCAAGACCTTGCGTGTCTTCAAGATCATCAAAAGATGCACTTTGATTCCACGAATCAAAGTGATTAGGCAGATTATAAATTTGGATTCCAAAAAGAAGGTTATATTTAAAGGCGGGTACAATTCTTTTTGCTATATTAGAATTAGAACTCACTATTACACTTGTAATATCTTTTCTATATCTTGGAGTCATTTTTAAGTCTCTTCCTAGAGTTGACTGAAGGTCTCTTTTTCTGCTCTGACTTTTAGTTATCTCAAAAATTGAAGCTATTTGGTTTTCAAAGTTTTTATCGCTTCTAATTAAAATAAAAGATTTTTCCCTTGTTTTTTGATTAACATTAGGAAAAGCGCTATTAAACTTTTCTAACTCAGATATATTTTTTGAAATAAAAATAAACTTATTAAAATTAAAATCCTCATTAAGAGATAGTTGATTGAGATAATTTTGGGTTTTCAAACTAATTATATTTTCATTAAATAGCAGATTTTGATTTTCTTCTAAATCAATAAGTAAGAAATTTTTATCTAAACTTTTCGCGCAGTTAGCGATGATTGATTTATGAAGATTAAAGTTAATAATTATTTTTTTTCCTTTAATAAAATTAATTTTATTACAAATATTTTTACTTTCATTTATTTCAATAAAATTAACTTTTTTATTTGCATTATTTAAAGATTTTTGGAAAAAAAAAGCACTCTTAGCTCCCTCCAGAAAATTAGAAATATTTTTTGATTGTGAGTTTTGATAAAAAATATGAAAATCATATCTTTGCACGGACGAAGATATATCTTTTAATAAATTTTTACTTATTTTATTTGGAGTCTCTTCTATATAAAAATTGGAAATTCTAGAATTGCTAGATGAAGCACAGCAAGTTAGGATTAACAAAAACAATGCTGAAATTAAAATTTTTTTTGGAGAAATATTATTCATACTGAAGGAACATTATATTTGGTTGCCACGCCAATTGGTAATCTAGAAGATATTTCTTTTAGGGCTGTAAAAACATTGGATTCTGTTAAATTAATTTTAGCCGAAGATACAAGAAAATCTTTAATTTTATTAAAAAACTATTCAATTAAAACTAAATTAAAATCTTTTCATGAGCATTCTAATTCTGAGCAAATTAAAAAACATATAGAATTACTAAAAAGTGGTGATTCTATAGCCTTAATATCTGACGCTGGATCTCCTTTAATTTCAGATCCCGGATTTGAGTTAGTAAATGAAGTTTTAAAAGAAAATATTAATGTAAGCCCTATACCAGGAGCAAATTCAGTAATATCTGCTTTAATTGCATCAGGTTTAAAAGTAAATAAATTTATTTTTGAAGGTTTTCCTCCTAGGAAAACTTTAGAGTTAAAAAATTATTTAAAAGGTTTTCTATATGAAGAAAGAACAATAATATTCTTTGAATCTCCCAGAAGGATAAAAAAACTATTATCAGCAGTGATAAACGTCTTAGGAAAAGAAAGAAAAGTCGTATTGGCTAAAGAAATAACTAAAACGCATGAAAATTTTTATTCTGGAAGTGCTTCAAATTTACTTAAAGATATGGAACATGACAGAAATTTACAGAAAGGAGAGATGGTTTTCTTGATAGAAGGAACTTCAGAGAAACAAATATTATCTGATGATTTAGAGGATAGATTAATTCAAAGTCTTTTAGAACAGATGCCTTTAAGAAATGTTTCAAAAATTGTTTCTAAGATTTCCAAAAGCTCTTCAAGAGAAATATATAATAAATTTCAAAATAAATAATATAATAAAACTTGAGCTGACTGAGTAATCGCTAACTTTGTTAGAGGAAAGTCCGGGCTCCATAGGATAAGACGCCAGGTAACTCCTGGGAGTAACAGTGTTACTACGGCTAGTGCAGCAGAAAATAAACCGCCTTTTAAGGTAAGGGTGAAAAGGTGCGGTAAGAGCGCACCGTATATTTGGAAACAAATATAGCTAGGTAAACCCCGTCTGGAGCAAGACTAAATAGAGATTCGATAATGTTATCCGCATTGAATCTGGGTAAGTTGCTAGAAATATACGGCGACGTATATTCGAGATGAATGATTACATAAAACAGAACCCGGCTTATGGGTCAGCTCTTCCATCTGCTTGCATTAAAATTTAATTTTTTATAACTTTATTTCCATAATTACTTCAAAAGTGTGTAAAAGTGTGTAAAAATATATAGAAGTGTGACAAATGGGACTAAATTATGGCTGGAATATATGGTTTAAGTAGTCTCGTCTTAGACAATAAGGGGAGAATTGCATTGCCTGCTAGATACAAGGAGCAACTTAAAGAGTTAGCTGCTGGTTCTCTTATTGTCACTCGTGATCCTCAGTACCCATCTTTATTGATATATCCTGGAAATCTATGGAAGGAGATTTCTTCATCTTTTGAAGGCTTATCTGGCTTAAATCCAAAATTAAGAGCTCTCCAATGGAATTTTTTAGGTAATGCCCATCAAGTAGATTTTGAAATTTCTGGAAGAATGAATATTTTATTTCCTCAATCACTTAGAGAATATGCTCAATTAAACGAAAAGCAAAAAGTAGTTTTGATAGGTATGGGTCAAAAATTTGAATTATGGAGTGAAAAGAATTGGAAAATAAAAGAATCTGGTAAAGAAATTAAAGGCGAAAGAATAGATATTGAGCTTCCAGAGGAAGTTAGGGAGATACCATTCTGATGTTTTCACATTTACCTGTAATGATTAACGAAACAATTGATTCACTTATTCAAAATAGATCAGGCGCTTATCTAGACTGCACATTTGGCTTAGGAGGCCACTCTAAAGAAATTTTAAAAAATTTAGACTCTAAAGGCTCTCTTTCAGCAATTGACCAAGATCAAGTAGTTGCCGAATACGCATTAAAAATTAAAGATCCTAGATTTAATTTTCAATATTCAAAATTTTCAAATATCAAAAATTTATTCAAAAAGAATAAATTTGATGGAATTCTTTTTGATTTAGGAGTCTCATCTTTACAATTAGATGACGCTTCAAGAGGCTTCAGTTTTCAAAAAAACGGAAAACTAGATATGAGAATGGATCAATCAAATAAAATTTCCGCTTTTGAGTGGATAAATAATGCAAAAGAATCTGAAATAGCAGATATTTTTTATTACTTAGGCGAAGAAAGAAGATCTCGATTCTTTGCTAGGAGAGTTATTGAGCGAAGAAAAATAAGTTTGATTGATTCTACTGAAGACCTTGCATCAATAGCTTATACAGGAAGACACTCCAAAAAACACCCAGCAACTAATATATTTAGGGCGGTAAGAATGTTTGTGAACAACGAACTAGGAGAAATTAAAGATGCATTAATGGCCTCTGTAAATCTTTTAAATGATAAGGGAAGAATTGCAGTAATAAGTTTTCATTCCATGGAAGACAGAATAGTTAAAAACTTTTTTAAAGGAAAAGTAGACGGTTCTGATTTTGATTCTCAACTCAAATCAATAGGAAAAATAATCAAACCTTCTGTTGCTGAAATCCAAGAAAATCCGAGAGCTAGAAGTGCAATTTTAAGAATAGGAGAAAGATCTTATGCTTAAAATAAATGAAATTTTTCTAATTGTATCTTTAAGCTTTTTTATTTCTTTGCTTGCCATCACAAAAGCCGTAAATGTTTATGAATATAGGACAATAAATTCATTAATAGATAAAGAAAGTTCAAAATCACTAACATTGGAAATTAAGTTTATAGAGATGAACAATAAACTTTTGTACAAAAAATCCTTTTTAGAAGCAAATAAAAATTCTAACACCGAGCTAGCAATGATCAAGCCTGAAAAAACACATTTGGTTATAAACAAAAAAATAAGATGAATAAAATACTGCTTTTATTGACAATATTTTGCTCTGTTAATAGCTTAGCCCTTAGAAAAGTAGATGATAATGCATTTTCAGAAGCTCATTTCGTTTGGAATGAAGAAAGCTATCTTTCTAGTACAGGAAACTTAACTCCATTTAATAACTTAGAAGCTAGAAATTTGATAAAACTCTCAGGTTCGAAATTAAATGATTTAAAAATTATTGACTATTTTTACTTAACTCAAAAAAAATTAATCAAACATAATATAGAAATTATAGGAATAAACGTAAGTAACTCAGGTAATTTAAAAGTATTTCTTAAAGATAACAAAGTTATTAAATTACAAGATTATAAAATAGACGATCAATTAAATAGGTTAAATATTTTTCTATCGTCTGATGAATCAAATAAATTAATAACCAATTTTCAATCAATAGATCTTAGATATAAGAATAAGATCGCAATCAACTATCTTAATGGCTAGTAATATTTATCAAAATATAAAAATAGGAATAGACATTGGAACATCCAAGGTTGTTTGCTTGATAACTGAATCAACTTCAGATGGTTTAAAAGTTCTAGGTTTGGGTTCGCATCCTTCGAGAGGCCTTAAAAATGGGGTGGTAGTAGATATTGAATCAACAGTCAGCGCTATCAGAGAAGCAACTAATAAAGCTGAACTCATGTCTGGAATAAGAGTAAATCAGGCATATGTAGGAATTTCAGGGGGCAGCTCATGCGGCTTAAATTCTGAAGGGGTAGTTCCTATAAGAGATAGAAAAGTTAAAGCAAGTGATGTTGATAAAGTAATAAATGCTGCTGGAGCTCAAAGCATTAAAGATGGATATAAAATGTTACATATTCTTCCAAGAGATTTTTCTATTGATCAGCAAAATGGAATTAAAGAACCTCTTGGGATGGCAGGAGTTAGATTAGAAGCAAAAGTACATTTGGTTTCGTGTAGTAAAAATGCCGCGGATAATATTGATTCTTGTATGAAAGCATGCGGCATATCAGTTCAAAATTATATTCTAGAGCAGCTAGCATCTAGTTACTCTGTTTTATCAGAAGATGAAAAGAAATTAGGTGTTTGTCTTGTTGATCTTGGAGGCGGTACTTCTGATGTTGCTATCTTTGTGGATGGCTCGATAAGTCATACAGTAAATATTCCTGTTGGAGGCGATCATGTGACAAATGATATTGCTAGAGCGATACAAACTCCAACTAACCAAGCAGAAGAGCTAAAGAAAAAATATGGATGTGCATCGAGCTCTTTAACTGATGAAGGGGATCAAATATCTAGTCCATCAATTAATGGAAGATCTGAAAAAGTTTTTTCTAGACAGGCGCTGGCAGATGTTATCGAGCATAGATATGCAGAAATTTTCCAATTAATAAGGCAAAGATTAGGAATTTCTGATCTATCGCAAGTTCTTCCAGCAGGCATAGTTCTTACTGGTGGAGCTTCTAAAATTGAGGGCATATCGCAGTTAGGAGAAGAAATTTTTCAAATTCCTGTAAGAGTTGGCAAACCTAAAGGATTGATAGGCTTAACTGACATTTTAAAAAATCCTGTTTACTCAACTTCAATTGGTCTTGTTTTGTATGGCCAAAAAGAAACAGAAGAGGATTACTTAGATTTTGCATTTACAAGAAATAAGGGCTTAGTAACTCAAGCTTTCAAATGGATTCAAAATAACTTTTAAACTACATAGGAGGCTACTATGAACTGGAAAGTAATTGAAAAAAATGGGCAACCAGGAGCTCTAATAAGAGTGGTTGGTGTTGGGGGTTGTGGTGGAAATGCCATCGATCATATGGTTAAAGGCGGGTTAGATGGGGTAGAAACTATTGCTATCAATACTGACAGCCAGGCTCTTGGCATTAGTCAAGCTGATGTGAAGCATACCCTTGGAGAGCTTACTAATAGTGGTCAAGGAGCAGGAGCAAAACCAGAAGTAGGAAGAGATACTGCTTTAGATGACTATGAACGATTAGAAACTTTATTAGAAGGTTCGGATATGGTGTTTATAGCAGCGGGAATGGGAGGTGGAACCGGAACAGGAGCATCTCCAATTGTTGCTCAAGTTGCAAAATCAATAGGAGCATTAACTGTTGCTGTAGTGACTAAACCACTTAGTTTAGAAAGAAAAGATAAACTCGCAGAAGAAGGAATTAAAGCGCTCAGATCTGAAGTCGATTCTCTCATTACTATTCCAAATCAAAAACTTTCCGAAGTGCATGGTGGAGATTGTGATTTTATTGAGGCATTTGCTCACGGAAATGATGTTCTCTTAGGAGCTGTAAGAGGAATTTCAGACATTATTACCAAAGTAGGGACTATTAATGTAGATTTTCAAGATGTTAAAACCGTAATGTCAGAACAAGGTACTGCAATGATGGGAACAGGAATAGCTTCTGGACCTAGTAGAGCTGTAGAAGCTGCCTCAGCGGCAGTAGGTAGTCCATTGCTAGAAGATATTAATTTGCAAAATGCTAGGGGAGTATTGGTTAATATAACTGGTGGAGAAAAAGTAAGCATCGGTGAAATTGAAAAAGTCCTTGAGCAGATAGATCAGTTTGCAGCTGAAGATGCAATGATTATTCATGGTGTTGCCATTGATGATTCCATGGAGCCGGGCGATCTAAAAGTTACTATAGTTGCTACAGGTTTGGGTGATTCAATACAAAAGAATGGCACCTCACCAGATCCATTTGGATTAAAAGTTCCTCATGTTTCATCAATCAATACTGTTAAGCCAATAAGTGATGTTCAAGATGTAGAAAGAGAAGTATCTCTAGATTATTTGGATGTTCCATCATTTGTAAAACGTCAAATAGACTAGCTTGAATTTTGAGTTAACTAGCAAATATAGAGAATTAATAATTTGGTTCTTTATATTTTGCTTGTTAGCATCTCTTCCTGTTAGATTTTATTTTTTACAAAAAAATGAGTACGAGATTGCACTAAACAAATCTAAGAAGATTTCTGAAAGGGCAGAAACTCTTTTATCAAGAAGAGGAAAAATTTTAGATAAAAATTTAGTTATTTTGGCTGAGGATATCCCTGCCTATGAAATAGGAATTCAAGTTAATGATTTCTCATTCAATCCATCAGACATTTTGTCAATCTCAAATATTCTTCTACTTAATTTAGAAAAGTTAAAAAATAAACTTTCCAATAAAAAAATAAAATATATTGTTGTCAGTCATAACGCATCTCAAGATCAATTAGACAAGATAAACAAACTAAAAATTTCAGGTATAAGAAATATTGCAAAATATAAACGCAGTTATCCTGAAGGTAAAATAATGTCCCAAGTAATTGGATTAACAGACTTTAATAATAATGGCCAAGAGGGCATAGAGCTATCTATAAATAAAAAATTATCTGGAATAAATGGAAAGAAAAAGTTTATTAGAACAAAAAAAGGAAAAGTAATAGATTCAGAAATTGAAGCTGCAATTAATGGTCAAGATATAGTGACAACTATAGATTCTAAAATTCAATATTTAGTTTATGAGGAATTAAAAAAAGCCGTCAATTTTTACAAGGCATCTTCTGCTTCAGCAATTTTAGTAAACCTAAAGAACAGAAATATATTAGCTATGGCAAATTATCCAAGCTTTGACCCAAATAATAGAAGAAGTATAGATGTAAGTTTATTGTCTAATAGAGCAGTAACTGATTTATTTGAGCCCGGCTCAACTATTAAACCGCTGTCTTTAGCTGGATTACTAGAAGACAAAATAATTAATAACAATACAAAGATTGAAACATCACCAGGATTTATTGATTACAAAGGTTTTATTACAAAAGATTTTAAAAATTATGGTTTTATAGATTTATCAGAAGTTATTTCTAAATCTAGCAATGTTGCTATGGTTAAACTTTGTGATAAAGCAGAAGCAGATTCGATTATTAAGAACTTATATAGATGGGGATTTGGAAGATATATGAATGAAATATTTATATCTACGAGAGAGGGGTATTTGCCAAATAGTGAAAATTTATCAGATAGAGAAAAAGTAAGTTTATGCTACGGCTATGGAATGCAAATAACGTTAGCTCAGTTGGTTGCTGCTTATTCTGCTTTATTTGATGAAGGTAATATCAAAGGGTTAAATTTAATTTCAGGATCTTTTGATGCTTTTGACGAAAAAGTTATTTCATCTGAATTAGCTAAAGATATAAATACTATGCTTTTAAAAACCGTTGAAGAGGGAACTGGTACAAAAGCTAAAGTTGAAGGTATGAAAATTTCAGGCAAAACTGGAACCACAAAAAGATTAGGGTCTTTGGGATATACTGAAGAATCTTATAATGCAAGTTTTATAGGAAATGCTAAGTTTGATAGCAACGACTTTGTGATAGGCATTTTAATAAGAGATGCCAAAGAAAATGGGGAAGGGGGGAGTCAGGTTGCTGCTCCAGTATTTTCAAAGATATTAAAAAGCATACAAAATATATATTAATGAGTTTATTTGATCTTTTACCCGAGACTAAAGGGTTGTTATCAAAGGACATATTATTGAATTCAATAACTTTAAATTCTTTAGACGTTCAGAAGGGAGATTTATTTATTTCTATTGTTGATTCAAAAGAACTTCAAAAAAAATATATTAAAGAAGCTATAACTAGGGGTGCGGCAGCTGTATTAACAGGTATAGATATTGTTCATAATTCAAAGGTTCCAGTAATCTTTAAACAAGATTTAAAACAAAGTCTTGGTAATTTGAGTGATGCATTTTATAAAAGCCCATCAAAAGAATTAATTACTTTTGGCATTACCGGAACGAATGGAAAATCTTCAATAGCTAATTATTTATTTCAACTCAAAAATAATAATGGAGAAAAAACTGGTTTAATTTCAAATATAAGTTCTAAAAATAGTTATTTTTCAAAATTAACTACCCCAGATATTTTTTCCTTAAACAAAATCTTTAGCTTAGCTCTTCAAGAAAAAAAGAAATCCTTAATCTTTGAAGTTTCGTCTCACGCAATTCATCAAAAAAGAATAGAAGGAATTAACTTTAATTATGGATGCTTTTCAAGCTTCTCTAGAGATCATATCGACTATCACGGCTCTATAAAAGAGTATGCAAAAGTAAAAGAGAGCTTTTTCAAAGAAAACTCTTTTGATAGCGCTTTAATAAATATAGATTCAACTATAGGGAAAAGAATATTTAGAGATAATAAGAATTTTATTTCACTATCTTCAAATCAAAGCAATTCAGATATTTTTCTTGATTATAAAATTGAAGGTTCGATAATTCATACCCCTTGGCAAAAGGCATTCATTCCAAAAAATATTTTTGCTAAGCATATCATGATGAATCTAGCCGCTTCTATGGGCTTATATTATCTATCAAAAGAAACAGGCAAATTAGTAGATATAGATTTTAAAAATCTATCTGGTCTACCAGGCCGATTAGAAGAAATAAAAATTCCTTTTAATCAAAGTTGTTACATAGATTATGCTCATACTCCTAGCGCTCTGAAAGAGTCTCTTTCAAGCTTAAAAAATAAGCATGAAGGAAATTTAATTTGTATCTTTGGATGCGGAGGAGATAGAGATAAAGGTAAAAGATCTCTTATGGGAGAAATTGCCTCTCTAATCGCAAATCAAATAATAATTACTAGTGACAATCCAAGATCAGAGGATCCCAAAAAAATTTCTTTAGACATTTTAAAAGGAATAAAGAACTCGGAAAATATAGATATTATTTTAAATCGAACAAAGGCTATAAAAAATGGTCTAAATTTACTCAGAAAAAGTAAAAAAGACTCTGTTCTTATAGTTGCAGGTAAAGGACATGAAACTTATCAAGAAATATCTGGAAAATTAATAAAACAAAATGATTTAGAAATAATTAGGGGTTTCAAATAAATGCTTATAGAACACAAATTAAGTAATCTAGCTAAATTAGGTGGAGGTATGCTCCATGGAGAAGATCTTAGCTTTAAAGAGATTTCTACTGATACAAGAACAATAAAACAGGGTGATGTTTTTTTAGCTCTAAAAGGTAGAAATTTTGACGGAGAAGATTATTGTAAGGATGCGATTAAAAAAGGAGCAATATGTATTATTTCAGAAAAGAATCATAAACAAATTTCGACATTTATAAAAGTGCCATCAACTTTTTCCTTTTTAAAAAAATTAGCGGAAATTCAAAGAAAGTTATTTCGAAAACCAGTTATTGCTATTACCGGCAGCAACGGCAAAACATCAACAAAAGAAATTTTATATAAAATATTGGATAAATATTTTTCAAAAAAAATTTTTAAGAGCCCTGGAAATTGGAATAATGAACTAGGAGTTTATTATTCTTTATTGGGATTAACACATTATCATCGAATAGCCATTTTCGAAATTGGTACCAGTGCTCCTGGTGAAATAAAAGAGCTCTCGGCATTTTTAAATCCTGATATTGGGATTATAACAAACATAGGAAATTCACATTTAGAAGGGCTTTTAAGCATAGAAGGAGTTATGAGGGAGAAGACAGATTTATTTGAAAGCGTGGATAAAAATGGAATTTGTCTGATTCGAACGAAAGAAGAATTTTTGCCTTCTATAAAAGAAAAATCAAAAAATAAAAAACTTATTATCTTAGATGAATCTGAGGAATTAAGTTTCGATCAAAATATTGAAATGGCTCTTAAAACTACTTCCTGCTTATCAAATAAAATTAATGAAAATTGTAATCCTTCAGAATCAACGATTGAAAGTATAAAAAAAAGTTTTTCAGTTCCAGGAAGACAAGAAATTATGATTGGCAAAAATAACGTCACAATTATGAATGATACTTACAATGCTAATCCTGAATCCTTCAAAGATGCCTTTAGAAAAATAAAGTCCTTAAAGTTTAAAAATAAAATATGTGTAATGGGAAAAATGGGTGAATTGGGAGAAAAATCTAATTCTTATCAAGACCAAGTGATATCTCTTTCTTCTGAGATATTTGATTTAGTATTTGCGTTAGATATTGAAACTAATCTAAGTTACAAAAATCTAAAATTAATAAATGCGAGCGAAATAGAAAATCTTTTATTGGATCACCTTAATGAAGACTCTATTGTGCTTTTTAAAGCATCTAGATCAGTTAGAATGGAAGGAATAGTTAAACTATTTATATAATATGTTTTTACCCTTACTAGATTATTTAGCTGATAGTTACGGACCTTTTAGAGTCTTTAATTATATTACTTTCAGAGCTATTCTTTCGACTCTTACAGCCTTAATTTTTTGTCTTGCTCTTGGTCATCCAATGATCAGATTCTTAAGATCTCATAAATATGGTCAGGTTATTAGAACTGTTGGACCTCAGTCTCACTTAGAAAAAGGTGGAACTCCAACTATGGGAGGTTTGTTAATACTTGGCGCAATAGTTTTTTCATCTCTATGTTGGGGAAATTTAGAAAATCGATTCTTATGGGTCTTGATATTTGTGATTACATCTTTTGGGTTACTGGGTTTCTTTGATGATTACTTAAAATTAAAACAACAAAATAGTGACGGGTTATCAAGTAAGTCTAAACTATTTTGGCAATTTATCTTTGCGCTATTAGCAGTTTCATTTCTTTATATAACAGCCGAAACTCCTCAGGAGACTAGTTTAATTCTTCCTTTTTTTAAAAATTTTTCCATTGAGCTTGGTTTATTTTTTATTTTAATTTCTTTATTGGTAATCGTTGGTACTAGTAATGCTGTTAATTTAACTGATGGATTGGATGGTTTAGCAATTATGCCATCGGTGATGGTTGCTGGTGGATTAGGATTGGTAGCTTATATGTCAGGTAATATTATATTTTCTGAATATTTAAATATCCCCTATCTACCTAATTCCGGTGAAATACTTATCGTTTGCGGTGCTTTAATTGGAGCAGGAATAGGATTCTTATGGTTCAACACATATCCTGCGCAAATATTTATGGGTGATGTAGGCTCTCTTTCTTTAGGAGCCGCATTGGGAACAATTGCGGTAATTATAAGACAGGAAGTAATACTTGCTATCATGGGAGGCGTTTTTGTTATGGAGACAGTTTCTGTAATTATTCAAGTTGCCTCTTATAAATTGAGAGGTAAAAGAGTTTTTAAAATGTCTCCTATTCACCATCATTTTGAATTATCTGGATGGGCTGAACCTAAAATAATTGTAAGATTTTGGATTATTACATTAATTCTTGTTCTTTTTGCTCTTGCAACTTTTAGACTTAGATAGTCGAAAATATGAATATTGAAGCTAACTCCATTTTAATTTTGGGAGCAGGCCTAACTGGGCAGTCAGTTGGTAGCTATTTGAATGATAAAAATTTCTTTTTTTTTGACACAAGAAATAAAAGTAATTTGCCTAAACCTTTTCTAGAAAATAAAGTATTTACTCAAAGGCTTTTAAATGAAAAAGATATTGATCTTGATAAATTTTCAGAGGTCATCTGCTCCCCGGGCTTTGATAAAAATCATATAATTTTGAATGAGATTAAATCTAGAAAAATTCCTATAAAAAGTGATATTGAGATTTTTATTGAAAATGATAAATCAAAAAAAATATTAATTACCGGCACCAATGGAAAGACGACGGTTACATTGATGATGGAGCATGTCTTGAAAGAAAATGGATATCGTGCAAAAGCAATCGGAAATATTGGAAATCCAGTTTTAGATTATCTAGGCCAAAATTTAGATTTTTCGATTATCGAAATTTCTAGCTTCCAACTTGAAATAAGTAATAATTTAGAAAGCGAAGTTGCTGTTATTCTAAACATTTCAGAAGATCATTTAGACAGTCACTCTTCATTTGATGAATACGTAAAGATTAAAAATTCAATTTACAATAAAACTCAAAATAAAGTTGGTAGTACCAAAAATAAATTTATCAAATGTAATCTAGATTTTTCTTTTGATAGCGATCAAAAATCTATAGATATAAAAAATTACAATGCAGTTGAGACTATTCTTAAGGCTCTAGGTTTAAATTTTAAACTTTCTAAAAATTTAACTGCTTTTAAAAAGCCCGAACATCGATTTGAAGTATTTCATAAAGACTCCTTACAAAGAATTTATATAAATGATTCAAAAGCTACAAATATAGGAGCAACTCTAGAGGCCATTAAAAGCGCAAGGAAACTTGGTGAAATAACCATTTTGTGCGGAGGTCAAGGTAAAGGTGCAGACTTTTCTGAATTTTCTGCTTTTTTAAATAAAAATTGTAAGAACATAATTCTTTACGGAGAAGATAAGGATTTAATTAAAAAAAATATTTCACAAAAAAAATGCTATCTCTTTAAAGATTTCAAACAAGCAATACTCAAATCAAAAGAAATTACATCGCCAAAAGAAATTATTCTTTTATCTCCTGCATGTGCAAGTTTTGATATGTTCTTAGATTATGAGGAAAGAGGTAAATTTTTTAAAAAGATTATTTTGAATGAATAAAGTAGCAAAACAATCTAAATGGCAAAGAGTTTTATTAGGAGAATCTTACAGAGATTACTCTTTAAAAGATTTTGATTGGGGAATACTAGGTGCTGTATTTTTTTTAACTTTAATTGGAGCAGTTATGGTTGCTTCTGTAACTCTCCCTATTACAGAAGGGAATTTAAACATGATGTTTTCTCATGTAATGAAAATAATTATTGGTATTTTTATTGGGTTTTTAATCTTTAGATATCCGGTAAATCTTTGGACTAAAATAGATATTCATATAGTGCTAATAACCTTCGTTCTTCTTCTTTTGGTTTACGTTCCAAATGTTGGCCAAGAGGTGAACGGAGCAAATAGATGGATTCGATTAATGGGATTTTCTTTTCAGCCTTCAGAAATGATGAAATTTTCATTAATAATTTATATTTCTTCTTATTGTTCCAGAAGGCTTTTAGAATTTAAAGAGCAGTGGATTGGTTTTGGTAAACCAATCTTGGTCATTATGGTAGCAATTGGGTTAATTCTTTTTGAGCCAGATTTAGGCTCATCGGCAGTTATATTTATAACCGCTTTAAGCATAATGTTCATAGCCGGAGCCCCTTTAAAGCATTTATTACTTATTTTTTCTTTAGGAATGTCAGTGTTTGTTGTAATGATTTTAACTGTGCCTTGGCGAATGAAAAGAATTTTAAGCTTCATGAATCCATGGGATAGTTTTGAACAATCAGGATGGCAACTTTCTAATTCATTAATATCTTTCAGCAGGGGAGAATGGTTTGGAGTGGGTTTAGGTGAAAGTTTACAAAAAAATCATTACTTGCCGGATGCACAAACTGACTTTATTTTTGCAATTATTGCCGAAGAACTTGGATTAATTTTTTGTATTTTTTTAGTTTTTCTCTTTTCTTTTTTAATCTTTCGATGTTTTCTTATTGGAAGATTGGCAAGACAAGCTCAGCATTTTACAGGCTCTTATATCGCTTATGGAATTGGAGTTTGTATAGCTTTGCATGTTTTTATAAACATAGGAGTTTCAAGTGGCATGTTGCCCACAAAAGGAATGACCCTTCCATTTATAAGTTATGGAGGAACTAACTTACTCTTAATGTTTGCTCTAATATCTTTAATCCTTAGAATAAAATATGAAGCTTCTCAAGAAGCAATTTCTAATAAAAGAGTATTTAATGCCTAAGCCAAAGAAAATATATATTCTTTCCGGGGGAACGGGCGGACATGTTTTTCCAGCAAAGATAGTTGCCGAAGAATTTATTTCGCATGGGGTAGAAGTCGTTTGGATTGGAACTTCTAGAGGCCCGGAACATGGAATAGCTAAAAACTTAACGATTAAGTTTATAAAATTACCTCTGTCTGGTTTTCGAGGTAAATCATTTTTAACCAAAATTAAAGCCATGCTTGCTTTTTTTTATACAGGCCTTTATTTGATGTTTAAAATACCGCCTTTTAAGCAAAAAAATAAAGAAGAAGTTCCTTTGATAGCATTTGGAGGATATGTTTCTTTAGCAGCTTTTTTTTATTTTAAAGGTCCAGTTTACCTCCAAGAACAAAATACTATACCTGGATCAGTTTCTAGACTTTTGGTGAGTACAAAAAAAGTAAAAAAAGTTTTCTGTGGTTTTGAACAAACGATTAATTATTTTAAAAAAATCACTAATGAAGATATTAAATTTATTCTTAGTGGCAACCCTATCGAAAAGAAAATCTCTGATATTTCATTAAGGACTTTTGATAATCTTGCAGATGAGAAAGATCTACCCTTAAAAATTCTTGTTTTAGGTGGTAGTCAGGGCTCTAAAAAGCTCAATGAGTTGATTCCTAGTATTTCCAATGATTTAGGTGATATTTTAATCACACATCAATCTGGGAAGGGAAACCTATCAAATACAAAAGAATTATATAAGAAGGAAAATTTTCTTAATTATGAAATATTAGAATTTATTGAAGATATGTCTAAAGTATATGAATGGGCAGATGTGGTGATTTCAAGATCTGGAGCGCTATCAGTAACAGAGATAATGGGCTCTGCTTCTGTTGGAATATTTGTTCCTCTCCCATGGGCAATAGATAATCACCAGCTTTATAATGCAAAACAGTTAACAGATAGAAAAGCCGCATTTTTAATTGAAGAATCGGATACTATGAACGAAGATTTTATTTGTCTTTTTAAAAATATAAGACAACAAAAATTAGAAAATAAATTTAATTTAATAAAAAACAACTCTTTAAATTGTTTTATAAAGCAATCTGAAAAAATTATTTTTCAGGAAATTACAAATTGAAATGACCAAGATTAAAAATATTCATTTAATTGGAGTAGGTGGTGCAGGTATGAGCGGTATTGCTGAAATTTTAATGAATTTAGGTTATCAGGTATCAGGATCAGATAACTGTCCTTCAGAAATAACAAATAGATTAGAAAAAATAGGAATTCAGTGTTTCTATGAGCACTCTATAGAAAATATAAAAAATATTGATTTAATTGTTATCTCTTCAGCTATAAACAAAGAAAATCCAGAAGTAATATTTGGATCTAATGAAGGAATTCCCATAATTAAAAGAGCTGAAATGTTAGCTAATTTGATGATGCTTAAAAATAGTATTGCCATAGCAGGCAGTCATGGAAAAACCACAACAACTTGCATTCTTGCTCATATTTTTACTCAATGCGATTTAGATCCAACATACATAATTGGGGGAAAAATAAAATCATTCGAGTCAAATGCAGCGCTGGGGAAAGGACCTCATATATTAGCTGAGGCAGATGAAAGCGATGGATCTTTTCTTTTGTTAAGACCACATAAATCAATCATTACAAATATCGATAACGATCATCTTGAGGCTTATGAGGGAAATTTCAGCAATTTAAAAAAAGCTTTTAAAAAGTTTTGTTTAAATATTCCATTTCAAGGAAAAATTATCTCTTATGGGGATTCACTTGAATTGTCAGATGTTTTAAAAAATGTTCCTAGAAACATTACTACTTATGGCTTCAACGAATCTAATGATTTTCAAATAATAAATTTTAATCAGTCTGAAAATGGAAGTAGTTTTGATTTGATTAATCACTCAAATAGAAAATCGCAAAGCTTTAATACTCCTATGTATGGAAAACATAACGTTTTAAACACTGTTGCTGCAATTGTTATGAGTTTAGACGAGGGAATTTCTTTTAAAAAAATAGCTAAATCATTAGAGACATGCACTACAGTAGAAAGAAGATTTGAAATAATTTCAAGAAATGTTTTTAACAAAAAAATCACTCTTGTAGATGATTATGGGCATCATCCAGAAGAAATAAAATCTACTCTTGATACTTTGAATAATATTTGGCCTGATCAAAAAAAAATAGTTATTTTTCAACCTCACAGATATACGCGAACAAAAGCTTTGTTTAATGAATTTGTAGAAATTCTTTCAAATGTAAATGATTTAATTTTAATGGAAGTTTATCCAGCAAGCGAAGAAGTAATAAAAGGATATGAAACATCAGATTTAGTCGAAGCATTGATGAATAAAGTTAATGTCATTGAAGCCAATGGAATTCAAGATGCTTTTGATAAGCTTAAAGGTTCTATTAAAGATCACTCTGTGATTTTAACCCAAGGAGCAGGAAATACTTCAAACCTCGCAAAATTAGTATCTAACTCATAAATGGAAATATTAAGAAAGCACAAAATAGGAATTATTTGTGGTGGATGGTCTTCTGAGAGAGCTATATCTCTTAAGAGTGGGTATTCTGTTTGCGAAGCTTTAATGAAATCAGAATATAATTGTGAATTAATTGATTTAGATAACGAAAGAACAGCATTTAGCAAAGAAACTTATAATAATATTGATATAGCATTTATCCTGGTCCATGGGCGCGGCGGAGAAGACGGTAAATTACAAAATTTTTTTGAAAATATAAACTTAAACTTCACTGGAAGTGATAGCAAATCTTCTAATATTGGAATGGATAAAATCAAAACTAAGAAAATTTGGAAAAAAGAAGGAATTAATTATCCAGAATTTATTGAATTTAATGATAATTTCGAAGATATTTTGAAACTAAATCAAAAGGTTGTTGTTAAACCGGCTAATGAGGGTTCAAGCTTTGGCATATCAATAATAGAAAATAATAAAGTCGCTTTAAAGAAAGCAATTAACGAGGCTAAGAAATATGATGAAAAAGTTTTAATCGAAAATTTTATTAATGGCATTGAACTTACAGTAGCAATATTAGATGAAAAAGCTTTCAATCCGATAGAAATAATTCCAAACTCAGATTATTATGATTTCAATGCTAAATATTTGAGTAATCAAACGATTTATAGAGAAGCTAAACTAAATAAAGAACAAAAATCTTATTTACAAAATCAAGCCCTACATAGTTTTAAGACTTTAGGCTGCTCTGGATGGGGAAGAGTAGATTTAATTTTTAATGGAGACGATTTTTATTTCTTAGAGGTAAATACAGTACCAGGGATGACAGAAACTAGTTTAGTTCCCAAAGCAGCTTCTTTTTCTGGATTAGCATTTATAAATCTTTTAGAAAAAATACTATTAAAATCTATTGCTTAGTGAATGCTTATAAAATAGAATCCTCAAGAATTTCCTTGTTCTTACTCAAATTAAATTGATAAGGACATTAACCAAAAGGATAAATATGAATCATTATGAAATAGTTTTTATACTTAACCCTCAGCAATCAGCAGAGTCTAAGTTATTTGAAAAATGTAAAGAGCAAATTACAGCTGTAAACGGAATAGTTCATCGATCGGAAGAAATTGGATCAAGGGATTTAGCTTACCCAATTAATGACTGTAATAAAGGTCATTATTATTTGATTAATTTTCAATGTGAATCTAAAGAGCTTTCAAAAATAGAAGGGCTTTTTAAGTTCAATGAAGCAATTTTAAGATCATCTATAGTCAAAAAAAGAAGACCAGAAACTGAGCCATCGGTTTTACTAACACAAACCAAAGAAAAACAATCTGAAATGAAAAAATACTCAGAATCAAAAACTTCTGAGAGAGAAAAACAAGCAACTCCTGTCAAGGAAATAAAAGAAGAAGCTAAATCAACTGAAAAAATTGAAAAAGCTGAAAAAGAATCAGAATCTGCTGAAGCAAAAGAGGAGAATAAATAATGAAAAGAAAGTTTGACAAGAAAAAATCAAGAAATCAAAATTCTGATAATTTGCTTAGACAGAAAAAACCCTGTCAATTCGCCGCAGCAAATGTTGAAGAAATTGACTATAAAGACGTAGATCTTTTATCAAAGTTCATCAACGAAACAGGAAAAATTTCTCCAGCAAGAATGACTGGTACAAGTGCAAAATATCAGAGACAACTTACAACTGCTATAAAAAGGGCAAGACAATTAGCTTTGTTGCCCTATACAGATGGTCATAAATTTTAATTAAAGAAATGAAAGTTATTTTAAAAGAAACTGTTACAGGTTTAGGTTCCCCCGGAGATTTAGTAGACGTTAAATCTGGTTATGGAAGAAATTTTCTTCTTCCAGGTGGGAAAGCAATTCCGGCTACTGATGAGAATTTAAAAGTTTATGAAGCTGAAAAATCTAAATTACTTGAAGCAGAAAAGCAAAAGATTTCTTTAGCAAAAGAACTATTAGAGAAGCTAAATGATTTTAATCTTTCTATAAGCGTTGCGGTCACTGATGAAGGAGTAATGTATGGTTCTATAGGAACTAAAGAAATTTCTGATGGCTTGGAAGTTAATGGATTTGCAATTGAAAGACAATCAATAAGACTTCCCGAAGGCGCGCTGAAAGAATTAGGCGAATTTAAAATTGATATCGAACTTCATGCTGAAGTTATAGCTTCAATTAATTTATCAATTAAATCGGAATAAATAAAATTCATAATTGTTTTAAGTTCTCTCTAGTGGGAGAATACTCTGCTATGTTATGAGAAATGAATTTGAACAACCTACATCATTAGAAGCTGAAAAAGCCGTTCTAGGGGGAGTCCTTCTTGATCCTGACTTATGGGATACGCTTGCCGTCACAATAGAAGAGGAAGATTTTGTTCTTG
Organism: Gammaproteobacteria bacterium; assembly: GCA_045564455.1. Classification (GTDB taxonomy): domain Bacteria; phylum Pseudomonadota; class Gammaproteobacteria; order Magnimaribacterales; family AG-339-G14; genus CASICS01. The sequence goes on from JBJLHG010000002.1 coordinate 609,607, forward strand.
TTGAGCATCGCTTGATATTCAAAGCAATAAAAAAATTAAACGATTATGGGGGAAAATTAGATACCGTAACTTTGATAGAATCCCTAACGTCTGATCCTGAAGTTATATCAATAAACGGATTCGATGAAAAAGATTATATTAAAAAATTGGCAACGGAGACTCCCGGAGTTGCAAATTTCTCAAATTATGCAGAGATAATTAAACAAACCTCTAGTTTAAGAAAATTAATATCTACAGCCTCAGATATTAGCAAACTAGCCAGTGAAACAGACCATCTAGAAACAGAATCTGCCTTCAGTTCAGCTGAAAATAAACTAGTAAAATTAAGAGATTCCTTAGATAGGAAGCATGGACCTAAGATAGCAGCTGATCTAATTCAACCTGTTTGGGATAACATTGAAAAAAATATAAATTCTGACTCGCCCTTAGTTGGACATAGTACTGGTTTTAGAGATTTAGATAATATTACATTGGGTCTTCAAGGAGGAGACTTAATTCTTGTGGCTGGAAGACCTAGCATGGGAAAGACGGCTTTTGCTCTGAGCATGGCTGCAAATTTTGTGCAAAATCAAGTTCCTGTTTTATTTTTTAGCATGGAAATGTCAAACCGATCGATAATGTATAGATTAATTTCTATTATTTCAAAAGTAGATTTAAAAAAATTGCAACAAGCCAAAGATCTAACTGAAGATGATTATAGAAAAATTGAAGAGGCAGCATCCATTCTTCATAACAGTCACCTTTATATTGATGAAACTTCCGGTCTTACGCCATCAGAAATTCTTTCTAGAGCAAGAAGGCTCAAAAGAGAAAATCCTGAATTAGGTCTTATTGCAATTGATTATTTGCAACTCATGAATTCCGATACAGGAAATGATAATAGAGTAACTGAAATGGGAGATATTTCTAGATCCGTAAAAGCTATTGCAAAAGAAATGGATGTTCCTGTGGTTGCTTTGTCGCAATTAAATCGTGCTTCCGAATCCAGAACCACAAAAAGACCAGTTATGGCAGATTTAAGAGATTCAGGAGCTTTAGAGCAAGACGCTGATTTAATTTTATTCCCATTCAGACCTGAAGTTTATGAAAAAACTCCTGAAACCGCTGGAATAGCTGAAATAATTGTTGCCAAACATAGAAATGGAGAAACAGGAAAGAAAAAATTACATTTTGCTGCTAGATGCGCTCGTTTTGAAGATTTAGCATTAGATGATCCTGCTTTAACTAGACCAGACGACTGGGACGAATAAAATTGACCAGACCAACAATTGCAGAGATAAATCTCTCTTCAATTCAAAAAAACGTTATTCAACTTAAAGAAATTTCTCCTAATTCCCTTTGTTATCCTGTAGTCAAAGCAAATGCATATGGCCATGGTTTAAAAAAAGTTGTTGAAGCTATAGATGCATTAATCAATGGATATTGTGTTGCAACTTCTGAAGAAGCAATCAACTTGAGAAGATTGACTTCTAAAAGCATAGTCTGTTTAGAAGGGCCTTACGATTTAAATGAACTGAGATCACTGATTTTAAAAAATATAGACTTTGTAATTCACTCTAACAGGCAGCTTATATTTTTAAATAAGGAGGAAATTCCTAGGAGCGTCAAAATTTGGCTTAAATTAGATACGGGAATGAATCGATTAGGGTTTAATTTTATAGAAGCAAAATATGCTTATTTAAAAATTCTTAAGAAAACAAACAATATAGTTTTAATGAGTCATTTTTCTTCAGCTGCAGGTACTAAAACCTCACTTGATAAATCAAAAAAACAAATACAAGAATTTTTAAAATTAGAGAAAAAATTAAAAAAATTAGGAGGAAATACACTTTCTAGTCTATGTAACTCAGGCGGATTATTGAATTATAAAAAATCTCATAAAGATATAATGAGACCTGGAATAGCTATTTTTGGAGTTAATCAAAAAGAAACCGGCAAGAAAATTACCTTAAAACCAGCTCTAACTCTAAAATCAAAGTTTATCTCAATCAAAAAAGTTAAAAAGGGCGGTAAAGTTGGTTACGATGGTTCCTGGAGTGCAAAAAAAGATTCAGTGATTGGCATTCTCCCAATAGGATATGCTGATGGTTATCCAGTAACCTTAAGCAACAATGGATATGTTCTTGTAAATGGGAAAAAAGCAAATGTTATAGGAAGAATTTCTATGGATTTAATTGCTATAGATCTTACCAGTCTTCCAAATGCCGATTATGAATCAGATGTAATATTATATGGAGAAGGATTGCCAATAGAAGTTATTTCAAAACTTGCTGGAATTATTCCATATTCTCTAATGACTTCTCTAACAGAAAGAGTTAAGAAAAAATATATTTAAATGACACTATTGACATATAAAAAATATTTATCAAAAAGCTTTTATGTATTAAATTTAACTTATGAAAATAACTAAAGTAAAAGAAACGCCAAGAAAAATAAGAGAATTTCCTGTCGAGAACGAATTAGGCTTATCAGAAAAACAGGTTGAGGATGTTGCAGAAATTTTTCAAACGCCTTTAACAGGTTCATATAATTGGGATTATACAGTTCAGGATAATAGAATTCAGAGGCTATATGAGTTGGGTAAAGAATTAAATTGGAATGCGTCTACAGATATTGATTGGTCTCAACCGATGCCAGAAAACGACGAAACTCCTCCTCCCATGTTTTGGGATGATTACAAACCTTATCAAGATTTATCAAACGAAGATAAATTTCTTTTTCTTAAACATAGAGGTTCTTGGTCATTAAGTCAGTTTCTTCATGGGGAGCAAGGAGCATTACTTGTTGCTTCGCAACTAGTTTCCTGCGCTCCAACCTTCAACGCTAAACTTTACGCAGCCTCCCAAACCTTTGATGAAGCTAGACATGTTGAAGCTTTCAATAGATATATACAAACAAGACAAAGGTTAATGTACCCAATAGGTAATGGTTTAAAATCTTTGTTAGATAAAATTCTTACCGATCCTAGATGGGATCTAAAGTTTATCGGTATGCAAATTATTATTGAAGGTCTTGCTTTAGCAGCTTTCAACGTGGCAAGGCAAGGTTCTAGAGATCCGGTTTTTAAAGACATGCTTTACCTAATAATTCGTGATGAAGCTAGGCATGTCACTTTTGGAGTAAATTATCTTGAAGAATTTATCAAAACTTTATCTGAAGATGAATTAGAAGAAAGGGCTCAATTTGCATATGAAGCTTGTTTAGTCATGCGTGGAAGATTGATGTCATCTGATGTTTATACAAAATTCGGTTGGGATGTAGAAGAAGCTCAAGCATTTGCCTTAAAAGCAGATGTTATGAACAATTTCCAACATCTCCTATTTACTAGAGTAGTGCCTAATTTATCAAGAATAGGTCTTTTAACCGACAGAGTTAGACCTTTATATGAAGAGCTAGGTGTCTTAGAATATGAAAATTGGCCAACAGATGGAGATATTGATTGGGTTGATTTAGAAAAGCCTTTAGATGTCTCAGAAGAAATAGCCTAGTTTCTCAGTAGCATCTTTTTAATCTTCTTGTTAAGATGATCTTCCATCTTGATTAGGTTTTTTGATGGGAAATAAACCCAAATATATTTTCGTTACCGGAGGAGTTGTTTCCTCTCTTGGTAAAGGGATTCTTTCGGCATCATTAGGAGCCATTTTAGAAAGTAGGGGTTTAAAAGTTACAATTTTAAAATTAGATCCTTATATAAATTTAGATCCTGGAACCATGTCGCCATTTCAACATGGCGAAGTTTTCGTTACTCAAGATGGTTCCGAAACAGACTTGGATCTTGGCCATTATGAAAGGTTTCTTAATTCTAAAATGTCTCATAAAAATAACTTTACTGCCGGTCAAGTTTACGAAGATGTTTTAAAAAGAGAACGAAAAGGTGAGTTTTTGGGCTCTACAGTCCAAGTGATTCCTCACATTACTGATGAAATCAAAAAAAGAATTGAAGCAGGAGCGAAGGGAAACGATATAGCCATAGTTGAAATTGGTGGCACTGTAGGAGATATAGAATCACAGCCATTTTTAGAGGCGATTAGACAAATGAAGTTAGAGTTGGGGACAAGCAGAGCCTTATTTGCTCATTTAACCTTAGTTCCTTATTTATCTTCCTCAGGAGAGACAAAAACAAAACCAACACAACACTCAGTTAAAAGCCTTCTATCTCATGGACTTCAAGCAGACTTATTAATCTGTAGATCGGAATTGACATTGTCTAAGGCCGATTGTAAAAAAATCGCCTTGTTTACCAACGTTGACGCAAAATGTGTTTTCACTCTTCCGGATGTGGATTCTATTCACTCAATTCCAGTTATGATGAATGCTCAAGGATTAGATAAGCAGGTTGTTGAGAAATTAAAAATTAAGTGCGGCAATCCTAAATTAAGTGCATGGAAAAAAGTTACTTCACTTGAAAACGAAAGAAAGGGAAAAATAACCATTGCAATGGTAGGAAAATATACTGAACTTACAGATTCATATAAATCTATTAATGAGGCTTTAGACCATGCCGGCATTCATAATAAAACCCAAGTAGAAATTAACTACTATGATTCCGAACAATTCAACAAAGGTATAAAAAATTTTAAAGCCGACGGTATTTTAATTCCTGGTGGATTCGGAAATAGAGGGATTAATGGAATGATTAATATGGCTAAATACGCTAGAGAAAAAAATATCCCATATCTGGGCATATGTCTAGGAATGCAAATTGCCGTAATAGAGTATGCAAGAAATGTTTTAAATCTAAATGCCGACAGCACGGAATTTAATAAAAAAACGGCCCATCCGGTTATTGCTTTAATTACTGAGTGGATGGATGAAGAAGGATTAATGCATTTTCGATCTGAAAGTTCCGATAAAGGTGGCACTATGAGACTAGGAAGTCAGCTTTGCAAATTAAAAAAAGATAGCAAAATGGCTAAGTTATATAAAAAATTAGAAATCTATGAGAGACATAGGCATCGATACGAATTTAATAATAATTATTTATCTAAATTTGATAAAAGTGGTTTAAAAATTATTGGAAGATCAGAAGATGAATCTCTAGTTGAAGCAGTTGAACTTAAAGGACATAAATGGTTTGTTGGTTGCCAATTTCATCCAGAGTTTACTTCTGATCCTAGATTAGGTCATCCTCTTTTTAAAGGTTTTGTGAAAGCTGCTAAAAATAGGTCTAAAATCTAACTATGTCTTTAAATATAAAAATATCTGATTTTGAAATATCGAATAAGAATAAATTAACTGTCATCGCAGGACTTAATATTTTAGAAAGTGAAGATCAAACTCTAGAAACCGCTATTGAGTTAAAAAAAATAGTTTCCAAAACGAACAGTCCTTTTATATTCAAAGCTTCTTTCGATAAAGCTAATAGATCCTCTATAGATTCATACAGAGGACTAGGATTTAAAAAAAGTATGGAAATATTCAGATTACTTAAAAGCGAAGGATTTAATTTAATTACGGATATTCACGAAATAAATCAAGTAGACAAAATTGCAGAAATAGTTGATATCATCCAAATTCCTGCTTTTTTATGTCGCCAAACTGATCTCATACAAGCGGCATGTGAAACTTACAAGCCCCTTAATATTAAGAAAGGTCAATTTTTATCTCCTGATCAAATGCAAAATATCATATCCAAGTGTTCACACTTTGGAAATGAGCAAATAATGTTGTGTGAAAGGGGCACTTCTTTTGGATATAACAACTTAGTTGTCGATATGCTCGGAGTATCTAAGTTAAAGAAATTTGGTAATCCGGTAATTTTTGATGTGACACATTCCCTGCAACTTCCCGGAGGAGCAGGCATTGCGGCTGATGGAAGATCTTCGCAGGCCTTAGATTTGGCTCTTTCAGGGGCGGCTTTGGGATTGGCAGGTATTTTTGTCGAGGTTCATCCAGATCCTTCACAAGCATTATGTGATGGACCCTCAGCAACAAAATTAGATGAGTTGGAAGGTTTTTTATCTAAAATAAATGCAGTTGATAATATAGTGAAAACTTTTTAAAAATGAAAATAAGTAAAATATCAGCCTATGAAATATTAGATTCGAGAGGAAATCCTACGATAGCAGCTGACGTTCTTTTAGAAGACGGCTCTATTGGTTATGGGTTTGTTCCTTCTGGAGCATCCACTGGTTCAAGAGAAGCAATTGAAAAAAGAGATATCGGCGAAAAATTTCAAGGGAAAGGTGTAGAGAATGTTATCAAAAACGCTAAAAAAAACTTTTTCCCTGAATTCATTGGACTTGATGCAACAGATCAAAAAAATATTGATAAAAAAATTATTAACTTAGATGGCTCTGAAAATAAAGAAAATTTTGGTGCAAATATCGCTCTTGCTTTGTCTTTAGCTTGTTGTAAGGCTTCGTCTAATTCTTTAAAAATCCCTCTGTATAAATATATCAATAATGTTTGTAAAAATTCATTTAACCTTAATGCAGAAATGAGAATGCCAGTGCCGATGATGAATATATTAAATGGCGGGGCTCATGCAAACAATGGGCTTGATTTCCAAGAGTTTATGATCCAACCAACTGGGTTCTCCACTTTTAAGGATGCTTTGAGATGTGGAGTTGAGGTTTTTAACTCTTTAAAAAATACTTTAAACAAAGCGGGCTTTTCAACTGCAGTTGGAGATGAGGGAGGCTTCGCACCAAATATTGGTTCTTCTGAGGAAGCTCTTGATTTTATCTCGAAAGCTATCGAAGAGTCAGGTTATAAGTTGAATGATCAAATAACATTTGCTTTAGATTGCGCATCAACAGAAATTTATTCTGGTAATAAATATAATTTTTCAGACGGAAAACAGATTTCTAGTTCTGAATTAATTAATTATTTATTTAATTTATCTGAAAATTATCCAATAACATCAATTGAAGATGGTTTGGATGAAAATGATTGGCAAGGTTGGGCAGAACTTACCGATAAATTAGGAAAACTTACTCAATTAGTTGGAGATGATTTATTCGTAACTAATAAAAGAATTTTTAAAGAAGGAATAGAAAAAAATATTGCAAACTCAATCTTAATTAAAATCAATCAAATAGGCACTTTATCCGAAACTTTCGAAACAATTAAACTTGCTAAAGACAATAACTATACGTGTGTTATTTCTCATAGATCTGGTGAGACCGAAGACAACTTTATTGCTGATTTAGCGGTAGGAACTGGAGCAGGCCAAATTAAAACCGGTGCGCCCTCAAGATCTGATAGAACTTCTAAATACAATAGATTATTGATGATAGACGCCTGGGAAAGTTATAAATTTTTAGGGAAGAAAGAACTTATTCAATGAAGCATTTAATTGCTAGACCACTTCCTAAAATTACTATCTTTTTATTATCTTCCATATTTCTATACTTTCTCTATCAATTTTTTTTTGGGACTTATAGTTTTTTCGAAATAAAAAAATTAGAATCTAATCATCAAGAGTTGATTCTTGAAAATGAAAAACAAATTAAAAAAAATAATAATCTTAAATTTGAAGTTGATAGCATAACAAACGATGAAGATGCTTTGGAAGCCTATGCTAGGGAACAATTAGGATTGATAAAAAAAGGCGAAATTATTATTGAAATAAAAAATGAGTGAAGAATATTTAGCTTTAATTCCAGCAGCCGGTATTGGTTCAAGAGCCCAATTAAAAACTGCTAAACAATTTTCTAGAATTGGAGATAAAACTATTATTGAATATTCAATGGATCTCTTTCTTAGAGATGACAATTGCAAGTCTATTTGTGTTGCTACTAATGAAGATAATGATGTCTGGACCAATATGCCTATTTCAAATCATGAAAAAGTTATTTCTTGTTTTGGTGGATTAACTAGAATGGCATCAGTTTTAGCTGGTTTAGAACTCTTAATAGATAAAGAAGACAAATCTTCTTTGGTAGTTATTCATGATGCTGCGAGACCTTGCTTGCAAAAGGATGATTTTAATTCTTTGATGGAATATGCAGATGAAGAAATAAAAGAAGAAGGGCAGGGAGCTTTTTTAGCCTACCAGCCCAATGAAAGTACAAGCCTTTGTAAAAAAGAATTCATTTCAGAAGCGCTTGATAGATCAAAAGTTTGGTTAGCTGCTACTCCTCAAGTATTTATCCTAGAAGATGTATTCAATGCTTTGACTGAGGCAGTTGCTAAAGATATAACTTTTTCTGATGAGGTAAGTGCAGTATTTTCTCATTTTAAAAGTGAAATCAAACCAATCAGCTCTAGCCGAATGAATTTAAAAGTTACCAAAAAAGAAGATATTGATGTTGCAGCTTTGTATTTAAAATTATTAGGACGATTATAATGGATAATTTAAGAATAGGTTTTGGATTTGATGCTCATCAAATAAAAAAAGGTTCTTCAATGGTAATTGGTGGAATTAAAATCGATAGCGATTATGAGATCATTGCGCATTCAGATGGAGACGTATTAACTCATGCAATCTGCGATGCTTTGCTTGGCGCGGCCCATTTAGGTGATTTAGGTTCTTTTGTCCCAGAAGATAATTCCACAAAGAATATCTCTAGTTTAAAAATATTAGAAGAGGTGATAGATAAATTACGTTCAATAAATATGGAAATTATTAATATCGATTCTACATATGTTGGAAGCATTCCAAGACTCGAGCCTTATAAGGCTGATATGGAGATAAAATTAGCTTCAATTCTAAAAATTGATTCCGATCTTGTTTCCTGTAAGGCTACAACTACAGACGGGTTGAGCTATCAAGGTAAGAAAGAGGGTATTTCTGCCTATGCAACTGTTTTATTAAAAAAAATTAAATGAAAATATTATTAACCAATGATGACGGTTACGATCATCCCGGAATCAAAACTTTGTATTCAGAACTCTCCAAGAATCATGAAGTTTTTATGATGGCACCCAATATTAATAAAAGTGGCTTTGGAAGCGCTTTAACTTTTTTAGCCCCTCTAAAGGAAAGAAAAATAGATGAAAATATTTATTGTCTTGATGGGACTCCGGTTGATTGTATAAAAACTTCTCTTAATGGAAAAAGTTTATTTGAATTAGATCTTGCTAATCTAGAATCTGAAAACTTAGATTTAGGAAATAATGAATTATGTCAATTTACACCTGAGATAGTAGTTTCAGGAATAAATCCAGGCCCAAATTTAGGACCAGTTCTGCTTTATTCAGGAACAGTTGGCGCAGCAATTGAGGGGCGAAATTTAAAATATCCAGCCATTGCTGTTTCTGTAGCATCTTTTGAGATAAGTGATTACAGTTTAGCTGCTACAACAGTATCAAAATTACTAGAAAATATTGACGACTTAGATTTGGCAGAAAATTCAATTTTAAACTTAAATGTGCCTGATCATAATATTTTTCCAAATCCTGAAATTAAAATAACTAAAACTTTTTTAGATCAGAACTTGATTCCAAACGAAGAGATTATGGATGATTTAAGTTGTCTTGAAGCAGGACATATTTCTCTTTCCCCAATTAAAATCAATACTTTCGATAAAGTAAGCATAAAAAAAGCAGGCGATTGGCTTGAACAGTTTTAATAGTAATCATCCAACTGAATTATCTTATGAAAGAGCCAGAAAAGCCCTAGCCGAGTCTTTAGCTGAAAAAGGGATATCAGATATAAGAGTATTGGAAGCAATTTTGAAAACTCCAAGACATTTTTTTGTGGACGGTGCATTTATAAGTAGAGCTTATGAAGACATGTCTTTACCAATTGGCTATAAACAAACGATTTCACAACCTTATGTAGTTGCCAAGATGACTGAAATCTTGATCAAGGGAAATATTTTAGAAAAAAAACCACTTGGTACAATTTTGGAAATTGGCACTGGTTGTGGATATCAAACTGCAATTTTATCTAGATTTTGTCGAAAAGTTTTTTCTGTGGAACGAATCAAGCCTCTTGCAGAAAGAGCTGAAAAAAATCTTGAAAAAATTAGGGTTAAAAATTTTTTTATCAGGTGGGCTGACGGCACTTTGGGATGGCCGACATATAAAAAATTTGATGCAATTATTTGTGCTGCCGCAATAGATAAAATACCTGAAAAATTAAAAATGCAATTAGAAATAGGTGGGAAATTAATATGTCCTTGCGGCAATAATAAAAAACAAAGCTTAGTGTTGTTAGAAAAAAAACACAAAAATGAGTTTGTCGAAACAGTTTTAGAATCTGTTTTATTTGTTCCAATGTTAGAAGGGAAAATTATCGATAGTTAATTTTTATCTATTTCATAAAAAATATCCAAGAGATCCCAGTTTAAATCCCTTTTCCTATTAAGTTTTTTCTTAGTTCTTAATAGGGTGCTTAATATGAAACTTGCGTTTCTTTTCTCTTAGTCTATGCAAATCACCATGAAGATGTTCGGCTTTTTCTTCCATGATCTTTCTTATTTTCGATCTTTTGGTTCTTGCGTGGACTGATCTGCTTAATCTTTCAGATTTATCCATATATTGACCTTGCGCTTCTAAAATTGACTTTGCAAGAAAAATATAATTTTTTGAAAAAGACTTAAAGGTTATTCTTTTTTTATATCAGTCGGCTGAATGGTGTGAAGTAGAGTTGCGGCCAATTTTTTATCCGGAGTAAAAAGCCTACCTTCGACTGTAGCAATTTTTCTGCCAAGCTTTATAATTTTTACATCTATGAAAGCTTCTCCGATCTTGAGGGGGCGATGAAATAGTACATGCAAATCTGTTGAAAGAGGACCTTTTTTAAAATCATATGCACTTATCACCACCATAGCAGTTGCGTCATCTAAAGCTGCAGCAATCATTCCACCTTGAACCATATTCATAGGATTTGCAGATTCAGCAGGGAAAGTAACTTTTAATTTAAACACATCGTCTATTTTCTCAAGAAACTCTAAATTAAAGAATTTGGCCGTTTCCCCTGGTTTATTATCATTTAGCCATTCCAGTGATATATCCATATTTAAGTCCAAAAATTTAAGTTAATTAATCTAAGATCAAAACATCCAGTTTGTTTGAAACACTTTTCCATTGTTCATGGTCTGGCATGGGCGCTTTAGCCTCTGTTATATTTGGCCAGATTTTAGAATACTTTTCATTAATTTCTATAAAGTCAATTTCATCAGCAGGAACTTCGTCTTCAGCAAAAATTGCATCAACTGGACACTCAGGTTCGCATAAGCCGCAATCAATGCATTCTTCAGGATCTATTACTAAAGTATTTTCTCCTTCATAAAAACAATCTACAGGGCACACTTCTACACAATCAGTGTGTTTGCAATTAACACATGCAGAACCAACAATAAAAGTCATACATGAATTATAATTTATATATGAGTGAAACGACGACAGATATATATTCTTTATTGGAATATCTAGGAAATATTTTGTCTAAAAAAAATCAAACTATAACAACCGCGGAATCTTGTACGGGTGGCTGGGTAGGCAAAGAGATTACAGGAATATCAGGAAGCTCTAAGTGGTTTGGATCAGGGTTTATCACTTATTCTAATAGCGCAAAAGTAAAAATTCTTAGAGTTAATAAAGAAACTTTACTCAAAGAAGGAGCTGTATCAGAAAACGTGGTAAAAGAAATGGCAATTGGAGCCATGCAACTTAGTAGAGCTGAGTATGGCATAGCTATAAGTGGCTTGGCAGGACCTGGAGGAGGAACTAAAGAAAAACCTGTAGGAACAGTCTGTTTTGCTGTTGGCAACCAAGATAAAATTAATACTAGTACAAAATTATTTTCCGGTGATAGAGATCAGGTCAGAGTGCAAAGTGTTCAATATGCATTGACTGAAATGAATAATTTTCTAAAGGTATTGCATAATTAATAAATATATTGTTAAATACTGTATAAATATACAGTAATAAAAATTATGGCTACAAAAAACACAAAAAACACAAAGAACGAAGAATTATCATCAGATAAGAATAAGAATTTAGCATCTGCTATAACTCAGATAGAAAGCCAGTTCGGAACTGGAACTATAATGAGAATGGGCGATAAAAAAGTAGAAGATGTGCCTAGTATATCTACAGGATCTCTAGGATTAGATTTGGCGCTTGGCGTAATGGGATTGCCAAGAGGAAGGGTTGTTGAGATATTTGGTCCCGAGTCATCTGGAAAAACTACCTTAACCTTGCAAGTTATAGCTGAGTGCCAAAAACAAGGAGGAACTGCAGCATTTATTGATGCAGAGCACGCTTTAGATCCGATTTATGCAGAAAAACTTGGAGTTAAAGTAGACGATCTTCTCTTATCTCAACCAGATAATGGAGAGCAAGCTTTGGAAGTTGCAGATATTATGGTTAAGTCTGGAGGAGTAGATGTGTTAGTGATCGATTCAGTAGCCGCATTGACACCTAGAGCAGAAATAGAGGGAGAGATGGGAGATCATCACGTTGGTCTCCAAGCTAGATTAATGTCACAAGCTTTAAGGAAAATAACCGGTAACATTAAAAGATCTAACACTACGGTAATCTTTATTAATCAAATAAGAATGAAGATTGGAGTTATGTTTGGAAATCCCGAAACTACATCAGGTGGAAATGCACTGAAATTTTATTCATCAGTAAGATTGGACATTAGAAGAATTGGAACGGTCAAAGATGGTGATGAGGTTTCTGGCAATGAAACAAGAGTAAAAGTTGTGAAAAATAAAGTAGCACCACCATTTAGACAAGCAGAATTCCAAATCCTATACGGTAAAGGGATTAACAAAGCTGGAGAATTATTAGATATAGGTTCTGATCACAAAATTGTAGAAAAAGCAGGGGCTTGGTATTCATATGAAGGAGAAAAAATTGGCCAAGGAAAAACAAATGCTGGTGAATATTTAAAACAAAATCCAACAGTAATGGCTGAAATAGAAAAAAGAATTTATCAGGCAATCAAGGATAAAGAAAATCCAGCAGACGAAAGTTCAACTGAAGAAAGCGAATAACTCTTCTTCTGTTAGTTCTTTTTTTGACAAATCAGATCTATTAACAAGCTCATAACAGTTTTTTTCTAAAGCCTTCTCGCTTATTACAATCTGATAAGGGCAACCTATCAAATCAGCATCAGAAAATTTTATTCCCGGAGAACAATCTCTATCATCTAAAAGAATTTCACTACCTAACTCCGTTAAATTATCATATAAGAACTCTGCTTTTTGATTTACAGAATCAGATTTCATTTTATTAATCAAAATTAAAGTTATATCAAATGGAGCCAATTCTTTTGGAAAAATAATTCCATTATCATCGTGGTTTTGTTCAATTGAAGCAGCCACTATTCTGGAAACGCCAATACCATAACAACCCATTTGTAGAAAAGACATACTGTTATTAGATTGAACTTTTAAATTTAGAGATTTACTATATTTATCACCTAATTGAAAAATATGACCCACTTCTATTCCTCTTTTTACACTTAGAGTACCTTTTCCGTCTGGACTTGGCATACCAGGAATTTTATTTACATCTTCCTCATCGATAAGTTCCACATTGCATGCAAAATCACTTTCATTGCTGAAAGCTAACAAATCTTCTCCAGAATTAGCTAAAACATGAAATTCTTCTGAAGTGTTTCCACCAATTGAACCAGAATCAGCTTTAACTATTCGATAATCTAGACCTAGTTTATTAAATATTTTTATATAAGCAGATTTCATTTTTTCATAATTTTCCTTCATAGATGATTCATTTAAGTCAAACGAGTAAGCGTCTTTCATTAAAAATTCTCTTGATCGCATGACACCAAATCTAGGACGAATCTCATCCCTAAATTTAGTTTGAATTTGATAAAAAATTATCGGTAAGTCTTTTGGGCTTGTAATGTCTTTTCTAGCTATATCAGTGATTACTTCTTCATGTGTTGGACCCAAATAAAAATCTCTATCACTTCTATCTTTAAAACCTAATAACTCAGGGCCATATTCGTCTGATCTTCCTGTTTCTTCCCATAAATCTTTAGGCTGTACCATTGGTAGAAGAACCTCAAGACAGCCATTAGAGTCCATTTCTTCTCTAATAATTTTTTCTACTTTTTTTAAAACTTTATTTCCTAGAGGTAGCCAACTATATATGCCAGAGGCCAAAGGTTTTATCATGTTTGCTCTAATCATTAACTTATGACTTGTTAGCTCAGCTTCGCTAGGCGATTCTCTTAGTGTTTTATAGTGATATAAAGAGGCTTTCATATTAAAATGGATTTATCTTTGTTAAGTAAAGGAATCATACTATTTTTTTTTAAATCGAGGTTAATAAATGCCAATTTATGAATTTGAATGTAGCAAATGTAATAAAAGATTTGAAAAAATAATAAGTATGTCTAACTCAGATAAAATAACTTGTGACTGTTCTTCAAATGCAGTTGCAAAGAAAGTTGTTTCTGCGCCATCTTTTAGATTAAGTGGTAAAGGATGGTACGAAACTGACTTTAAAACAGGTAGTAAGAAAAATTTAGTACAATCAGACAAATCAGAAAAAAAGAGCCCTAAAACTAATTCAACTAAAGAAAAATAATCATTATGCAAAGAACATTAATAGCTTCTCTTGATAAAAATAATCTCGATAAGGAAGTATCTGTTTCTGGTTGGGTGGAAAATATAAGAGATCATGGTGGTGTTATTTTTATTGATCTTAGGGAAGGTCTGGATATTTTTCAGATTGTTATTGAACCTCAAAATAAAGAAATTTTTTCTATAGCGGAAACAATTAGAAATGAATATGTAATTCAAGTATCTGGAATTATTTGTTTGAGACCAGAGGGAACGATTAATAAAAAAATGAAAACTGGTGAAATCGAATTAAATAGTTCTGATTTAGAAATTCTTTCTAAAAGTAAACCTATGCCATTTCAGCTTGATGATCATGTGAAGGTTGGAGAAGAAACAAGACTTAAGTATAGATATTTAGATCTGCGAAGATCTGATATGCAAGAAAACTTAAGGCTTAGGTCAAAAATCAATACGGTTGTTAGAAATTTTTTAACTAATTCTGATTTTATTGATATTGAAACACCGATGATGACAAAAGCGACGCCAGAAGGAGCAAGAGATTTTGTTATACCAAGTAGATTAAACCATGGAAGTTTTTATGCACTACCTCAATCTCCTCAATTATTTAAGCAGTTATTAATGATAAGCGGTTTTGGAAAATATTTTCAAATAGTAAGGTGTTTTAGAGATGAAGACACTAGAAAAGATAGACAACCTGAATTCACACAAATAGATATTGAAATGTCTTTCACCTCCTCTGAAGAAATAATGAATTTAGCTGAAGGTCTAGTTAAATCTGTTTTTAAGGAAACTATAGGAAAGGAATTTGATGAGTTTCCAATAATAACTTACGAGGATGCAATTAAAAATTATGGCTCTGATAAACCTGATTTAAGGAACCCTTTAGTTCTTAAAGATGTTAAAGATATTTTTTCTAATTCAGAGTTTAAAGTTTTTGGTGATCCTGCTAAAGATGCTAAATCAAGATTAGTTGCTCTAAAAATATCTGATTCTTTAACAAGAAGTCAACTTGATGAATACACCAAATTTGTTGGAAATTATGGAGCAAAAGGTTTGGCTTATATAAAAGTAAATGATTCTAAAGATCTAGTAAGTGGACTGCAGTCCCCAATTTTGAAATTTTTATCATCTGATGAAATTAAGAATTTATCTGAAAAATTAAACTTTACTTCGGGAGATACTATATTTTTTGGCGCGGGACATAAAAAAATAGTTAATGAATCCATGGGAGCATTGAGAGAAAAGCTTGGATTAGATTTAAATTTAATTGATATTAATGCTTGGGCACCTCTGTGGATTAAAGATTTTCCAGTTTTTGATGAAGGATTAGATGGTTCTCTTACTCCAAGCCATCATCCGTTTACAAGAACATCTGATTCTTTAGAGATATTAGAAAATAGCCCTGAAGACGCTATAGCTGAGGCTTATGACCTTGTTATTAATGGATATGAATTAGGCGGTGGTTCAATGCGTATACATGATTCTAATGAACAAAGAAAAATTCTTTCTATTTTGGGAATAGACGAGAAAGAAGCTGAACAAAAATTTGGTTTCTTTTTAGAAGCTTTAGATTACGGCTGTCCTCCACATGGTGGAATAGCATTTGGAATGGATAGATTGGCTATGTTAATTTGCAATGAAGACTCAATTAGAGACGTAATAGCTTTTCCTAAAACTCAATCAGCGTATTGCTTGATGACTGATGCTCCCAGTTTAATTTCAGATGAAGAGCTTAAGGAATTGTCTATCAAAAATATTTTTAAAACTAAGGATTAAAAATGGCAGGTCACTCTAAATGGGCAAATATAAAGCATCAGAAAGGTAGGCAAGATGAGAAAAGACAAAAAGTATTTTCTAAATTAATAAGGGAAATCACAGTTGCTTCAAGAATAAGCGGTCCCGATGCCGCTGATAACCCGAGATTAAGATTAGCTTTAGATAAGGCATTTAGATCAAACATGCCAAAAGATACAATTGAAAGAGCAGTTTCAAGAGGTGCAGGTGATACAGAATCTGAAAATTTAGAAGAAGTATTGTATGAAGGCTATGGTCCTGGCGGGGTGGCCGTGCTTGTGGAAACTATGACAGATAATAGAAATAGAACTGTTGCGGAAGTTAGACATGCTTTTTCTAAGGCTGGTGGCAGCCTAGGAACAGACGGATCCGTAGCTTATTTATTTAAAAAGTTTGGACAAATAATAGTAAATGATTCTGATGAAGATAAATTATTAGATTTGGTTATTTCCGCAGGTGCAGAAGACCTTGAGCCTGGAGATAACGGTAGAACTATAATTACAATGAATACAGAAAATTTCTCTATCGTTAAAGGTATTTTGGATAAAGAAAGTATTGAAGTTGAAGAAAGTGAATTTGTGATGAATGCTTCTTTAAGTGTTGAATTAGACCTCGAGTCTTCCGAAAAAGTAATTAAGCTTTTAGAAAATCTAGACGATCTTGATGATGTGCAAAGTGTTCACTCTAATGCTGAATTTTCTGATGACATTTTTAAAAATGACTAATTCTAGAAATAAAGGTGCAGCCTTTGAAAGGGAAATAGCAAACTCTCTGAATGAAGAGCTTAAACTGACAATCCCTTTGAAAAGAATTTTAGAACAGACTAGAGAGAAATTCTTACCTGATTTGCTCTTAGGACAATGGTATTTGGAATGCAAGCGCTACGGCCAAGGAAATGAACCAATAGAAAAATGGTGGATACAAGTTTTAGATGCTTCGAAAGATAGAGGTTTGCCTGCGCTAATTTATAAATTTAATAATAGACCTATTAAAGTTAGGGTTCCTCTGCATACGATAAATTTTGATTTGCCAAAAAATAATCACATAACTTGTGATCTTTCATGGATAGATTTTATTTATGTACTTAAAACACTATATCCAGAAGATATCTCTCTACATCAAAATTAATGCATTCAATTAAATATAGAACTTACTATGAGGATACAGATGCTCAAGGAGTTGTATATTACGCAAATTATTTAAGATTTATTGAGAGAGCTAGAACAGAGTATCTTAGAGAGTTTGGTTATCAACAAAAAGAATTATTAGATAAGAATGTAATTTTTATTGTTAGAAAACTATCTATTAAATATTTATCACCAGTTTATTTAGATGAAACAATAAGAATTGAATCTAATTTAAAAAAAGTAAAAAAGCTAAGTTTTAATTTTTTACAAGAAATTTATAATGAAGATAATCAAAAAGTTTGCGAAGCAGAGGTTTTCTGTGGCTCAATTGATGCTGAAACTAGAAAACCTTCGATGCTGCCATTAGAAATTCAGAAAAAAATGATCGAGGAGAGTTCATGACCTATGAATTAGACATAATTTCCTTATTCTTTGACGCAAGTTTTGTGGTGCAAATGGTAATGATAATTTTAATAGGCCTATCATTAACTTCATGGTGGTTTATTTTTGATCGATGGATAACTCTATCAAGAGTAGAAAAAGATATTTTTAATTTCGAAAAGTTTTTTTGGTCTAAAGCGAATATCGAAGATCTGTTCATAAAAGTCCAAAAAAAAGAAAAAAAAATTGGTTTAGAACAAATTTTTTATGTTGGTTTTGAAGAGTATAAAAAAAGTAGCTCTCTTAATGATGTAAAAAAAGTAATGGAAATCGTATCTCTGCGAAACGAAGATGATCTTGAAAAAAGATTAGCATTTCTTTCAACCGTGGCATCTGTAAGTCCATATATAGGATTATTTGGAACAGTTTGGGGAATAATGAATGCTTTTGGTGGCTTAGCCCAATTAACTCAAGTTTCGATCACTGTAGTGGCTCCAGGAATTTCAGAGGCATTAGTTGCTACTGCGTTAGGACTTTTCACAGCGATACCCGCATTAATCTCTTACAATTGGAGCATTTCAAGAATTGAAAGGATTTTAAAAAACTATTCAAACTTTACAGAGGAGTTTTTAATTCTTCTTAGTAGAAAGTCTTAATAATAAAATGCATTCAGCAAAAAAAAGAAGATTGCTGGCTGAAATAAATGTTATTCCTTACGTGGATGTAATGTTGGTATTGCTAGTAATATTTATGGTAACAGCCCCATTTATGATTCAAGGCATAAACGTTGATTTGCCTGAGGTAGACTCTCAACCAATACAGAAGGTTGCTTCAGATAATGTAACAATTTCTTTAAATTCAAACGGAGATTTTTTTTTAGAGTTTGAATCCTTTAAAAATAAGAGCCTTTCTCTTGATCTATTAGAAGAAGAATTAAGAAAAATTATTTCCAATAACTCATCAATAGAAATATATCTTAGAGCAGACAAAGAGGTTTTATTTGGCGAAGTTGCAAAATTAATGTCTAGGCTTCAAAAACTCAAACCAGGGGCCATAAACTTTATTACAGAACCAGTAGAAAATGACTAATACTGTAATAGGTTTTTTTAGCTCATTAAGTGCTCATCTCTTATTATTCATTTTCTTAACGGTAGACTTCTCTTTGCCTGATAATAAATTTGAAAACTTTTCATCTATCCCAGTTAAATTCATTTCACTACCAGAAGAAAATATAAAAAAAATAAAATCTTTGAAAATATCTAAACTTAAAAAGAATAAAGAAATAATTCAAACTAAAACCTTAATTGAAGAAAATATAATAAATAAATTACCAATAGAGTTAGATTTTTTGGCAAAAAAAACCTTAGACCAAGATTTAAAGAGCATAAAAATATCTAATAAATCTAATGAAATTCAAATAACCATTGGTTTGATTCAGCAAAGAATTAATTCAGTTTGGAAGAAACCTTCTTTAATCAATCAAGATATAAAAGTTGAAATTAATATTAATTTAGCTCCTTCTGGAGAAATACTAAATTTTAAATTAGTTGAATCAAGCGGAAATAAAATCTTTGATGATTCTGCGTTATCAGCAATATCTAATATTTCTTTTCTTCCAGAAGTAATTAATTTAGATAGAAGATATTTTGAAAGAAACTTTAGATCTTTCAATTTAGTTTTTAAATCTATTGGAGATTAAGTTGAGGTTATTTTTAGTAATTTTTATAATTTTTTCTTTAGTATCTTCAGCTCAATTAAAAATAGAGATTTCGAAGGGATCAGAATCTCTACCAAAAATAGCCATAGTCCCGTTTAAGAATAGTTTTGCCTCTTCTATAGGAGATAAATTATCTTCTTTAATTGAGTCTAATCTGACCTTGTTTGGTGAATTTGATAAGTTAAGTAAATCACAAATGTTATCTTTTCCTCACTCTGAAGAAAATTTTTATTATAGGGATTGGAAAGTCCTTGAAGTAGATTATGCTGTCATTGGCAATCTACTAATATCTGATGCTAATGATTTGGTCATTAATTACTTCGTCATAGATATTGCATTGAATAAAATTTTATTGAAAGGCGATATATCAGGTAAAAATTCAGATTTAGAACAAATATCAAAAATTATAAGTAATAGAGTTTATAAAAGTATTACTGGCTTAAAAGGAGTTTTTAATACTAAGTTGGCATATATATTGAACCCTATAAAAGACTCATACATGATTTATATTTCAGATATTGACGGCAGTGATGAAAAACTTTTGTTTGAGTCTTCTTCCCCATTAATGTCTCCATCTTGGTCTTCAGATAGAAAAAAACTTGCTTATGTTTCGTTTGAAAAAGGCTATCCAGAAATTTTTATTCAGAATTTAACCTCTGGAAAAAGAAGTTATATAGAAACTTTAGGAATGAGTAACAGCGCTCCTGTTTGGTCTCCAAATTCTAAATATATTTCTTTTGTGATGTCGATGTCTGGAAATCCAGATATATATCTCTACAACTTAAGAAACAAAAAAATTTCTCGTTTAACTACCCATTATGGTATTGATACCGAACCTGCATGGTCTCCGGATAGTAAAAAAATATTATTCACTTCAAATAGGTCTGGTTCTCCTCAAATTTATGAGTTAACTATATCTTCTGGAAGAATAAAAAGAATAACTCTAGATGGTGACTATAATGCCAGGGCAAGATATTTTCCTAATGGAAAAGATATAGTTTTGGTACATGGCAATAATGGTATCTTTCACATAGCTACAAAAAACTTAAAAAAAAGATTTATTAACCCCATATCCAAAACAGCATTAGATGAGTCTCCTACAATATCACCAAATGGAAATATAATTATTTATGCTACCAAAAAAGACAATCAAGGATTTTTGGCAGGCTTAACTGTTAACGGCCGATCAAAATTTACTTTACCTGTTAAAGAAGGCTCTGTTCGAGAACCTGCCTGGTCGCCATTGTTGAACTAAATAGAAACCTAATTGTCATAATATAGAGGACTTTTTAATTTATAATCACCACTACACAGGAGTAAAGATGAAGAAATTTAGGAATATATTGTTATCAGCAGCAATACTTTTTGTATATGGTTGCGCCTCAACTGTTTCAGATAAAGTATCCTCTTTTAGCTATGCCACAGCCAAAACTGATATTTATGATTCTGCAGAAAAAATAGATATTAATTTAGCTAATAAAATTTATTTTAATTTTGATAAATCATCATTAACTAATAGTTCAAAAGAATTAATTTCTAAATATGTAAAATTTGCAAAAGATGCAAAAGCAATTAGATTAGAAGGTCATTGCGATGAAAGAGGGACTAGAGAATATAATTTAGCTTTAGGGGAGAAAAGAGCAATAGAGGTTAAAAATTATTTAATAATAAAAGGAGTTTCTTCTTCAAAAATAAAAGTCATAAGTTATGGTGAAGAAAAACCTATTGAATCAGGCTCGAATGAGACATCTTGGGAAAAAAATAGACGTGTAGAAATTTCTCTTTTTTAATTAAATGAAAAATACTTTCTATTTTTTCTTCATAATTTTTCTATCCTTTCAGTCTTTAGCTCAAAGTAAAGACGATTCTCTCGATTTAATATTAGAGAAATTAGAAAATTTAGAAAATGAATTAGCAAGACTATCAAATAGTATTGATTCAAATTCATTTGAAATTTCTAAATTAGATGATGCTAATCAAGCGAGGTATGTAGATTTAGACAAAAGAATTCATGAACTTGAATCTATTATTCTTATTTCTTCGGATAAAAATAATGAAGAAGAGTTGAATAGAGATAATAATTCGAGTGATCCTCTAGCTGAGTTGATTGAAAAAGATGGAGAGCAAGAGGAGTTTAAATTATGGTCTAATACCTTAAAATTAATTGATAATTCAAGATATTCCGAAGCATCGGAAAATCTTAGGCTTTTAATAATTTCATATCCAGATGGGAGTTACTTGGTAGATGCTTATTTCTGGTTAGCAGAGATATATCTTCTTCAGGACATGTATGATGACGCTTTTGAAACTTATCAATCTTTAACATCTAACTTTCCGGATCATGAAAGGACTCCTGTCTCTCTTTATAAATTAGGCTTAATTTCTATAAAGTTAGAAAATTTTGAAGATGCTATTGCTTTTTTTGATCGAGTAATACTTAATTACCCGAAATCAGGTGCATCTGTTCTTTCTGAGCAGGAATTGCTTAAAATTAATAACTGATTTGCTATAATCATTTTTCGGGTCGTTAGCTCAGTTGGTAGAGCAGTTGGCTTTTAATCAATTGGTCATAGGTTCGAATCCTATACGACCCACCAATAAAAATGATTTATTTACTTATAGGGCTTGGCGGAGGTTTAGGAGCAATTTCTAGATTTCTTGTTTCTGACTTTCTGACTAAAATTTCTCTTTTTGGAATTCCCTTAGGAACCTTTTTTGTAAATATTGTAGGATGCTTATTGATCGGTATTTTCTTATCCATTAATAATGTTAATGGCTCAACTCTTACAAAAGAATTTTTTATCATTGGTTTCCTAGGCTCTTTTACAACCTTTTCAGCTTTTACAAAAGAGTCCTTGATCTTTTTTAATCAAGGAAGTTTTATTACTGCTTTTTCATATATCATTTTTACAGTCTCGCTATGCTTGCTTTCAACTTATCTAGGTTTTAAGGTTTTTAAATGAAAGAAAAAACTATATTTGAAAAAATAATTGACAAAGAAATTCCATCAACAATTATTTATGAAGACGACCTATGTATAGCAATTAAAGATATAGCTCCTGCTGCGCCTGTTCACATATTGCTTATTCCAAAAAAATTGATTTCTAAATTATCTGACTCTTGTAAAGAAGACCAAATACTTCTTGGTCATTTGATGCTTACTGTGGGCATAATTACAAAAAAGTTAAATATAGACGATGCTTTTAATGTGGTTATAAATAATGGAGAGAAAGCAGGAATGACTGTTCCGCATCTTCATTTGCATATCCTTTCAGGTAAAAAACTTTCTTTTACTGCTTAAGATATAGTTTTTAAAGCTCTTTTAGTTTCAAAAATATCCTCTAACTTGCTGATGATACTTTCTCTTATCTCAAAAAAGTTTTGAGAAAGTTTAAGAGCTTCTCTTAATTGAAATATTGCCGAATCATATCTTCCATTTAAAATAAAATATTCTGCTCTTGATCTATGAAGACCTAAAATATTTCCAGATAATCCCTGAGCCTCAGCTAAGTTATACCAAATAGCCGGATCAGAAGGCTTTCTATCACTCATTTCTATAAGCAATTTTTCTGCTTTATCTGATTCATTATTTAACAAATAAGCTTTAGAAAGATAAAAAGATATCGCATAGTTTCCTGAATTAATACTTAGCAAGTTTTCACCCACAGAGACAGCTTCAAAAGAATTTTTTGATGCAATATGAATCTCTAAAATATTTGTTTGCAAGATAATATTTAAAGGATTTTCTTGTATCAACTTTCTAGCAATTTTAAACGATTCAGAGTATTTTTTTTGATTTCTTAAAGCTAAAGAAATTCCATAAGAACTAGCAATAATCGTATTACTATCTTTTGATCTAGAAATATTTTGTTTGTACTGATTTATCAAAGCATCTAGGTCGTTGCTCTCCGAAACTTCTGCTCTTGATTTTACAAGGTAAAATTCTAGTGAATTTCGATATGACTTACTTTTAGGTATTCCTCTTTCTCTGATTCTTGCATCCGTAATTCTTTCTTTTGGCAATGGATGGCTCATTAAATAAGAGTAATCCTCATCATTAGGACCCCTGAATTGTTTTTGCAATTTTTGAAACATTTCTGATTGTGATTTTGGGTCAAAACCGGCCTTAACTAAATTATTGAATCCTATTCTGTCAGCTTCTTTTTCATTACTTCTTGTGTAATTGGTAGATAGTTGTTGAATTAAAGCTGGACCTATTAAAATAGCTTCTGGATTTGATGATGCAACAGCTGCAGCAATACTTCCTAACGCTATTAAGGCGTTAGCTAATGGTGAAGATTGATTTTGAGACCTTGCGTAATGACGCTGACTTAAATGAGCTAACTCATGGCTCATTACAGAGGCAAATTGACCTTCAGTGTCTGTTTTTAAGAACATCCCTTTATTTATTCCAATAATTCCTCCAGGCGCCGCGAAAGCATTAATAGACGGGTCTTCAATTGTAATGAACTCATATCTTCTATCTCTTACCTCGCTAGACTCAGAAATTCTGTACATAAAATCTTCGATATACGACTTTGTAATTGGATCGTCATATTCATTAACGGAAGACCTAAAAAGAGAAAGCCAAAGTCTTCCCAATTGATATTCTCCCGATAATGATATTGATCCAGAGGAAGAATCTCCAAGAGAAGGTATATTATCTTTCGATTGCATAAAAAGAATTCCTGCAAACAAAAATATTAATAAAAACAATAAAGGTTTTTTCATATAAAATATTAAAGATAAGTTAGATTTATTATAAAAGCGAAAGTTCAAAAATGTATGATTATTTAAAAAATTTTTTTACTAAATACTTCTACGAAGAGGAGCAGTATGCAGCTCTCTTATTAATAATCATTGCTTCTATTTTATTTTATTTTATAGGAGCTGCAATCACTCCAATATTGATTAGTATTTTGCTTTCATACTTGTTAAATGGCTTGATGATCTCTTTCACAAGCAAAGGGCTTCAGAAAAATCTTTCTTTTTATCTGACTTTTCTTATCTTCATCTCGATATATGTTCTTATATTTTTAACTCTTCCATTAATAACAGGGCAAATAGGATCTCTTTTAAATGAATTACCCGCGATAGTTTCTTATTTGGAAACGTTATTCAGAGAATTGGTAAACAGTTATCCAGATTTTTTCACTCCTGAGCAAATTGATGAAATCTTTTCAAATTCAACTTCGTTCATACCTTCAATTGCCGAACAGTTTTTGCTTCAATTGAATTCTGGTTTCTCAGCCGCAATGAATGCTTTGATTAATGTAATTTTAATTCCCATACTTGTTTTCTTTTTCTTAAAGGACAAAAAAGAAATGCTTAGTTATGTAACTTTTTTCCTTCCAAAGAAGAAAATACTTCTATCCAAAATATGGATAGATCTAGATGTGCAGTTATTCGGCTATGTTAAAGGAAAAGCTTTGGAGATGATTATTATTGGATTTGTCACTTCAACAGTTTTTTGGCTTTTAGGGGTAAATTATTCCCTTATATTAGGAATATTAGTTGGACTTTCTGTTTTAATTCCTTTGTTTGGAGCCATTTTAGTCACCATTCCCGTTTTATCTATAGGTTTATTTCAGTGGGGATTAGATACCTCTTTTTTAATTTTTACCTTTTCATATTTCGTTATTCAAATTTTAGATGGAAATGTATTATTTCCTATTTTGATGGGAAACGAAGTGAATTTACATCCAGTGATAATTATTCTCGCAATTCTTGTTTTTGGAGGAATTTGGGGGTTTTGGGGTCTACTATTAGCAGTGCCTTTGGCTACCCTTATTAGAGCAGTTTATAAAGTTTGGCCAAAAAAAGAAGCAGTTACTTAATTTTTTTTGCAGCCTCTAAAACTTCAGTTACATGTCCTGGAACTTTAACCTTCCTCCATTCTTCAACTAACTTTCCTTCTTTATTTACAAGAAAAGTACTTCTTTCTATTCCCATATATTTTTTTCCGTACATGCTTTTCTCTTTGATTACATCAAAGAGTTCGCACAATTTTTCGTCAGGATCTGATATTAATTCAAAAGGATAATTAAATTTTTCTTTGAAGCCCTCATGTGATCTTATACTTTCTCTTGAAACCCCAAAGATTTCGATTTTAATTTTTTTAAAATCTTTATAAGAATCTCTAAAATCCTCTCCTTCTTGAGTACAGCCTGGAGTATTATCCTTTGGGTAAAAATAAATAATATAATTTTTACCTAACAAATCAGATGAACTAACAATTGTTTCGTTTGTTGCAACTGCTGTAAATTTTTTTATTTTTCTATTTATTTTGACTGTCATAATTCATAATCCTCTTTATATCTTTTATTTGAGATAATATTACTCTTATAAAAAAAATTTTGAATAGTATTTTATAAATGAAAATTACAGGAGCAATAACAGCTATAGCTAGTCCAATGAATAAGGATGGATCTATTGATTTTTCTGCCTTAGATAATTTAATTAATTTTCAAATTGATAATGGAATTTCTGGAATTGTGGCTGTAGGAACAACTGGAGAATCAGCAACAATTGATTTTGAAGAACATATAAAATTAATTGCATACTTCGTTAAAAGCGTGAACGGAAGGGTTCCATTAATTGCTGGAACTGGAGCCAATTCAACTAAAGAAGCTATTGAATTAACAAAAGCTGCCAAAGAAGAGGGTGCAAATGCAGCTTTGTTAGTTTCTCCTTACTATAACAAACCTTCACAAGAAGGTTTATTTCTTCATCATTCAAAAATAGCTGATGAAGTAGAGATTCCTCAAATCTTGTATAATGTTCCTTCAAGAACAGCAAGTTTTTTTGAATCTAAAACTATTTCCAGGCTAGCTCCCCATCCAAATATTATTGGCCATAAAGATGCAACAGCCGATTTAAATATATTAGAAGAGCTCAAAAATTTATGTTCAAAAGAAATAGAGAATAATAATTTCTATTTATATTCTGGAGATGACGCAACTTCCTATGAATTTATGAAAAACGGAGGTCATGGAACTATCTCTGTTTCTTCTAATATAATTCCTAAATTAATTTCAGAAATGTCTAATTTTGCATTAAATAATAATGATATAGAGGGTAGATCAATTCACGAAAGAATCTATGGTCTAAATAAAATTCTTTTTGTTGAATCAAACCCAATACCTGTAAAATATGCATTATATTTAATGGGTTTATCAGATATTGGCATCAGATTGCCTTTGACAGTTTTGGACGAAAAATTTCGTCTTGATTTAAAAAATGAACTCGAAAGTTTGGAACTAATTTAATGAAATACTTTTTAAAAATTTTCTTATTATTTTTTATAGTTTCTTGTGCTTCAAACCCCGAAAACTCAAAAGCTAACAAATATTTATCTGCTAAAAATAACAAGCCACTAGAAAAAATAATAGATAAGAATATTTCAAAATCCGTCGATCTTTTTCCAATTCCATCCACATCTCAAGAAGCTCCAAATAAAATATATGATTTGCCCGCTCCAAAACAATTTTTTTCTTCTGATAACAAGAATGAACTTAGATTGCATAGACTGGGTGAAATAAGATGGATCTACTTGAGTAGCGAGCCTAGTAAATCTTGGCCTATGCTGCAGGAGTATATAATTAACGATAAAAATTATGATTTAGGAGATGCAGATCCTTCTTCGGGGGAAATAACAACTAAAGAATTTGAAAGAAATAGTGTTAAAAATAAATTCTTATTTAAAATAGAAAGAGGTTTGCAAAGAGAAAGTACTGAAATATTTATCTCTCATTTAGTGCTTAAAGATAACAACTGGTTAAAAAGTACAGATGATCCTGAATTTGTTAAAACGTTTTCTACAAATTTATTAGAAGGAATTAGTAAAATGGGTACCGTTTCAGGTACTTCTCTGATAGCTTTAAACCTAAATTCCAAAAACAAAACAGAAGTTTTCAAGGATATTAATGGTTTTTCTAAAATAAGACTAATGGTTAGTTTTCCCAGAGCATGGACTGCAACACAACGTTCTTTAAAAATAGCAAATTTAAATGTTACAGATTTCGATAGAGATTTAGGCACCTTTTTTGTAAATATGAAAACTAGCGATCGATTTTTCAGCAACTCTAACTTAAATATAAAAATATTGGTTGAAAAGATAAATGAAAATGAATCAATTATCTCTGTTGCTATGGATGAAATGGATTTAGAATTAATTGATGAAATAATCTCTCAAATTAACCAAGTACTTACTTAGAATTATGTTAGAAAAAATAGAAATCCTTAAAACAGGAAAAGCTAAAGCTTTGTATACAACCTCAGATCCAAAAAAATTGATAATGGAATATCGTGATGACACTTCTGCTTTCGACGGAAAAAAAATAGAGCAATTAGCTGGTAAAGGCACGGTGAATAACCGCTTTAATAGTCACATTATGGAGCATTTACAATCTGAAGGTGTTGACAATCACCATATCGAAGCCACAAGTCCAAATGAAAGCATCGTAATGTCATTGGAAATGTTTCCAATAGAATGCGTGGTAAGAAATTTTGCTGCTGGAAGCATTTGTAAGAGATTAGGGCTTGAAGAAGCTATGGTCATGGATCCACCAATTTTTGAATTCTTTTATAAAGATGATTCTTTAGGAGACCCTTTGATAAATGACTGCCACATTACTGCTTTTGGTTGGGCTAATGATGATGATATAGAAGCTATGAAAGAGCTTACTATGAAGACTAATGAAATTTTAGTAAGGCTGTTTGATTCTGCAGACTTAATTTTGGTAGATTTTAAGCTTGAATTTGGAAAAGCTGATGGAAAAATTTATTTAGGAGATGAGTTTACTCCAGATGGATGCAGGGTTTGGGATAAAGAAACAAAGAAGAAGCTAGATAAAGATAGATTTCGCTTGGGGTTAGGAGATGTAGTTGAGTCTTATCAAGAAATAGCTCATAGATTAGGTATAGAACTAACTTAATTTTCTATTTATCTCTTCGAGATTTTTTTTACCTGGACAGATTAAATTCTGCTCCAGCTGATTAAGGGGAGTTTCTGTCATATTTAAAGTTTCGATTAAATCTTTTGTACCGCTGTCAGCATACAATAGTCCAGTTAAAACTTTTCCCTCTTGTTCTTTCTCTCTAATAAAGCCTAATGATTTACCTGCATCGCAGGGATCAAAACTCTCATCTGTTTTTTCTAAAGATAATTTTGATCCATCGTGTAAGTTTACTTGAACTGAAGAGCCTTCTTCATAAGAGGTAGATATTTCTTCTCCTAATGGAACAAAGTCAGTCTTACCAACCGCTTCATTATGATCCCTTATGTAATCATAACTTTTTGTAGAAGACGCGTGGTTGTTAAATGTTACACAAGGACTAATAATATCTAAAAGTGCAAACCCTTTATGCTGCATTGCTCCCATTATTAAGGGGACAAGTTGCTCTCTATCACCAGAGAAACTTCTAGCTACATAGGTTGCACCCAATTGAATAGCCATAGTAGCTAAATCAATTGGTTTGAATAAATTATCATCTCCATATTTATTTTTAGACTCCAAATCATTAGTAGCAGAAAATTGTCCTTTTGTTAGGCCGTAAGTACCATTATTTTCAATAATGTAAACCATATTAACTTGCCTTCTTACAGCATGTATAAATTGCCCTACTCCAATAGAAGCGCTATCGCCATCCCCGGAAACACCTAAATACATTAAATCTCTATTTGCACAATTTGCACCTGTTGCTACTGATGGCATTCTTCCATGTACTGAGTTAAAGCCATGAGATTGATTTAAAAAATATGCTGGTGCTTTTGATGAACATCCAATACCAGAAAGTTTAGCAACCTTATATGCTTCTATATTTAATTTAAAACAAGATTCAATTATGCAAGCACTAATAGAATCATGTCCGCAACCTGCACATAATGTAGAAACTGCACCTTCATAATCTCTTCTGGTCAAACCAAGATTATTTTTTTCTAATTTTGGATGATAATTAATTGGTTTTTTAAATGACATAATATTTATCGTTTTTTAGCATTAATGTGAGATTTATAATTAACTTCTCTTTCAGAGATTTTATTTACAATGTAACTAGCTTGAATAGGATCACCTGTAAAATGTACCAAAGGCCTCAAGATTTCTGGAGAGATACCACCTTCAGCCATTATTAATGTTCTCATTTGACTATCTCTATTTTGCTCAACAACATATATACGGTCATGATTAGCAATAAACTCCCATACATCTAAATTGAAAGGGAAAGATCTAATTTGCATTAGATCAATATTAATTTCTTTCTTTTTTAAAATATCTTTTGCTTCATGAACTGCTGGAGTCGTACTTCCATAAAAGATAACACCACAACTATCTTCACCATTAATCTCTATAACAGGTTCAGGAACTAATTCAGAAGCGGTTCTAAATTTTTTCATCAATCTAGTTAATGTAGCAGCATTGATATCCCCATCTTCTGTGTATCTTGCAAACTCATCATGAGATGTTCCTCTTGTGAAGAATGCACCCTTATCAGGATGTGTTCCTGGGTAAGTTCTGTAACATATTCCATCATTATCAGTATCCAAATATCTTCCAAAATTTTCCATCTTATCCAAGTCATCTTTTGATAATACTTTTCCTCTGTTGTATTTATACGAATCATTCCAGTCAAATTTGTCGCAAACCCAATCATTCATACCCATATCTAAGTCACTAACAACAAATATAGGAGTTTGCAATTGGTCTGCTAGATCAAAGGCTTTAGCAGAAAAATCAAAACACTCTTTAGGATCAGATGGAAAAAGAACTACATGTTTTGTATCGCCATGAGATGCGTAGGCACATGCCAGAATATCTGACTGTTGAGTTCTCGTTGGCATGCCGGTTGAAGGCCCGCCTCGCTGAACATTAAAAAGAACTAATGGTATTTCTGCAAAATATGCGAGTCCTAAAAATTCGCTCATTAGAGAGATACCAGGACCACTGGTAGCAGTAAAAGCTCTTGCACCATTCCAATTTGCTCCTATAGCCATTCCAACAGCAGATAATTCATCCTCTGCTTGAACACTTGCATATAAATTCTTACCTGTATCTTGTTCAATTCTGTATTGCTTAGCATATTTTTCAAAACCTTCAGCTAAAGAAGTAGATGGAGTAATCGGATACCAAGAACAGAAAGTAGCACCGCCGTATACTGCTCCCAATCCAGCTGCTTCATTACCGGTTATTAATATTTTATTTTCTAATTTATCAGCTCTAGATACAGTTATCCCTATTGGATAGGACAAATTATCCACAACATAATTTCTACCTAAATTTAATGCTTTTAAATTGGGTTCTATAAGAGAAGGTTTTTTTTCAAATTGCTCAGAAATGATTCTTTCTAAGACCTCATACTCAATTTCAAGTAAAGCCGAGAGTGCCCCAACATAAGCAATATTTTTAAACAGCGATCTTTGTTTTGGATTTGAAAATGACTCTACGCATAATTGTGTAAAGGGTATTTCAATTACTGTTATGTCAGACCTATTAAAATTTCTTTTCCAAGTTGAGTCATAAAGCAAAAAACCACCAGGAGAAATTTCCTCCACATCTTTTGCGTAACTTTGAGGATTCATTGCTACTGCTATATCTACTCCGCCTCTACTTCCAAGATATCCTTGTTCGCTAACTCTTACTTCAAACCATGTAGGCAAACCTTGAATATTTGAAGGAAAGATATTTTTTGGACTAACTGGGATTCCCATTCTAAACATTGCTTTCGCAAACATTTGATTTGCGCTTGCAGAACCAGAACCATTTACATTAGCAAACTTAATAACAAAATCATTTATAGAATTTATTGATTCTACTTTTTTTAAATTATGCATTATGCAACTTCTTTAGCCTTTATCTTATTACTCAAGGTATGAGATTCCTTATAAGCATTTTTCTTTATATCCCAGGCACCAGTTGGACATCTTTCAGCGCATAATCCGCAATGAACACACATATCTTCGTCCTTAACCATTCTTCTTCCTGTTTTAAGCTTCCCTGAAACATATAAACTTTGATCAAGATTGATTGCAGGAACTCTTAACTTATCCCTAATCTTTTCTTCAGTGTCATTATCAATAAAATTTATGCAATCAGTAGGGCAAATGTCAACGCATGCATCACACTCAATACACAAATCATCTTCAAAAACAGTTTGCATATCACAATTAAGACATCTTTGTGCCTCTTCTAAAGCTAATTCTTCATCAAATCCTAATTCAACTTCAGTTTTTAAGTTTTTTAGAGATTTAGACATTTCTGCGTGAGGAACAGCATATCTTTGAGCTTGAGAGATATCATTATCATAGGACCATTCGTGAATACCCATTTTTTGACTTACTAAATTAGTAATAGGATCTGGTCTATCCTTTAAACTTACATCAGAACAATAGTTATCAATAGAAATAGCCGCTTGATGACCATGAGCTACTGCCCAGATTATATTTTCAGGTCCCCATGCCGCATCACCTCCAAAAAATACTTTTTCATGAGTAGATTGCATAGTTAATTTATCCACTACTGGCATTTCCCACTCACCAAATTCAATTCCTATATCTTTTTCAATCCAAGGAAAAGCATTTTCCTGTCCAATTGCTAGAAGGACATCATCACATTCATAGATGACTTCTTCACCCGTAGGTTGCATTTTTTTTCGCCCATCAATTTCTATTTGTTCCATTTTTTCAAATTTCATGCCGCAAAGTTTACCTTTGTCGTCATAAAGAAACTCTTTAGGAGAGGTGTTATCTAATATAGGAATTCCTTCTTCAACAGTTTCTTCTATTTCCCAATCAGAGGCTTTCATTTGTGAATAAGGACTTCTTACTGTTACTTTTACATCTTTTGCGCCTAATCTTAGAGCTGATCTACAACAGTCCATAGCAGTATTTCCACCACCAATAACTATTACTTTCTTACCTATTTTTTTTGTATGTTCAAAAGCTATACTGGTTAACCAATCTATCCCTATATGGATATTTTTTGAATCTTTATCAGTACGTCTACCCTCAATATTTAAATCCTTTCCTTTAGGAGCGCCAGTTCCAACAAAAACAGCATCAAAATCATTTATTAAAGGCTCAATTTTGTCTATATATGAATTTAATTTAAGAGAAGCTCCCATTTCAATTACTCTGTAAATTTCTTCATCAAGAACTTCTTCAGGCAGTCTAAAAGAAGGAATATTAGTCCTCATTAATCCACCTGGTTTATGATCTTTTTCAAAGATAGTGCAATCGTAACCAAGAGGAAGAAGATCTCTAGCCACGGTAATAGAAGCCGGGCCACCACCTATGAGTGCAATTTTCTTTCCATTTTTAAGAACCGGAATCTCAGGTAAATACTTATCCACGTCATCTTTGTAGTCATATGCGACTCTTTTAAGACGACAAATAGCTACGGCCTTATCATGGGTTCTTCCTCTTCTACAAGCTGGTTCACAAGGTCTATCACAAACCCTTCCAAGAATTCCAGGAAATACATTAGATTCCCAATTAAGCATATAAGCATCAGTATATTTTTTTTGAGCTATTAGCCTAATATATTCAGGAACATTTGTGTGGGCAGGACAAGCATACTGACAATCAACGACTTTATGGAAATATTGAGGATTCGAAATATCTGTTTTTTCCAAAAGCTTAGACGAAGGAAGAGAGATCTCTTTATTATTCTTATCAAATTTTGATTTTAAAGCTTGAACTATTTTATCTCTTACTTTCAAAGCTTCTTGAAGATTGCTTTCTCCCGTAGTTTGTCTTAAATCAAAACCTAATTCGTCTTTGAGTGATTTAGGAACTGCAACTTTAACCCACCAAATATTATTTCTCTTAAACAGATATTTTTTATCTTCCATTATCTAATTTCCCTTTAGTTAAGAGTATCTCTATACAGAAAGAATTATATTTAAAATGTACCTTTTTCAATTGACAGAGATTGATTTAATTAAATATATATTATATAAATACTTTATATAAGTAAAGCTTATATCCCTAGATATAAATATATTATTGCTTTGACTTCAAAGATTAATTGCTGTACCTTCAAGGTATTAGATAGGTACTCTCTGTTTTTATTTTACTTTTTTGATGTACCTGATCTTGTTTTAAAAGATTTAAACAACATAATAATACTATGGAACCAATTTATTTAGATTATGCATCAACTACTCCGGTTGACTCTAGAGTAGTAGATAAAATGAAAGATTGTCTTTCCTTCGATGGAAATTTTGGTAATGCAGGTTCAAGATCCCACTCTTTTGGCTGGAAAGCTGAAGAATTGATTGAAGAATCGAGGCTAAATGTTTCTAATTTAGTTAATTGTGATCCAAGAGAAATAATTTTTACTTCAGGAGCTACAGAATCAGATAATTTAGCCATCAAGGGAGCAGCTTATTTTTATCAAAATAAGGGAAAACATATAGTTACTTCAAAAATTGAACATAAAGCTGTACTAGATACCTGTAGACAATTAGAAAAAGAAGGCTTTGAGGTAACCTATCTAGAAACTGACGAGTTCGGTGCAGTTACACCTAAACAAGTTAAGGAAGCTATTAGAGAAGATACTTCTATCGTTTCATTGATGCATATAAATAACGAAATTGGTGTAGTTACGGATATAAAAGAAATAGGAGAAATCACTAGAGATAGAGGGGTACTATTTCATGTAGATGCTGCACAAAGTGCTGGAAAAATTCCCATAGATTTAACAGATTTAAAAGTAGATCTAATGTCCTTTTCTGCTCATAAAATATATGGCCCTAAAGGAATAGGTG
The DNA here is from genome assembly GCA_045564455.1 of Gammaproteobacteria bacterium. GTDB lineage: Bacteria > Pseudomonadota > Gammaproteobacteria > Magnimaribacterales > AG-339-G14 > CASICS01. Next base: position 643,851 of record JBJLHG010000002.1, read on the forward strand.
CTTTGTATATACAAAGAAAACCAAGAGTTAGGCTCCAAGCCTTATTTCATGGCGGAGGTCAAGAAAGAGGAATTAGAGCTGGAACTCTTCCAACGCATCAAATTGTTGGAATGGGAGAATCTTTTAAAGTAGCAAAAGAAGAGATAGACAAAGACTTTCAAAAAATTCTTAGTTTGAAGAATAGATTGTATGACGGTCTTAAGGATATGGAAGAAATTTATGTAAATGGCGATTTAGAAAATGGTTACCCTGGTATATTCAATCTTTCATTCAATTATGTTGAAGGCGAATCCTTAATTATGGCTTTAAAAAATATTGCAGTATCTTCAGGGTCTGCATGTACGTCCGCTAGTTTGGAACCTTCGTATGTTTTGAGAGCTCTTGGAAGACCTGATGAACTTGCTCATAGCTCAATCAGATTTTCTTTTGGAAGATTTACTGAAGAAAAAGATGTTGATTTCACCATTGATCTTGTAAAAACATCTGTGGCTCAATTGAGAGAAATCTCTCCTCTTTGGGAAATGTATCAAGATGGAGTGGATTTAAGTAAAATAGAGTGGGCATAAAGTATTTAGGGAGCTTTAAATTATGGCATATTCAAATAAGGTAGTAGAAAAGTTTGAAAAAACTTTAAAAAATCCAGAAGCAGCAAGTGTTGGCAGATGGAAACCTGGTGACAAAGACTTTGACAAAGTGGGAACTGGAATAGTCGGAGCGCCTGCTTGTGGAGACGTCATGAAGCTTCAAATAAAATGTGAAGATCAAGATGGTGTAAAAAAAATTGTTGATGCTAAATTCAAGACTTATGGTTGTGGCTCGGCAATTGCATCTAGCGGTCAATTAATTGATATGCTCAAAGGAAAAACTCTTGAAGAAGCAAAAGAAATTTGTAATAAGGAAATTGTAGATATTTTAGAACTACCTCCTATCAAGATCCATTGCAGCGTTCTTGCTGAAGAGGCTATTAAAAAAGCAATTTTAGATTTTGAAGATAATGACAGTCACAGAAAACACAATCAATAAGCATTTAGACTTAACTAAATCTGCGCAAGAGCATGTAAAATCTCTTTTAAAAGGAAAGGAAGAGATGGGAATAAGGATAGGAATCAGAGATTCTGGATGTTCTGGCTATGCTTATTTCTTAGAATTCGTTAAAGATATTAAATCAGATGACTATGAATTCCTTTTTGAAGGCTTTAAAGTGATTGTTGATAAAAAAAGCTTTACTTTCATAAACGGAACTACAGTAGATTTTATTAAAGAGGGTGTAAATTCAAACTTAACTTTTATAAATCCTAATGTATCAGCTCAATGTGGATGCGGCGAAAGCTTTAGCATCTAATGCCCAAGGTTATAATTAAACCTCATCCAGAGCTTTGCCCCGACGGAATTGAATTTCATGCTGAGCCAGGGTCCTCTCTTTGTGAAGCAATGTTAGATAATAAAGTTAATATTGAGCATGCATGTGAGCTTTCATGTGCTTGCACTACTTGTCATGTGGTGGTCTTGGATGGATTTAATAAGTTAAATGAAGCGACAGAGACTGAAGAGGATCTTCTTGATAAAGCGTGGGGCCTAGAGCAAAGATCAAGATTAAGCTGTCAAGTAGTCATAGATAAAGAAGACTTAACTATAGAAATTCCAAAATACAATATTAATATGGTTTCTGAACATCCACACTGATAAGTATGAAGTGGATTGATATACAGGACATAGTTTATTGCTTGATTGATAAATACCCAGATCAAGATCCTAAAACCTTGCTTTTTACTGATCTTATGAATATGGTGTGCACGTTAGAAGAATTTGATGATGCGCCAGATAAGTGTGGAGAAAGAATTTTAGAAGCTATTCAAGCTTTATGGATAGAAGAAGCAGATTAAAAAATTTAATAGGAAAATATTATGGAAAAGACTCTTTGTATTATAAAACCCGATGCAGTAGCAAATGGGTTTGTAGAAAAAATAAATGAGAAAATAACTAATGATGGTTTTGAAATTATTAAATCCAAAAAAATCTTAATTTCTAGAGAAATTGCTCAAAATTTTTATGCCGAGCATTCCGAAAGACCTTTTTTTAGAGAATTAGTTGATTTTATAACTTCTGGAGAAGCTGTTATTCAAATTCTGGAAGGAAAAAATGTCATCAAAGGATATAGAAGCTTAATGGGAGCTACTAATCCAAAAGAGGCTAATGAAGGAACATTGAGAGCTTTATTTGCCGAATCTTTATCAAAAAACGCTGTACATGGATCTGATTCCGCAGAATCTGCGGAAAGGGAGATAGATATAATGTCGGATATTTTCTAAAATACAATTATGAAACTCAATTGGAAGTCTCAGATCGAAGAAATGAGGGCATCCAAAGGTCTTTCGATAGCAGATTGTTCAAAAAAAACAAAGATACCAGAAAGCTTTATTGAATCTTTAGAAGTTGGTAATTTTAATTTGCTTCCCTCAGAAGTTTATTCAAAATTTCATATTAAGACCTATTTTAATTTTCTTGAAATCGATCCTGTTGATTGTCTTGGAGCATATAATGAATATCTAAAAGGCTTAAAAGAAAAGCCCATAGATCAGCAAATAAATATATCAGAAGTTAATATAATTTATAAAATATTCAATTTTATCTCTGCAAAAAATCTCTTCCCTAAGATCATTGCTTTTGTAATTTTTATTCTTATCTTGTCTTTTATATCATTTGGCCGAGGAAATTCAGACGCAAAAAAGTTAATTGAAGATAATGCCTCTTTTGATCAAGGCTTAGATGTTGATTTAGCGCTTATTGGGCAAAAAACAGAAGAAAATGAAATTTATATAAATGAAAAAAAGGAAGATGAAATAATCGAAAATATATCTGTAAAATTGAACCCTATAAAAGAATCTACCATTAAAATAGAGGTCAGAGGTGAGAGCTGGATAGTTGTCAAAGATAAAAAAGATAAAAATTTACTATATGAATTAATGCAAACTGGTGATTATGAGATTAAAGCCTTCGACCCTTTGATATTTCAAATTGGAAATTCATCGGCTGTTAATTTATTTGTTAATGACAAAAAAGTTAACTTTTCAAGAGCAATTAAAGGCAAATCAAATTATGCTCACTTTAAATTTGTTGAAGGAAAAAAAATTGAATCAATTAGAGACTAAAATTAAAAGAAGAGATTCACTGCAAATAAATGTTGGGACTGTTCCAGTCGGAGGAGATTCACCTATTTCAGTTCAGAGCATGACTAATTCAAATACAGAAGACGTTAAGGCTACTGTATCGCAAATAAAAGAGTTAGAAGATGCTGGAGCCGATATAGTAAGAGTATCAACACCATCAGAAGAATCTGTGAAAGCATTTGGAGAAATAAAAAAAATGGTTTCAGTACCGTTAGTTGCAGATATTCACTTTGACTACAAAATAGCTATAGCTGTAGCAGAACAAGGAGCAGATTGTCTTCGTATCAATCCAGGTAATATTGGCTCAGAAAAAAAAGTTAAAGAAGTGGTTTCGTGCGCAGAACATCATGGAATACCTATAAGAATAGGAGTGAATGCTGGCTCTTTGGAAAAAAAATTGCAAAAAAAATATGGAGAGCCTTGTCCTGAAGCTTTATTTGAATCTGCAATGGCTCATGTAGAAATCCTGCAAAAGTTAAATTTTGATCAGTTCAAACTAAGCATAAAAGCATCAGATATTTTTATGATGACCGATAGCTATAGATTGATAGCAAAAGAAATAAAACAACCTTTGCATCTGGGTTTGACAGAAGCAGGTGGCTTTAGATCAGGAACTGTAAAATCAGCTATAGCAATAGGCGAACTCCTGAGAGAGGGAATAGGAGATACTTTGAGAGTGTCTCTAGCGTCAGATCCAGTAGACGAAGTAAAAGTTGGATTTGATATATTGAAATCTCTAGGCTTGAGAAAAAAGGGGATTAATTTTATAGCTTGCCCAAGTTGTTCTCGACAAAATTTTGATGTTATAAAAACTATGAATGAATTAGAAATTAGATTAGAAGACATTAAAGAATCAATTGATGTTGCCGTAATAGGTTGCTATGTGAATGGACCTGGAGAGTCTAAAGCTGCTCATGTTGGCTTAACAGGAGCTTCACCAAAAAGTTTAATTTATATAGATGGGTCTCCATCTCATAAAATAGAAAATGATGATATCGTTAGTCATCTTGAGGGGCTGGTTAGGGAAAAAGTAAAATTAATTCAAGAAAATGAAGAAAAGTTAATTGTGAAATCATGAGTAAATTTCAAAAAGTAAGAGGTATGCATGAAGTTCCGATTGAGGATTCTTTAATTTGGAGTCAAACAATTGATCACTTGATAAAAATTGTTAAAAGTTTTTCTTATAGGGAAATAAGACTTCCAATTTTAGAGCAAACAGAGCTTTTTAGAAGGTCAGTTGGCGATGAAACCGACATTGTTAACAAAGAAATGTTTTCTTTTGATAGTAAAAGTAAAAAGTCTATTACTTTAAGACCTGAAGGAACGGCTGGGTGTATGAGAGCTTCTATAGAAAAAGGACTATTAGATCAAGGACAGCAAAGACTCTTTTATTATGGGCCTATGTATAGATATGAAAGACCCCAAAAGGGCAGAAATAGAGAGTTTTATCAATTTAGTGCTGAAGCATATGGAAATGAATCTGTTTATATGGATTTTGAATTAATTCAAATTACAAAAAAAATTATATCTTCTCTAAATGTTTCAAATGCATACTTAGAAATAAATTCTTTAGGTTCGAAAGAATGTCAGGAAAAATTTTCTAAAGAATTAGTTAAATTTTTAACACCTATAAAAAATAAATTAGATGAAGACAGTCAAAAAAGATTAAATTTTAATCCTCTAAGGATTTTAGACTCAAAAAATCAAGAAACTCAATCGTTTCTTCAAAATGCGCCTAAAATTTCTGATTTTTATTCTTCAGATTCTTTTAAAAAATCAAATGATCTAAAAAAGTTATTAGATGATTATGGGATTAAATATACAGAAAATAAAAAGCTTGTAAGGGGTCTGGATTATTATAATGATAATGTTTTTGAGTGGAAATCAGACTCTTTAGGAAGTCAAAACACTTTCTGTGCAGGAGGAAGATACGATAGTTTGTCTAAAAAACTGGGAGGTCGAGATACTCCTGCCGTAGGTTTCTCTTTTGGAATTGAACGTTTAATTCTGGCTTGCAAAGATAACTTTAACTATCAAAGACCTAAATTATGTAATGTAATTATTCTAGAGGAGAGTTTTTTAAATTTAGGAGTAAATTTTTCAGATAAAATTAGGGATATTTTCCCATCACTTGAGGTAAGATTTTCTGGCTTAGATATCAATTTAAAATCACAATTAAAAAAAGCAATAAAAAATAATTCAAATTTTGCAATCATAATTGGACGAGAAGAAGTAGAATCTAACTCTTTTTCATTTAAGGACCTTTCAGCAGATAAAAATCAAGAAAGTCTCAGCGAACAAGAATTAATATCTAAATTAAAAGAACTATTATAAAAATGAGCGAAGAAACCAACAACGGAAGACTGAAAGATGTCATTTTTTGGGCCAAAGAAAATTATATAAAAGTAATAATAGTCTTTATATTAATTTCTTCTTTTTTTATCGGCCTTTATTTATGGGAAAAATATAAAGAACAAGAATCTCAACAAGCTTCAATCCTTTACGACGAATTTTATATAGCAATTGATAATCCCCAAAACAACATATCGAAAGTGTTAAAGCTTAAAAATGATTTTAAAAAAAGATTTTCAAATCAGATCTATTTAGATTTAATGAATATGCGTTTGGCCAAGAAATATTTAGTACTTGAAAATAAAGTTGCAGCTATAAAGTTACTTAAAGAAGCTAACGCTTCTTTAGAAGAAAAAAATTCAGATGTTTATTTTTTAAGAGATCTTTCTCGAATAAGATTAGCTATGCTTTTAATTTCAACTGAAGAGCTTGAAGAGGCAAAAAGCATTCTGCTTAAAACTTTTTCATTTTACGAGCCTCTTAAATATGAGTATTTAGGAGATTTAGAAAAAAAATTGTTAAATAACTCTGAAGCTAAAAAAAATTATATTAAAGCCTTGTCTTTAACTAATTCAGAAGAGCACAAAAATATTTTAAATATCAAACTATCTTCGCTAATTGAGTAAATAATGAATTTAAAAAATAAAATTATTTTCTTATCGTTTTGCTTAGCTTTAGTAGCTTGTCAATCTGGTACAGATGCTGTTGAGTCACCTGTAGAATTAAAAAAATTTAGTCCCAATATTATTTTCCAAAAGAAATGGTCTAAGAACGTTTTTTCTGAAAAGCCTGTCGGAAAGGTAAATCTTATTTTTAATGACTCTAATATTTTCTCATTTTCTGAAGAAGGAGAAATTGTTGCGTACAAAAAAGATGGAAGTAGGGTTTGGATCAAAGATTTAAATCTAAGCATATCTTCAGGCCTTGGGTTCGGGAATAATTCATTATTTATAGCGACTGATAATGGAGAAGTTATATCGATTAACTCTACTAATGGTGAAACAAACTGGACCTCTGAAGTAAGTGGAGAAGCCTTATCACCTCCGTCAACAAATGGTTTAATTTTAGCTATCCAAACTACCAATGGGAAAGTTACTGCTTTAGATTTTAAAAATGGTAAATTTATTTGGGAATATACTTCTACACTACCTTCTTTGAGTTTAAGAGGCACTAGCCAGCCAGTGTTCGATAAAAACTTCATATATATTGGTTTTGCTAATGGAAATCTTGCAAAGATTGAATCTAGAAGCGGAGTAGTTCAATGGGAAATTCCCATTACTGTGTCTAAAGCTAGTTCTGAAATAGAAAGAGTAATAGACGTAGATTCAAAACCAGCCATTTCATCTAATGGATTAGCTTTTGGAGTTTCATATCAAGGAGATATAACAGCTTTAGACTCAAGAAATGGAAGATTAGTATGGCGTCAACCAGCATCTTCAACTAATGACATTTTAAGTGTTAAGGGAAGCACCTTTTTGATAGATGAGTTCGATACCTTAAAATCTTTTGATAGTGTTACTGGATCAACTAAATGGTCATCTGAAGAATATCGGTTAAGAAATTTAAATTCTTTATCTAGATACAAAAATATGTTGATAGTCGGAGATTTTAAAGGATATTTGCATTTCATCGACATGGAAGATGGTACTACTCAAGGACGTGCAAAACCTTCTGGGTCACAAGTAATTTCAATTGCTGTATCAGAAGACTTCATAGCATCTTTAGATCAATCCGGAAAATTATCTGTTTTAACAGTTAAATGAATATAGATTTGTATTATGGGTCCATTACTTGCAATTGTTGGAAGACCAAATGTCGGAAAGTCTTCACTTTTTAATGTTTTAGTTGGAGAAAATCTTGCGCTCATAGCTGACTTTCCTGGATTAACAAGAGATCGTCATTATGGAAACAGTAAAATAGGTAGCTCTCATTATCTGTTGGTTGATACAGGCGGAATAACTGAATCAGATTCTAAGTTTGATAAATTAATTTTAGAAGAAACAAATAAAGCTATTTCTGAGTCCGATGGATTTATTTTTTTAACCGATGCTACCTCTCCACTACATCATTTGGATTTAAAAATAAATGAGATGTTAAGAAAATCTGGAAAAAAATATATTTTAGCTATCAATAAATCAGAAACAAAAAAATCTAGAGAAAATATTTCTGAATTCTATTCTTTAGGAGCCAAACACTCTTCAGAGATTTCAGCACAAAATGGTCTTGGGATAAAAAAATTTAAAGAATCGATTTTAGAATTATTTCCTTCCTCTGTTCAGCGCGTCAACAAGGAAGTCAATTCGTTAAAAATAGGTATTTTAGGAAAACCCAATGCCGGAAAATCTACTTTTTTTAATGCTTTACTTAGAGACGAAAGATCTATAGTTTCGAATATACCTGGAACTACGAGAGATGCTATTTCTGAGACTTTAAAATTTAAAGGAAATGACATTCAATTAACGGATACAGCTGGTTTAAGAAGAAAATCAAAAATTTCTGATGACGTAGAAAAATTTTCAATTCAAAAAGCAATTCAATCGTTAAGAAATTCAGATGGAATTATCTATCTTATTGATGGCAAAGAATCTATTTCTGATCAAGACCTTCACTTAATTTCGCTGTCTATATCTTCAGGTAAACCAATTATGATTGGAATTAATAAATCAGATTTATTGGATGTCTATGATAAATCTAATTTAAGAAGGAATTTAAATAGAAAATTAGCTTTTGCAAAGCACTTAGATATCAAATACATATCAGCAAAGAAAGCATCTGGAACATCAAGTATGGTTTTATCACTAATCAAACTAATTAAAAAAAGTAATATTGAATTTGATTCGAAATTACTGAGCGAAATTTTTTTACGAGCTTATGAAGAAAATCCTCCTCCTTTATCAGGAAGATTTAGACCTAAGATAAAATATGTAAACCTAGGAGCATCTTCTCCACCAACATTCATTATTCATGGAAATAAATTAGATTCTATATCGAAACAATATCAAAAATACTTAGAAAATTTTGTAAGAAGATCTTTAAATTTAAAAGGAGTTCCAATGAAATTAATTTTGAAAAAAACTGAAAACCCTTTCAAACATAAAAAAAATGTCTTAACAGATCGTCAAATTACAAAAAGAAAAAGAATACGAAATCGTTGAAGAAACTCAATAACAACTTATAATGATTGCGGTTGTCTCTCCTATAGAATAAAAAAATATATATGTCTAAACCACCAATTTATTTAAACCTACTAAAAATTCAACTACCTATAGCGGGCATATCTTCGATTACTCATAGAGTTTCCGCAGTTGGAATGTTTGTACTGCTTCTTCCTTTTTTATCACTGCTGGTTTTGGCAGCAAATTCAGAGGAAGGCTTTATTCTGGCTTCATATTATTTTGAATTTTATTTAGTTAAAGTTTTTTTTAATCTTTTAGTTGCTGGTTTAATTTACCATTTTGTTTCTGGTATCAGGCATTTGGTAATGGATTTGGGATATTGGGAAACTCTTATGGCTGGACGAAACTCAGCAATAGGAACTTTTGTTTTAAGTTTCATAATTTTTATTTTAGTGACTTTAAAGATATGGTAACCAAACTTTATACATTGAAAAGAACGGGCGTTTTAGATTTCGTCCTGGTTCGAGTATCAGCAGTTATACAAGCCCTATATTTTTCAGTTATAACCTTCTATTGGTTGATACACGAACCACTAAATTACGTACAAATCAGCAACTTTTTTGATATCCTCTCAATCAAGATATTTACATTAATGGTAGCTATTTCGATTTCTTATCATTCTCTGCAAGGTATTCACCACATAGTGACCGATTACCTTACACCAGCAAGAATAGGAAAATTTGCTAAACCTTTAAGAAACGCAGTAGTTTTTTATAGTTTTACGCAGGCCATAGGAATCATTATTTGTAGTATCTTGCTAATTTATTAGGGTGAACAAATATGGCAATGAACGGAAAAGGATTCTTAGATGCTTCTTCACTTCCAGTAAAGGAATTTGACGGCATTATAATAGGTGGAGGGGGCTCTGGGCTTATGGCATCTCTTCAATTAGCTCAGTCCGGCATGAATACTGCAGTTGTATCAAAGGTTTTTCCTACTAGATCTCACACCGTATCTGCACAAGGTGGAATTACATGCGCTATTGCAAGCGCCGATCCAAATGATGACTGGCGTTGGCATATGTACGACACAGTCAAAGGATCAGATTTTATAGGTGATCAGGATTCTATTGAGTACATGTGTCAAGAAGGTCCAGCAACGGTTTTTGAATTAGAAAATATGGGACTTCCTTTTTCTCGAACAGAAGATGGAAAAATATATCAGAGAGCTTTCGGAGGGCAATCTAAAGATTTTGGTAAGGGTGGACAAGCTGAAAGGACATGTGCTGCAGCAGACAGAACTGGGCATGCTTTATTGCACACTTTATACCAGGCTAATGTTAAAGCTGGAACCAATTTTTTAAGCGAGTGGTTTGCAGTAGATTTAGTACTGAATGCCAATGATCAAGTTACAGGAGTAATAGCTTTTGAGATAGAGTCCGGTGAAGCTTATTTTTTAAAAGCAAAAGCTACTGTACTGGCAACGGGCGGAGCAGGAAGAATATATAAATCTACAACAAATGCTCTAATTAATACTGGAGACGGAACTGGAATGGCTCTTAGAGCTGGGTTAGCGGTTCAAGATATGGAAATGTGGCAATTCCATCCAACAGGAATTCATGGAGCAGGAACTCTTGTGACTGAGGGATGCAGGGGCGAAGGCGGATATCTTGTAAACAAAGACGGCGAGAGATTCATGGAAAGATATGCCCCAAACGCTAAAGATTTAGCAAGTAGGGATGTAGTGGCTAGATCTATGATGCTTGAAATAATTGAAGGAAGAGGATGTGGTCCAGAAGCTGATCATTGCTTTTTAAAACTTGATCATTTAGGAGCTGATCTTTTGCATAAACGACTTCCGGGAATTACAGAATTATCTAAGACTTTTGCTCATATAGATCCTGCTGAACATCCAATTCCGGTAGTTCCTACTTGTCATTATGCTATGGGAGGAATTCCCACTAATGTTAATGGTCAAGTTATAACCCAAAAATCAAATGGATTAGATTCAATTGTTGAAGGTTTGTATGCAGCAGGTGAAGCTGCTTGTGTTTCAGTTCATGGTGGAAACAGATTAGGCGGAAATTCCTTACTAGATTTAGTTGTTTTTGGAAGATCTGCCGGTATGCATATTGAGGAATCTTTTAAAGCAGGGATTGAAGTTAGCGAGCCTACGAAAGACGATATTAATAATGCCCTAAAAAATATAAATAGAGTTAATTCAAGCAAAGATGGAGAAAATTCTTCTCAAATTAAAAAAGATCTTCAAGAGACCATGCAACTAAGTTTTGGAGTCTTTAGAAGTGAAGAAAATATGGAAAAAGGAATTAAAGTTGTTGATGAAATTAGGTCTAGAGCTGAAAATTTACATTTAGCTGATAAATCTTCTCGATTTAATACCGCTAGAGTAGAAGCATTAGAATTATTAAATTTATTAGAAGTAGCTGAAGCTACTGCTATTTCTGCTAACGAGAGAAAAGAGAGTCGAGGGGCTCATTCTAGAGATGACTTTCCAGAAAGAGATGACGAAAATTGGCTTAAGCACTCTATTTATTTTAAAGACTCAAAAGAAATATCTAAAAGAGATGTTAATTTTAGGCCAAAAATAGTCCAAGCATTCCAACCATTTGCGAGAACGTATTAATGAATACGATAGCTGCTGAACAAATCACTACTATAAAAATGAGTATTTATAGGTATGATCCAGATACTGGTAACAAGCCTTTTATGCAAGACATCAACATAGATATTCCTAAAAATAAGGATATTATGGTTTTGGATGCTCTCCAATTAGCTAAAGAACAAGATTCTTCAATTTCCTTTAGAAGATCTTGCAGAGAGGGAGTTTGTGGCTCAGACGGCATGAATATAAACGGAAAAAATGGTCTCGGGTGTATTACACCATTATCAAAAGTAGTTAAAAGAAATAAATTAGAATTAAGGCCTTTGCCGGGATTGCCTGTCGTTAAAGATTTAATTGTTGATATGACTCAATTTGTCGATCAATATAAGAAAATTAGACCATATCTCATTGCAGATAAAGAAAGTGACAGTTCAGCCATACCTCAAACTGTTGAAGATAGAGAAAAGCTAGATGGACTTTATGAGTGTATTCTTTGTGGCTGTTGCTCTACCGCATGCCCATCTTTTTGGTGGAATCCTGATAAATTTTTAGGTCCTGCAGCATTGCTTCAAGCATATAGATTTATTGCAGATAGTAGGGATACTGCTAGAGAAGAAAGATTAGATCAATTAGAAGATGCTTTTAGTGTTTTTAGATGTCATGGAATTATGAACTGTGTTTCAGTTTGTCCTAAAGGCTTAAATCCAACAAAAGCCATAAATGAAATAAAAAAAATGTTGGTTAAGAGAGCTTTATAAATATAGTTTCTATGAGACATAATGTCTCTTTAGAGAATTACTTTGAATCTTCACGAATATCAAGCAAAAAAATTATTTAAAGAATTCGGTCTCCCGATTTCTAATTTCACCGTAATAAATTCTCATTCTGAAGCTCAAGAAAAAGCTAAACAGTTAAACGTAAATAAGTGGGTGGTTAAAGCGCAAGTACATGCCGGAGGAAGAGGCAAAGCAGGAGGAGTAAAGTTGGTAGATGATCTTCAATCCGTTGAAGATTTTGCTAAAAAATGGCTTGGAAATAATTTAGTAACTTATCAAACCGATCAAAATGGTCAGCCTGTTTCTTCGATTTTAATTGAAGAATGTACTGATATTGATAAAGAACTTTATTTAGGAGTTGTAATTGATAGAAGTTCTCAATCTATAGTTGTAATGGCATCCCCAGAAGGCGGAGTGGATATTGAATCAGTAGCAGAAAAATCTCCAGAGAAAATATTTAAAGTATCTATAGACTTGGAAAATGGTCCAGAAGAAAAAGATGCCTTGCTTTTAGCTAAAGGATTAAATTTATCTGATTCACAAAAACTCGAATTCATCAATATTTTTAAAAACTTATCAAGATTATTTATCGAAAAAGATTTAGCCTTAGTTGAAATAAATCCTTTGGTGATAGACGCAAATCAAAATTTAAAGTGCTTAGACGGTAAAATTAGTGTCGATACTAATTCTTTATATCGTCAAGAAGATATCTTGGAAATGAGAGACATATCACAAGAAGAAGAAAGAGAATTGCAAGCCTCCGAGTGGGATCTTAATTATGTAGCTCTTGATGGAAACATAGGATGTATGGTCAATGGAGCAGGATTGGCAATGGGTACAATGGATATGATAAAAATTTCGGGAGGATTCCCTGCAAACTTTCTAGACGTTGGCGGATCAGTAAATAAAAATAGCGTTTCAGAAGCTTTTAAAATTATATTATCAGATGAAAAAGTGAAAGCTATATTGATCAATATTTTTGGTGGCATAGTTAGATGCGATATTGTTGCAGAAGGAATAATTGAAGCAGTCAAAGAAGTAGGCGTTAGTATTCCTGTAATAGTTAGATTGAAAGGAAATAATTCAAATTTAGCTCAAGAAATTTTAGATAAAAGCTCTTTAAATATAATTTCTGAATCAAGCTTATCAAAAGCAGCTCAAAGAGCGGTGGACTTATCAAAATGAGTATTTTGATAAATAAAAATACAGTCGCTATATGTCAAGGCTTTACTGGATCTCAAGCTACTATGCATTGTGAGCAGTCCATTGCTTATGGAACAAATATTGTAGGAGGAGTTACTCCTGGAAAATCTGGTCAAATGCATTTAAATAAGCCTGTGTTTGATTCAGTATCAGAAGCAATAGAAAAAACTAATGCGAATACTTCAATAATTTTTGTTCCTGCTAAATTTTGTAAAGATTCTATAAATGAAGCTTTAGATGCAGGAATAGAACTTATTATTGTTATTACTGAAGGAATACCCACATTAGATATGTTATTTCTAAAAAATAAAGCAGACAAAATTGGATCGAGAATTATAGGTCCAAATTGTCCTGGTCTAATTTCTCCTGGAGAATGCAAACTAGGAATTATGCCTGCTGACATTCACCTTCCGGGAAAAATAGGTATTGTTTCAAGATCAGGTACTTTGACGTATGAAGCGGTTGATCAAACAACATTAGCTGGTTTAGGTCAAAGCAGTTGCGTTGGAATTGGAGGAGATCCTATACCAGGGACAAGCTTTATTGAAATTTTAGAGCTTTTTGAAGAAGATCCTCAAACAGAAGCAATTGTGATGGTAGGTGAAATTGGAGGAACTGCAGAAGAAGAGGCAGCAGAATATATTAAGAATAATATAACTAAGCCTGTAGTAGCTTATATTGCTGGAGTAAGTGCTCCTCCAGGTAAAAGAATGGGCCATGCTGGAGCAATAATTTCAGGAGGCAAAGGAACTGCCCAAGAAAAATTCGCAGCACTAGAAAATGCCGGAGTAAAAACCGTTGAAAGTTTAGCGGATATTGGAACAGCTATTTTAGATTTAGTAGGCCCTTAAAGCTAAAAAAACCTCTAGCGCTAGAGTTTAATTGATCTTTAATCAATTTAGATTTGCTTAATTTAATAGGTCCTTTATTTCGCAAAGCTAACTCAGAATCAATAGTCACTGGAAGTACCTGAGGATACAAAGGGCCAGATAAAAAGTCACCATCTTTAAGATGATGTTTTGCAGTAATCGGTTTTGTTTTCTCTCTATTTTCAAAAACAGTTTGATTATCACACCATCTGCTAGTAAAAGCTCTTCTTGGTTTATCTAGAGTAGAATTTTTAGAGGCACCATGAACAATATGAGCATTGAATATCAAAGCATCTCCTGGTTCCATATCTGGACAAAAGAATTCGTTTTCTTCCCTTAGAGAATCAATATCAGGCAAATCTTTATGCTTTTTATTTACTAAAGCATCATTTCCGGGTGCATAAGATTTCCATGGACCATCCCAATTATGAGACCCTTTAATGAATTCCAAACCACTAGATTCTTTTGTAACTGAATCTAATGTAATCCAAATTGAACAAATATTATTTTTTTTAAGATCTACTGGCCAAAATGTTATATCGTGATGCCAGGGAGTAGCTAAATGGCATCCTGCAGGTTTAATAAAAGTTTGATCATAAAAATGTCTAACTACTTCAGAATTTAAAACTAACTGAGCATATTTAGCACAAGGAGAATGCAACATAAAATCATAAAAAGCATCATTTCGGTACCATAAATCTATATCTCCAGCAAAACCACCATTATCTTTACCGCTAATAAATTTTCCTGTTAATGACTTATTTGTGACTGTTTCTTCTATGGCTTTTGCCATCTTAGTCTGCCATTCTTTTGAAAGAATATTTTTAACAAGAATAACGCCATCTTTCTTAAAAGTTATAATATCTTCGTTGGTTAATAAACTCATGAAAATATCATAACACAAACATTTTCTGTGGTGACATTATGTCACTATAAGACTAATATAATGACAGTATGAAAAAAGTTGGCATCACTGAAGTTGTTCTGAGAGACGGAAATCAATCTTTGATTTCGACAAGACTTACTATTGAAGATATTTTACCAATTGCTAAAGCAATTGATGATGTTGGTTTTTGGTCTATAGAATCTTGGGGCGGAGCTACTTTTGATGTTTGCTTAAGACATTTAAACGAAGATCCATGGGAGAGATTAAGAGAGTTAAAAAAAGCGATGCCAAAGACTCCTCAGCAAATGCTTCTAAGAGGCCAAAACCTTGTTGGGTATAAACATTTTAGTGATCAAGTTGTATCAAAATTCATTAACAAAGCAGCTGAAAATGGAATTGATATTTTTAGAGTTTTTGATGCCTTAAACGATACAGAAAATATTAGATTTTCTATCAATGAAATAAAACAAAATAAAAAACATGCACAAGCAGCAATGGCATATACGATTAGTCCGATTCATGATTTGTATTATTGGGTTGATTTAGCAAAAAGAATGGAAGATCTCGGCGCCGATTCAATTGCCATAAAAGATATGGCGGGAATATTAAAACCCTATGTAGCTTATGACTTAGTTAAGCAACTAAAAAAGAATATTTCTGTTCCGATTCACATGCAAACTCATGCTACAACAGGCTTGTCCGGAGCCACTAATTTGAAGGCTATTGAAGCTGGAATAGATAATATCGATACTTCTATATCATCAATGAGCATGACATATGGACATTCTGCAACAGAAACCATGGTGTCTATGCTTGAGGATACAAACCACGAAACGAATCTAAATTTATTAAAATTAGATTCTATTAGTGAACACTTTAAAAAACTAAGACATAAATATTCAGAGTTTGAAGGAAGTATGAAAGGAGTAGATGTTCAGATGTTAATTAGACAAGTGCCGGGCGGCATGTTGTCCAACTTAGAAACGCAATTAAAACAATTAAATCAAGAAGAAAATATTAATAATGTAATTAATGAAATTCCCAGGGTAAGGAAAGATTTGGGTTATGTGCCTTTAGTAACTCCTGTTTCTCAAATTATAGGCGCTCAAGCATTAGCTAATATTGTAGACGGAGAAAGATATAAAAACTTATCAATGGAAATGGTTAGTTTAATCTCCGGAAGATATGGAAATATTTTTGGAGACGTTGATGATGAACTAAAAAGCTTAGCAAATGAAAGAATAGAACCTATTTTTTCAAGACCTGCTGATCTGATTGAAGATGACTTTGATAAATTAAAAAATGATTTGTGTAATTTCTGTTCTCAGAATTCATTATCAGATTTAAGTAAATCAGAAGAAAATGTTTTAAGTTTTGCACTTTTCCCATACAGCTCTTCAGATTTTTTTAAGACAAGCTAAAAAAAATTCTTTTAATTCTCTTAAATGTTAAATTTAGATTCAAATTAATAGGTATATATATGGATAGAGAATTTGAAGTAATCATTTACGGCGCTACGGGCTTCACAGGACAGCTATGTGCAAAATATTTAAAAGAGAATTATCCAGATTTAAAATGGGCTATTGCAGGTCGAAATAAAAAAAAATTAGAAAAAGTAAATCTAGATTTAGATCTTGAATGCAAAATTTTTGTAGCAGATGGAGATGATTTAGAAAAATTAAATAGTTTAGTTCGGCAAACAAAAGTTATTTTATCTACTGCAGGACCGTTTGCTAGATATAGTGATTTATTGGTTCAAGCATGCGTAAATCAAGGAACGCATTACACAGATATTACAGGCGAAAATCATTGGGTAAAAACACTAATAGATAGACACAATGATAATGCCAATTTAAAAGGTATAAGAATTATTCCTTCTTGTGGATATGATTCAATACCCTCAGATATCGGCACTTTATTTGCTGTATCTCAATTTGAGAAACCAGTTAAAAGAGTTGATCTATTTCAAGAATGGAGTGGCGAAGCATCTGGAGGAACTATAGAAACAGCTTTTTCAATGGGCAAACTAACTAAAGAAATGAGAGATCCTTTTTTGCTTAATCCTGAAAATTCTACTTCTGAAGAACAGCGAAAAAATTCAAAAGATGAAATGAGAATAGAAAAGATAGAAGAGTTAGATGCCTGGTCCGGAATGTTTGTTATGGCAGCGGGAAATACAAGAGTTGTAAGAAGATCGGCAGCCTTAATGGAAAAAAATCAAAACAGCTACGGCTCTAATTTTACTTTCGGAGAATACGGCCTTTATAAAAATAAAAATACAGCCAAAAGAGCATCCTATGGATTAATTTTTGGTTTCTTAATCATTACTTCTCCGCTAAAAAATATAGTAAGAAGATTTCTCCCTAAACCTGGTGAAGGCCCTAGCGAAGAAGTTCAAAATAACGGATGGTTTAGATCAACCTTTATTGCAGAAGCAGAAGATGGCGAAAAAAAAATCTGTTCACTTTATGGCTCAGGTGATCCTGGTTACAAATCTACATCTAAGTTAGTTTGTGAATCTGCCTTAACACTAGCTTTATCAGACAATTTACCAGGAGGCACAGAATTCGGAGGGGTCTTAACTTCTGCTTCTGGTTTGGGACATGCTTTGATAGATAGATTAAAAAATGCTGAGATAGAATTTAATGTTCATCCTTAGCCTTATAACTATTTTTACCTTATTTATAACCCTTTTTTAATTTTAGATATATATAATTATAGAATTCGAGCCATCTTTTCTCCCCAGAAATCTCTCCTTAGCTCGAGTATAACGGGTTGCTACATGATGAAGTAACCCGTTAATATATAAAAGTGATGAAATTTTTAATCAAGCTGAGCACAGCGATTAGCATCATATAAACACTTTCTATGAACAATCTTTATATTTTTTCCAATGATCTTAGACTTGCTGATAACTTAGCTTTGTATGAAGCCTCTAAAAACTCTACCAGTTTAGAAGTTATTTATATATTTAATCCAAAAAAATGGAATCTACATAACGATAGCCCTCTTAAAATTAAATTCCAGCTAGAAAATTTAGCAATTCTCAAAGAAGGATTAAATAAGCTTAATATTAATTTAAAAATTCTTCATGCAAATGGAGTAGAAGATGAGTCAATAAAAATTTTAGAAGAAGCGGTCTCTATAAAAGCTTCCGGTGTTTATATGAATAAAGATTATGGAATCAATGAGAGGAGAAGAGATGCTGATTTAGAAAAAAAACTTACTGATAAAGGAATTAAATTTTTTTCATATGACTCATCCATTATTGATCCAGAATTAATTAAAACTGGATCTGATACTTTTTTTAAAGTTTTTACACCATATTCAAGGGCTTTTAGATCTTTGCTAAGCGAGAATCACTTAAAATTAATCCCTGAACCCATGATGCAAAGCAAAGTTTTGAAAGACAGCGATCCAATTCCAGATTTTCAATTGAGTAGTAAATTACATAAAGAAGCCTTAAATCTATATCTGCCAGGAGAAAATTCTGCTCATCGCATACTTGAAAATTTTATTGAAGATAAAATAAATGAATATAAAAATCTTAGGGACTTCCCAAAATTAGATTCAACTAGTCGTCTTTCTCCTTATTTTGCATCTGGAATTATATCCGCTAAATCTTGCATAAATTTATTATCAAAATTTTCAGAAGATATTCCTGGAAGTGGTCATTTTTCTTGGTTCAATGAAGTAATTTGGCGAGAATTTTATAAATATATTATTTATCATTATCCAAGGGTTAGTATGAAAAAATCTTTCAATGAGAAATATGATGCTTTAATTTGGCGAGATGATGAAGATGACTTTAATGCTTGGTGCAATGGTACTACAGGAATCCCGCTGATAGATGCAGCTATGACTCAACTAAACCATACTGGCTGGATGCACAATAGATTGAGAATGGTAGTAGCTATGTTTCTAAGTAAAAACTTATTGATAGATTGGAAAAAAGGGGAAGAATATTTCATGAGAAATCTAATTGATGGCGATCATGCTTCAAATGTTGGCGGCTGGCAATGGAGCGCTTCTACCGGAGTTGATGCTGCACCTTATTTTAGAATTTTCAACCCCATCACTCAATCTGAGAAATTTGATAAAGAAGGGGAGTTTATTAAAAAATATCTTCCTATTTTTTCTGAATTATCTCCAAAAGAAATCCATAATCCAGATTTAGAAACAAGAGCTAAATTAAAATATCCAAAAATGATTGTTGATCTTTCTTTTTCAAGAAAGAGAGCTATTGAATCTTTTTCAAAAATATAAAAATGAATAAAGATAATACTCCCGAATATATGAAGCAACTTTCGGCAAAAATTTTAGAGATAAATTATAAAAATGAATCACTAAGCATGTCTTTTGAAGCTACTGAAGATATTTGTCATTCAAATGGAACTATCATTCAGGGAGGTTTTTCAACGGTAATGATGGACTCATGTATGGCATTTCTAGTTATGGAGTTAACAGATTTTATATATACGCCCATGTCGATAGATATAAACGTTTCCTTTCTTGCTGCAGGAAGACCTGGTAAACTTTTTTGTCAATCAAAAATTACAAAGCTAGGAAAATCCATTGGTTTTGCATCAGCAGAACTTTACCAAAACGAAGAATTGATTGCTAAAGCTTCCTCGAGTCTAAAATTAGTAAAAATAGGAAAGCCAAAAGATTTTTTGATAGAAAATATGGCTAAAGAGGCCAAAATAATTAAATCTTAGATTCCAAAATCCCATGAAAGACCTTCTTTGTATTTTTTGAGTATTTGTTTTGCTATCAATATTCTATGCACTTCATCAGGACCATCTGCAAGTCTTAGAGTTCTAGCTCCTTGATACATCCCAAATAATGGTAGATCAGCAGATACGCCTTTCCAACCATAAACTTGAATTGCTCTATCTACTACTCGATGCATTGCTGCTGGGACATATATTTTTATTGCAGATATATCAACTCTAGGATCGCCTTCTGAATCCATGACTTCAGCACAATGAATTGTCATCAATCTAGCTGTTTGGATATCTATATAGGAATCCGCAATGAAACCTTGAATTAATTGTTTTGATTCTAAAAGACCTCCATGAACTTCTCTAGTTGTAGTTCTTTGCATCATCAAATCAAAGGCTCTCCACATTTGACCTATACTATTCATGCAATGGAACACTCTTCCTGCTCCTAGCCTGTCTTGGGCAGCTGCATGACCGGATCCTCTTGCACCCAATTGATTTTCAATTGGCACTCGAACATCTTCGTATTTAATTTCTACATGATCGCCTCCTGTATGCCCCCAAATCGGAACTGACCTGACTATGTTGAATCCAGGCGTATCTGTTGGAACTATGATTTGAGTCATTCTTGAATTAACTTCGCCACTGTCACTCTCTTCTTCGGTTCTACACATTACAATGGCAAAATTAGCTCTTATTCCATTTGACGTCATAACTTTATGACCATTAATAACCCATTCATCTCCTTCTTTTTTTGCGGTTGTTGTAATCGATCTAGGATCCGATCCAGCATTATCAGGCTCTGTCATGGAGAATGCAGATTCAATTTCTCCAGCAATTAAAGGTTCTAACCACTTTTTCTTTTGATCTTCGGTTCCATATTTTAAAAGTATTTTTTGATTTCCAGAATTTGGAGCAATTACACCAAACAATCTATTTGACAAAGGAGACCAAGCAAGAATCTCATTCATATATGCATGCGCCATAAATCCTATTCCCATACCTCCATATTCTTTCGGTAAATGAGGAGCCCAAAGATCATTATTTTTTACTTCAGCTTTAATTTCTTCTCTGAGTTTTTTAGCGGAATCACCGCCTTGATAGATTATGCTTTCGTTAGGGATAATTTTGTCAGCAACTATTGTTGATGTTTTTTCTCTGATCTCATTTATTTCTTTTGAAAGAGTTGGTATTGGTGATATTTCCATAATAGTTTTTTTGTTTTTATTCTTGCATAATAACTAAAGAGTTTAGTTTCATAAACTTATTTTGAGGGGAATATTTTGATTAAAAAAATTAGTTATTTATTATTATTTATAATTTTAGTAAGTTGTTCAGTTGATAATGGCGCTAAGAAAATAATAGTTGAAGATTTTTCTACCCTAAGAGATTCTTCTTCTGGTTTGATAGTTGGGTTTCAAGATCATTATGATTCTATAACTTGGTTAGGTATACCATATGCAGAGCCTCCAATAGGTGAATTGAGATGGCGTGCACCTGTTTCAAAAAGAAAATCTGATACTACTATCAAAGCTTTAACCCATTCAGATATATGCTTCCAGAATAATGGCCGCATTGTTAAATATGATGAAAGTAATTCTGATTACATAGGCTCGGAAGATTGTTTATATCTTAATATCCATGCTCCTAAAAATTCTTCACTAAACTCTAATTTTCCTGTAATGGTTTGGATACATGGAGGAGGAAATACTACAGGATCTGCTAACGTTTATGATTTTAGCAAGCTTGCGAGTCAACATAATTTGATAGTTGTTACTATAAACTACCGTTTGGGTCCGCTTGGATGGTTTTATCATCCCAGTTTAAATAAAACTGGAAAATCTTTAGAAGACAAGTCAGGAAATTTCGGCTTGCTTGATCAAATAGAAGCCTTGAAATGGATAAAAGAAAATATTAAAAACTTTGGAGGCGATTCTTCAAATGTAACAATTTTTGGAGAGTCAGCAGGAGGACATAATGTTTTTTCCTTAATTTCTTCTCCAGTTGCAAAAGATTTGTTTCACAAAGCTATTTCACAAAGTGGTTCGACTAGATCATTTTCTTTATCACAAGCGTCTAATTATATAGACGATGAAAATAGTCCCGGTCTTCCTACAAGCTCAAAAGAAGCAGTTAATAAATTTCTAGTTAAAAAAAATCAAGCTAAAGATCGATTTGAAGCAAAAATCATGCAAGATTCTATGGACGATTTAATGCTTGCTGACTTTTTGCAAAGTTTAAATCCTGAAGAAATCTATGAAGTCTATGATGAAGCCACTGTGGCTGGAATGTTTAGGGTTCCAAGAATCATAGCTGACGGATATGTGTTACCGGTTGATGGGATGAATTTTAAAAAGAACCAATTTAATAAAGTGCCCACGATGCTTGGAACTAACAGAGATGAAATGAAATTATTTTATTCAATGGATCCTGACTATGTGACAAGAGTTTTAAATATTCTCATTTTCGTAAAGGATAAAGAAAAATATGAAATTGAAAATGAATATTCCTCAAAAAACTGGAAGATAAATGGTGTTGATAATCCAGCAAGAAGATTAATTAAATCGGGTAATTCAGAGGTTTATGCCTACAGATTTGACTGGGATGAAGAACCCAAATATCTTTGGATGGATTTTTCAAAAATCTTTGGCGCAGCTCATGGGTTTGAAATTTCCTTCGTCTCTGGAATATTTCGTTATTTTGGGTTTGAAGATTATATCATTAATGACTCAAACAGAGATGCAGCTAGAGAGCTTTCTAATGCAATGATGTCTTATTGGGCAGAGTTTGCTTATTCAGGAAATCCGGGCAAAGGTAGAGATAAAAATCTAGTTAATTGGGATGCTTGGAATTTAGATAAAAATACAAACAAATTTATAATATTAGATACAAATAAAGATAAGGGAATTAGGATGGCCAAATCTCAATTATTTCATTCGGATGAACTAAAAAGATTGGCTTCAGATGACAGAATTAAAGATTTTGCTACTAAATGTCAATATATTGTAGAATTAAAAGATTCAGGAAATAAATCAAACTTTTCAATGGATGGATGTGAGTTATGAAAAAAATAGACTTTTACTTTGACTTTGCAAGCCCAAATGGCTATTTAAGTCATCAAGCTTTAAAAAAATATACTAATCAATCGGATATAGAAATAAATTACATTCCTGTTCTTTTGGGAGGAATCTTTAAATTAACTAATAACCAGCCACCTATGATGGCTTTTGCAGAGGTTAAAGGAAAATTAGAATATGAAAACTTAGAGATGCAGAGATTTATCGATTTTCATAATTTAACTAAATTCAAAATGAATCCGAATTTTCCTGTTATAACACTCATGTTGATGAGAGGAGCTATTGCAGCAGAGGAAGAAGGTTTTTTAGCAGACTACATAGAAAAAATGTCTATCGAAATGTGGGAAAAAGAAAAGAAATTAGATGATCCTGAAGTTTTAAAAACAGCTTATGATGAAGCTGGATTTGATTCAGAAAAACTTTTTAATTTAATGGGCACGCAAGATATAAAAGATAAGCTTTTGAGTAACTCTAGTTTAGCTGCTGAAAGGGGAGTTTTTGGAATCCCTACATTTTTCGTTAATGATGAAATGTATTTTGGCAAAAATACATTGTTAGAAATTTTTAAAGATTCTTAGTTTTATTCATTAAATAACTTAACAAGCTCCATAAGGGCAACAGTAATAGAAATAACACTAAAGATATCCATTCCGGGACATTAAAATACATTAAAGTTATTCCAAAAGAGGAGATAGCTATGCTTATCAAAGAAACTATTAAAAGGGTTTCCCTGCTTGAAAATCCTAAGTCTAAATACAAGTGATGGATGTGTTTTCTGTCTGAATTAAAAACAGAAACATTGCTTTTAAATCTTAACCACATTACTTGAATCGCATTTAGCAAAACTAATCCAACACACCATAAAGCGTCTACAGGACGAACTTCAATAAAAGAACTTTGAGTAGCCAAAACAAAATTACACGCCAAAAGAAAACCAATTGTCATAGCTCCGTGGTCTCCAATAAAAACTTTAAACTTACTTCCCATGAAGTTTAAGTTCATGATTGAGTAGGGCAAAAGAGCGGCAATGAAAGCTATGAAGGCGAAGTTAAAATTACCTATTAGAATAGAAATTCCTATAATAGCGATATAAACTTGTAACGAAAATAATCCATCGATACCGTCTATCCAATTATATGCATTTGTTATTCCTACAACGCAAAACAATGTAAAAAGAAATGCTAGATATTCGTGAAGAATAATATCTTCACCGCCAAATATAGGACCCAAATTAACAATACTCATATCCCCTAATTGAATCATTAGAGTGGTACAGCTTATTTGAGCAAATAACCTTACCCAAACAGGAAGATTTATAAGATCATCTATTAAACAAATCGCCAGTAGCACCATTGATAAAATTATCAACCATGTAAGAGAAACATATGGATAGTTATCAGGAATCAACACAACCTCCAGTAGGCTGGGACTAAAAAGACTATCTAACTTAAAATAAAAAACAGCAAAAGAAAATATAGAAAAAATCATAAAAGAAACAGCAAAAGATAAGCCTCCAGAAAGAGGTATATCATTCTTATGTTTTTTCTTAATTCCATCAGGAGAATCAATAAAGCCTCTTTTCTTAAAAAAATCGCGAACTAAAAAGTGAATTATAAAACTCACCAGAAGATATAGTAAAAATAACGAAAACAATTTTTTTTATTTTTTTAGCTTAAAAAACTATCATCTTTTTCAAGCATTAGATCATAGATAGGTTGAAAACTTGCCCACATAGCAAATTCAGATCCAACTTGAGTCTTGGTAAGCTCTGCAACATCATCGCTTATTCTTTCCATTTGCCCAGCTGATTCAGCAATAAGTTGAGATTGACAGCATCTATCCATTGATAAAAATGCCCAAAGCGCAGCATCAACAGACTCCCCTGTAGTCAGAAGACCATGATTTTTAAGAATTGCTGCTTTCTTATCACCTAAAGCTTTGGCTATTCTATCTCCTTCATCAGTTTCTAAAACAACACCAGTGAAGTCATCAAACAAGACGTGATTATCATAAAAGGCACATGAATCTTGAGTAATGGGTTCTAATAAACGGCCTAAAGTTGAAAATGATTTGCCATACATGGAATGAGAATGAGCTGCAGCATTTACATCAGATCTTGCTTCATGCAATCTTGAATGGATTGCAAAAGCAGCTGTGTTTAACATTTTACCTTCTCCCTGCACAATGTTTCCATCACGATCAACAAGTATTAAATCTGAAATGCAAATTTGTCCAAAATGCATACCAAAAGGATTAACCCAAAAATAATGAGGAAATTCTGGGTCTCTTAAAGTGATATGGCCAGCAATACCTTCATCGTAGCCAAAATGAGAAAACATTCTAAATCCAGCTGCTAACCTTTCTAACTGATGTCTTCTGATTTCTTCCATGGTATTACATTCAACAGGAGCTAAAGAACCTTTTTCTTTCTGCGGCAACTTCCCTAAGGATGTATCGATAGGAAGATTAATTTCGTTTTTTTCGTCTGACATAAAAGCCTCTAAAATAATATTAATTTAGTTCAAATATACAATGTATTATTTTGTACAATTGTATTTTAAACATTATATAAATTATGGCAAAAGCAAAAAAAGGATTTCGAATAGAAAAAGATAGTTTGGGTGAAGTTTATGTTCCCCGAAACGCATTATACGGAGCGCAAACTCAAAGAGCTGTTGAAAACTTTCCCATTAGCGGAATTAAAATGGATTTTCCTTTTACCAATTCATTTGTTGATTCTTTAGGAATTATCAAAGATGCAGCTGCAAAAGCTAATAAAACTTTAGGTCTTTTAGCTCCTAAAACAGCAAACGCAATCTCTAAAGCGGCTAAAGAGGTTTGGCAAAGCAAACATAATAAAGAATTTCCTTTAGATGTATTTCAAACCGGTTCAGGAACAAGTTCTAATATGAATGCTAATGAAGTCATCGCAAATTTGGCTACTAAATCAAGCGGTGTAAAAATTGATCCTAATGATGATGTGAATATGAGTCAAAGTAGTAACGATGTTATTCCTACTGCCATAAAAGTAAGCGCACATATGGATTTGTCTCAAAAATTATTTCCTACTCTCGACAAATTAATTGCCACCATAGATAAAAAAGCTACCTCTCTGAAAGGAATTGTTAAGACTGGAAGAACTCATCTAATGGATGCTATGCCAATTGATTTTTCTCAAGAGCTTGGAGCATGGTCAGCTCAATTAAGCTCTTCTAAAGAGATGTTAAAAATATTAGAACAAAAACTTTTGGAACTCCCTCAAGGCGGAACAGCTATCGGCACGGGTATTAATGCACACTCTAAATTTGCTAAGATTTTTGCTAAAGAAGTTTCAAATTTAACTGGCTCTAAATTCAAACCATGCGATGATTTATTTCAGGGTTTAAGCGCGCAAGACACATCTGTTCAAGTCTCTGGAGAATTGAAAAATTTAGCAGTAATTTTAATGAAAATATCTAATGACTTAAGATGGATGAACAGTGGACCACTGTCAGGTTTATCTGAAATAGAGTTAAAGGCATTGCAACCAGGGAGCAGTATTATGCCGGGTAAAGTAAATCCTGTTGTCCCCGAAGCTATGACAATGGTAGCTGCAGATGTCATTGGAAATGATGCAACAATCACAGTAGCTGCTCAAGCAGGTAATTTCCAACTCAATGTAATGTTACCGGTTATTTGTTATAACTTACTCAAGAGTATAAATATTTTAGCAGGCGGGATGGATGTTTTAGCTGATAAAGCCATTAAATCTTTTAAGGTTAATAAGGTATCTATTGAGCGTTCTTTGAATAAAAATCCAATTTTAGTAACAGCCTTAAATCCTATTATCGGATATGCAAAAGCAGCTGCCATAGCTAAAAAAGCCTACAAAGAAGACAGACCAATTATCGAAGTTGCTCTTGAAGAGACAGATATAAGCGAGGCTAGACTCAGAAAAATACTAGATCCAGTTAAGCTAACAAAAGGCGGAATTAATTAAATGAGCGAAGATAACTTAATAAATAAATCCTGCGAAGCTTGCAATGTAGATGCTCCTCTAGTCACCAAAGAAGAAATTGCTGAATTAAAGCCTCAGATACCTGCTTGGGAGTTAGTTGAAATTGATAAGATTCAAAGATTAACTTGTGGATTTGCCTTCAAATCATATTTAGATGGTTTGAATTTTGTTTCAAAGGTTGCTGCAATGGCAGAGACAGAAGATCATCACCCAGAAATAATATTAGAATGGGGTAAAGTAACTGTTTCTTGGTGGTCTCACAAAATTAAAGGGCTGCATAAAAATGATTTCATTGCAGCAGCAAAAACTGATTCAATTTACTCTAATTGAGCGTTAACGAATTACAATTCGAGATCCAATTGCAAAAGCAATTAAAGATACGATGCCCATCATCAGAAAGGCTTCGATATAAATATTCATATCAAATGCTCTGCCTACAATAAATATTCCTACGGGCTGAAGCGGAACCACGATCAAACCTGAAAAACCTCTTACTGATCCAAGGTTAACAGAGCCAAATGCCTTTAAAAAACATGCGCTCATCAAAACCATTGCTCCACCAAACCCCATTCCAAAGATGAAACAAAAAATCGTAAATAAGCCATAACTATTAGAAATAGTTAATCCAAAGATTCCAATAGATTGCATCAACATCATTAACATGACCGGTTTATTGGCTGTTAATTTATCGATTAAATAACCAAATAAAACTTTTCCCAAAACTCCGCCAAAAGCTGCAAGCGAATAAGCGAAGACATACTGTTTTACTGGAAAACCAACGAATGAAAATGTTTCAATAAAACCGACTTTTTCCGAGTGCAAAGGCAAATGCAGGAGTACTCCACCCATAGCAAAAAATTGAAATGCAAAAGTTAATGAGATTATCCAGAATATTTTTGATTTAAAAAAATCTGCTATTTCCATTAAATCAGTATTCTTAGATGCCTCTGGCTGTATTTCTAAATCATCTTTTTGTTGTCCAATTTCTTCAGGAGTATCTATTACAAAAAATCTTACAACAGGAAGAAGAACTAAAAATACTATAAAACCAAACACTAAATAGACGTTTCGCCATCCAATGAGATCTATCAATGGGTCAACTAGTATCGGCAAAACTACACCGGAAAAAGAAATGCCGATAGCGGCAATACCTAAAGCCATTCCAGCATTTGTTTCAAACCAATTAGCAACTAATTTTGTAACTGATAGATTTCCTAAAGCAGGTCCGCCAATAGCAAAAAAAGTTGCGTAGATTAGCAATAAACTAAGGCTGTTTTCAATAAAAGAAACTGATAGAAGCCCAAATCCAAAAATTAAACCACCTATTGTCATTATTTTTTTTACAGAATATTTATCTAAGATCCTTCCTAGAAATATTGAGGCAACGACAGAAAATATAAAAAAGAGAGAAAGGGCGCCTGAAAGTTGCGATTGAGTTGCTCCAAGATCTCTTTCAAGATGAGAAAACATCAATGGAAAACAATAAAAAACGAAACCGACAACTGAAAACTCCATCATCATTGCGGTATAAACCATTTGCCAGCCCTTAAATTTAGTTATTTTGCTCATAGTTTATTTTTTCATATCTTTCTGTATAATCTGAAAATGTTGTTACCAGAACAAGCATTGACCTTCGACGACTTACTTCTTGTCCCAGATTACTCAGAAGTATTGCCCCACGAGGCAGATTTAACCACTAAATTAACGAAAAACATATCTTTAAAAATCCCAATTGTTTCAGCGGCTATGGATACAGTCACTGAATCTAGAATGGCTATTGCTTTAGCTGAACTCGGCGGTATAGGTATTATCCATAAAAATCTTTCAATCGAAGATCAAGCTCAAGAAGTCTTGGCTGTGAAAAAATTTGAAAGCGGTATCGTTAGAGATCCCATTACTATTTCTTCAGATAAAACCATTGGAGAGCTTACTAAATTAACTCAAGATTTAAATATTTCAGGAATGCCAGTAGTCGATGGCAGTGATTTGGTAGGAATTGTAACTTCTCGAGATTTTAGAAATGTATCAGACCTTTCAGCTAACGTGAGAACCATCATGACTCCTAAAGATAGGCTTATCACTGCTAAAGAAAATGAAGATTTAGATAGTATCAAAGGTTTGCTTTATCAAAACAGAATAGAAAAAATCTTATTGGTTGATGAAGCTTTCATGCTTAAAG
Source organism: Gammaproteobacteria bacterium (assembly GCA_045564455.1). GTDB lineage: Bacteria > Pseudomonadota > Gammaproteobacteria > Magnimaribacterales > AG-339-G14 > CASICS01. The sequence continues at coordinate 672,819 of JBJLHG010000002.1, forward strand.
GTTTAGTTACTTTAAAAGATATCAATAAAACCAAAGATTTTCCTTTAGCTTCAAAAGATATCGAAGGTAGATTGCTTAGTGGTGCAGCTATAGGCAATAGTCCTGACACAGAAGAAAGACTAGAAGCTCTAGTCCAAGCAGGTGTTGACGTTATTATCGTTGACAGTGCCCATGGACATTCAAAAGGAATCATTGATCGAGTTAAAGCAGTCAAAAAAACATATCCTGAACTCCAAGTAATCGCAGGAAATATTGCAACTGGAGAAGGAGCTATGGCTTTGGTTGAAGCTGGCGTTGATGCTGTGAAAATTGGAATAGGTCCAGGCTCAATTTGTACAACAAGAATAGTAACAGGGGTAGGAGTTCCTCAAATTACTGCTATAGCCAATGTAGTTAAGGCGATAGGTAAAAAAGGGGTTCCAATTATAGCGGACGGTGGAATCAGATTTTCCGGTGATATTGCGAAAGCCATAGCTGCTGGAGCCGATACGGTAATGTTAGGTGGAATTTTAGCTGGAACTGAAGAAGCTCCTGGCCAAGTAGAGCTCTATCAAGGCAGAAGTTATAAATCTTATCGTGGTATGGGATCTGTAGGAGCAATGTCAGGCGAAACCAGTTCTGGAGACCGATATTTTCAAGGCAATATTACTCAGTCAGATAAATTAGTTCCAGAAGGTATAGAAGGTAGAGTGCCTTATAAGGGGTTGGTTGAAACAACTTTATATCAGGCTTTAGGAGGCTTAAGACAAAGCATGGGCTATACCGGATCCAAAGATATTGCGACCATGAAAACGAAACCTAAATTTATCCAAATTACTTCTTCAGGAATAACGGAAAGCCATGTCCACGATGTCAGCGTAACAAAAGAAGCGCCAAATTATCGAATGAGCTAAATTGGTGAAAGCGGGAATCACATCTGAAAAAATAATCATTCTCGACTTTGGCTCGCAATACACTCAACTCATTGCTCGACGCATAAGAGAGGCAGGCGTTTATTCTGAAATTTTGCCTCACGAGACTTCGTTAAAACAAATTACTGAAATCAATGCCTCTGGGGTCATCATGTCTGGTGGACCAGAGTCAGTTAATACTAAAAAAGCTCTTAAATTTGACCCAAAACTACTAGGCAGTGAGATCCCTGTTCTTGGTATTTGTTACGGCATGCAAACCATGGCAAAGCATTTTGGCGGCATTGTTAGTTCTTCTGATAAAAGAGAATTTGGCAATGCAATTCTTAAAGTTAATAAAGGATCAATCTTTTCAGGTCTTTCAACAAAAACTAGTGAGTTAAATGTTTGGATGAGTCATGGTGACAAAGTTACTAAATTGCCAAAAGATTTTAAAAAAATAGGCTCTTCTAACAATAGTCCAATTGCTGCTTTTGAAAATATAAAACTAAAAAAATATGGTTTTCAATTTCATCCTGAAGTAACGCACACTAGTCAAGGTCAGAAAATCTTAAAAACTTTTGTTAAAGATATTTGTGGATGTAGTGGAAAATGGCGACCCAAAAATATTGTTGATTCGTTAGTCCAAGATATTAAGTCTCAAGTTGGAGACGAGAAAGTATTATTAGGAATCTCAGGTGGAGTCGATTCATCAGTAGTGGCTGCTTTGCTTTCAAAAGCAATAGGCAAAAACTTAGAGTGTATTTTTGTCGATAATGGCTTGCTCAGGAAGGGCGAAGCCGAACAGGTTAAAAAAGATCTTAAACGAGGATTGAAACTAAATATAAATTTTTCAGATAGTGAGAGGCTATTTCTTAAAAACTTAAAAGGGGAGTCTGATCCTGAAAAGAAAAGAAAAATAATTGGCAAAACTTTTATTGATGTGTTTTTAAAAGAAACTAAAAAACTAAAAAATATTTCATTCTTGGCTCAAGGCACAATCTATCCAGATGTTATTGAATCTTCGGGTATAAAAAATGGCAAGGCACACGTTATAAAGTCTCATCACAACGTTGGCGGCTTACCGTCTTATTTGAAATTACCTTTAGTCGAGCCATTAACTTCTTTATTTAAAGATGAGGTTAGAAAAATAGGAAAAGAACTTGGGCTTCCGGACTATTTAATCAAAAGGCATCCTTTTCCAGGCCCTGGCTTGGCGGTCCGAACCTTGGGCGACATTACAAAAGAAAAATTAGAGATCTTAAAAGAGGCAGATCACATTTATATGGAAGAGTTGGTTAAACATAAGCTGTATGACAAAGTCAGCCAAGCTTTTGCCGTATTTTTACCGATAAAGAGTGTGGGCGTTGTTGGTGATGCCCGTCGTTACGAATATGTCATAGCGTTAAGAGCAGCAGAAACCATAGACTTTATGACGGCTAGAGCAGCAAAACTTAATCATGACTTTCTCAATTTGGTATCAGATCGAATAATCAATGAGATATCAAAGGTTTCGAGAGTGGTTTATGATATTTCCAGCAAACCGCCCGCAACTATTGAGTGGGAATGAGAAGTTACAAAGTTAAAAAAATAAATGACTAAAAAAATACATTTTTACTTCGATTTTATATCTCCTTATTCATATTTTGCATGGTTAAAACTTCCTGGTTTAGCTAAAAAATACAATCGTGAAATCGAAGCACATCCAGTTGTTTTTGGAAAATTATTAGATAAATGGGGGCAACTAGGACCAGCTGAGATTCCACCTAAACAAAATTGGCTCAATCAGTATTGTTTGAGATATGCAGCTCTAAATGGATTTGAATATAATCCACCAAAAGAACACCCCTTTAATCCTTTGGCTGCTCTAAGAATGTCGTTAAAGGAAGTCAGTGGTATTGATCAACTTAGAGTAATAGATGCATTGTTCAAAGGTGGCTGGAGTCAGGGTGCAGATCTAGGAGATTTGTCTGTTTTGATTTCCTTGTTAACAGATCAAGCCATTAATGGAGAAATTCTTAGTCTACAAATTTCTGAATCAGACGCAAAAAATTTACTAATCAATGAGACTAATAATGCCATTGAGAAGGGAGTTTTTGGCGTTCCAACAATAATAATTGATGATAATTTGTTTTGGGGCAATGACCAGATGAATCATATCGAACTATTGCTAGACGGCAAAGATCCTTTGGGTAAAGCAAAACTTAATCAAGAAGAGCGCCCAAGAGCAATTGATCGTAAAGCTTTCAAAAAGCAAGATAAAGGGTGACTTGCAAACCGTAAACTTTATTAACGCTTGAAATCATTTGAATTTTTTAGCATGTGCGCCGGTCCATGATTAAGATTAATGGCTGCATTCTCTCCGTACAGCATCTCTTTTTGATAGCCAAAGTTTTTTCTGCTTTTCGCAAGAGGTGCCAATTCTTCTGCTTTTTTTAGCGCTTCTTCTTGTAACCTTTCTAAAGAACTCACACCCTGAATAATACCGCCCTCCAAAGCCTTTAAACCAGTCCATCTCTTGGATAGCTGAACAGTTTCAAAAAAAGTATTTGCAGGAACTTTATGCTTAAACAATGCTAGCTCAGGTCTCGGGATTGATAGACCAAGTTGCATTTCATTTGCGCAGAGAAATCCTCGATCTTCTCTCATGATTCTTACGTCATGGGAAAGGGCAAACATAAAGCCTGCTCCAAAAGCATGCCCGTTGATAGCGCACACAGTTGGAATGGGCAATGTGATAAATCTTCCCATTAAATACATGAATTCTTCTCCGAATACTTCCTTGTCTCCTCCTTCAGGGTGATTTTCAGGAGCTTGCATCCAATCAAGATCTAGGCCATTTGAAAAAAACTTTGGATTTGTTGAAGAAGTAATTAATGCTCCAGGACCTTCATCATTTTCGATTTCATCTAAAGCTTTGGAAATTTCCCTTACAAATGTGGTATTCCAACGATTTTCTTCAGCATCCATAGTTAAAAGATAAATAGACTCCTTTTTTTCTAGTTGTATCACAATTCCTCTGTATATAAGTTCAACATCAAAATCACTATACACAAAAAAAATTCTTGTTACAGCGCCTCTAAATAAGAAATATCTCTTAACAACTTGTTATATGGATAACAGCATCGTAAGGTGTTTGAGTGACTAAACTATATCTCATGGAATAAATATGGATCCATTATCTCAAGGAACAGTTGGTGCAGCTTTTGCACAATCTTCTGCCAATAAGAATAATATTCTTAAGATAGGGATTATTGGTTTTCTTGCTGGATTAGCACCTGACTTAGATGTCTTGATTCAGTCATCCACTGATCCAATTTTATTTCTCGAATATCATAGGCAGTTCTCTCACTCACTTTTTTTTATTCCTTTTGGCGCATTGATTGTTGCATTGTTTGTCTTCCCATTAGTTAAGAAATCAATGAGCTTCAAGACTGTCTACATAGCAAGTTTCCTTGGATATGCTACACACGGATTACTTGATGCCTGTACCTCATACGGAACTCTACTTTTTTGGCCGTTTTCAAATGAGCGAATAACTTGGAATAATATTTCTATAGTTGATCCTCTATTTACAATTCCTGCTTTAATTTTTGTTTTAGCTGCAATAAAAACCAAAAAAAGAATTTATAGTTTTTTTTCAATTGGATGGATTATTTTTTATCTTTCTTTAGGTTTTGTTCAATATGAAAGAGCTTTATTAAAAGCGAATGATCTAGCTGAATCAAGAGGGCATAATCCTGAGCGTCTAAGTCTTAAGCCATCATTTGGAAATTTAATTTTATGGAAGTCTATTTATCAACACGACCAAACTTTTTATGTGGATGCAATCAGGACAGTTCTATCATCAACCGCGTGTTTAGGAGAAAGTATTGATATTTTTGACTATCAGCAACATTTACCAGGTCTTGATAAAGAGAGTCAGCAGGCTGAGGATATTGAAAGATTTAGATGGTTTTCTCAAGATTATTTGGGGTTTGATGAGGAAAAAAATCTTGTGACAGACGTGCGTTACTCAATGTTGCCAAATCAAATTGAGCCGATGTGGGGGCTGGTCATTAACGATCAGCAAGACACTAATCAACATGCAATTTGGTGGGCAGGCCGTGATTTAGATCAAAGACAGTGGGACACATTTATAGAGATGTTGAGTGGAAAGGAATGCAAAGAATAGAGTAGTTTTTGTATTAGTTTTTCCTCTTAAAATTATCAAAGATAAAGAATTAATTAAAAGATTTTGCTACTAAGAAATGCTCAAGATTGAATATTTGATTCTCAGGCAGATTCCTTCCAACAGGATTAAAATAAAGAGAGTTTAAATCTTTTAAAGTTACGTCCTCTTCAACAGAAAAACCATTTTGTAAAAATAAGCTTCCCATTTCTTCAGGAGAGTATAAAGATATCCATGGTTCTCCGGCTTTCGCTGTTAAGTTCATTATTAATTCAGCTTTATTTTTAGGTTTTGGGTAACCTTCTCCGAAGCAAGCTTCCGGCTTCTTAATAAGAAGTTCATCAACGTAAGAAATAAAAAAAGTTGAATTAGATTCATGAATAAGTGATGAAACTTCTTTAACCGTAGAAATCAGAGCCTCTTTACTAATATATTGCGAGACGCCTTCAAGGGTAAAGATAGTTGATTTGTTTTGATCGAAACCAGCCTCTATAAGCTGCTTTGAGAACGACTGATGATTAAAATCAACAGATACATAATTTACTATTTCTTTATTTAATATCTCTTTTGGGAGTTTGGAGAGCTTCTTCTTCTGAACTTCTGGTTGGTCAACCTCAAAAATTTTTAGTGAAGACGAAAGGTTAAGTCGATGGGGTCTCGAGTCATATCCAGCTCCCAGAATGACATATTGCTTGACTTCATTAGCTGCACTTTTTTCAATCAAATCATCTATAAAGCGAGTGCGTGAAATGACGTGTTCATGAAAACCTGGCGCTATTTTTTGACCCAGCCAAACATTGAGGCTATGACCCATTAATTTAATTATTCCAGCTCCTTTAACAAATCTTTTTGCATATGGATCATTTATGACTCGTTTGTCAGGTTTAGCGATTGTTTCAATTAAGCGCTGTTTGGCTACTCCTTCGGCTGTAGCGTCCTTTCTTTTTATTGATTTACTCATGAATTGGAATTATTTAAATTTAAAGTGAAAATGATACAGTAAGAAATTAATTAAAAAAATAGATATGGAGTATAGAAATTTTAAACCTTTTGGAAACATAAGCGCTCTTAGTTTAGGCGGAGGTGGTATAGGAAATGTTTGGGGAGAGACTACAAGATCAGAGAGCATTTCCACAGTCAATTTAGCAATTGAGTCAGGTATTAATCATCTTGATATGGCTCCCATGTATGGCAAGGGAGAGGCAGAGAAAGTTGTCGGCGAAGCGTTAAAAGGAAAAAATCACTCAACGCTTAGTATAACTACAAAGTGTAGACTGGGAACTCTTCCAGATTCAAAGGTTTACCAAAAACTTAATGATTCGCTTTCTAGAAGTTTAGAGAGAATGAAGGTTGAGAAAGTTAATCTATTTCTTTTACATTCTCAACTGATTGAAGATGACTATCAACTTCCATTGTTAAATGAATATAGAGCTACAAATGCTACAACACTCTCGTGTTATTACGAATCAGTAATACCGGCTTTTGAAAAATTAAAAAAAGAAGGAAAAATTGATCACTGGGGTATTGGACTTGGTCAAGAAGAAGCTCTTATTAAAGCTATAAATCATGAACAGCCACCAGAAGCCATGCAATGTGCAGCTAATGTTTTAAACTCCATCGGAGCCATCGGATACATCAGTAAAAAGCCTGATCCCAATAAAGTGCTAAGAGAGTGTCAAAAAAAAGATATACCAATTTTAGCTATAAGAGCAGTCCAAGCGGGAGCGTTGACTTCTTACATGGATAGGGAGCCGCATCCTTCGGGAATGGATAAAGCTGATTTTGATGATTTTGAAAAAGCTTTGCCTTTTAGAGAGCTTGCTGAAGATTGGGGTGAAACACCTGCATCTCTAGCTCATAGATATGCGTTGAGCATTAAAAAAGTAAGTTCTGTAATCTTAGGAATCAAAAATAGAAAAGAACTGCAGGAATGTCTCAACGCAGAAAATAAAGAAAAACTTAACTCTGATCAAATGAAAACTTTACAAAATCTTTTTAAAGAATAAATTTAAGACGTTTTAAATAAATTTAAGACGCTTGGACTTTTTTTTAAAGCAATATGGTTTTTGGGTAAGATATTCAAATGAGAAATAATAATATGCATGATTTTGTAATTAGAAATGGAAAAATTATAGACGGATCTGGAAAAAAACCATTCATTGGCGACATTGCTATTGATGATGAAAAAATTTCACTAGTAGGGTTTGTAGCAAATTCAGGTAAAAAGGAAATTGATGCTAAAGGTAATATAGTTACGCCTGGATGGGTTGATATTCATACACATTACGATGGCCAGGTATGTTGGGATCCATACTTAACACCTTCCAGTTGGCATGGAGTAACGACTGCCGTTATGGGGAATTGTGGAGTTGGGTTTGCACCAGTCAAACCTGGCGATGAAAATTTTTTAATTCAATTGATGGAAGGTGTGGAAGACATTCCGGGCGCTGCTCTGCATGAAGGCATTGAGTGGGACTGGGAAACTTTCCCTGAGTTTTTAGATGCAATCGATAAGAAAGAATTTGTTATGGATTTAGGTTTCATGATTGGTCATGGACCTTTAAGAAGTTATGTGATGGGTCACGAAAGATGTCAAAACCAAGTTGATGCCTCTGATAAAGAGATTAATAAAATGTCAGAGCTTGTAACAGAAGCTATTAATGCAGGTGCTTTAGGCTTCAGTACTTCAAGAACTATTTTGCATAGAGATATTTATGGAAAATATGTTCCAGGAACTGAAGCTAGTTCTGAAGAAATGAAAGCTCTGGCTTTTGGTATAGATAAGGCTGGCGAAGGTACTTTGGAAATAACATCAGACTGGTTGGACGAAGAAATAGAAATGTCTTGGATGAAAGAATATGTCGATAAAAGTGACTGTGGTTTGACTTTCTTGCAAACGAGCGGAGATGCAGCTAAAACAATTTTATATGCAGAAGAACACTATCTTAAAGGTAAAAATATCCGCCCTCAATTTCCTGGAAGAAATGTAGGTCTAATGTTTGGTCTTGAAAGCTCTTTGAATCCCTTCGTTCAATATCCTGCTTATAAAGAGATTTCAAATTTACCGCTAGATAAAAAATTTGAAATTATGAAGAATCCTGATTTTAAAAAAATGCTATTAAGTCAAGAACCTGATTTTGAATCAGAGATAGAAAAAAAACTTGCTGATAAAAGTAATACTAAAACCAGAGAAGAAATAACAAAGGATGTTCAACTTCCAACTAAGCTTACTGCTAATTATAAAACTCAATTTATCTTAGGGACTCCTCCAAATTATGAACCTAAGAAAGAAGATAGTATTGCAGCAATATCTTTAACAAAGGGGATCTCAGAACTTGAGGTAATGTACGATGAAATGATGAAAAATAATGGCACAAACCTTATCTATGCAGCCTTTACTCCATATGAAAGTTATAAACTTAATTTTGTCGAACAAGCATATGGTCTTAAGTCTTCTGTTGCTGGTGGGAGTGATGGAGGAGCACATTGTGGTCTAATTTGCGATGCAAGTATGCCAACAACAAACTTATCTCACTGGGCAAGAGACCGAGAGGCTGGTAAGAAATTTCCTCTTGAGATGTTAGTTAAAAAACAAACAAAAGATACTGCTGAAACTTTTGGCTTATTTGATCGCGGTGAAATCAAACCAGGTATGTTAGCTGATATTAATATCGTCGATTTTGATGAGTTAAATGTGAGTCATCCTAAAATGATTCATGATTTGCCTTTAGGAGGAAAACGTTTAGTTCAAAATGCTACAGGTTATATAGCAACTATCAAAAGAGGTCATATAGTAAGTGAGAATGGAACTGCAACTGGAACTCTTCCTGGAAACTTAATTAGAGGAAAACAAATTTCTGAAGTTAAATCAGAAATTTCAAAAGTCTCTCTTTTTGACAGAACCTTTAGATTATTTTTTCTAAAAATCTATAAAATTTACTGGAGTTTAAGCAAGAAAAAAATTAAAACAACGATGGTTTAATTTTTTTAAAACTATTTTTTATGAAAAACTTTGTATATTTTTTTGTATTTATTTCTATATTAATTTCATGTTCTGATATCAATTACCAGACACACTCTTCTAAATTGTCTCAAGAAGATATCCTTGCTTTAGGTAAAAAAAATACGGCAAGACCAGATCCAAATCCATACAAAAATGCATATTTTGGAGACCTTCACGTTCATACTGAAAATTCTTTTGATGCATATACTTTTGGAACAACTGCTACTCCAGATGATGCTTATAAGTATGCTCAAGGTGAGGCTATTCCTCATCCATCTGGATATCAAATTCAACTCAGTCGGCCTTTAGATTTTTATGCAGTAACAGATCATGGAGTCTTTCTAGGCGTGATAAAGGAAGCAGCAAATACATCTTCTAAAATTTCAAACTATGAAGTTTTTAAACCTATTCACAAAATAAATGAAAATGTGAGTGGCAGTTTATTCTCAATAATTAGAAGAAGCGGTCTCTTTAGGAAGTTAGGACAAGAATTAGGAGAAAACATTCTTGATGGAACAGTAGATAGAGGTGCTATTGAAGAAATTAGTCGAACGGTTTGGCAAGAAACAATTGCTGCGGCAAATCGAGCTTATAGGCCAGGAATTTTTACTACTTTTGCTGCCTATGAATATACATCTTCAGAGGAATTATATGATAATTATTTACACCGAAATGTAATCTTTCAAGATACTAAAAATTTGCCAAAAACACTTTTTATCAGAGGTGATAGTCTGAATCCTGAAGATTTGTGGGATTGGATGGATAGACTGAGAGATGAAGGAATAGAAAGTTTAGCAATACCTCATAATTCAAATATATCTGGCGGCGCTGCCTTTGAAATGACTTATTACAATGGCGATCCTATAGATGAAGCATACGCTAAACAAAGATCTATAAATGAACCATTAGTTGAGATTACTCAGGCTAAAGGAACATCAGAAACACATCCCTTGCTTTCTAAAAATGATGAGTGGGCAGCATTTGAATTGCCTGCTGATGATGAAGCAAAACTTCTTGAATATGCCAAAGGAAGTTATGTCCGAAATGCGTATTTGAGAGGATTAACTTTATCTGAACAAGGGTTAACAAACCCTTATAAGTTTGGTCTTGCCGGAGCAAGTGATACTCATGTTGGTGGAGGATCATATAACGAAGAAACCTTCTTTTCTAAAGTTGGTATATTGGATGGTAGGCCTGACATGAGAGGCTCCATACCATTTAATTGGGCTTTAGCCACAACTGCAAAGGTAATTGGATCAGATTTTATTACTGAAATAGATGGAAAAAACTACACATCTGGTCCCGCAAAAAGACTCATTGGTTTTTCAGCTTCAGGTCTAACAGGTGTCTGGGCTGAAGAAAATACTCGAGAAGCAATTTACGATGCTTTTCGACGCAAAGAAACTTTTGCTACTAGTGGCCCGAGAATTAAAGTTCGTTTTTTTGCCGGATACAATTTAGATAAATCTAATTTGAATGATGTTAGCCTTTTAAAAGATTTATATTCAAAAGGGACTCCAATGGGAGGCACGCTAAATATTGAGGAAAGTAAAAATCCTAGATTTCTTGTTTGGGCGATTGCTGATTCTTTAGGAGCTCCGTTACAAAGAGTTCAGATTATCAAAGGATGGCTTGAAGGCGAAGAACAAAAAGAAAAAGTATTCGATGTAGCTTGTTCAGATGGTCTAAGTGTTGATCCAAAAACTAATCGATGTCCTGATAATGAAGCAAGTGTTTATATGGAAGATTGCTCAATCAGCAATAATGGAAATAAAGAAATAAAAACTTTTTGGCAAGATCCCGAATTCAACCAAGAACAAGAAGCATTTTATTATTCAAGAGTTCTTGAAAACCCTGTATGTAGATGGTCGACTTGGGATGCAATCAGAGTAGAGGAAAAACCTAGATCTGATATACCTGCAACGATTCAAGAGAGAGCTTGGTCATCTCCAATTTGGTTTAATTCAAGCCTGTAATTTTTATAAAAAATTATTACAAGTTAGAAATCATTTGCTCTGTTAATTCCCAAAGTTTTGCGGCTTCGTCTGTATCAACCGCCCAATCAGCTACACCTTCATAACGAGCTTCTGGACCATCACTTTGTCTTGGAGCAACATCACAATCCTCACAATAAACTCCGCTGATATCATTAAGCATAGGACTTGTTGCACACCATAATGTTGTTGAAGCTCCTTGTGAGGGAGACTTAAAAGCTGCAGCAGCCATGTCAGATAAGCTTCCGTCTTCTTTCTTCCATCCAAGAGCTACCATTTCTTCATTTTCTAAATGACGTTGCAAAGGGGTAACGATTCCTCCTGGATGAACAGAATATGATTTGATTCCTCGATTTTTCATGCGGGTATTAATTTCAACTGCTAAAAGACTAGCAGCAGTCTTAGATTGGCCATAGGCTTGCCACTTATCATAAGAATTCTCAAAATTTACATCGTCCCATTGAATACCAGAAAGTTTGTGACCGGTAGAAGATAGAGTAACTAATCTTGGTTCATCAGCTTTTTGCATTGCCGGCATCAAGCCTTTAGTTAAAATAAAATGTCCTATGTGATTGACAGCAAACTGAAGATCCCATCCTTCTTTTGTAGGCATCTGTGGGCAAGCCATAATGCCTGCGTTATTTATAAGTATGTCTAAAGTAAGGTTTGAATCTAAAAGCTGATCTACAACTTTAATAACCGATGAAGGATCAGCTAGATCAACTTCGATGATATTTTTATCTTCAATGATTCCAGAAAGTTCTTTTTTTGCTATAGAGACTCTTCTTGCAGGAATGATAACTTCTGCTCCTACCTCTACTAATGCTTTAGTGGTTTCTAAACCTATTCCTGAATAACCACCTGTAACAAGAGCTATCTTCCCAGTTAGATCTATTTCATTAAGAATCTCTTTTGGCTCACTTTTAGCTCCAAAACCAGAATTTATTTGTATTTGTTGTTCAGTAATCACATCCCCTCCTTTTTGATTTACTATACAGGTAGTTTAGTAAATTATTTAGGGGAGGGTAAATAATGAAACTTTTTATGTATTCAAACAAAAGCTTTTTATTAATTGGAGTAATTTTATTATCATCAATCGTTATGTCATATGAAGAACCTAAATACAAAGTAATAAATCAATCAGAGAATTACGAAATAAGATTTTATGATGAAAGGTTGGTAGCTCAAACATTAAATGGAAGCTCTAATAATAGTTTTAGAAAGTTATTCAAGTTTATATCTGGATCAAATAAAAAATCTCAAAAAATTTCAATGACTGTGCCTGTTACTCAATTCAAATCTGAAGAAAATAATACGATGCAATTTTACTTACCATCAATATTCAATATGACAAATATTCCTATACCAGATGATTCGGATGTAGAAATTGCTAGGATAAGTTCAGGTTATTTTGCTGTGATAAAATTTTCAGGAAGGGCATCTGATAAAAATTTTAGAAAGCATTCAAATCAGCTTAGAAAGAACTTAGAAAAAAATGAAATTAGTATTCTCGGGCCAGCAATCAAAGCGACCTATAACGGACCAATCACACTTCCGATGTTTAGACGTAACGAAAGTATGTTTCAAATTAGTTGGAAATAAGTTTTTTTTAAGACAATAGCAATTGAGGTGTGCTGTATTAAAAAAAGTTCTAAGCTAACTAAAATATTAAAATTAAATTTTATAAAAGGAGACCTAAATGAGCGAAGATAAATATACTCCCCCTGAAGTTTGGGAATGGGATAATCAAAGCGGCGGTAAATTTACTAATATTAACCGACCCATTTCCGGAGCAACACACGAAAAAGAATTGCCTAGAGGAAAGCACCCATTGCAACTTTATTCATTAGGTACACCTAACGGGATGAAAGTAACTATTCTTTTAGAGGAGCTATTAGCTTTAGGCCATGAAGGTGCTGAATATGATGCTTTTTTAATTAATATTGGAGAAGGCGATCAATTTGGAAGTGGCTTTGTTAATATTAATCCAAATTCTAAAATACCAGCATTGCTTGATGTAAGTACTAATCCTGAAACTAGAGTTTTCGAATCTGGAGCTATTATGGTTTATTTAGCTGAAAAATTTAGTGAACTACTTCCAACTGATCCCTCAGCAAGAGCAGAGTGCATGTCTTGGTTGTTTTGGCAGATGGGAAGCGCCCCATACTTAGGAGGTGGCTTTGGTCATTTTTATGCCTACGCTCCTGAAAAATTTGAATATCCAATTAATCGTTTCGCTATGGAAGTAAAAAGACAATTGGATGTTTTAGATAGAAACTTAGCTTCAAGACAATACCTATGCGGAGATGATTATAATATTTCTGATATTGCTGTATGTGCATGGTATGGAACACTTGTTTTAAAAAATGCTTATAACGCTGCCAAATTTTTAGATGTTGCTTCCTATAAAAATGTCATTCGTTGGGCAGATGAAATATCTTCGCGACCAGCTTTTAAAAGAGGCATCAGAGTGAATAGGGCGCCAAGCGGACCTGACGACAAAGCTATTGCTGAAAGACATGACTCTAGCGATCTTGATTAATGATTAATAATAAAATTAAAATTCATGGTGTTCCAATGTCTCAAGCCGTTAGAGCAGTGCTTTGGGTATTATTCAATAAAAAATTATCTTTTGATTTTGTTTTGACTGTTCCAGGTTCTAAGGAAGAAAACGGAACAAGACACCCTAACTATCTTAGTAAATTTCCAAATGGAACTATTCCAGCGCTAGAAGATACTGAGAGTAAATTTTTCATGGCTGAATCTCATGCCATTATGAGCTATCTGTGTAATAAATATGAATGGATAGATTTATATCCAAGAGGACATGAAGAGAGAGCTAAGGTAGATGATTTTCTGCACTATCATCATCGAAACATAAAAGAAGCTTCTTTGGCTTATTTCGCTCCAATGGCAAGACCTGATCTTGGTTTAACTGACGACGTCATAAATATGGCTAAAAAATTATTTAAAAACGGTCTTAATGCTCTAGAAACTCAATGGCTAAATAAAAATACTTTTATTTGTGGCGATAACCCAACAATTGCTGATATAGCGGCATACGTGGAAATAGGACAACTTCAAAAGCAGTTTACAAACCTTTTCGATTTTCAACCCTTTCCAAATGTCAGTAGATGGCTTAAGGATATGACACAAGTTAAAGGACATGATGACGTTCACTTGGTTCTAGCTGAATTAGGTGATATAAGTCAAAATCCACCTGTAATGGAAGATTTGATGGGAGCAAATATCAAAGGCTTTAAACATATTGCAAATAAATTAGCTAATTTTGATAAATAATAAATTTCTCTTAATTTTATTATTATTTATAGGGTTTTTGATATTTGGATTTAATCCGTTTCATAACAGCATCGATCCTGAAAAAACTCTTATTTCTAATAATGAAATATATGAAACCAAAACTCAAAGATTAAGGGACGGTTCATATTTGGTAGCAGTCAGAACTGAAATGCCTAAAGTTAAAGCTGAAATGGTGAAATGGTGGTTCACAGATTATCTTCAAACAACACAACATTATAAAATGTGGCATCCAGAGGATCATTTATGGATGGACTGGGAAAATAAAGAATCTGGAAAAATTATTGGTGCAAGTCATTTGGTTCATGAGTATATAGGGGAAGAAATTCAAAAATTGAGAATTCAATTCGTAGATCCTTTAGAGTTTTTTAAAAATGATCCTAATAACAAGAATTTATTTGCCTTGTGCGCGAAAGCAGGACTTTTAGAAGAGCAAGTCAACCTCGCAAAAATGTGTCATGTTGTTATAGATACAGAAAGCGGCGCGGAAATGAGATCTAGATTTTGGATGGGTCATGTTGCTAAAAGAAAAGATAATAATGAAATTCGTTCTATAGAGAGTTTTATAGGAAATATGTTTTTGACTAGATCTTTAGTATTAAAAAAATCTGATGCAGAAGATTTAAAAATTCACGCTCAAGAAGAAATGAAATATTTAGCAGAAATTCTTCCTGAGCTTTTTAACTCAAAAAATAAACTTTAATCTCTTAGCAATTATGATTAATAAAAGTTTCGATGAAATTAAAGAAGAAATTATCAAGAACCTTTCCGAAGAAAGCGGAAATCAGAAATTCATTTTTTTAACTGGCGCTGCAGGAACAGGAAAAACAACACTTTTAGAGAGCATAAAACATGAGGTTGATAAAAAAAAGATAGTTGTCGCACCCACAGGTATTGCTGCTCTTAATATAGGCGGCACAACTATTAACTCTGCATTTAGAATCGGTTTTGATACTATTCCAAAGGTTAACAAATCTGAGGATCCAACATTTAGAAAGTTACTTAAAAATCTCGAACTCTTAGTTATAGATGAGATCTCAATGGTTAGAGCACCAATGTTAGATGCGATATCTCAGTCATTACAGATTCACAGAAAGTCCAATAAACCGTTTGGGGGCATTGATGTAATAGTATGCGGAGATCTATTTCAACTTCCTCCAGTGGTAAAACAGAATGAAGAAGATGCAATATATGCTAAGTATGATTCAGTTTACTTTTTTGATGCTTTTAGTTTTAAAGACATAGAAGGAAAAATTTTCTATGAGCTTAACGAATCATTTAGGCAAGAAGAAGACGAAAATTTCTTCAATCTTTTAAACAATATTAGATTGGGAAAAGATTTAGATTTAACGATTGAAAAAATTAATGAACATTGCTTTGATTCAACGCTTGAGGCTGAGCCATTCATGACTCTTACGTCTAGAAAGAATAGAGCAGAAGACATCAATCACCATAAGTTGTCTTTTAATGAGAATCCGGAAGAAATTATTAAATCTAAAGAATTTGGAGAGTTAAAAGAAAATGACTTGCCTGCTCTAAGAGATTTGAGAATTAAAAAAGACGCAAGAGTCATGTTCGTTAAAAATGATAGTGATGGAAGATGGGTTAACGGAACCGTAGGAGTAATTTCGGAGTGTTTGGATAAAAACAAAAAATGCATCAAAGTTAAAATTAATGGAATTACACACAGAGTCGAAAGAGAAGAATGGAAGAAAGTAAAATTCACTTACGATGAAGATTCTGATGAGGTTTTAGAAGAGGTAGTATCTTCTTTTAAACAGTTTCCGATTAAATTGGGTTGGGCAGTTACAATACATAAGTCTCAAGGTCTTACTCTCGAAAGTTGCGCGGTAGATTTGGGCGAGGGTGCATTTGCTGCAGGACAAGCTTATGTAGCACTAAGTCGTTGTAAGAAGCTCGATTCACTTACTCTTTTTAGGGAGCTAAAAAGATCTGATGCTTTGATTGATCCTGATATTCAGGATTTTCACGAAAAGCACTTTTAATGTTTAATTTATTTAGTTATTAATTGCTTATGTTTGTAGGGGTGTTTAAGGTAATTTTTTCCTATGTATAATTAATTGATTAATTTAATAAATTTTTGAGGGGAAATTTTCATTAAAAATAAAATATTTCTAGTATGCGCATGTATCTTTTATCTTTCTTTTGTTAATGGCTCAGAATTAACAGTAAATATAGAGAATCAAAAGAAATCAGGATTTTTATTTTTAGCTATTTATGATGATGCGAAAGCCTATCAGGAAGCTATTGATGGCGGAGGAGAAGAGCTTTCAGAAGATGGTTCTGTCTACAATGAGCAAGTATATTTAAATACTAAACCAGTTCATAAGCTCATAATTAATATTCCTGATGGAGAGTATGCAATGGTATTTTTTATTGATGCCAATGAAAATAAAAAACTTGATAAAAACTTTATTGGAATTCCCAAAGAACAATACGGATTTTCTAATAATGCAATGGGAGCCTTTTCAGCTCCAACTTTTGAACAGGCAAAATTTACAGTTTTAGATAAAGCAAATCAAAATATAATGCTTAATTAATTTAAAAACAAATCAAATAAAATAACATTTTATGATGCCTAAAAAAGAATTCGACGTTATTGTTTTGGGAGCTGGTGCAGCAGGCTTAATGACTGCATTAACTGCTGCAAAAAGAAAAAAGAGTGTGTTAGTTTTAGAAAAATCAAATAAAGAAGGAAAAAAAATCCTTATGTCTGGTGGAGGAAAATCTAATTTTACCAACCTTTATGTGGAGGCTGAGAATTTTTTATCTAACAATCCGCATTTTTGTAAATCTGCCTTAAAAAGATTTTCTCCAAATGATTTTATTACTATGGTGGAAAATTATCATATTGAATATGAAGAAAAAAAACATCAGCAATTATTTTGTATAAATTCTTCAAAAGATATTCTTAATATGCTTCTAGATGAATGTGCTGAATTAGGAGTAAAGATTCTAACTAATGCTGATACAAAAAAAGTCATTAAAAGATCTAAAACAGATGGTAACTCTTCATACGAGTTAATTACTCTTTTAGACTCAAAAAAAATAGCTGATAAAAACTCTTTTTTTTGTAATTCTTTAGTAGTTGCAACCGGTGCGCTTTCTATCCCTTCCTTAGGCGGAAGTGGATTTGGTTACGAATTGGCTAAAGAGTTTGATTTATCATTAATACCTAGACGAGCTAGTTTAGTTCCTTTTATGTTTTCTGATGAGATAAAGTCAATTTGTGAAAAATTAACAGGTTTGTCAGTCATGACCACAATTTCTAGTAATGGTAAATTTTTTACAGAGTCTATGTTATTCACTCATCGAGGTTTAAGTGGTCCAGTAATATTACAAATTTCAAATTATTGGAATCCAGGAGATGTAATTATGATTGATCTTCTTCCTAGTATAGATATATCAAATCTTCTTTTAAAAGAAAAAGAAAAGAATCCTAGAACATCTATAAAAAGAAATTTGAATAATTATTTATCCAAAGCTTTAGTAGCAGAGTTAGAAGAGATTTATTGGCCAACTGAGAAAGGTCTCATGCTCGCTGAAATAAGCAAAGATAAGATCTTAAAAATTGGAAATCTTCTTAATAACTGGAAATTAAAACCGGCTAGCACTGAAGGATATCGAACAGCAGAAGTTACTTTGGGCGGAATAGATACAGATGCTATCGATTCTAGGACTATGGAGGTCAAAAAACATGCTGGATTATTTTTTGTTGGAGAAGTCTTAGATGTGACAGGACATTTAGGTGGATATAACTTCCAGTGGGCTTGGGCCTCAGGACACAGTGCTGGGTTAGTAGTTTAGAAATTTCTCCAAGCACCTAACTTTAAAGAAATTACAATAATTAATCCAAATAATGTCATACCCGCAGCAGCTGAGTAAAAAATTCCATTTAGTCCAAGCGAAAAATAATTTATTGTCACCCAGCCTCCCAATGCAGCTACAATAAATCTCACAACAGTAGCTACAATTGGCCATTTCATCGCACTCGCACCTTGTGAAGCAAAATAAATAGACAAACCCAAGCCTTGAAAAAGATAACAAATCCCAACAATTTGAATATATTGTTTAGTTACTAAATAAGTCGCTTCATCAGATGCGAATAGATTTATCCACAAATCAGGAGTTAAGGCCAGGACCAAACCAATAAATCCTGATAAAGCTCCTGCGAATATTCCACCTAAAAATCCAATATGCTCAGATCTTTCAATATTTTTTGCACCCATATTTGTTCCAACCATTGTGGTCATGGCAGTTCCTATTCCAAAAACTAAAGGGATCATCAAAAACTCTACTCGCGAACCTATTCCATAACCGGCAAGAGCAGATTCACCAAACTGACCAACTAGCCCAGTCAAGGCTAAAATAGTTCCAACAGTAAAAAAGGGAGATAAAGATGCAGGTAGAGCAACGTTAAAAATATCTTCAAACAAATCTTTTTTAAATGATAAGCGAGAAAAATTTAGTTTTACTAGGCTTGATTTAGAATTTAACTTCAAAATCATCATAAGAGTTAAAAAACCCGCACTAATTAGTGCTGATAATGCTGCTCCGACAATTCCTAATTTTGGAAAACCATACCATCCAAGAATAAATCCAGCAGAGAAAAAAACTTGCAGTCCAGATGAAAAAATCATCATCAGAGCAGGAAATCGCATATCTCCAGAACCTCTAATAACAGCTCCCAAACTGCCAGATATCCAGATAAGAAACCCTCCTGATAAAAAAACTAAACAGTAAGCCAAAGATTCTTTTAATAATTCTCCTGTTCCTCCAAGAATTATTAATATGTATTCGCCGAGCAACAAAAAAGTTACCAATAAAATTAAAGCACCACTGGAAGAAATAACGATGGAGTGCCATATTAAATTTTCAGCTCTTTCAACATCATCAGATCCAAGGCTTCTTGCTATAGAGGATGATACAGCTCCTCCTAAAGCACCATGCGCCATTTGTTGGGTAAGCATTACAACAGGAAAAGCTAGAGCTATAGCCGCTAAAGAAGTGGTGCCGAGTTTACTTAAAAACCAAATTTCAGCTAGAACAACTATAGCTTGTATTAAAAAAGCAACAGTATTTGGCGCCGACATTCTTAGTAGTAAGGGGAAAACTGGATCATGTAAAAGCTTTCCTGTCTTTTTATCCATAATGAAGCTTATCTTAATACATATAGTATTTACTAATCTTTAATTATCTGGGATTATTAAATTCATGGGAATTCAACACTTAAGCTCAAATGCAAGTACCGAGGAAATTTTAGAAGTATTGGATAAAGATGCCGGCGTAATTATAGATAATGTATTATCTAAGAACCAAATAGATAAAATCAAAGAAGAGCTGAATCCATATTTGGCTAATACTAAAGAAGGGCAAGATGATTTTACTGGGCTTAAGACTAGAAGAGTTGGTGCTTTAATAGCTAGATCAGAAGAATGTAGGGTGTTGGCCTTAAATCCTATGATTAACTCGGTCTCTAAGAATTTTCTTGAGCCAAATAGTGATGGCTATCAGCTTCACTTCACTTCAGCTATTGATATAGCCCCTAAAGAAAGTAAGCAGATTCTTCATAGAGATAGAGGCGTATGGGGCGGGTACATTCCTCGAAAAATAGAAACACAGTTAAGTACAGTTTGGGCAATTTCAGATTTCACCAAACAAAATGGTGCAACCCAAGTAGTTCCTGGTTCTCATAAATGGGAAAAAGATAGACAGCCTTCAGAAGATGAAATTTGTTATGCAGAAATGTCAAAAGGCTCTGTTTTAATTTACACAGGATCCGTTATGCACGGAGGTGGTTCAAACGATTCTGATTTCAATAGACTAGGTGTTTTTCTTCACTATGCCCCAACTTGGTTAAGACAAGAAGAAAATCAATATCTTTCATGTCCTCCACACATTGCCAAAAACTTATCTCCAGAATTAAGAGCTTTAATGGGCTATTCTAAAGGCGGATATGTACTAGGATTTTTTTCAGATCCGGAAAGTACAGACGGTGAATTAGAATCAGTATCGCCTGAAAAATTATTTGGCAATACCCATGACAGATACAGTGAAATTAAAAGTGCTGATAAATTAGTTATTGACTCAACAATTAAAAAATAAATAATCTTTATTTTGACGAAATATTATTATGGAAAATATCTCTATTTGGAATGATTTATCTTGGATATTAGATATTAGATCTCCTGCACTCTCATTTTTTTTTGAAACTATTTCTCTTGCCGGTTATCCAACTTTTTTAATTTTATTTATTTCTTTTGGTTATTTTTTTTGGTCTCCCTTAAGATTTTCTCGAGTAGCAATGCTTCTCTTTATTTCAGGATTGATAAATGCATTTTTAAAAGTTTATTTTCAAGATCCGAGACCGCCTTCGGAGTTTATGCTTGATCCTAGAGTGGGAAATTCATTTGGATGGCCAAGTGGTCATTCCCAGATAGCGGTTACACTATGGGGTCTTTTGGCATATGAGTTAAAAAAAAGATGGATTTCTTTAAGTGCAGGTCTTCTTATAGTAGCAATAGCTTTTAGTAGGATGTATTTAGGCGTACATGATCTAGGAGACGTTATTTCAGGCTTATTGATTGGCCTATTAATTTTAATTTTATGGCAGTCAGCTGTTACTTTAAAAATTTATGAGCAATTGAGTAAGGAAATATGGATTTTGCTTATATTGACATTTCAACTCACTTTCTTTCTTTTTTATCCACAACTAGAGGGTCATGAACCAAGCACTTGGTTTTTAGGTGTGATGTTAGGATGGTATTTAGGCATATCAAATATAAATATTAAGACAGGTAATCCATCTAATATCTTTATATGCATAATTAGTACGATAGTTGTTTTTCTAGCGATGATTCTAATTACACAATTGGAAGAAAATCTTGGAACTGATAGTTATTCAGGATATCTAATTAGTTATTCTCTAGGAATAATTTTCTCTCTTATTGTTACTTGGTTTATTCCAAGGACATGGAGACTGTTAAAATTAGCATCTTAGGCAAAAAATATTAAATAAAATTAAAGATAATTTTTTTAAATGGATTTAAAAGGTATTTTAAAGCAAAGCCGCTTTATGTGTGATGAGCCTAAGCTAAATTTTTTGAATATTTTAAGGATGAAGTTCATAATATCTTAAGGAGAATAAAATGGATCAAAGTATAAAAACTATAAAAGCTTTATTTAATTATCGAAATAATCTTAAGAATTATGAAGAAAAACCTGCATTTGGATTGATAGATGAAGATCCAAACATGCCGAATCACAAGAGTTATTTGAAAGAAATTAAAAATGCCAGGTTAGGTAATTATAATCTCACAAATTCAGATTTTGAATTATTGAATCACGTCTCTAAGGTAGTCAATTTTTACGATGACCAGGAAATCTCTGAAATTTATTATCAAGAAATTCGAGATTTAGTTAAATCTAAAACTAATGCTGATCATGTAGAGATAATTTCACACATATCACGAAACGAAGCTGAAGCTGAATCTGGTAAAAGAAAAGGAGCGCATCGTTTGGTTCACAATGACTTTACTCCTAAGTTTAAAGACACATTAGAGCCTTTTTTTGAAGAAACTGGTTTCAATCCTAAAAAAATAGTTGTTTATAATCTTTGGCGTAGATTTGATGAAGATGGTTTGGATGCTCCATTTGCCCTTTGCGACTCACGCACTGTTTCTGAAAAAGAACTTATACCAACCGATCTTTATAATTACTTAGAAGGCGAACAAAATGATATTCAAGTTGAAATTTATCAATCTAGTCATAATGAAGATCACTCTTGGTTTTATTACCCAAACATGACAGCTGAAGAATTATTAATGTTCAAAACTTATGATTCAGAGGCTAGTCCTTTTTTACCAACTTTGCATAGCGCTTTTGATGATCCTTCTCTGAATGGGAAAAAAGTCTCTCCTAGAGAGAGCATTGAAGCCAGAGCAATTTGTCTTTTTGACTAAAAATTTGATGAAAAATAAACAAAAAATTGGGTTTTTTGGCCCTATGAAGTCATTTAATTCTGCAGATACTACTTTTAAAAAATTATCAGGCGGAGGTTTTAAAGCCACTATCATTCATGAAGTAATGAAAGGAGTAAAAATTGATCACTTAATATGGTGGTTTGAAAATATAGATCAAATCACTAGCTTTAATGGAAAAGGCTTTGATGGTCATGAAATTGATTCATATAAACTTTGGCATCCTCATGATCATATAAAAGTAAAATGGAAAAAAAAGATTTTAAATGAAGAGGGTAAAATAATTCCTGGTTCACAATTGAGTATTCACGAAATTTTTCAAGGCTTTGTAGTTAAAGAAAGTGTTTTGGTAACTCAATTTGATAGGGAGGCTTTTAATTTTGAAATGGGAATACTTGGAATAAAAATTGCTCACTTACTTCATTTTTATAAAGAAACAGAAAAGGGCGTCATTTATGAAACAGAAATGCTTATTAAGTGTGAAGCCCCAATTATTGGGAAAGCTCTTACATGGTTTGCTTGCAAATTTTTTGCTTCAGAAGAAAGGATAAAAGCTTGGATGTTGCATAATATTGAAGAATCTGGAGAAAGTGAAAAATTTATTCCTCAATTATATGAAAACTATATTGTGAATAAGTAATAAATGAACTTTAAATCTGGCGATCAGGGCGATATTTTTTACAAATCTTCTAACCCCTTTGAATTTACTGAAATTATCAATTCTCAATCTCATGAGGAACAAGAAGTATTTGGAACTTTAATCTTTCCGGAAGAGAAAAAATCTTCATATCCTTTGGTTATATGTATGCACGGAAGTATGGGGTGGGGAACAAGCTCTCAGGATCAAGCTGTTAATTTTCTCAAAAATGGCTTTGCAGTTTTTAAAGTTGAAAGTTTTACCTCAAGAAACGTTTCTTCAATATATCAAGATCAAATGCAGGTTACTGTTTCTATGTCATTAACTGATTGTTACGAAGGTTTAAAGATTTTATCTACTCATCCCGATATAGAAAAAGATAATATTTTCATAGCAGGATGGAGTTTTGGTGGCTCAACAGCAATATATTCATCATGGGAGCCACTAGCAGAAAAATTAGCGCCTAATGGAGAGAGATTTAAAGCAGTTCTAGCGTTTTATCCAGGAGCATACGTTTGGCCTGAAGAAATGAGGTGGAATAAAAATCCTATTCTTAGTCTTATTGGAAAAGATGATGATTATACTCCTTCGATTTTGATTGAAAATTTATCAGATGCAATTAATGAATCTGGTGGCAATAGTAATGTAATTCTTTATGAAGGAAGTCATCACTCATTTGACCGAATTGATCCAGTAAAATATTTACCTGATGCAATAGCTTTAAGTGATCGTCCAGGGATAATTGACGCCAAGGGCGTTCTTTATTATGAAGACAATGATGGGAATAAATTTAATATGAACACTCCTGAAGGAAGAATGAAGCTTATTGAATCTGGAGTAGTTCCTATAGGAGCGCATTTAGGATGTAATTGGAAAGCGCGCAACGCTTCAATGGTTGATAGCATCAATTTCTTAATCGAAAATTTGAATTAAAAATTAGCAAATGGAAAAATCGCTAGTAGTTGGAGCAACTGGATTAGTAGGAACTCACCTCCTCAAAGAACTATCAAAAAAAAATTTTTCAGTTTCAGCTCTTTCTAGAAGACCAATTATAGAAATTGCTTCAAATATAAATGTCGTTGAGATAAATTTTGAATTATTAAATCAAATATCTTTGCCTGAATGTGATCATGTTTATATTTGTTTAGGAACTACAATTAAAAAAGCTGGTAGCCAAAAAGAATTTAAAAAAGTTGATCTTGATTACAGTTTATTAATAGCTAAAAAATGCATAGAGAAGGACGTCAAAAAAATAAGTTTAATCTCTTCTGTAGGCGCGCATGCTCAAGCAAATAATTTTTATTTAAAGATAAAAGGAGAGATTGAAAAAGAAATTATAAACATGAATTTTTCTATGACAAACATATATAGACCTAGCTTATTAATAGGACAAAGAAACGAATCAAGATATTTAGAAGGCTTAGGTCAAGAACTTGCAGGTTTGATTAATCCTTTTTTGCGAGGCAGTTTAAAGAAATTTAGAAGCGTTAAAGCAGAAAAATTAGCCGCTAGCATGGCAAAAAATTTTAATGCTAATGACGGCGTTAACTACTTTTATTTTGAAGATTTCTAGAATCTTTAGTTGCTAAAATTAATAAACCGGCAGCTATTCCTAAATTTTTAACAAAATTTTGAGTTTCATGTCCTTGTGTAGAGTCTCCTGTCAGATTCCAGAAATCATGAATATAAAAATTTATTAAAATAGTCAATATAAACAAAAATATACAGCTAATTCTTAAATTTCTATTTAATATGAGTAATGTCCCGAAGAATATTTGTAAAAAAATAGTTATTAGTAAAGCTATTTGATCTAGCGGCACATCTTTTGAAATCATCAGTAAAAGAGTTTGCGAATAGGAAGGAATTTTAGATATTCCAGGCAAGAGAAAATAAAGTCCTAATAATAATCTACCAATAAAGAATAAATATGGATCTAATTTGTAAAGATTTATCATATGCCAACAGTATCTGATATAAAGAAAAAAGGAAATTTAATTAAAGGAGTTTAAGTGGAAGTTTTAAAAAATGTTTCAATAGAAAAGAAAGCTAATATATATTTTGATGGAAAAGTATCCAGTAGATCAATCACCTTATCTGATGGATCAAAAAAGACTTTAGGAATCATGATGCCTGGCGAATACGAATTTGGAACTTCTGAAAAAGAAATTATGGAAATATTATCTGGCGAAGTAAAAATCTTGCTTCCAGGAGAGACAAAATGGAAAAATATAAATTCAGGAATGTCATTTGAAGTTCCTGAAAATTCTAAATTTAAATTAGAAGTATTATCTTTAATGGATTATTGTTGTTCATACATTAAATAAAATAACTTTAATTCATGAATAATGCTTCAATCATGCTCGATATTGAGGGCACTTCATTAACAGATGAAGATAAAAAATTGGTTAAGTCTCCCCATGTTGGCGGACTAATACTTTTTTCTCGAAATTTTGAAAATAAAGATCAACTTATTGACTTGTGTTTTGAGATCAAGTCAATCAAACCAGAAATATTAATTGCAACAGATCAAGAAGGTGGAAGGGTGCAAAGATTTAAAGATGGCTTCTCGGAAATTCCTTCAATGCAAAGATTAGGAGATTTAGTTGCTCATGATGCTGAAAAAGGACTTTCCATGTGCCGAAAAACAGGGTGGTTAATGGCTACTGAGATGATAGCGACCGGAATTGATCTTAGTTTTGCTCCTGTTCTAGACATTGATAGAAATACAAGTAGCATTATTGGTGATAGATCTTTTTCCGAGCATGTTGAAGTTGTTATTAATTCTGCAAAAGCATTTATTTTAGGGATGGCTGAGGGAGGCATGGCTGCGACAGGAAAACACTTTCCAGGCCATGGTGGAATTGAAGAAGATAGTCATCTGGAAGCTCCGATTGATGAGAGAACTTTATTAGAATTACAGACTCATGATTTAATGCCCTTCAAAGAGATTAGTGATCTATTAGATGGAGTTATGACAGCTCATATTACTTTTCCTGAAATTGATGAATTGGCAGTAAGTTTTTCTAAAAAGTGGATTCAAGATATTCTTCGTGGAAATCTTAATTTTAGGGGAATTGTTTTTAGCGATGACTTATCCATGAAGGGCGCCGATATAGCTGGAAACTTTAAAAACAAAGCTAGGCTATCCATTGAAGCAGGATGTGAAATGATTCTTGTTTGCAATAATAGATCTGGAGCTTTAGAGGTCTTAAACTTTTTCAAAGAAAACAACATTTCAAAAACAGAAAAGGTTTATTCAATGTTGATGGCTAAAGATATTTCATGGTCAGATTTAGATAAGAACATAGAAAGAAACGAAATTAGAAATGAACTAGTTAATTTAATTTGAAGGCACTTAAAAATAAAAAACACCGATCAAATATCCACTAAAAAAGAAACCGATTGCATAGGCAGGATAATCTTTAAAAAAAAGCACAATAGATTCAATATATTCTTTCATAATGTGTATTTTACAGATACCTTAAATAGCCAATTGTTTCAGAAATAAATAAATAATTACCTCTATATGACAACAAATAGATCAAAAAAGTTTTTATTTATTTCAAAATTGACTAATTTGAAGCTTTAGAAAACACAAAGATATGAAGATATTTATAATTAGTTTGAAGGGTTATCAAGAAAGAAGGGATTTCCAGATTTCACAAGCAAAAAAACATAATTTAGAAATAGAGTTTATTGATGCTATCAATGGATCTCAATTAACTGAAAATGATCTTCAACAAGCAGCAAACAAATGGACTAGAAATATTTTCCCTAAAGATATTGGCTGTTTTCATTCGCATCGCAAAGCCTGGAAAAGGGTTAGTCAAGAAAAAGATAAATGCTTGATAATTGAAGATGATGTCATTTTTTGCGACAGAATTAAGAAGATATTAAATTATATTGAAAGAGTTTCAGATGAGTGGAATGTTGCATATGATTTAGAGTTTGTGCCAAGAAAGCATATTTTTGGTAAAAAAATTATTTGGACAGAAAATTTAACTAAAACCAATGCAATTAAAATTTACCAGAATAAAGATGGTCTTGGAGCTTATATAATCGCTCCAAAATTAGCATCAAAGATTTATCATGAACTATCTCAATACGCCATGATTGATGCAGCTTTCTGGTCAAGAAAATGGATTCAGTATAGACAACTAGAACCTGCGCCAGCTGTGCAAATGATGCACATTAATAAAGAAACTAAAGGAGATAAAACTTCTATCAGTCAAGTTAGAAATAAGAATTATTTAAATGATTCTTGGATATCAAGAAAGCTCATTAGATTAAGAATCTCTTTATATGAATTACCCGCTTTCTTAAAAGCAATCATTTTTGGAGAAAAAAGAGAGATATTATTCAATCGACAGGAACTAGAAAATAATTTTGAATATTTAGTTAAGAAATGAAATCTATAACCATTTATCACAATCCTGGATGCAGCAAATCAAGAGAAACTCTTAAGATACTTGAAGATAATAGAATTAATATAGTTGTTGTGCTCTATCTTGAGACAGGTCTGACAAAAAAAATAATTAAATCTTTAATATTAGCCTTGAAATGCTCAGTAAGAGACTTAATACGGAAGGGAGAATTAGAATATAAAGATAACAAATTATTTAATTTAGCCTTATCAGAAGATTATTTGATTGGTTGTTTGGTAAAATTTCCAAAAATTCTCGAAAGACCTATAGTGATAAAAGGAGATCAAGGAATTATAGGCCGACCGCCTGAAAATGTTTTAAAAATAATATAAAAATATTTTTAATCCACTAAAAATTTTCCAGCCTCAACTCCAAATTGATCGAAAGGATTGATTTGAAGCATTTGAGCAGAAATAAAAACTTTATGCTCCCAAGAAGCTAAAAGATATCCCAAGGTGAATGGAGTTAATTCGCTTAATTTAAATAAGTTTACCGAAATATTACTATTTACTTCTAGTTTAGATCCTTTAAATTCTTCCGGAGAATTAATAAAGAGATCACTCTGGGTTTGTGCTTGAGAATTAATTAAAGACTTTTTAGATTTTTTATTAGCAATATAAATAAGATCAGCAGCACTATTAGATGTGCCTTGATGCAGCATCTGGAAGTAGGAATGTTGAGCTGAAGGACCAAATCCACCATATATAGTTTGACTAGTGGATGTAAAAACAGAATCAGGATGAGATCTTTTACCTAAGGACTCCATTTCTAATTGTTGAAGATAATTAGAGATAGATCTCAATTTCCAAGAATAAGGAAGGATGACTTTAATATTTTTACCTAAAAAGTTACTATTCCAGATGTCTGTAAAAGATAAAGTTTTTAATGTTTTTATATAATTAATATTCTCTCTTATCTCTAAATCAGCTTTGTTAGCACCTGATAAAAAATCAATAAATTCATCACCTAGTTCTATAATTGCAGGAAGAGAAATTGCAGACCATATTGAATAACGACCACCTATTTCTTTTGCAAATGAAAATACATTTTCATCTAAAAAACCTAACTCTTTAGCTCGACCTTTATTTGCAGTCACTGCAAAAAAAGAATCCATAATTTCTTTTTTAGAAGATTTGTTATTTCTTAAAACCCATTCTTTTGCAATATCAAAATTTGTAATAGTTTCAATGGTATTTAAAGATTTAGATGAAACAATAAAGACTGTTTCTGAGGATTCACACTGATTTAATAATTCTTCTATTTCAGCTGGATCTGAGCCAGAAATAAAAAAATAATTAAATTTATGAGTTGGTAAATATGTTAAGGATTCAATTAGTAATTTTGGGCCTTCAAATGATCCTCCAGTTCCTAAATTTACAATATTCTTAATATTTTTACTTAATAAGTCAGCTTTTAAAACTTCTATTGATTCTATTAAATCATTTTCCGACAATATATCTTCTTGTCTACATTGCCAATGAAGAGCAGGTTGATTTTCAGATAAATTTACTACTTTTGCTCGAAAGAGATCTTGAATGGATTCATTTATATTTAAATGATTATAAATTGACTCAAAAGAGTCTAGAACAGATTGATTTAATCCATGCGCAATAGATTTAATAGAAATATATTCATCTAAGTAATCAACTAAAACCCTAGGTTTAGTATCTTTTTTTGACTCAGCTATAAAGCTTTTTTTTATTTTTAAGATGTCCAAAATTTATGTTGATTATAACCAATATATCTTGGATATTAGACGAATAAAGACTACTTAATTTTAAATATGAATAAATCATGGTTTCTCATCTTTGTTCTTTTTCTTTCTAATTGCGCTATGAACGAACCTTATAAAAATACTAATGAAGTTTCAAAAACTGAAAGAAGTTTTTCAGAATTATTAAAATGGCGAAGGGAAAGAGTAAGTCCTGAAAGGGTAGAAATTGAAATTTCTCAAGATTGGAAGAATATTGCAAGTAAAGAAGAAAATTACGCTGTCTGGATTGGCCATTCAACTTTTTTAATAAAAGAAGGAAGAATAACTATCTTGACTGATCCTGTTTTTTCTAATCGAGCCTCTCCTCTTTCTTTTGCTGGTCCAAAGCGTTTAATTCCTCCAGCTTTGAATATCGACGATTTGCCAAATATAGATATAGTGACCATAAGTCATAACCATTATGATCATCTAGATATAAGAAGTTTAAAAAAGATTTCTAAAAAATTTCCTAATGTTTTATTTTTCGTCCCTAAAGGAGACAAAAAATTACTTAAAAAAGCTGGTATTAAAAACGTTTTTGATTTTATGTGGTGGGATGAAAAAAGAGTTGGAGATACAGTGTTTACTTTCACTCCTGTTCAGCATTGGTCTGCAAGAGGTTTGTTTGATCGAAGTGAAAGTTTATGGGGTGGATGGTTCATGAAGAACAAAACTATTTCTCTTTTTCATGCTGGAGATACAGGCTATTCAGATGATTTTAAAGAAATTTATAAAAAATTAGGATCACCAGACTTAGCAATGATTCCAATAGGAGCCTATTCCCCTCAATGGTTCATGAAATTTAGTCATGTGAATCCTAAAGAGGCAGTCCAGATAGCTTTAGATATGAGGGCAAAAAAATCTATAGGCATGCACTGGGGTACATTTATTTTGACAGATGAGCCGGTTAAAGAACCTCCTATATTATTAAAGAAAGAACTTGTCGAATTGAATTTATCTTCTAATTTTTTTCAAGTCGTTAAACCTGGAGAGGTTTTATCTCTAAATTGAAATGAAAAGTATATTATTTATTAATTTTATAAGGTTTATTCCTATAGTTTTTAGTATAGGAATATTAATTTCTATTTTTTTCTATCCAGGAGGAAATATTCATGACAATTCTCAGAGTGGATATTCCTTCACACATAATTTTCTAAGCGATCTGGGGGGATATCAATCTCATTCAGGTGAGGTTAATTTTATTTCATCTTTTTTCTTTGCCTTCTCTCTTTTTCTGTTTGGATTTGCTGGTATTGCTTTTTTATTTATTCCTCAGATTTTTAAAGAAGATAAAATTAACTATTTTTTAGCTTTAGTTGGATCTGCATTCTTTATGCTCGGATCATTTTTTTTTGCTGGAGTTGGGTTGACGCCACATGATTTATATATGGACGAACACATTTTTTTTGCTTTAAATGCTTTTAGATTTCTTATACCAGCTTCATTTTTGTACCTAATTGTTCTTTATAGAAGTCATGCAGATAAGTTTTTTTCATTAGTTTTATTTTTTTTACTAGTTTCAACCTTTGCTTATGTTATCTACCAGCTATCAGGAGGAAATCCTATGGAAGATATGAATGAGATGATTAAGCAGGCCACAATACAAAAACTGATAGTTATGGTTAATATTTTTTGTGTTTTTTTTATAAGCTTTGCCTTTTCTCAGCAATTAAAAAGGTCAAATTAATTTATAAAAGCTTATAATTTAATAAATGTTGGGACATAAAGAAATTATAAAGATGGGTAATCCCATTTTAAGAAAAACCGCTAAGCCATTCACTAAAGAAGAGATTATTTTACCTGAAACAAAAGATCTTATTAGTCGAATGTGGCGAGTGATGGAGGAAGCTGGAGGTATTGGTCTAGCAGCTCCACAAATAGCTATATCTAGACAGTTAACTGTTATTAGGCTTGAAGATTCATCTGAAAGATATCCAGGTATAGATAATTCTCCCGAGTTTATTATTTTCAATCCAGAAATTTCTATTTTAGATAAAGCTAATCAAGGTTTTTGGGAAGGGTGTTTGAGTATTCCAGCTCTGAGGGGTTATGTGGAAAGACCAAAGAAAATATTAGTTAAATACTTAAATGAAAAAGCTCAACCAAAAGAAGTTGAACTAGAAGGTTTTTTAGCTACAGTCTTCCAACATGAAATAGACCACTTATTTGGTAAGCTTTATATAGATCGTATTTCTAATACTGAATTAATAGTTTATGAAGAAGAAATGAATAAGTTAACTAATAAAGACGATTAATGTTTTCAGAGTTTGATATAGAAATGATGACTATTGCTATGGATGAAGCAAAGCTTGCTGAATTAAAAGGAGAAGTTCCTGTAGGTGCGGTAATATCAAACAATAATAAAATAGTTTCTCAAGCCCATAATTTATCTATAAAACTAAATGATCCATCCGGACATGCTGAAATCTTAGCTTTAAGAAAAGCATCTGATAGACAACTAAATTATCGAATTCCTAAATCTACGTTATATGTAACTCTAGAGCCTTGCATAATGTGTTACGGGGCAATGATTAATGCGAGAATTGAAAGGCTAGTAATTGGCGCTTTAGATGATAAAAACGGTGTACCCTTAAGCAATAATAATTTTCTCACTGAGCTTAATTTAAACCACAAAATAAAAGCAGAGTTTGGGTTGATGGGAGAAAATGCTGCTTTTATATTAAAAAATTT
Organism: Gammaproteobacteria bacterium; assembly: GCA_045564455.1. Lineage (GTDB taxonomy): Bacteria > Pseudomonadota > Gammaproteobacteria > Magnimaribacterales > AG-339-G14 > CASICS01. Next base: position 704,697 of record JBJLHG010000002.1, read on the forward strand.
CTTTATAAAAAAGAGAATCAAATAGAAAATTCTGTCCACACAGGGGCATGATCAGAAGGTTTTTCCATCCCTCTAATTTTATAATCTATTCCCACGGTATTAACTTTTTCATACAGAGATGAAGTTACCCATAAATGGTCAATTCTTAAGCCTCTTTTTGGGTTGTCATCGAAGCCTCTGCTTCTGTAGTCAAACCAACTGTATTCATCATTTGAGGTGGGGTTAATTTTTCTATAACTGTCTTGAAAGCCCCAATCTTTTATATTTTGCAACCATTCTCTTTCCTCAGGAAGAAAACTACACTTGCCTGATCTTAACCATCTCTTTTTATTATCCTCTCCAATACCTATATCTATATCCTCTGGAGAAATATTTAGATCACCTAGAATTACAATATTTTGGTCTTTCCTAAAGTTTTGGTCTAAATGAATCATTAGATCCTTAAAAAACTTTTCTTTATAAGGAAACTTTTTAGGATGATCTCTGCTTTCTCCTTGAGGAAAATAGCCATTGATACATGTAATTTCAGTATTATTTATTTTATGCGTGCTGGTAATTAATCTACACTGCTCATCTTCAGAATCTGAAGAAAAACCTAAAGACGAATCTACTAAGTCAGTTTTATAAAAAGTAGCAACGCCATAATGACCTTTTTGACCATTGATAATAATTTTATATCCAAGATTATCTAATGACTCAAATGGAAAATCATCATTGTGAACTTTAGTTTCTTGAAAACAAATAATCTCTGGATTTTGAGTTTTTACTAATTCTTCAACTTGGTGAAATCTTGCTCTGATACCATTGACATTAAAAGATACTATTTTCATTTTCAATTTTCTCTTAAAGATAATCTTGATGAGTATCTTAAAGAAATTTGATCAATTAATATATTAGCTGCCTCATTTAAAATAATTTCATTTTTCTTATCAATTATTTCTTCTGAATCTGAATCAAGATATTCTTTATATGAATTGAAGGGATCAAGACCAATTGAAATTCTAAAAATATTTTCAATATTTACCCTCTCTTTTTCTATTTTTTTTCTTAAGATTTTTCTTTTATTTAGATTTACAGGAAGTAAATTTGTTATTTCATCTCTATTGATTAGATTTTTACTTTTTCTAATATAAGAATCCATAGAATTTTTTCTTATTCTATTTTTCGAGTCTCTTCTTAGTGGTGAAATATCCGATACTTGGTCGAAAGATTTATAGTAAACAGGAGAAATATCATCATATGGTAGGGCATTTTCATAACTCATTTCTCCAATCTCATCATCATCAAAAACATAAGGAATTTCAATATCTGGTTTCACACCTTCATGTTGCGTGCTCTGTCCCGAAACCCTATAAAATTTTTGTTCAGTAAATTTAATTTGACCATATGAAAGATCTTGCATTCTTTGCACAGTCCCTTTGCCAAAAGTCTGACTGCCGATGATTAAACCTCTTTCTGTATCCTGAATAACGCCAGCTAATATTTCTGATGCAGAAGCACTTAATTTATCAACCAATATAGCAATAGGACCAGAATAATTTTGCCTACCCATAGTGTGACCTAAAGGTTGAATCGATCCATTAGACTCCATTACTTGAACCACATTTCCTCTTCCGATAAATAGTTTTGCCAACGAGTAAGCTTCGTACAGAGACCCGCCGCCATTCCCCCTTAAATCAATTATTATGCCATCAGAATCATTTTTACTTAATTCCCTTAATAAATTCCTGACATCTTTTGAGCTACTCTTATAATCAAATCTATTTTTTTTGTAGGCCTCAAAATCCATATAAAAAGTAGGCAATTCGATGACTCCTATATTAAAAGAATTTCCATTTCTGCTTATATTAATCTCTTTCTTTTTAGCAGCTTGATCCTCAAGCTTTACCACATCTCGAGTAATCTCTATTATTCTTCCCGCCTCATCATCAGAAGCAGAAGCTGACAAAATTTCAAGTTTAACCGCAGTTTGCTTGGGGCCTCTTATTAACTTGACGACTTCATCAATTCTCCAATCTCTTACATCTTCAAGTTCATCATCTAAAGTTGATGCAACTCCTACAATTTTATCTGAGACTTTAATGAGACCTGATTTTTCAGCAGGACCACCCGGTATTAAACGAGTAATCTTTGTAATACCATCATCAGAAGAAAGGATGGCACCTATACCTTCAAGTGATAAATACATATTAATCTCAAAGTCTTCTTGAGATTTGGGAGTCATATAATTTGTATGAGGATCATAAAAACTAGTGTAACTATTAACGTATATACTAAACACATCATCTTTTGAAACTCTATTTAGGCTCTTTATTCTATTGTCTAAACGTTTTATAAGTTTTTTTATGGATTTTGATAGATTCTCTTCCTTTAAGTAAATTGAAATTAATTCGCTTTTAGCTTCTATAAAATGATAATCAAAAATTTCCTTTAAAGAATTAAATCTCTTCAAATTTTCTCTATCTTTAAATACAAATAAATTTGTGTTTAATTGAGCTTCATTTGAAATGGTTAAGACTTTTTCTTTTTGAAAATTTAATAAATTTATAGATCTTCTCTTAAAAGCATTAAAGGCTTCAAGTGAAAAGTCTATTTGATCTTTTTTAGAATGAGTTTCGCTAATAATAAATTCTTTGAATTCATCTCTTGTAAAAAATACTTTTTGACTATCAATAGTATTTAGATATTTTTTTTTAACTTCTACATTATCAATTTCAACATTTTTTTTAAAATGATATTTTATTAAGGTTTCTTCGACTTCAATTAACACATCTTCAAAGATAGACTTTTTATCTTCTAGAGTGACAGTTAGGTTAGAAATGACTAACAGAATAATTATTTGAAAAATTTTCATTGAATATATGTAATTTGAAAAATTTAAAAGGATTTATTATTTGAGATTAAATTATCCTTATTTTTCCAAATCTCATTTAACCATACTTTAAATTCTGTTCTTAGAGAATCATTAGTTGCTAAATTTTCATTTCTGAAATGCGCTGGAATTTTTATTTTAGAAATAAAAATTTTAATATTTTTTATTTTTCCACACATAAAATTCCAAGATGATAAATTTTTTGATTCGTAGATAAATGTCATATCGATTAAATACTCAATTTTGGAAACATTGCTTAAAGCTATTGCCAATCCTCCTTCTTTTGGTCTAAGAAGATTTTCATAGGGACTATCTTGCTTTTCATGCTTTTCTTTCGTGAATCTAGTTCCTTCAGCATAACTAAAAATTGATACCGGATGAAGAGAGTAATGTTCTAATGATTTTTTCATTGCTTTGTAATCTCTTCCTTTGAGATTAGGATTTTTTTTAATTTGTTTTTTTGAATATCTTTTAAGAAAAGGCATGTCTAATGCCCACCAACATATCCCAATTATTGGAACAAAAGCCAAAATATATTTAATGAAAAATTTAAGCATTGGAATTTTTCTATTGGTTATTTTTTGGACCAAAAAAATATCTGCTGCACTTTGATGATTGGAAGTAGCTAGATACCATGAATTTTTATCAAAATTTTCTAGTCCTTCTATCTTTATATTTGGTTTATGCAATCCTATGACCCAAATAGAATTAATAAATATCCAAATTTCACCTATTTTAATTATCAATTTCGTGAAAGAAGCTTGGAATTTTTTATGAGGAATCATAAATTTAATTATTCCAAGTGGAATCATCAAAATTGCGAGCAATAAAGTGTTGATAATCAAAACACAGGAAGAAGAAATTCCAATTAAATTATGTTTAATAAAACCCATCTGTATTAATTCTTACTTCTTATTTTTCTTTATATTTTCTTGATGCTTAATTTCTATCCAAGCTTTTTTTTGTTCCTCAAGAGTATGTTTTCTTTTGGAACTAAATACATAAGGATGTCTTCTAATAAGCTTTTTACTCAGACTATCTGCTACATCATAAAAATTAAATAGTTTTTTTTCATTTGCTATTTCGCAATGGAAAATTACTTGTAATAGTAAATCGCCAAGTTCTTCCTTTAAATTTTCAGGATCATTTTTTTTTATGGCCTCTATAACCTCTAGAGCTTCTTCTTCAAGAAAGGGAATTAACGATTTAGAAGTTTGAGATTTATCCCATTCACATCCTGTTTCAGGATCCCTAAGATTTCGCATTACCTCTAATAAATTGGCAATACTATTTTTCTCCATACTAGAAACCTGTAAGTTCAGCGTATCTATTTCTATGATATTCAGAATTTCCAAATGTTTGTTCAGCAACTCTAGCTCTTTTCATAAAGAGACCTATATCATATTCGTCAGTTACTCCAACTCCTCCATGCATTTGGACACTTTCGTTTGAAATATTAAAAAAAGCTTCACCAATTTTGGATTTAGCTAAACTTACCACTCTTTGTATGTCATTCGAGCCTTCATCAAAAGCGGTAATGGCTTCTAACACACAAGACTTGCATAGCTCTAAGTCAGTAAACATTAGAGCAGCTCTGTGTTGTAAAGCTTGAAAAGAACCAATTTTCTGACCAAATTGTTCTCTCTCTTTAATATAATTAATAGTTATTTCAAAAGCCTCTAAGGCGCCTCCTAACATCTCTGCTGAAAGGACAGCTCTTCCTAAATCTAGAATTTTTTCTATAATTTCTTTAGCATTATTTTCAGATCCCAAAAGATTTTCCTCACTAATCTCTAAATTATCAAATTCTATATTTGCAGCATTTTTATGATCAACCATGGAAGTGGGTGTAATTTTCATTCCTTTAAGATCTTTATCGGCAATAAAAAGGGATATTCCTTCTTCAGAAGTTTTAGCTGCAATAATAATTTTATCGGCAAAACCTCCATCTATCACAAAAGTTTTTTTCCCATTTAGAATATATGAGCTTCCTTCTTTCTTTGCTTCAACTTTAAGCGAAAAAGGATTGTGACGAGGGCCTTCCTCTAAAGCAAAAGCCATTGTTATATCGCCGGATACGATCTTAGATAGAAAATCTTTTTTTTGATCATCATTGCCAGCTTCTTTGATTAGGCTCGCACAAATAACTCCAGTAGCAAAAAGAGGAGAGGGGGTAAGAGTTCTCCCTAATTCTTCCAAAACAACCCCAATACCTGCTACTCCAAAATTAGAACCACCATATTCCTCTGGAACTAAAATACCAGTCCAACCTTGCTGAGCCATTTCTTTCCAAACCGCTCTATCAAAACATTCTGGATTTTCTGAATCTCTAATGCTTCGAAAATGTGTTGTTGGAGTTCTTTCTCGAGAAAACTTTTGAGCGGTATCTTTTAAAAAAGACTGTTCTTCACTTAAGGTTAATGCCATTTCTTTCTCCTAATTAAAGTTTATTATTGTTGAGGTAAATCTAAAACTCTTTTTGAAATAACATTCAATTGAACTTCAGATGTTCCTCCTTCAATAGAATTAGCCTTTGTTCTTAACCAATCTCTGGTAATTGCAAGTTCTAAAGGATCAAACTCTCCACCTTCCCATCCAAGGCCTCGAGTGCCCATAGCTTCAATCATGATTTCATATTTACGTTTGTTATGTTCTGATCCAAAGTATTTAAAAATAGAAGTTGCAGCACTTGGCCCATGATTTGAGTTTTTAGACTCTTCTGAGACTCTTTTAAGTGTAAGGCTAAATGCATGACCGTCCATATCCGACTTTGCAATTTTTTGTCTAAGTCCCTCATCGGCAATTTTTCCATTATTTTCTTCAACATATTTTTTGGATAGATTAGCTAAACCAGATCCTGATTTGCCTTTAGATTTAGGCGAAGATCCGCCAGCACCCATGCTTGCAAGCATTTTTCTTTCATGTTGAAGAAGATTTTTTGCAACATCCCATCCTTTATTTAAATCATGAACTAAGTTTGTTTTTGGAACGACTGCATCTGTAAAAAAAGTTTCACAGAAAGGAGATTTTCCTGAAATAAGTTTAATAGGCTTTGTTTCAACACCAGGTTGATCCATGTCAATCAAGAGAAAACTAATACCATTATGCTTTGGCTCAAGAGGACCAGTTCTAACTAAAGTGAAAATCATATCGCATTCATCTGCATATGATGTCCAAACTTTTTGACCATTGACAATGAAGTTATCCCCATCTTCTATTGCTTTAGTTTTTAAGCTTGCTAGATCTGAACCAGCGCCTGGTTCACTATAGCCTTGGCACCATCTTATTTGACCTTTTACTATTTTTGGAATGTGTTCCATTTTTTGTTCATGAGAAGCGTATTCAAGAAGAGCAGGGCCTAACATCCATAGTCCAAAACTAGCTAGAGCCGGCCTAGCTCCTATTGCCAATAATTCTTCTCCAAGAATTTTATTTTCATCGTAACTTAAACCACCACCACCATATTCACTTGGCCATGTGGGCGCTGTCCAACCTTTTTCTCCCATTCTCTTAAGCCAAAGTTCTTGATCTGGGTGACTAAATTTACACTTTCTACCGCCCCAACACACTCCATCAGCAGACATCGGTTTTCTCATTTCAGGAGGGCAGTTTTCTTCAAGCCAATTTCTAGTATCTTCTCTAAAAGTATTTAAATCTGTCATTTTTATCCTCTATATATATTTCTTAGTTGAGCAGTGATATAACTTAATCTAAGCTTGACTTAGAATCAACTGAAAATTAGATCCTCTTAAACTTATAAATAAGCTAATGAACTTAGATTTTTTCTTAAACAACCCTGAATGGCTTTGGGTAGCTACGGTCTTTTACGATTTATTAATGGCTGTAATACTTTTCTATTTTTTTGGGAAAGAGGGTCTGTATGCAGCCGTTATTTTAGGAATAGTACTAGGTAATTTGCAGGGAGGGAAAGTTAGTGATTTAAATATAATGGGATATACCTTTACAGTAAGTATGGGAGCAATAATGTACTCAGGAATATATTTCGCTACAGACTTAATTAATGAAAAATATGGCAGAAAAGAGGCCAATAAAGCCGTAATACTTGGAGCTATAGCAAATATTGTAATAATGATTACTTTGCTTATAAGCACTTATTATTTACCCTCTGAGATTGCTAAATCCTCTGAAAAGGTGCACGAAGCTATTTCAACTCTGGCTTTTTACTCGCCAATATTTGTAATCGGCTCAATCAGCGCATACCTAATAAGTCAAACTTTTGATGTCTGGATTTTTCATAAATTAAAAGTAATTACAAGAGGTAAACATCTTTGGTTAAGAAATAATGTATCTACTTTACTATCTCAAGCTTTAGATACTTTTATATATACATTTGTATGGGTATTGGCTGGAGAACTTACCTTCATTGTTGCTTTAAGCATTGCTTTAACAAAATATATATTTAAAATTTTTATTGCCCTAATAGATACTTTATTTATTTATCTGGTCAAAGACATAAGAAATGCATAATAATTAAGGCTATAAGACATCGTAAAATGAAAAAAATAGAAAAAATATCAATCATTCATTCAGTTTCTAGAAAATATCAAGGCGCATTGGATATTTGTGTAGAAGTTTTGAAAAATTCAAATGTATCAATTTCGTCCATATCCTCAATTAGCTCGAATGATATCTATAAAGAAATTTCTGGAGAAAAAGTAGATTTAATTTTGGTTATCGGAGGCGATGGAACTATGATAAGCGCCATTGAAAGTTTATTAAATTTAAAAACACCTTTTTTAGGAATAAATATCGGAAAATTAGGTTTTTTAACAGATATTGATTTTGATTCAATTTCTACTGAGCTCTCAAAAATTATAGCCGGAGAGCATGTTTCTGAAGAAAGGCCATTATTAGAACTATTGACTAGCAAAGGCATAAAAAAAGCTGCTGTGAATGAAATTGTTTTTCATTCTGAAAAAATAGCTCAAATGACAAGTTTTTCTATTTATCAAGAAGATAACTTAATTTCAAAACATAAATCTGATGGAGTCATAGTAAGTAGCGCAACAGGATCAACAGGTTATCTTTTTTCTGGAGGAGGACCAATTATTGATCCTACTTTATCAATATTTGCAATAATGCCTATGTTTTCACAAAGCGCCTCATCAAACCCTATGATTTTGACAGCTGATAAAAAAATAAAAATTAAACTTGAAAGTCAAAATAAGTCATTAATAGTGGTTGATGGTCATTTAGACTCAGATATTATTGAAGAATCACATATAACAATTTCTCAAAAAGATTCGACTTATACTTTAATTCACCCTTTGAATTATGATTACTTTGAGGCCTGCAGAACAAAGCTTTCTTGGGGTCTTCCATTAGTAAATATAGATGAATAAAAATTTATTTTTTAAAATCTTATATCTGGATATTTAATTGAATTTTAATAAACTGGCTTTAAATATTGCTCATTTTTTGCCTCCTGAAATGAGTAATAAGGTTTCTTTAGAGTCTTTAAAGCTTTTATATAAATTAAATATTTTAGAAAAAGCATTCTCTATTAAAAATTTTAAGATTAAACCTACGGAATTAATGGGATTAAGTTTTCCAAATAAAATTGGAGTAGCAGGAGGTCTTGATAAGAACGCAAATTATTTTCATATTTTAGGCCAGCTTGGTTTTGGTTTTGTTGAGGTCGGAACTATAACTTTAAAGCCTCAAAAGGGTAATCCCAAACCAAGAATTCATAGATTTGCCAAAGACAAAAGTATAGTAAATTCCTTAGGATTCAATAATGTTGGAGTTTTTCAGGCTTTAAAAAATATAGAAAAAAATAAGACGAATTTCAAAGGCATATTAGGCGTTAGCTTGGGTAAAGGGAAAGAGATTTTGAATGAAAGGGCGCATGAAGATTATTTGCACTTAATGGATTATTTATATGATGTCTCAGATTACCTAGCGATAAATATATCTTCTCCAAATACTGCTGATTTAAGAGATTTAACTCTAAATGATTTTTTTAACAAATTAATAGATAAAATTATGAACAAGTCCGAGCAGTTGAGCGGGGGATCAAAACAAAAAAAGCCAATAATAATTAAAATTTCACCAAATGAATCAAAAGAAAACCTTGAAAAAATTATTAATTACTCTTTAGAAAGTAATGTTAATGGTTTTATTGTAACAAATACATCTGTGGATCATAAATATAATATTCCTGGCGGGGTCAGCGGGTTGCCTTTAAAGTTTAAAGCAAGTGAATGTTTAAAATTTGTTAGGTCAATTACAGGGCCGACAGTTACATTAATAGGCTCTGGTGGATTGATGTCAGAAGAGGATGTTAAGGAAAGATTCATTATGTCTGCAGATCTAATTCAGCTTTATTCAGGATTTATTTTTAAAGGGAATGATTTGCTTCAGGATTGCCTAAAAATTCAATAAGGCTTGACAAATTAATAACAAATATCAGATATTAAAAAGGAATGAAAAATTTAGTAATTGTTGAGTCAGGTGCTAAAGCATCAAAAATAACAGGCTATTTAGAAGCAAATTTTCCTAATGAAAATTGGCAAGTAAAGGCTTGCCTAGGGCATATTAGAGATCTGCCAGATGATGAGAAGGCAGTAAATCCAGATGATTGGACAGACTTGAAATGGCAAGAAACACCTAAAGGAAAAAAAACCATAAAAGAGATAAGAAAAATTTGCAAAGAGGTAGATTGTGTCTATTTAGCTACAGATCCAGATAGAGAGGGAGAAGCTATATCATGGCATTTATATGCAGATTTTGAAAAAAAGAAGCTTTTAGATAATCTTCAAATAAAAAGAATTACCTTTAATGAAATTACTTCATCTGCTATCAAATTAGCAATTGAAAGCCCTCGAGAGATTGATCAAAATATGGTCGATGCTTATTTAACAAGAAGAATTCTTGATCATTTAATAGGATTTAAAGTTTCGCCATTCCTTTGGCGTCATATTTCTAGAGCTAAATCTGCAGGAAGAGTTCAATCTCCTTCTCTAAGAATTATTTGCGAAAGAGAAGATGAAAGAGACGCTCATAGAGCAGAAGAATACTGGCCAATATCTACCAAGTTTGAATTTGAGGGGGCTTTGCTCGAAGCAGACTTGATTAGTATAGGAGATGTTAACTTATCTAAAAATCCAGTTAATAACGAAAAAAAAGTCAAGACTATTTTAACGGAAATAGATAATTCAATTTTTTCTATTTCTGAAATCCAAACAAAACCTCAATCACGATCTCCTAAAGCGCCATTTAGAACATCAACTCTCCAAATGTCGGCAGCAAGTAGCCTTGGATATACCGCTGATAGAACAATGAGAGCAGCTCAAAATTTGTATGAGGCAGGATTAATAACTTATTTACGAACAGATGGTATTTCTATTAGCACCTCACCAAATACTGGAGAACCTTTTTCTGAAGAAAATCCAGGGCCTCCTCCTTTGCAAGAAATAAGAAATCTTATAAAAAATGATTTTAGTGAATCTTACCTTTCAGAAAACGTTAGGATTTTTAAATCAAAAGTCCAAAATTCTCAGGAAGCACACGAAGCTATTAGACCAACAAATATTTCATTAACACCTAAAAAAGTTAATCTAAATCAAGATGATCAAAAATTATATGAATTAATTTGGAATAGGACAGTTGCAAGCCAAATGAGCAATTCACAACATGAAAGAAAAACACTTCATTTGAAATCTGAAGATAATAAATATGCATTCAGAGCTTCTTCGAGAAAGAGCATTTTTTTAGGATATGAAGTATTAACTAATGAAGATGATGAAACTGAATTTCAATTCCCAGAAAATTTAAAAGAAGGAGTATCTTTAAAATTAATTGAAAAAAATGCAGAGCAAAAGTATACCCTTCCTCCAAATAGATTCTCTGAAGCTTCCTTAATAAAGAAAATGGAAGAAGAAGGGATAGGAAGGCCTTCAACATATGCTTCAACTGTAAAAAGCTTAAGAGATAAAAAATATGCTTATGGTGCAAAATCTATTACTCCATCGGACCTAGGAAGAGTTTTAACTTCATATTTAAAATCAATTTTTAAGGATTTTTTTATTGAAACTAAGTTCACTGCTGAACTGGAAAGTAAGTTAGATGAAATTGCAGCAGGTAATGAATCTTGGCAAGACGTATTGGATGATTTTTGGAAAGATTTGCAAAGTTACCTAAATAGAAAGATAGACGATATAGAAATAAGTAATAAAGACGAATTCAAAACAAGACAAGTTCTAGACCTTTTAAACAAGGAACTTCATGATGTAATTTTTCCAAAAAAACAAGATGGAAAAATTACTAGAGAATGTCCAAAATGCTCTGCAGAAGTCAGTTTAAAATCTGGTTCTTGGGGTTATTTTGTAGGGTGTTCGGAATGCAAATGGACTAAAAAACCATTTGATTTTAGTCTTGACTGGGAGACTTACCAAGTTTTACCAAAGGATTTAGGAAATCATCCTGAATATAGAGATTCAATCTTTGCCGATATTAGTATTAATGGACCTTGTGTTTGGACTCTGAAGGATGAAAAAAAAATCTACGGATCCCTTGATGATGATGAAAGGCTTTTGGATATAGGTTTGAACAGAGCTGTAGAGTTAATTGAAAGAGATTCTGGAGAGCATATATTATTCACTGAAAAAAATAGTGGTATTCCAGTTTTACTTAAAAATGGAAGGTTTGGAGAGTACACTGAATTTGATGGTTTTAATAAAGCTACTAAATTACCACCTGAAAATAAACCTAAAAATCCAAAAGTTTCCTATTACAATCCTCACGAGATGGATTATGAAAATATAGATACAAGATTATTTGTTTTAAAAACATTAAGAATAATTGGATTTCATCCAGAAACAAATCAGCCTATAGGAATTAAAATTAGAAAGCCTGGAAAAGCCTTTAAGTTTGTTAAGTACATAAAATGCGGCGAAAAAGAGATTGAGTGCCCAAGCAATTTTTATAAATTAGAAGAAAAAGAACAAAAAGACTTAGTAAAAGAAGCTTTAGAGCTGGAGGATTTTAAAGTTATTTAAGAAAAGTCTCTGAGAAGTCCTACGCAAGTTCCTTCAAATGCAACATTCTCCTTTTTAGGATTTACTTCAATATTAGAGTATTTAGAGTTTTCTGGTTTTAACACTACTAAATCAGCAGAAATACTTTCCAAAGTTTTAACTGTTACTTCGTCATTTATTCTAGCAATAACAATAGAGCCTTTCTTAACATCCACCTTTTTGTTAACGGCAATTAGATCGTTTTCTAAAATTCCTACTTCTACCATGCTGTCACCCTTAACTCTTAAATAATAATCCACACCATGAGACATAATATTTTGAGTAGAAGGAATATGTTTTTCTATATTTTCTTGAGCTAAAATAGGCCCTCCAGCACTCACAAGGCCAATTACAGGAATACCCAAGTCTTCCATATTTAGAGATATTCCTCTTGAAGTTCCAGATATCATATCTATAGCTCCTTTCTTTTTTAAAGCTTTTAGATGATCTTCAGCAGCGTTAGGAGATTTAAATCCAAAAAATTTTGCTATCTCTGATCTAGTAGGAGGGTAACCATTAATTTCAACTTGGTTTTTAATAAAGCTAAAAATTTCTTCTTGTCTTTTTGTTAAATTATCCATTACTGTAATTATATACAGTAATTATTATTTGTCACTTTATTTGCTATTTCTTATATTATGAAAAGTTGTTAAAATAATTTTTAATATATCAATATGAAATAACTAAAAAATATGAAATTCCAACAATTAGTTTATGTGAGAGAAGTAGCTCGATGTAACTTAAATGTTTCACAAGCATCGAAGGTTTTATACACATCTCAACCTGGGATAAGCAAACAAATTAAATTACTTGAAGAGGAATTAGGTATTGAGCTTTTCGAAAGATCTGGAAAACACTTAGTGAGTATTACGCCGGTTGGAGAAAAAATACTTACTCAGATAGAAGAGATTTTAGCTCTTGTTGATGGCATCAAACATGCTGCAACAGAGTTTTCGGACGAAGATTATGGCACTTTAAGTATTGCTACAACTCATACTCAAGCTAAATTTACCTTACCTTCTGTAGTAGATAAATTTGTAAAAAAATATCCAAACGTTCATTTCCAAATGCATCAGTGTACTCCTGATGAGTCAGTCGAAATGGCATCCAGAGGAGAAGTAGATATAGCCTTATGGACAGAAACAGCAGAAAAAGGAGAAAATTTAATTAAGCTGCCTTGTTATAAATGGTCGAGAAGTGCAATAGTTCCTAAAGGGCATCCCTTAACAAAAATTCCTAAAATCAAACTTAAAGATTTAGCAAATTATCCTATTGTTACTTACGTATTTGGTTTTACTGGGAGTAATGACCTAGACAGAGCTTTTTTTGAAAGAGGTTTAAAAGCAAATGTAGTTTTTACTGCTACCGATGCAGATGTTATAAAAACTTACGTTAAGATGGGTACCGGTGTAGGGATTATTGCGAGCATGGCTTTCAATGAAGAAGAAGACAGTGATTTGGTCAGTATTAACGCCAATCATCTATTTGATTCTGGAACTACTTATATGGGGTTCAGAAGAGGAACCTATCTCAGAAGCCATTTATTTGAATTTATAAATATGTTTGCTCCTCACTTGAAAAAAGAATTAGTTGCTAAAGCTTGCGCAACAAAATCAAAAAAAGACTTAGACAAGGTTTTTGATTCTATAAAACTATTAAGGAGATAAACCATGGATTTCCTTTGCTTGGACTTTGAAGGAGTTCTTATACCTGAGATATGGCAGTATGTTGCTAAAGAAACAAACTCTGAAGAGTTAATGTTAACTACTCAAGACTTAAAAGATTATGATGAGTTAATGAAGCTTAGAATGAAGGTCGTGAATGAGAAAAATATTAAATTAAGTGATATTCAAGAAATTGTCAGCACAATGGAGCCTTTTGAAGGCGCGCAAGACTTCCTTGAATGGGCTAGAAGTAATTTTCAAGTTAGTATAGTTTCAGATACATTTTATGAATTAGCTTGGCCATTGGTTCAGAAATTAAATTTTCCAACAATTATTTGTCATCATTTAAATATTGAAAACGATAGAATTATGGGCTACGAATTAAGACAAGATAATAATAAACAAAAGGTTATAGAAGCATTGAAGAGTCTCAAGTACAAAGTATTTGCCGCAGGAGACTCTTATAATGACGTAAATATGCTAAAAACTTCTGATGTAGGTATTTTCTTTCAAGCCCCAGAGCACATAAAAAATGAATTTCCAGAGTTACTTACTGCAACTTCATACGATGAGTTAAAATCAACATTATGCAAATATTTATAAATGTCTAAAAATTTTTTTGATCTCCTAGAAAAAATCAAACCTTTAAAAGTAGTAGGGGCAGTCAATGCTTATAACGCTTTGCTAGCAGAAAAATCAGGGCTAGAGGCACTCTATTTATCAGGCGCAGGAGTAGCAAATGCAAGTTATGGAATTCCAGATCTTGCAATGACTTCTAAAGATAATGTTTTAGAGGACCTAAGAAGAATAAAAGGTGTGTCAGAGCTTCCTGTTTTAGTTGATTGTGACACTGGCTGGGGTTCTGCGCTTAGTATTTCAAAAACAACTAAAGATATGATTTCAGCTGGAGCTTCTGGGATACATATAGAAGATCAAGTCTCAAGTAAAAGATGTGGTCACAGACCTAATAAAGAAATTGTTTCCAAGGAAGAGATGGTAGATCGAATCAAAGCTTCAAAAGATGCTGCTGAAAACGATTTTCTTTTGATGGCAAGAACTGATGCATTTGCTAAAGAAGGAATAAATGGAGTTATAGAAAGATGTAGCTCATACGTAGAGGCAGGAGCAAACTCTGTCTTTCCCGAGGCAATTGTAACCCTCGAAGATTATTCAAAGTTATCATTAAATCTAAAAGTCCCTATTCTCGCAAACATAACTGAGTTTGGGTTGACTCCTCTGTTCAACGATAAAGAATTAGGCGATTCAGGAGTAGATATTATTTTACATCCGCTAAGTGCTTTTAGAGCAATGTCCAAGGCAGCAGAAGAAATTTATTTAGAGATTAGTTCTAAAGGCAGTGTTGAAAAAAAATTAGAAAAAATGCAATCTCGAGATGAATTATATGACGTACTGAACTATCATACGTACGAACAAAAAATCGATAACCTATTTTCTAAGGATTAATTAAATGACAGAGAAGAAATTAGAGGGCGCTGGCCTTCGAGGACAAGTAGCAGGGAATACATCTCTTTCGACAGTTGGGAAAGCTGGAAAGGGCTTAACCTATAGAGGATACCCAATTGAAGTTCTTTCAGATAAAGCTTCATTTGAAGAAGTTGCTTATATGCTCTTATACGGCGACCTGCCTAATAAAGATGAATTTGACACTTATTCAAATAAACTCAAGGCTTTTAGAGTTCTTCCAAATACTTTATTAGAAGTTCTAGAAAAAATCCCTGCTTCAGCTCATCCCATGGATGTGATGCGAACTGGCTGCTCAATGTTGGGTAATTTAGAACCTGAAGGTGATTTTTCAAATCAAAGTGATTCAGCCGATAGGATTTTAGCCGCTATGGCTTCAATTATTGTTTATTGGTATCGTTTTTCTCATGATGGAGTTAAAGTAGATCTTGCTACCGATCATCCAACAATTGGAGGTCATTTTCTTTCCTTGCTTACAGGCAAAGAACCGACTGAAGAACATATCAGATGCTTAGATACTTCATTAATTTTATATGCTGAACACGGTTTTAATGCATCAACGTTCACAGCTAGAACGTGTGCTTCGACTCTTTCAGATATTCATTCATGCATTACTGGAGCTATCGGAACTTTAAGAGGTCCTTTGCATGGTGGTGCCAATGAAGCTGCTATGGAAATGATAGAACAGTTTTCAAATAGAGAAGATGCTCGAAAAGCTGTTTTAGACATGCTAGATAAAAAAGAAAAAATAATGGGATTCGGCCACGCTGTCTATAGCACTGAAGATCCTAGAAATGCAATTATCAAACTATGGTCTGAAAAATTAAGTAAATTAGATGGAGATGAAACTCTATATCAAGTTTCAGAAGAAATAGAAAAAACAATGGCTGATGAAAAAGGTATGTTTGCTAATACAGATTTTTTTATGGCATCTGCTTATCACTATTTAGGAATTCCTACAAAAATTTTTACTCCATTATTCGTTATAGGAAGAACTTCAGGCTGGGCAGCTAGTATTTTTGAACAGCGTGCTGATAATAGAATTATTAGACCCAGCGAGGAGTACATTGGCCCAGATCATGCTGAATGGGTTGATTTAACTAATAGATAACCAAATATATGTCTTCAACCGTCGAAACGAATGTTCGTCAAGATCCTGATGAACTTTTAATAAAAATTGCTGATTATGCTTTAGATTATTCCATCGATAGTGAAGAAGCCTTTTCAACTGCAAGATATTGTTTGATGGATACTCTTGGATGTGGATTGTTAGCTTTAAACTTTCCTGATTGTAAAAAAGTTCTTGGTCCTCATGTTGAGGGAACAGAAGTCCCAAATGGAGTTAGAGTTCCAGGTACAAATTATATTTTAGATCCTGTAAAGGGAGCATGGGATATAGGAGCTATTATTCGATGGTTAGATTTTAACGATACCTGGCTAGCTGCAGAATGGGGTCATCCTTCAGATAATTTAGGAGGAATTTTGGCTGCAGCAGATTATATTTCTCAAAAAAATATTTCTGCAGGTAAAGAGTCTTTGACGATGAAGCAAGTTTTAGAATGCATGATCAAAGCTCATGAAATTCAGGGAGTAATGGCACTAGAAAATAGTTTTAATAGAGTTGGGTTAGATCATGTGATTTTAGTTAAATTAGCTTCTACAGCAGTAATTTCATCTTTATTTGGCCTCTCTAAAGAACAAACAATTGATGCTTTATCTCAGGTTTTTGTTGATGGTCAAAGCTTAAGAACATACAGACATAGTCCAAATGCAGGACCAAGAAAATCATGGGCAGCAGGGGATGCAACTAGTAGAGCTATGCAGTTAGTTTTGCTTACCTTAAAGGGACAAATTGGTTATCCTAGTGCCATTACCGCTCCAAATTGGGGCTTTAAAGACGTTTTATTTAAAGGAAATGACTTTTCTATCAATCAAGAATTTTCATCTTATGTGATGGAAAATGTTCTTTTTAAAATTTCTTTTCCAGCAGAATTTCATGCTCAAACAGCGGTAGAAGCTGCTGTTACTTTACATCCAGAAATTATTAGCAGATTAGATGATATTGAAAAAATTGTAATTACAACTCATGAATCTGCAATAAGAATTATTAGCAAGGAAGGAAAACTAAATAATCCAGCTGATAGAGATCATTGTATTCAATATATGACAGCCATAGGATTGATCAAAGGAGATTTAATTGCTGAGGATTATGAAGATGATACTGCATCTGACCCTCGCATAGATTCTTTAAGAGAAAAAATGGTTGTAGAGGAAAATAAAAGATATTCATCCGAATATTTAGAAGCCGATAAAAGATCCATAGCCAACTCCCTTCAAGTTTTTTTTAAAGACGGATCTTCTTCAAATACTGTTGAGGTAGAGTATCCTATAGGCCACAAAAGAAGACGAGAAGAAGGCATACCCATTTTAATTTCTAAATTTGAAAGAAATTTAAAAACTCAACTTTCATCAGAGAGGTCTCAAGTTATTTTAGAAGCATGCAGCGATCAACAGGGTATGGAAGCTATGAAAGTTACTGACTTCATGTCTCTTTTTGTTTTAGAAAATTAATTTCATACAAAATATTTTTTTATAAGTAAAATCTCTTTTAATGAAAGACGATTTCAGCATCAAAATAAAGATTTATAGAGAATTAAAGAGGTTACTTTTACAATTTATAAATTTACCAAAATATATATTTCAATATTTTTTTAATAATATCTATTATGCCTTTTATTTAGATAAGAAAAAGATTCTAAACCAAGGAAAATTACCCTTCGGAAAAAAAATTGCAATATTTCTTATTTTTCCTAACAAAGGACTTACCTCTAGTCATAAAAAAACAATAAATCATTTAATAAAAAAAGGTTTTACACCTTTAATAGTTAGCAATTTTCAGCTTTCAGGAGAAGATAAAAATACCTTAATTGAAATAAGTAATTTTTTGATTCAGAGACCAAATTTTGGATATGATTTTGGAGGATATAGAGATGGCATTCTACAAATACAAAAAAAATTACATTCTTTGGAAAGTCTTGTCTTGATAAACGATTCTTGCTGGTTTCCAGTTAATAAAGATCAAAATGGAGATTGGCTCGATTTTGTAAATAATTCTAATTTAGATTTTATAGGCGCCTCCTCTCATTTTGGTTTTAAAAAACCAAGTTTTAAAAAGGCTTTAAATAAATTATCGGAACTTGACTATAATTTCACTAGTACTTCTAAAAATTTTCACTACGCTTCTTTTGCCCTAGCAGTCTCAAATAAAATTTTGAAAGATCCTTCGTTCCTAAAATACTGGAAAACTTTAAAGTTATCAGGAAAAAAAAATATAGTAGTAAGGAGAGGGGAGATTGGCCTAACTCAATGGGTTTTGAACAAACAATCATATACACATGGTTCAATATTAGACTTGAGTTCATTTCCTGAGATCTTAGAACAATACTCAGCAGATGAATTGTCGAGTATAGTAAGGAATTTGATAGTTGAAAATAATAAATTATTAAAACTTAAAAATTTCCACACCTCCAATCTTGATTTATTATCAAAATTAGAGTTAATAAATTTAATAATGTTTAATATTTCAAGATATAACATTGCATATTCAATGGCAGATTTTATTATTAACAAATTAGATTTTCCTTTTTTCAAAAAAATTATTTTTAAACTAAATAAAGAGTCAGCTGAGCTGGGACTTAAAATAGCTAAAGACAAGAATCTTGAAGAAGAAGTAAAATCTAATACTGACTTAAATTTATACCTTTAAACTAATCCCAAGAGTTTTTTCTAAGTCATTAATGGCCTGAGATGGATTTAATACTTTAATAGTAGTCATACCCATTGATTTAGCTGTTTTTAAATTAATTCCCAAATCATCTAAAAAAATAATGTTTTTTGGATTTGCATTGGTCACTTCTAAAGATATCTTATAAAAATCAAAATCAGGCTTTCTTACTCCAACATCTTTAGATTCAATAATAAAATCAAAAATATCCATAATTTTAGCTCTATCCTCATTAGCATCGTCTAAAGGAGAAACATCTTTGTCTCCGGAATCAAAGTTGTTAGTAAGGCATGCTTGCTGAAAGCCTTTTTCTTTTAATAATCTTAAGACGTTTACCATTTCCGGTCTTATGTCTCCCTTTAAGAGTTCTATAACGTCTGCTCCCTTAACCTTATAACCTAGTTCATTACTTTCTTTAGAAAATAGAGAATCAAATTTTTCTAGCGATATTTTTGATTGTTCCAAAAGAGCCCAAGCATTTTTATCTGGATTAGTAGAGTTAACTTTTCTTATAAAATCTTTTGGCAAACCAGAGGATTTTTCATATTTATTAAATGCTTCGAATGGACTAGAAGTCAAAACTCCTCCAAAATCCCAAAAAATCGAACTAAATCTATTATTAATCATCTATTTAAGTAAAAGGCGCATAAAGCGTATAATCAAATATTAAGTTTAAATTTATATGTCAGGAAATACTATCGGAAAAGTTTTTACAGTCACTACTTTTGGCGAAAGCCATGGAGTTGCTCTAGGTTGTATTATAGATGGATGTCCTCCTGGTATAGAGATCTCTAAGGAAGAAATACAGAAAGAATTAGATTTAAGAAAGCCAGGTTCAAATAAATACACTACAGAGAGGAAAGAAAAAGATGAAGTAGAAATTTTATCTGGAATTTTTGAAGGAGTAACTACTGGCACACCGATAGGCCTTTTAATTAGAAATCAAGACCAAAGAAGTTCTGATTATGATGCATTAAAAGATGTATTTAGGCCATCTCATGCAGATTATAGTTATATACAAAAATACGGAATAAGAGATCATAGGGGGGGAGGCAGATCTTCTGCTAGAGAAACTTCTATGAGAGTTGCAGCGGGAGCTATAGCAAAAAAATTTCTTTCTTCTAAATTAGATATTGATATATTCGGGTTTGTTTCTCAAATTGGTGATTTCTCTATCAATAACTTTGATAAAAAAGAAATTAAAAATAATCCTTTTTTTTGTCCTGATAAGGATTTAGTAAAAAAACTGGAATCTTTTATTGATGATTTAAGAGAAGAGGGCAATTCAATTGGTGCAAAGATAACAGTAAATGTCACAAATATGCCCTTAGGCTTAGGCGAACCTGTTTTTGATAAATTGGATGCAGATATTGCTTATTCTTTAATGAGTATTAATGCTGTTAAAGGAGTAGAGATAGGAAATGGTTTTGAAGCTGTTTCATTAAAAGGTTCTGAAAATCGTGATGAGATTTCTCCAAAAGGATTTAAATCTAATAATTCAGGTGGAATTTCAGGTGGGATTTCTACAGGCCAAGATTTAATAGCTAGCATTGCTTTAAAGCCAACATCTAGCATTATGGTAGAGGGTGATAGTGTTGATAAAGATGGTAAAGCAGTCAAGGTTCAATCAAAAGGAAGGCATGATCCTTGTGTAGGAATAAGAGCTGTTCCAATCGCTGAAGCTATGGTTGCTATAGTTTTAACAGATCATTTTTTAAGAAATAGAGCTCAAAATTCAGATAAACCTAATTTAATTAATAAAATTCCTTCAAGCGAATAATAATGTCAGCGAAAACACTCTACGATAAAATTTGGGACGAACATTTTGTTACAGATAGAGATGATGGAAGCTCTTTAATCTACATAGATAGACACTTAATTCATGAAGTAACTTCTCCGCAAGCATTTGAGGGTCTTAGAGAAAATAATCTGAAGCCTAGAAGAGTATCATCCATTTTAGCCACTCCAGATCACAATGTTCCTACAACTTCAAGAGAATCAGATATCGATGGTATTGAAGATCCTACCAGCAAACTTCAAGTGGTGACATTAAATGAAAACTGTAATGAATTTGGAATTAATCAGTTTAAATTAAATGATTTGAGACAAGGTATTGTTCATGTTGTAGGTCCAGAACAAGGTTTAACTTTGCCAGGCATGACTATTGTATGCGGCGATTCACATACTTCTACACATGGCGCTTTTGGCTCTCTAGCTATGGGTATAGGAACAAGCGAGGTAGAGCATGTACTTGCAACACAATGTCTTGTTACTCAAAAACAAAAAAATATGATGATCAGCGTAAATGGAAAAATTCAGCCTGGAGTCACTGCTAAAGACATAACAATGTTTATTATTGGTCAAATAGGCACTGCTGGTGGAACAGGTCACGTAATAGAATACACAGGCGAGGCTATAAGTTCTTTGTCAATGGAAGGAAGAATGACTTTATGTAATATGGCAATAGAAGCAGGTGCAAGAGCAGGCATGGTTTCTCCAGATCAAATTACTTTTGATTATGTACAAGGAAAACCTTTGGCTCCTCGAGGAGAAATATTCAATCAAGCTTGTTCTTATTGGAAAACTTTAACTAGTGATGAGAATGCTTTATTTGATGTTATTTATGAATTTGATGGTAATGATATTTTACCTCAAGTAACTTGGGGAACATCACCAGAAATGGTTGTAAATATCGATGAATTCGTGCCTGATCCAAAAGAATTTGAATCTAAATCCGTGTCAAAGAATTTAACTCAAGCTATGAATTATATGGGGCTGACTCCTGGAACAAGAATAAAGGATATAGAGCTTGACCAGATATTTATAGGCTCCTGCACTAACTCAAGAATTGAAGATCTAAGAGAAGCAGCAAAGATCTTAAAAGATAATAAGATTTCAAAAAGAATTAAAAGAGCGATAGTTGTTCCAGGGTCAGGTTTGGTTAAAAAACAAGCTGAAACAGAGGGTCTAGATGAGATTTTTTTAGATGCAGGATTTGAGTGGAGAGATGCTGGATGTTCTATGTGTCTTGGGATGAACCCAGACCAACTAAAAAGATTAGAAAGGTGTGCTTCAACTTCGAATAGAAATTTTGAAGGTAGACAAGGATATAAAGGAAGAACTCACTTAGTAAGCCCAACCATGGCTGCTTTAGCTTCTTTGGAAGGAAAATTTAGCGATATAAGAAAGGTATAAAATGTCTCAAATATCCAATCTTTATTCTGGCGATGCTGTTTTTTTAGAAAAATCTAATGTTGATACAGACCAGATAATTCCTAAGCAATATTTAAAATCTATAAAAAAAACTGGACTAGGTCCTTTTCTTTTTGATGCTTGGAGATTTGAAGATGAGGGTTATTTAGGAAAAAAATTAAATGAAAGAATCATTAACAAGGAATTTATTTTAAATAGGCCAATTTATAAAAATATCAATATTTTAATTGCTCAGGATAATTTCGGATGTGGGTCTAGTAGAGAGCACGCTGTATGGGCCTTAAAAGATTACGGCATCAATACGATCATAGCTCCATCTTTTGGAGATATTTTCTTTAATAATTGCTTTAAGAATGGTATTTTGGCTATAAAAATTTCTAGTTTAAGTATTGATAAAATTACAAAAAATACTTCTAATAACTTTCCATTAAATATAGAAATTGATTTAGTAAATCAATTAATTTCATGCAAAGATTTATTCGTAGAAAAATTCTCCATAGATTCACATAGAAAAAAGTGTCTGATAGAGGGCTTAGATGAAATTGGATATAGCCTTAAGTATGAAAAAGAAATTTCAAACTACGAAGAAAAGATAAAGGTATCTAGACCATGGATAATCAATGAATAAAGAAAAAAACGTATTAATGCTCTCTGGTGATGGCGTTGGACCTGAAGTTTGTAATGAAGGGAAAAAAGTTATTAATGCAATCAGTGAACGCTATAAATTTATTGTAAATATTGAAGAGGAATTAATTGGTGGAGCCTCTATAGACAAAAATGGATTGCCTTTAACTGATAGTGTTATTACAAAAGCTAAATCTTCTGATGCGGTTATTTTGGGAGCTGTAGGTGGCCCGAAATGGGATCATCTTCCTCCTAAAGACGGACCTGAAAAGGGACTACTGAAAATAAGATCAGAACTTGATCTCTTTGCAAATTTAAGACCTTGTATAGCCTTCAAAAAAACAGCAAATGCTTCGTCTTTAAAACCAGAAATAATTGATAATTTAAATTTATTGATAGTTAGGGAATTGACTGGAGGTATTTATTTCGGAGAGCCTAGAGATAAATCAGCAGATAAAGCTTTTAACACAATGATTTACGCGAAAAAAGAAGTTGAAAGAATTGCTGAAGTTGCTTTTGAAAGTGCAATGAAAAGAAACAAACAATTATGCTCAGTAGATAAAGCAAATGTCTTAGAAGTTTCAGAATTTTGGAGGGAAGTAGTTCATAATGTTTCAAAAAAATATCCTGAAGTTAAAGTTACTAATATGTTGGTTGATAATGCAGCAATGCAATTAGTAAAAAATCCTAAACAATTTGATGTAGTGGTTTCGTCTAATTTATTTGGAGATATTCTTTCTGATATTGGTGCAATGCTTACTGGATCAATCGGCATGTTACCTTCAGCATCTCTTGATATAAATTCTAAAGGTCTGTATGAACCAGTTCATGGAACGGCCCCTGATATTGCTGGACAAGGAATAGTTAATCCAATTGCAACAATTCTTTCTATTTCTATGATGTATAAATACACTTTTAATGAACCTAAAATTTCTATTGAGATAGAGAATGCTGTTAAAAAGGTTTTAGATAATGATTACGCAACTCCTGATATAGCTTCTGAAAATTCTAAAATTTTATCAACACAAGAAATGGGCTCTCTGATAGCAGATTATGTTTAAAAAAAGATTAGCAATTGTGGGAGCTACTGGAGCAGTTGGAAGAGTTTTTCTCGAGCTTTTAGAAGAAAAATATCCAGGCCCTAAAGAACTTTTCTTGCTTGCCAGTAAAAGATCTGTAGGTAAAAAGATAAAGTGTGGCTCTCAAGATTTTGTTATAGAGGATTTAAATAATTTTAATTTTTCGCAGGCTGATATAGCCTTTTTTTCTGCAGGCAGTGATATAGCTGAAAAATATGCTCCTCTAGCTGTTTCAAAAGGATGCACAGTTATCGATAACTCTTCTAGATTTAGATCAGATGATGATAAAGCTTTGATTGTTCCTGAAGTAAATGCACATGTATTAAAAGAAATAGAATTTCCAGCAATAATTGCAAATCCAAATTGTTCAACAGCCCAATTATTGGTTGCCTTAAAGCCCGTCCATGATCTATTCACTATCAAAAGAGTTGACGTAGCTACATACCAATCTGTTTCTGGATCAGGAAAAATAGGAATAGATGAGCTAACAATGCAAACAAAAGATTTTCTGGATAAAAATAAAGTTTCAGTAAATATTTATGACTCTCAAATAGCTTTTAATGTAATTCCAGCTGGCGATAGGCTCGATAATAACTACACGAATGAAGAAATGAAAATGACTTGGGAAACTAATAAAATATTAGATCAAGATATCCAGTTAACGGCCACATGCACAAGAGTCCCAGTTTTTTTTGGTCATTCTGAAGCGGTTCATTTAGAAACAAAAAAAGCAATAGATTTAGATAAATTAATAAATGCTATGAAGCTTCAATCTGGATTAGATGTTTATCCATCCGACGACTTATCAGCTCCTAATGCAGTTGATCAGGCTGAAGGAAAAAATCCTGTTTCTATAGGCAGGATTAGAAAAGATTTATGGAGTGATAATAGAATTAACTTTTGGGTTGTAGCAGATAATCTTAGAAAGGGCGCTGCTTTGAATAGTCTTCAAATTTTAGATGAAATTATCAATATTTAAAAAATTATTTAAATACTATTTAGTATTCATTATTTCTTTATTTGTAAATATAGTTTCCACAGATGATTCTTCTAAAGCTTATCGATTAAATTCAGAACAATTTTTATCTGAAGATATAATTTATATCGATACTAATAATTATGACAATCTATGGTCTATCGGTATTGAGATAAAAGAATCGTTAGATCAATTTTCTGTTTATCAAATTATGATTTCCATATTAGAATCAAATGAAGACGCATTTAGCAAATTAAATATAAATTATTTATCTAAAGGTTATATTTTAGAAGTTCCGCTTAGAAAAATAGCCCAATATGATCCCTTCAATTCTATAAGAGAAACCGCTAAACAAAATTTAGAAGCAAATATAAAGCCAGTCGATTATAGTTATTTAGAAGATGTTTTAGTTTTATCTGAGCCGGATGTCTTTTTGATGAATTCAAATGATGATCTCTTGAATGTTTCAGGAGATTTATCTACAAATGACTCTATTATTGTTTTTGATGCAAATCAGATAATCAAAAATGATATTCCAGCATTCGAAATTGAATCAAATAATATAAATAGATTAGAAAAAAATTTAAAAACAAATATAGAAAATAAAAATCTAATGGACTCATATATTTATTTATTAATCGCATTAGGAATTTTGTTTCTAATTTTTTTAATTTTAAGAATAAGATCATCAAAGCTAGAAGAATCAATGGAAGGTGATGAAGAATTAGACAAAGTTTTAGATGAAGAGTTTGGGGAGATTGGTAACCCTACCCAAGCAAGAATAAATCTAGCAATAACTTATATAGAAATGAAAGATTCTGATAAAGCAAAAAAACTTTTAGATAAAGTTTTAGAATCAAATCCGAATTCCTTGCAAAAAGAACAAGCTCTTAGCCTATTAAAAAAAATTGACTAGAGTAGCTTTAGGAATTGAGTATTTTGGAACCGAATATAGTGGTTGGCAAAAGCAAAAAACTACTAAAAATACTATTCAAGAGATTCTTGAAAATGCTCTGTCACAAATTGCAGACCATGAAATTAAAACAATATGTTCTGGGAGAACTGATGCAGGAGTACATGCTTTATCACAAATAATTCATTTTGATTCATCATCCAAAAGATTTCAAAAGGCTTGGATTAAAGGAACAAATTCAATTCTGCCAAATAATATTTCAGTAATTTGGGCAAAAAAAGTTCCTAATAAATTCCATGCTCGTTTTTCTGCTATTAATAGAACATATAAATATTTAGTTGTTAATAAAACTCAAGACTCAATTTTAAGGTCTAAAAAATCAATATTAATTAAAGAAAAATTAAATTTAGAAATAATGAGAGAAGCATCACAATATCTTTTAGGAGAACAAGATTTTTCCTCTTTTAGGGCTTCAGGATGTCAATCTAAAACAGCTATGAGAGATATAAAGCAAATAATAATACTTAAGAATAAAAATACTTTTACAATTGAAATTTCTGCTAATGCTTTTCTTTTAAACATGGTGAGAATTATTGTAGGAACCTTAATTGATTTTGGAATAAATAATAGCGATCCAACTATAATGAAAAATATTTTAGATAGCCGTGACAGAAAGCTAGCAGGTAAAACTGTAAATCCTGATGGGTTATATTTTATAGGTCCGGAATACCCTGATGAATTTAAAATTAAAAAACCTCCCTTTAGCCAACAAATAATCCCATTTGGATAATATGAAAAATACTTTTATTAAAATTTGTGGAATTAAAAACTCTCAAGACGCTCTTACTTCTATCAATAATGGTGCTGACGCTATTGGTTTTATACAAACAAAAGAAAGCTCAAGGTTTATTTCTATAGAAGAATTAAATTTAATTAAAAAATCTATAGGAAGCGAGCGCCTAACCGTCCCTGTTTTTGTTAATCCAACAAAAAGTGAAGTTAATAGTTTTTTAAAAATCTTTCCAAATAGCATTATTCAATTTCATGGTGAAGAGGATATATTTTTTTGCTCATCTTTTAAAAAACCATTTATCAAGGCAATAAATTTTAAAAATAAATCTGACTTAGTTGATAAATTTGAAATTTATAAAGAAGCATTTGCTTTTTTAGTAGATTCAGGAAACTCTGAAAATAGAGGAGGAACTGGTGATTCATTTGATTGGAAGCTTATTCCAAAAGAGCTTGAGCAAAAGATAATTATTGCGGGAGGATTAGATTCAAATAATATACATATATTGTTTGAGACTCTTACACCTTTTGGAGTAGATGTAAGTAGTGGAGTTGAAAGTATAAAGGGTGTAAAAGACTCTTTAAAGATAAAAAATTTTATAGATAAGGTAAGAAATTATGAGTAATGAAAACTATAATTTTCCTGATAAAGACGGAAGGTATGGAGAATTTGGAGGTAAGTATGTTTCTGAAACCCTTATTTCAGCTTTAGATGAGTTAGAGGAAACCTATAATTCTTTTAAAGAAAAGAAATCATTTAAAGAAGAGATTTTAAATGATTTAGCTACATTTGTTGGTAGGCCATCTCCGTTATATTTTGCTAGAAGATGGTCAGAAACTCTAGGAGGAGCGAAGATTTATCTAAAAAGAGAAGATCTCAATCATACTGGCGCTCACAAAATTAATAATACAGTTGGTCAGGTTTTACTTGCAAAAAAAATGGGTAAAACTAGAATTATTGCTGAAACTGGGGCAGGTCAGCATGGCGTTGCTACGGCTGCTGTAGCTGCTAGACACGGTTTGAAATGTGTAATCTTTATGGGAGAAGAAGACATAGAAAGGCAATCTCCCAATGTGTACAGAATGAAATTATTGGGTGCAGAAGTTTGTGCAGTAGATTCTGGAACAAAGACTCTCAAAGATGCAATGAATGAAGCAATGAGAGATTGGGTAACTAATGTAGACGACACTCACTATATCATCGGAAGTGTTGCTGGTCCTCACCCTTATCCTCAAATTGTTAGAGACTTTAATTCGGTGGTAGGAATAGAATTAAAAACTCAGTCAAGGGAATTATTTGGGAGATATCCAGATAAAATAATTGCCTGTGTAGGAGGAGGATCGAACGCAATGGGAATCTTTCATCCTTTTATAAAGGATAATTCTGTAGATTTAATTGGAGTTGAGGCTGGAGGGTCTGGAGTAAATACAGGGAAGCATGCTGCTCCACTAAGTGACGGTTCTGTTGGGGTGCTGCATGGAATGAAGACCTATCTTATGCAAGACAATGCTGGTCAAATCTTATCTACTCATTCGGTTTCGGCTGGTTTAGATTATCCTGGAGTAGGTCCAGAACATTCATATCTTAGAGACTCTGGAAGAGTCATTTATGAAGCAGCAACAGACAAGGAGGCCTTGGATGGCTTTCATGATTTAACTAAAACTGAAGGTATTATGCCTGCTTTAGAAACAGCTCATGCCTTAGCATATGCTAAAAAAATTGCTCCCAATTTAGATAGTGAAGAGATTATTGTTGTAAATCTTTCAGGTAGAGGCGATAAAGATATGGCTAATGTTGCAAAAGTTGAAGGACTTTCTTTGTGAGCTTAATAAAGGAAAAGTTCAAATCTCTAGCGTTAAATAATGAAAAGGCACTCGTAACATATTCTGTTGCAGGTGATCCTGATATTGATTCATCAGAAAAAATAATTGAAGAGTTTATTGAGAATGGCGCCGATATAATTGAAATAGGAGTGCCTTTTTCCGATCCTATGGCAGAAGGACCAGTTATTCAGTTAGGTCACGAAAGAGCCTTATTAAATAAAATTAGTATAGAAGACATTCTCTCTATGTCACGCAGAATTAAAAGAAAATATATAAATACTCCTCTAGTTTTAATGGGATATATGAATAATTTTTTGTCTCTAGGTGATGAACTTTTTAGTAAACTAAAAGATAATGGCATTGATGGTCTTATAATTGTAGATCTTCCTTATGAAGAAAGTTCGGCGTTTTTAAAAAAATTAAATAAAGAAAATATTGATTTAATAAGACTAATCTCACCGACAACAACTCAAGAGAGAATAAATAAAATTATCTCGACTTCTTCAGGTTACTTGTATTACATATCTTTAAAAGGCGTTACTGGTTCTAACATTAGTATTTCTTCTGACTTAGATGAAAGGATAAAAAATATTAAAGAACAAACTGAGTTACCCATAGTTGTTGGATTTGGAATAAAAGACTCTTATACAGCGAATAAAATGGCATCAATTTCTGATGGAGTAGTAGTGGGAAGCAAGTTAGTAGATGAAATTAGTAAGTTAGAGAACTCAGGTGAGATTCGATCAAATGATAATTTAAAGTCTATAATTAAGGATTTGAAGTGCGGTATAAATAATTATGGCTAAAGGATGGTTTAATAAGATTCTTCCTTCTTTTGTAAGAACTGATAATTCTGAAGAGAAAAAAAGTCCAGTTCCTCAAGGGCTCTGGCAAAGCTGCAGCAATTGTAAGGAAATAATTTACGGTCCTGATTTAGAATCAAATTTATATGTGTGCATGAATTGTGATCATCACATAAGAATTGGAGCAAGACATAGGCTTAGCTACTTATTCGATGATAATTTATTTGAAGAAATATCATCTAAATTAGAACCAAAGGACTGGTTAGGTTTCAAAGATTCTAAAAGATATAAAGACAGACTTTCGGAAGCCCAATCAAAAGTAGATGAAAAAGAAGCTCTTGTGGCAGCTATTGGTAATTTAAACGACAAAGAGGTTGTTATTGTCGCATTTGAGTTTAGATTTATGGGCGGATCTATGGGGTCGGTTGTGGGTCAAAAATTTATAGATGCTGTCAATACAGCTATCGAAAAAAAATGTCCTTTTATTTGTTTTTCCACTTCTGGCGGAGCAAGAATGCAAGAGTCATTATTTTCTTTATTTCAAATGACAAGAACCAGCGCTGTTTTAAGTACTTTAAAAGATAATAAACTTCCTTATATTTCAGTTTTGACTGATCCAATTTTTGGAGGAGTAGCAGCTAGTTTAGCTATGTTAGGAGACATTAATATTGCTGAACCAAAAGCACAAGTAGGATTTGCAGGACCAAGAGTTATAGAAGATACAGTTAGAGTTAAACTTCCGGAAGGGTTTCAAAAAAGTGAATTTTTACTCAACCACGGACAGATAGATATGATAGTTCATAGATCAAAATTGAAAGATAAGTTGTCAAGTTTAATAACTAAACTACATCATTCATAAGTTTTGCCTGACCTTAGCTCTTGGTTCGTTTCTAAATCTCAGGATTATCAACTTAATAAAAAAGTAAATTTATCCTCTTTAAAAAATTTAATTTCTAAATTATCCATCAAGCCACCTAAGAAAATAATTTCTATAACAGGTACAAATGGCAAAGGCTCTACTGCATTTTTAATAAATCAAGTTCTTAGTAAAAAATATAAAGTTGGATATTATTCTTCACCTCATCTAGTAAGGCCTAATGAAAGAATCATAATAAAAAATAAATATGCATCAGATTCTTCAATAAAAGAATCATTTAAAATTATTGAAGAAATTAATAACAAGGAATTAAATTTTTATCAGCTTTTTTCATTAGCTGCATTTAATCTCTTTTCAAAGAATGATCTAGATGTATGGATATTAGAAGCTGGAATAGGTGGAAGACTCGATCCTATAAACTGTTTTGATGCTGATATATCAATCATTACAAATCTAGCTTTAGATCATGAAGAAATTCTTGGGGATGATTTAGAAAAAATTGGATACGAAAAATCAGGTATTTTAAGAAAAAAACAATCTTTAGTGTATGGCGATAATTTCATTCCCAAATCAATTTCAAAAAAAATCGATGAATTGAAGGTTAATTTTCTTCAAAATAAGAAAGATTTTTTTTTAAAAAAAGAAAATAATTTTTATGAATGGAATAATATTAAAATTGAAAATTGTAATATTCATTCAAATTCATTAGCTTTAGGGTTGCAAACAATTGAATTGATTGATGAAACATTAATAAATGACAGTCTTTTCAAATTAAAATCACCAATCTTTAAGGGAAGATGTCACTTGATTGGTAATAAATTTTTAGTCGATGTTGCTCATAATGAGAATGCTGCAATACATTTAAGAAATTTTATTAAAAGTAATAATTTAAATAATAGAAAGATTTATGCAGTCTTTAGCTGTTCTCATAATAAAAATATAGAAGATATTATCAAACCATTTATAGATATTGTTTCTTCTTGGGCTATACCTAAAATTAACAATGATAGACTTGCTTCCCAAATTCATTTAAAAAGTTTGTTTAAAGAAAAATTTAATATTGAGATAAGTTTGCATAAATCACTTAAAGAAAGCTTAGATCTATATAATAAAAATGAAGAAAATCCACTAATACTTATTTTTGGATCATTTTATTTAGCTGGAGAGTTTTATAAAGAAGAGGCTGGATTAAATGTATAATATGACTTTCTATAAACTAATATCACTATAAATGGACTTTCTGCTTTATTTTAATTGGTTTGATTTTTTAGTATCTTTATTTTTAGGAACTTTTGTCGTTCTAGGTATAGTAAAGGGTTTTTATCAAGAGTTTATATCTATTGGAATTTGGATTTCGTCCATTGTTGTAGCTTGGATTTTTAGAGATTATCCAAATAATTTTATCAGCTCGATTATTGCAGATAAAGAAATGCAAGAATTGTTTTCTTTTTTATTGATTTTTATTATTGTTTTTTTATTTTTTAGAATTATTGGAAAAGCCTTAATTAAAGGAATTAATTCTATGCAAAAAAGCGCAATGGATAGGCTTCTAGGAAGTTTTGTTGGTTTTGCGAAAGGATCTATATTTATTATTACTGTTTTTTTATTAAGTGACGAATATATAATGCAAAAGGATTGGTGGAAATCAAGTTATCTATCTGATCAAATTTATTCCTCAGCAGAGTTGGTTGGAAGTTTTGTTGGAAGCGTTCCTTATCAAGAGTTAAAAGAAATAAAAGTGGAAAATAACAATTAAATGTGTGGTGTAGTTGGGTTAGTGTCTAAAAACGAAGTTTCACCGTCTCTATATGAGGCTTTAACTGTCATCCAGCATAGAGGACAAGATGCAGCTGGGATTGCAACTCTAGAAGAGGGTAGATTGCACACAAGAAAACAAATTGGTTTAGTAAGAGACGTATTTAGGGAAAAACACATTAATGAATTAAGGGGCCAAATAGGAATTGGCCATGTTAGATATCCAACGGCAGGTGGAGCAAGTAGAGAATTTTCCCAACCACTTTACGTAAATTCTCCATATGGAATTAGTATTAGCCATAATGGAAATTTGGTAAATGCTGAACAACTTACTAAGGAATTATATAAGGATAATTTCAGACACTTAAATACGTCGTCCGACTCAGAGGTGATATTGAATGTCTTTGCTCATGAATTGCAACAGGCAAGTTCTTTTAACCCAACACCAGAACAAATTTTTCAGGCCGTTGAAAAGACTCATTTGAGACTAAAAGGAGCCTATTCTGTTTTGTTAATGATAAGTGGCGTAGGCTTAATTGGAATAAGAGATCCAAAAGGAATAAGACCGCTAATTTTGGGCAAAAAAGATAATGACCTGATAGGCTCGGATTATATGATGGCTTCAGAAAGTCCTGCATTAAGTGCTCTTGAATTTGATATAGAAGGAGATTTGAAACCCGGAGAGGCTGTTTTTATAACACTTGAAGGCGAAATACATAGAAAAGTTTGTCACAGCAATCCTTCTAAAAATCCATGTATATTTGAGTATGTTTACTTAGCTAGACCAGATGCAGTAATAGATGGAATTTCTGTTATGAGATCAAGATTGAGAATGGGTCAAAAGTTAGGAAAAAAAATTCTAGATACTTACCCGGATCATGATATTGATGCAGTCATTCCTATCCCAGAAAGTAGCACTTCTTCGGCAATTGAAGTAGCCAAAACTTTAAACGTTAACTATAGAGAAGGCTTTGTTAAAAATAGATATATAGGCAGAACTTTCATTATGCCAAAGCAGGAATTAAGAAAAAAATCTGTAAGAAGAAAGCTAAATCCGATTCCATTTGAATTTAAAGATAAAAATGTTTTATTAGTCGATGATTCGATTGTTAGAGGAACTACTAGCAGAGAAATCGTAGAGATGGCCAGAAGTGTTGGAGCAAAAAAAGTTTATTTTGCTTCAGCTGCTCCTCCAGTAAGACATCAAAATGTTTATGGAATAGATATGGCAGCTACTGCTGAGTTGATAGCACACCAAAGATCAGAAGAACAAATTGCAGATTTTATTGGAGCTGATTGGCTTATTTATCAAAATCTTGAAGATTTAATAGAGTCTGCAAAAGAAGGAAATCCAAAAATAGATAATTTTGAGACTTCAGTTTTTGATGGAGATTATATTTGCGGCTCTGTGACCAAAGATTATTTAACTAATTTAGAAATAGAAAGAAAAGATACCAATAAGAGGGATTAATTAGTTTCTATAGTTACAGTTGGCAAAGATGCATTATCAGCTGCTTTTTTATAAGAAGAAATTTGATCAAAATTCATATATTTAAAAATATCTTCTGACATTGTATTTATGTTTTTCATGTATGATTGGTATTCATCAAGAGAGGGAAGTTTTCCAAGAATTGATGTTATTGCAGCTAATTCAGCTGAGGATAAATAGA
This sequence comes from Gammaproteobacteria bacterium, assembly GCA_045564455.1. GTDB lineage: Bacteria > Pseudomonadota > Gammaproteobacteria > Magnimaribacterales > AG-339-G14 > CASICS01. The sequence goes on from JBJLHG010000002.1 coordinate 738,060, forward strand.
CATTAGCACCATCTCCCAATCTGTTTGGAAAATTTCTAGTTGACGTAGATACAACAGTACAATTTGGCTCAACTCTTGCTTGATTACCCATACAAAGTGAGCAGCCAGGAATTTCAGTTCTTACGCCTGCATTTTCGTAGATCTTATAAAAACCTTCTTCTTCTAACTGAAACTTATCCATTCTTGTTGGAGGCGAGATCCAAAGTCTTGTTGGAAGTTCATTTGCATTCTCTAAAAGTTTTCCTGCAGCTCTAAAGTGTCCAATATTTGTCATACAAGAACCTATGAAAACTTCATCAATTTTTTCTTCGCCTATTTCACTCAATGTTTTTATATCGTCAGGGTCGTTTGGACAGGCTAAAAGTGGTTCAGTAATTTCATCTAAATTTATCTCAATAATCTCAGCATAATCAGCATCTTTATCTGGCTTAAGTAGTACAGGATTCTTTATCCATTCTTCCATTTTTTGAGCTCTTCTTTCTAAAGTTCTTGGATCTCCATAACCTTCTGATATCAACCATCTAAGTAAAACAATATTGGAATTTAAATATTCAATAATTGGAGCTTCATCTAATAATACTGTACAACCAGATGCTGATCTTTCAGCAGAAGCATCTGATAATTCAAAGGCCTGCTCAATTTTTAAATCTGATAAACCTTCAATTTCTAGACACCTACCAGAAAATACATTTTTTTTGCCTTCTTTTTCAACAGTTAAAAGGCCTTTTTGTATAGCTGCGTAAGGAATAGCATTAACTAAATCTCTAAGGGTTATTCCCGGCTGCATTTTTCCAGAAAATCTTACTAAAACTGATTCTGGCATATCGAGAGGTATTACTCCTAAAGCAGCTCCAAATGCTACTAATCCAGAACCTGCTGGAAAACTAATACCGATTGGAAAACGAGTGTGTGAATCTCCACCAGTACCCACTGTATCTGGTAAAAGCATTCGATTTAACCAAGAATGAATTATGCCGTCACCTGGCTTTAAAGCTACTCCTCCTCTAGTTTTAATAAACTCTGGAAGAGTGTGTTGAGTTTCAATATCAACAGGCTTTGGATAAGCAGCTGTATGACAAAAAGATTGCATAACTAGATCAGAGGAAAAGCCAAGACATGCTAATTCTTTGAGCTCATCCCTTGTCATTGGCCCTGTCGTATCCTGGGAACCGACAGTAGTCATTATGGGTTCACAATAAACCCCAGGTCTTACTCCTTCTACTCCACAAGCTTTACCAACCATTTTTTGGGCTAATGTATATCCAACTTTTGATCCATCTCCCTTACCAGGACGAACAAATACGTCCGTAGGAGGTAAGTCTAAAAATTCTCTAGCCTTATCCGTGAGACTTCTGCCTATTATTAGAGGAATTCTTCCTCCAGCTCTTACTTCATCAAGAAAAGTTTCAGATTTAAGCTCAAAAGAAGTAATCAATTCACCTTTTTCATTTTTTATTTTTCCCTCATGAGGAAAGATGCTAATCAGATCGCTAGTATTTATTTGATCTACATCTGCCTCAAAAACTAAAGTACCAGCATCTTCCATAGTATTAAAAAATATTGGCGCAATCTTACTTCCAATACAAATTCCGCCTGTTTTTTTATTGGGTATAAAAGGTATATCGTCACCCATATGCCATAAGACTGAATTAGTTGCTGATTTTCTTGATGATCCTGTTCCAACAACATCTCCAGCTAAAGTAACTGGATATCCTGTTTTTTTTAAGTTTTCTATTTCTTCGAGAGGCTTATCTGATAGTCCTTCTCGCGGCATTTTATACATCGCTAACGCATGTAAAGGAATATCAGGTCTAGACCAAGCATCTGGGGCAGGAGAAAGATCATCCGTATTTGTTTCACCAGGAACTTTAAATATTATAGTTTCAATTTTTTTTTGAACTTCAGGCTTTGACGTAAACCATTCGGCATTTGCCCATGAATTCAAAATTTTTAATGCATTCTTTGATGATTTAGACATTTCAGCAATGTCATTAAATGCATCAAAAACTAGAAGTGTTTTAGATAAAGCCTCAACAGCAGTTTCGCCGCAGATTTCATCATCAATAAGAGATATTAAGGGCTCAACATTATACCCACCCAACATAGTACCTAAATAGAAGGTAGCTTCTTTTGAATCCAGAACTTTTGTGACTATCTCTTTTTTTGCAACATCAAACAAAAACGCAGCTTTGACGTATGCCGCATCATCAACACCTGCAGGAACTCTTTCTGTTAGAAGTGTCAAAAGCTCCTCGTTTTTACCATCAGATTTTTTTATTAACTCTACTAATTGAGAGGTCTGTTCAGCATCTAGAGGAAGTGGAGGTATACCCATATCAGCCCTTTCCTTGACTGATTTATAATAATTTTCAAGCATAAAATTTTTAAAAAAAATGTATTATAAACTATGTCTATGGCTAAAAGAACTAGAACTCCTTGTGTTGGCATATGTTCAACTACCTACGGCGATGATGTTTGTAGAGGCTGTAAACGATTTGCACAAGAAATCATAAATTGGAATAGCTTTTCTCCGGATGAAAGAGAAGCAGTTTGGCTAAGGTTAGAAAAGTTAAAAACTCAAATTATGAAATCAAGAGTCGAAATATCTAATCCATCAAAATTATCTGATGGAATAAAGGAGTATCAATTGAGAATTCACGAAGATTTAAATAATCTTTGTAAAGCATTTGAGTTAGTCAAACTCACAAGTAAAAGCTTTAAAGATTTAAATAAATTTGGCATAACAATTACCTCGCCAACAAAAGATTTAGAATTATTGAAAGAAGATATAGAAAAGGAACTTTATGAGCTCTCTACGGCACATCACAATAGATATTTCATTGAACCAAATAATTATAAAGAAATTAAGTAATGGAAGATGTTTTAAATTCAAAGTTAGTCTTACCTTGTGGCAAAACATTAAAAAATAGGATTTGCAAATCTGCTCTCACGGAAAGAATAGCAGAGGGTAATAATTTAGTTAACCAAAAACATTTGAATCTATATGAAAAATGGGCTGAAGGAAATGTTGGCACAGTTCTTACTGGAAATGTTCAAGTTGATAAAAGATATTTAGAATCTGCAGGCAATGTAGCCATAGAAAAAAGTAATTATAAAGATCAGATAAAGCTATTAAGAAAATGGTCTGAAGTTGGTACAAAAAATAATACTAATTTGTGGATGCAAATTAGTCATGCTGGTCGACAAACTCCTGGCGATTTAAATATGAAACCAGTAGCACCTTCAGACGTAGGCCTAAAAATACCAGGAAGAAAATACGGTACACCTATACCTTTAACAAATGAAGAAATTGAAGATGTTATCGAAAGATTTATATTCACAGCAAAGGTTGCTCATGATACTGGTTTTACTGGTATTCAAATTCATTCCGCACATGGATATTTAATGTCAGAGTTCCTATCTCCTGATATCAATAAAAGAGACGATGAGTGGGGTGGTTCTTTAAAAAATAGGTCCAGAGTATTATTACGAATTATTAATGGTTGTAGAGAAGCTTTGGGAGATAATTATCCAATTTCAGTTAAATTAAATTCTGCTGATTTCCAAAAAGGTGGCTTTTCAGCAGAAGATTCATCAAAAGTAGCGTCAATGTTGAGTGAAGCAAAAATAGATTTATTAGAAATTTCAGGCGGCACATACGAACAACCTAGACTTCTTGGTTTAGATACAGTTAGCATTAATCCAAAGAGAAGTGAAATAAGAAGAGAAAGTACGATAGCAAGAGAAGCGTATTTCTTGGCCTATACAGAAGAAATTAAAAAGGTAATTGATATCCCGCTTATGGTCACTGGAGGGTTTAGATCCAGATTTGCAATGGAATCTGCCATAAATGAAGGCGCGTGCGAAATTGTTGGAATAGGTAGACCGCTATGTTCAGACCCCTTGTCTGTAAAGAAATTATTAGATAGATCAATAGATGTTTTACCAACATTTGAAAAAACACTATCAATAGGTCCAGGATGGCTATCTCAAAGAAGTCCATTTAGATTAATTCAGGCATTGAACGCTTTTGGAATTCAATCTTGGTTTTATTCACAAATAAGAAGAATTTCTGAAGGGTTGTCACCTGATTTATCTTTAAACCCATTTAAGGCTTTTAGAAGCGATGGTAAAATAGACAAACAAACTGTTAACGCTTATAAACTTTATAACAAATCATAGATTCATATAATGACTGCTGATATAAATTCTATTTACTTGATTGCTCTGCCTATAGTTCTTTGTCTTATTGCAATTGAAGTATTTATCTCAAGTTATCAAAATATAGATGTCTATAAAACTGGAGATACTCTTGGAACAATAGGTCTTTTAACAGGAAATATTTTAGTCTCATTATTCATTAAAGGTTCGACTCTCGCATTTCATTTCTTCTTATATCAATTTAGAGTTATTGATTTAGTGAGCAATGTTCCAATTTGGATGCATTGGATTTTAGCTTTAATTTTTATAGATTTAATTTATTATTTTTATCATCGGATATCACATAGAAGTAGATTTTTATGGGCGGTTCATATGAGTCATCACTCTAGCGAAGAGATGAATTTTACAGTGGCTTTTAGACAAGCCTGGCTAGGTCCTGTTTCTAAGATTCCATTTTTTATGGTTCTACCTTTAATTGGGTTTGATCCAGTGATAGTAGCAGTAGCCGGAGTTCTAAGTACTCTTTGGGGAATATTTGGCCACACACAAATAGTAAGAAAATTGGGGCCAATTGAATGGTTTTTTGTTACTCCATCTCATCACAGAGTTCATCACGGCTCTAACAAATCTTATATAGATAAAAACTATGGAAATTTTCTTATTATCTGGGATAGATTTTTTGGAACCTTTGAGGTCGAAAAAGATAAAGTTAAGTATGGACTTGTAAAAAATGTTAAAACTTTTAACCCCATTACGATTACTTTTATGGGATGGAAAGAGATATTTAAAGATGTGAAAAATTCTAATTCTTATAAAGAAGCGTTAAACCATTTCTTTGGACCGCCCAAAACTAGTTAATAAATACTCGACGCTTTCTAATTAGCGTCGAGTATTTTTATAAAGAATTAGAATTCTTTATACAGACTTAATCCTATAGTCGTTGGATCAAGCGCAACATTAAACTCCATTGGGGAAGCAATGTTTGTTATGTGGGCTTTGTTTTCAATATTGAATCTTCTTATATCTAGATTGACTCCATAGCCTTCACTAATTTCTAAATCAAAACCTAATTGATAAGCAAAACCAGTTGAGTTACCTATCTTTAAGTGACCACCAGCCAAGCCGCCTGTAGTGATAGTAATTTTATCTTCTAGGAAAAATGTGTAGTTATATCCTACTCCCACATAAGGCCTAAAACCCGCTTTGGTTTCATTGAAATAATATTGTGCTGTAATAGTTGGGGGAAGATGAGTTCCTTCACCAACTTTTACGCCACCACTATTAAGATCATGTTTAAATGGAAGACCAAGTAGAACTTCCACACCAATATTGTCGGTTACTAAATATGCAATTGTCGCTGTTAGATTCGTTTTTGAATCAACAGTCACAACTCCGCCTGTATTATCTTGTGGTGCAATATTTGTTAATCCACCCCGAATAATCCAATCTCCCTTTTGAACAGCATATGTATTAGCTGTTAGGACCATAACAATAGTCAGGATTAAGGATTTTTTTAAGTTAAGCATTTCGCCTCCTCTATTAAATAAGAGAAGATTTACCCCTCGACGTTGCTTTGCAAAACCTTATTTTGCTGAAAGCCACATTAATTTGCCACCTTACTGGTTTAAAGCAGGTTGGCGAGAGTTAATCTCTACTCCAAATGTAAAAAAAAACCTGTTAGCTAAGAAGTTAACAGGTTTCAACAACCTATTTAGCATTTTTTATACACCTTGCAAGCTGGTTCAAATCGGTGTGAAGTAACTATAACAAAGAATATTTTTAAAATATATATATAATTCTCTTTTAACTAATTTTAAGCATTCTTAATTAATCAAAAAAATGAAAAAAGTAATTCTTGCATATTCTGGTGGTCTTGATACTTCAGTAATTTTGAAGTGGCTTATTGAAGAGAAAGATCTGGAAGTCATTACTTATACAGCTGATATGGGTCAAGGCGACATACCAGAAAACTTAGAAGAAAGAGCTAAAAGTTTTGGCGCATCAAAAGTTATTATTGACGATCTTTCAGAAGAATTTGTATCAGAATATGTATTTCCTATGTTTCGATGCAATACGTTATTTGAAGGAGAGTATTTATTAGGAACAGCTATAGCTCGTCCGTTGATAGCAAAAAAATTAGTAGAGGCAGGTATTAAGGAAAGCACCAATATTATTTGTCATGGTGCGACAGGTAAAGGAAATGATCAAATTCGTTTTGAGATGGGTGCTCATGCATTAAATTCAAAAATAAAAGTTATAGCGCCTTGGAGAGAATGGGACATGAAATCTAGGACTGACTTAATGAATTACTGTGAAAAGCATCAGATACCAATAGCAGCTGCCAAAGCTGAAGAACCACCGTTTTCTATGGATGAAAATCTATTACATATCTCATATGAAGGTGGAGTTTTAGAGGATCTGAATAACCCACCTCCAGAAAACATGTGGCTAAACGTAAAATCATTAGAAGATGCCGATGATAATGCTGAAAATATCAAAATCACTTTTGATGAGGGTAATCCAGTAGCTATTAATGAAGAAGAGCTTTCACCAGCTAAGATATTAAGCAAACTAAATAAATACGGATGTAACCACGGAATTGGCCGAATCGATATTATTGAATCTAGAGTTACAGGAATGAAATCTCGAGGATGTTACGAAACTCCAGGAGGAACTATCTTATTAAGAGCTCGAAGAGCTATTGAATCACTTTGCTTGTCAGGTAAAACCATCAAAACAAAAGATTCTTTGATGCCATCTTATGCAGCTTTAATTTATGAAGGTCTTTGGTGGAGTGATGAACGTATCAGGCTTCAAAATTTAATCGACGAAAGTTCTAAGGTAGTTTCAGGCTCAATTACTTTAAAACTTTTTAAAGGAAATATTATTCATCTTGGCAAAGAAAGTTTAAATTCACTTTATGACGAAACTAAAGCAAGTTTTGAAGAAGAAGGAGGTTTTAGCAATGATGATATGAAAAAACATATTAAAGATAATATTCTTAAATATAGTCCCAAAAAATAATAAAATTAATGATAAAAATTAAACAAATATTTAAAACAACTTTTCTAGTTACTTTTTTTGCTTTTTTTCTAGCTTTCACCATAGAGCCAATTTCCTATTTGATGGAGAAAATTCTTAAACTGTTTATCACTACAGATATATTAGGGACTTATATATGGATGGCTGTTTCTTTTTTTGTTTCAGCGCTTATATTCAGTTTTTTAATTTCGTTAATAGATCCAATTAAAACCTATTTTAAAAAACTTTATTAAATATCTAGAAGACTAATTTTATCGATGTCTTTAAGTTTTCTTGCCATGCTGATAATAGTTTTGTCTGGACCGGCATCATAAATAGTTTTTAAGTTATTTTTAACTAAATAGTCTAAGGACTCACGCCATCTTACAGTACTGCAAAGTTGTTTGATTAAAGCTTGTTTAATTTGCAAAGTATCAGTAGTTGGATGAGCCAATACGTTTGGTATTACCGGAATAGATGGAGTTTTAAAATCTATCTGATTCAATAGTTTAGCAAGTTCTTCTTGAGCATTTTCTAACAAAGAGCAATGAGACGGTACTGACATTTTTATTAGTTGTGTTTTAACTCTTCTAAAATCACTATGGTTTATATATTTAATACATTTTTTTATCGCTGAATTGGTTCCTGCAAGCACAGAAACTCCTTCTGCATTGTCAGTTGAAAAATCAATAATTTCGCCTTTGTCCTGTAATGATTTAATCATGATGTGTATTTCTGAAAGTGGCATATTTAAGATTACTAGCATACCAGCTGATCCTTCAGGAACGGCTTCTTGCATTAATCTACCTCTTGCATTTACCAATCGAAGAGCATCTTTAAAATCAATACATTCGGCAAAGACAAGTGCTGAATATTCTCCTAAAGAGAGTCCTGCTGTAAATTCTATCTTCTTATCAGACAAGACTGATCTTGCTATTGCAACGCTTGAGGCTAGTATTGCAGGCTGAGCAAATTCTGTTAAATTGATCTTTTCTTCAGGACCTTTAGTAATTAGTTCTAGTAAGTCAAAATTTAAGACTTCTGATGCATATAAGATTAAATTTGTAATTTCTTTATTTGAATCTAATAGGTTTTCTAGCATACCTACTTTTTGAACGCCTTGACCTGGAAAAAGAAGCGCTTTCATATGTTCAATTATTAACTTTTAATTTTTCTTGAAGGCTTTTGTTAGATGTCGTATATCCAAAAGGCACTCTCTCACCAGGATTTAATCTTTTAAAGGCTTCTTGAACGGCTAGGGTTGTCTCATGGAAACCGCACAATATTAAATCTAATTTTCCTGGATAATCATTTATATCACCTACAGCGAAAATCCCTGATTTACTAGTTTCAAAGTTTTCAGTGTTAACAAGTATTTTATTATTTTTTAACTCAACGTCCCAATCTAGAATTGGACCAAGTTGTTTGTTTAATCCAAAAAAGAATAAAGCTTCATCGCAATTAATAGTTTCAATTTCTTTTGTTTCAAAATGCATCAAATTGACTCCACTAAATTTATCATCACCAATTATATCCTTAATTACATATGGAACTTTGAGATCAATAGCTCCCGTTGAGACTAATTCACGCATCTTTTGTTCGGTATGTTGAGCTCCTCTGAAATCATCTCGTCTATGGACTAAGGAGATTTTTTTTGCAGTTTTTGCTAATTCTACCGACCAGTCTAATGCACTATCTCCACCACCAAATATTACAATCTCTTTATTTGTATATTTTGAAATATCTTTAACTGCATAATCGATTCCTTTACCTAAAAATTTATCTGGTTCTATTACAGGAGGTCGTCTTGATTCGAAAGAACCTGCACCCGCTGCAATAAAAATGTTTTTAGTCTTAAATTCCTGATTATCGCTTGTGACTAATTTCCAAGAATTATCATCTAGTTCTAATATTTCATTAACTCTTTGGTTGAGGTGGACTTTATAATCAAAAGGTTTTATTTGCTCTAAAAGAGAGTCTATATGTTCTTTGCCAGTTTGGTTAGCAACACCCGGTATATCATAGATAGGTTTTTCTGGATAAAGCTCTATACATTGACCACCGACCTTATCTAAATTATCAATAAGGTGGCAGTTAAGACCAAGAAGACCAGCCTCAAAAACTGTAAACAAGCCTACTGGACCTGCACCTATAATCACTATGTCTGTTTCTATCTTATTTGTCATAATCCCTCAACTAACTTTCATTCCTGGTTCTGCACCAATGTCAGGACTTATTATAAAAACACCTGAATCTTCATTGCTAGCAGCTAAAATCATTCCTTCCGAAATACCAAATCTCATTTCTCTTGGTTTGAGATTGGCAACACAGACCACAAGCTTTCCTAATAAATCTTTGGGGTCATAGTGATTTTTAATACCAGCAAAAACCTGCTTTTTACCTTCAGGCCCTAAATCTAAGATTAACTTAATCAATTTGTCAGCTTCTTCTATAGGTTCTACAACTTTCACTTTTGCAACTCTAAGATTTAATTTCAAAAAATCTTTTATGTCTATTTCATCCATTTGTACTTGCCTCTTTTACTCTTGAGATTTCTTCATCCTCAACTCTAATAATCAATGGTTCGAAAGATTCAATTTCATGATTTACAAGAATATTTCTAATGTTAACGATTGATTTATTGCATTTTAAGTAATTTTTTATCTTCAGGGAGGTTTCGGGAATAACAGGTTCTAAGTATAGATTCAAAATTCTAAATAAATTAATTGCTGTTGAAGATATAGTGTGGACTCTTTCTTTATTAGCAACATCTTTGTTCAAAATCCATGGTTCATTTTTATCTACATATTGGTTGGCTTCATCAGCTAAAGACATAATTTCTTTTAGTGCTTTTGAATAATTTCTATTTAGAAAAAGATTAAAAATGTTATCTTTTTTAGAGATAAATTTTGCAATAATATCTTCATCTAGAGTTGATGATAATTTATTATCAAATTGTTTTAAGAAACCTTGACTACGGCTAGCAATATTAATAAATTTGCCAACCAAATCGGTATTAACTTTTTTCTGAAAATCTTCAAGATCTAGATCTAAATCATCGATCCCATCAGAAAGCTTTGATGCTAAAAAATATCTCATATAGTCAGGCTTTAATATTTTTAAGTAATCCTCTATCAATAAAAAATTACCTTTTGATTTTGACATTTTTTTTCCGTTAAGAGTCATAAAGCCATGAACAAAAACATTATTTGGTTTTTTAAAGTCTGATGCATGCAGAAGAGCAGGCCAAAAAAGAGTATGGAAGTTTAGAATATCTTTACCAATAAAATGATAGATTTCAGTTTTACTTTTTTCACCCCATAGTTCATCTGTATTTTCTTTTTTTTCTGAATTAGTTAAATAATTATCTAAACTTGCAATATATCCAATAGGAGCATCCAACCAGACATAAAAATATTTATCAGAATAACCAGGAATTTTGAATCCAAAGTAGGGATCATCTCTACTTATATCCCAAGGCCGTAAGCCGTCTTTGAACCATTCCTTTAATTTATTTTTAACAGCACTTTGTAAATCTGTAGTTTCAATCCAAGAAGAAATTTCACTTTGGAGTTTAGATAAATCAAAAAATAAATGTTCACTTTCTTTAATAATTGGAGCATTACCACTCAATGTAGAAATAGGGTCTATTAATTCAGTAGCTTCGTATTTGGCACCACAATTATCGCAATTATCACCATATTGATTAATAGAACCGCATTTTGGACATGTGCCTTGTACATATCTATCTGAGAGAAACAATCCTTTGGAATCATCATATAACTGCTCTATATTTTTCTTTACAATAAGTCCTTTTTTATCTGCTCTTTTGAAAATTAATTCGCTATACTTTTTATTTTCTTCACTATGAGTAGTGTGGTAATTGTCATGATTAATATTAAATGCTTTTAGAGTTTTTTCATGATCTTCAGTAATTTTTTTTATTAACTCTTCTGGGCTAATTTTTTCTTGATCAGCTTTGAGCATTATTGGAGTGCCATGTGCGTCACTTGCACAAATGTAAATACAATCATTTTCAAGAAGTTTGTTAGCTCTAACCCAAATATCAGTTTGCACATGCTCCAATAAATGGCCAAAATGCAATGGTCCATTCGCATAAGGAAGGGCAGAAGTAACTATTAATTGTTTAGGCATATTTCAAAAAGGTATTGTAATGGCAAAAAGTTTTTTTATCAGAATTCGTTTTTATTTATTTAATATAATTTTATGTATTTTTTTTATGAGTTGCACAACTACTCAGATAGAAATTACTGAACCTGGCGATCCTTGGGAAAGATCAAATAGATCTGTTCACTCTTTTAATAGTTCTTTGGATGATTGGTTTTTAAAACCGGTAGCAGAAACTTATGATTTCGTTACGCCAAATTTTATTCAAACAGGAATATCGAATATTTTTAGCAATATTGGTTCGATTAGTTCTTCTTTAAATAATCTTTTTCAAGGAAAATTAGTAGGTTTTTCTACTGAGTTATCAAGAGTTGTTATCAATAGTACACTGGGAATATATGGGCTGTTTGATGTAGCTTCTCAATTTGGTATAGAACCTGATAGAGAGGATTTGGGGCAAACTTTTGGATACTGGGGAGTATCTTCTGGTCCATATATGGTCGTTCCATTTTATGGGCCTACTACAGTAAGGGATTTCTCATCAATTCTACCTGAGATTTATATCTCTCCAAGCATACCTGACGATGTTTCAGCAAGACTTGCTGCAGCTTCTTTAAATGTTATTAACATAAGATCAAGTCTCTTGAATGTCTCAGATTTAAGCGGTAACGATCAGTATAGTTTTTATAGAGATGCCTATTTGCAAAGAAGAGAATACGAGATTTCAGATGGAAAATTAGATGAGTCTTTATTCGAAGATGACTTTGACTAATCTATAAAAGATCCATATACCATTGTTTGCATTTGAGGTCGCAACGGAAATGCATCACTTGGAATGAATTGAGTCATAAAAATTCCCAAAAGGTCTTCTTTTGGATCTACCCAGAAGTATGTAGACGCCATGCCTCCCCAATTAAAACTACCAGTGCTTAAAGGATTTTGACTGGCTGCTGGATCAGTTGTTACAGCCATGCTAAGACCATAACCCATTCCATTATACCTAACCTCACTAAATCCTCCTGAAGATCCCATGTCTGCCATAGTTTTGTTGTTAGGTAAATGATTTAAAGTCATCAGTTCAACAGTTTTTCGCGAAAGAATTCTAGATCCATTATATTCGCCACCATTTAATAGCATTTGCAGAAATTTGTAGTAGTCAAGAGCAGTGCTTATTAAGCCACTCCCTCCGCCATTAAAATCTCTAGGAGCAGAATATCTACTCTTAGCATCTCCTGGATCATGCACAGTTATTTTTTTATTTACATCTCTGTGATAACACACAGCTAAATTTTTAAGGTTTTCTTCTGGAACATAAAAACCAGTATTATTCATTTCAAGAGGTTTGAATATATTTTCTTCAAAGTATTCATCTATCTTCTTCCCAGACATAACTTCCACTAACCTTGCACAGACATCTATAGAAACGCTATATAGCCATTGTTCACCCGGACTGAACTCTAAAGGCAAAGAAGCTATCCTCTTGCAGAATTCTTCTAAATCTATTTTTTCTTTTGCAACTAACGAAGCAGTAGGGTCTGAGATATTAAAGGCTTTTCTATAAGCCTCATCAACATGAGATTTATAATTAATACTGTAACTTAGTCCGGAAGTATGAGTAAGAAGATCCCTAACGAGTATTTCTCTCTTAACAGGCTCTGTTATGAACATTGGAAAACTTCCAGAAATGTAAACTTGTTGATTCTTAAATTCAGGAAGAAACTTTGATATTGGATCTGATAATTGAAAAAGTCCCTGTTCAAATAATTGCATCAAAGCCACGCCAGTTACCGGCTTGGTCATTGAGTATATTCTAAAAAGAGTATCTTCGTTTATCGGTAAATTTTTTTCTATATCTCTATTGCCTTGAGAATGGAAATGAGCAATTTTTCCTTTTCTAGCAATTAGAGTTTGAGTGCCTGCAAGTTTATTTAAACCAATATATTTATTCATCAACATGTCGTCAAAAGATTTAAGACGATCTGTTGAAAGACCAACTGATTCAGGTTTAACTATTTTCATTTTTTGCTATTTGTTTGCATTTTATAAAATCATCGTGGGATATATATATAAGATCAGAAACTTTTCTAATTACGTATTCTTCATATTTATCTATATTTCCATCTGCATAGGCTATTTCCCACATTGATGTAATTAACTTTTGCTTGTCCGCGAACTCATACTCATCATTGATTGTTCTTGTGAATTCATAAAGTGAAGTAGAAGATTTCTGATCTTGAGAGGCTTGAGCTATTAATTTATCAATTTCATCATTATTAGATTGAAATTTATTTATTAAAACCTTTTTGAGCTGATTAATCTCGGTTGAATCCATAATATTATCAGCAAGGCTTACTTCTACCATTAGAGAAATGGCTGCAGATAAAACTGGATCAAATGATTTCGTTTCTTCGACTTCTTCGTTGTTTTTTTTAAAAATATTTTTTATAAAATTTATCATGCTACTTTGCTATAATTGTTATCCAATAAAGAAATTATTTCATTCTTAGCTTTCTTAAAATAATTAAAATTAGAAAGTAAAATTCTGATTCTCCTAGCATCTTTAAGTCCACTATATAGACCATGCATATGAATTAATCCTCGTCTAATTTCACTTTTATTACTAAGAGTATCAAAATAGTTAAACATGTTTTCAGTTATTTCCTTTAAAGACTTATTCATGTCATCTGAATCATAGAAGGTTGAATCTATTTTTTGGAGTATTCTAGGATTCGAATAAGCTTCTCTTCCCAACATGATGCCATCAAGTTTAGCAAAATCCTTTTTTGCTTTTTCTATACTTTTAATACCTCCGTTAGCAATTATTTCTAAATCTTGAAAATCTTCTTTTAATTTAATAACTCGCTCATAATTTAAAGGCGGGATTTCTCTATTATCCTTAGGAGATAACTTGTCTAGAATAGCTTTTCTCGCATGAACATAAAATACTTTAACTTTACATTCTGAAATTGTAGAAACAAATTTATCTAATGAATCATAAATATCTCCATCATTAATACCAAGTCTTATTTTAACTGTAATAGGTTTATTGGAGCTTTCTGTCATAGCCATAAGACAGTCTTTTACTAACTCAGGTTGAGCCATTAGAGCAGCTCCAAAATTACCACTTTTTACTTTTGGACTCGGACAACCAAGGTTTAGATTTATTTCATCATAAGAAAACTCTTTTACTTGGAAACAAACTTTAGATAAAGCTTCTGGATCGTTTCCCCCTAATTGTAATACCAAAGGTTTTTGTGTATCTGTATATTCGTGCAACTTATTTTTATTTCCATAAAGAATTGCGTTTGTATGAATCATTTCAGTAAATAGAACAGATTTAGCTGAAAGTTGTCTCGCTAAAAACCTATATTGACTATCAGTTTTAGCCATCATTGGCGCTACACAAAATTTTCTATTCATTTTTACAAAAAATATACAACTGATAAAAGGCCAATAACTGTCAATGTAAATGTGTAAGGAAGAGCCATTTTTACCATTCTCATATAAGAAAGACCTATTAAAGGAGCTATTGAACTTGTTAATAGAAATAAAAATGCTGCCTGCCCATTTGGCGTCGCAACACTTGGAAGATTTGTTCCGGTATTTATTGCAATTGCTAGCAAATCAAATTGATCTCTAGAAATTTGACCTGTATCGAAAGCTTCTTTTACTTCACTTATATATATAGTGGCGACAAAAACATTATCGCTTATCATTGATAGAACACCGTTTGCTAAAAAAAACATAGGAACCTGAAGTTCTGTGCTTAGTGATAAAACAAAAGTTATCACTGGTGAAAATAAATGTTGATCATGAATAACGGCAACAATAACAAAAAAAACAACCAATAAGGCTGTAAAGGGGAGGGCTTCTTCAAAAGCTTTTCCTATTTTATGTTCTTCAATAATTCCATTAAAAGCAGTTAGCAAAACAATAACCATTAGCCCTATCAATCCTACAGAAGCAACATTAAAAGCTAATGCTAATATAAGTATCAAGACAACTAAAAATTGAATCAATAGCTTAGTCTTTTGTTCAGAAGTCCTTTTTCTGTCTTCTTCTGCTCCGTAAGCTTCAATAATAGATCTGACATTTACTGGAAGTTCTGATCCATAACCCAGTACTTTAAATTTTTCTATTAAGTAGCATGTTATTAAGCCAAAAATAAAAACAGGAAGAGAGATAGGTAACATTTGAATGAAAAATTCTATAAAGTCCCATCCTGCTACTGATCCTATAAGCAAATTTTGTGGTTCTCCTACTATCGTGCTTACACCTCCAAGAGCTGTTCCTACCGCCCCATGCATAAGTAGGTTCCTTAGGAAACTCTGAAATTCCTCCTTTTCTTGCGGATCAGAAATACCGTCTAGATCATTTGATTCAGTTTCTTGATACAAAGCATAAAAACCTACTGCAACAGCTATAAGAACTGCTGTAACAGTAAGAGCATCTAAAAAAGCAGAAAGAACAGCAGCGCTAATCATAAACAACAAGGAAAGGAGTTTTTTATTTCTTATATTTATCAAAAGTTTTGTAAAAATAAATAATAGGAAATCTTTCATAAAGTATATTCCTGCAACCATAAAAACTAGAAGCAAGATTACTTTGAGATTCAAAGCCACTTCGTGATAAATATTTTTAGTATTGGTGAGACCCATCAAAACGGTCTCTATTGCTATTAGTCCGCCCGGTTGAAGAGGGTAGCATTTTAAAGCCATTGCTAATGTGAAAATGAATTGACCCAAAACAATCCAACCCAGAATAAAACCAGCTTCTAGATTAAGAAGGTTTAAAAAGGTGTATATAATTGGATTTGAAAATAGAAAAAAAATAATTAAATTTTTGTACCACTTTGGAGCTATTCCTAAAAAATTGTTATATAAATTTAAAATCATGGAGATAATGCCTTGTTTAATTTCAAGCCAGCTAATTTTATTGAAAAAGAGCCCGAAGAGTCAAAATTCTTTGTAATAAATAATGACACTTTTCTTGCTTTTAGTAACGAGCAGTTTCTGAGGCCTTTAACAAGTGATGAGCTTAAATGGTCAGGACTAGATGTCAACGAAAAACATTTTTTAGGGTATTTAAATGATACCCCTTGTTTCGCAGTTTCTGTAGATCAAAAAGAATCAACTTTAGAAAATTCTGAATTTTTAAATCTTAGATCTATGCTAGGTAGAATGCCTGATAATTTATTTGAAGTTATTTCAAGAAGCATCCAAATAATTAATTGGTCTAATTCTCATAAATATTGCGGCTCTTGCGGAGAAGCAATGAAACAAGATATTAAAGAAAGGTCTATGATTTGTGACAGCTGTAATGCTCAACCTGTTTATCCAAGAATATCTCCTTGCGTGATAACTTTGGTTCATAACAAAGATGAAATTCTATTAGCTCATAATGTTAATTTTCCAGATAACTTTTTTAGTACTTTGGCAGGTTTTATTGAGCCTGGAGAATCTGTAGAAAATGCTTTAAAAAGAGAAGTACATGAAGAGGTTGGAGTAAATGTTAAAAATATAAAATATTTTGGAAGTCAGGCTTGGCCTTTTCCTAGCCAACTTATGCTTGGGTATTATGCTGAATTTGATTCTGGTGAAATAGTTCCAGACAAAGAAGAAATAGATATAGCCGATTGGTTTAAAATTGATAATCTTCCTAATGTTCCTCCATACAATATTTCTATATCAGGAATGTTAATTGAAAATTACATTAAGAACTTTAGGTAGTTTTATTTCTCGGATCATTAGAAGCTCTTTGACTTGGTTTAATTTCTTTTTTAGTTTTTTCTTTCGCTTTTTCAGGCTCTGCAACTGCGCCTTGCTCACTTATATTATCCATTTTTGGTCTACTTAGTTTTTTTGGTTTAACCGCTTCTTCTTTTACGGCGCTATCAATTTTCAATTCTTCACTGTCTGCTTTTTTTGAAAGATTTTTAGTTTTCTTAGGAATAGGTTTTTTAACTGGAGTCTTTTTAATACCAGAGCCCTGTGTTTCTTCTTTTTTAACATCTTGTTTAGGCCTACTTAGTTTTTTTGGAGCCTTAGATTGTGCTTCATTTTTAACTTCTTCAAATTTCTTTTTTGGACGGATTGGCTTTTTTTGATTCTTATTGTTTATTTGAATATCTTTTTTATCCATTTTTTTTGATGAATTATTATTTTTACCATCTTTATTTCTATTATTTCTATTTGGAGCAGTTTTTTTAGTGCTTTTCTTAAAGTTTTTTGGTGGCTTTATAACTTTTGATTTTTTTGGCTTTGACGTTGTTAAGATATCTACAATCTTAGATAAAATTCCTTTTTTTGGTCTAGCTGAAGGCATTATTTTAACTGCAGCTTTTTCTTTGACAGGAGCAGATCTAGTTTTTTTCTCAAATTGTTCAGCTGCTGAAATCGATGATCTGCTTTTATCAGGATCAACAACTTTTCCATCTTTAATTCTTAAAACTTCAAATCTTGAATCTGGTCTGGTTGCATCAGAGATAACAACTACTTTGGTATTTGAACGTGCCTCTATATCATTTAATCGAATTCTTCTTTCATTTAAAAGAAGAGATGACATATCTGGAGAGACAATAGCTCTAACTTCATTAGTGTTGGGTTTGCTAGTCTCTTCTTCTACCAATCTTAAAACAGATGTGGAAAGAGTATTAACATCTTGAGTCCAACGTTCGGTTAAAGATGATCTAAGTCTTTGTCTCGAAAGTTCTAATAATCCAAATCTAGAAATTCTACCAACTTGAACTCTTGCTCTATCATTAGCCAAAGCTTTTCGCATTTCTTCTTCAACAGCTCTTTTATTTTCTAATCGCATCATGTCGATAAAATCAATTACAACTAATCCGCCAATATCTCTAAGCCTAAACTGTCTTGCAACTTCTCTACAGGCTTCTAGGTTAGTATTTCTAGCTGTTTCCTCAATATCTTTTCCAGACGTAGCTTTAGAAGAATTAATATCAATTGCAACTAAAGCTTCAGTATCATCTATTACGATAGCTCCTCCAGACTCAAGTCTAACTTCTCTTTGATAAGCAGTTTCTATTTGAGATTCAATTTGATACCTAGTAAATAGAGGAAGGGTATTTTCGTATCTATTAAGCATTTTAATTTGATCAGGCATAACTCTTTCAACAAATTCTTCAGCTTGATCAAAAGCTTCCTTAGTGTCAATCCAGATTTCTTCTATATCTTCCTTTAAATAGTCTCTTAAAGTTCTGATGATAATGTCATCTTCTTTATAAATTAAAAAGGGGGCCTGTTTTAAAACGTTAGCCTCAGTAATTGCATCCCAAACGCTCAATAAATATTCAAGATCCCATTTAAGCTCATCTGGATCTTTTCCTTCTCCAGCAGTTCTCACTATCACGCCCATTTCTTCAGGAGCATTCAAAGCTTCTACTGTGGATTTTAATTTTTCTCTTTCAGAAGCATCTAATCTTCTTGATATTCCAGAAGCTTTCGGATTGTTGGGCATTAAAACTAGAAATCTTCCCGCTAAACTAATTATTGAAGTAAGAGCAGCGCCTTTATTGCCTCTTTCTTCTTTTTCAACCTGAATTATTATTTCTTGGTCTTTAGTGAGGCAGTCTTTGATAGAAATTCTTTCATTATTTTTTCTATTTTTTGGCAAGTATTGAGGAGCTATTTCTTTAAATGGCAAGAAACCATGTTTTTCAGCTCCATAATCTATAAAGGCAGCTCCTAAACTAGGCTCTATTCTGCTTACTTTTCCCTTATAAATATTTCCCTTTCTTCTAACTTCCGCAATATTCTCTATATCTAAGTCATATAAAGAATTACCCTCCGTAATAGCTATTCTTAATTCTTCTGGTTGAGTTGCATTGATAAGCATCCTTTTCATGGATATCTCCTATTAATGCTTTATAAATGATTGGTTAGAGAATTCAAATTCTCTTCAAAGGGGTTTCAAGTTTAGGTTTTACGCCTTTGCTACCTATTTGAAACTTTAAATCTTATAAATAAAGCTTGTTTTTAAATAATCAAAATTGAGTTAATGCGTCTTATTTTTTATTTTCGCGCCTCAAAAATGACAGAATAAGTAGTTTATATGTCATAAACCTATAGAATTCAAATTTTTTTATAATTAAGCATGCTAGAAAACGTTCAAAAAGTAGAGATTCAGGAAAGCCATGAAGGTCAAAGATTAGATAATTTTCTTATAAATTACCTCAAAGGAGTTCCTAAATCTAAAATTTATTCGATAATAAGAAAGGGTGAAGTAAGAGTAAATAGCTCAAGAAAAAAAGCAAAATATAAATTAAATGCAAAAGATCTAATTAGGATTCCGCCAATACGAATATCAGCTTCGAAAGACAAAATAGCTCCAAGGGGTATGATAGATTTGATCAAAGAAAATATTATAACGGAGAATGATTACTACATAGCAATAAATAAGCCTATTGGAATTGCTTCTCATGGAGGAAGCGGGATATCTATCGGTTTAATTGAAGCGATTAGAAACTTTGGTCCTGAATATAGGGATTGCAAATTAGTTCATAGATTAGATAAAAGCACCTCAGGATGTCAGTTAATAGCCAAAAAACAACAATTTTTAAAGAAATGTAATGAGTACATAAGAGATGGAAAAGTTAAAAAAACATACACGGCTATTGTTTTAGATGAGTGGCCAGAGGAAATAAGGAAAATAACTAGTAATTTATCAAAGGATATAATAATTTCTGGCGAAAGAATGGTGAAGGAATCTCCAGCTGGAAAAAAATCTATTACAGAGTTTAAGATAAAAGAGAAAAGTAAAAAATTTACAAAGCTTGAGTGTAATTTAATTACCGGAAGAACCCATCAAATTAGAGTCCATACTTCAAATCAGGGAAATCCTATAGTTGGAGATGACAAATATGGAAATAAAGAAATAAATAAATTTATAAAAAAAATTGGTTTAGAAAGGATGTACTTGCATTCAAATACCCTTATAATTCCTGATCTTAAAATTAGTTTGGAAGCTAAAGAGCCAGTAGAATTTAAAAAATTAATAAAAATTAGTGATTCTGAGTTGAATTTACCCTAGAATCCATTTCACAATATTATGGCAGTACAAAAAAGTAAGGTATCAAGATCAAGAAGAGGAGCGAGAAGGTCTCATAACGCTCTAAAAACTCCTGCTCTTTCTACCGATCCCACTACAGGTGAGAGACATTTACGTCATCACATGACAGACGATGGTTTTTACAAGGGCAAAAAAGTTATGGAAGTAAAAGTTAAAGAGAAAGCCCCTATAACTGAATAACTTCGTGTTTCAAAAAAAGGTTTTAGTTACCGGCGCCTCTAGAGGAATTGGCAAATCAATTATTGAAAGTTTTTTTAGTGAAGACGCTATCCCTATAGGAACAGCTACCTCGGAAGCAGGAATAAAAAGCATCTTAGAAAACTTCTCCAATGCTGGTGTAACAGGAAAGGCATATCTTCTAGATCTGAATGAAGATGAATCAATAAAGTCATTTATAGAAAATCTTAAAAAAGATGATATGAATCCAGATGTTTTGATAAATAATGCTGGTGTAACCAAAGATAATTTGATGTTGAGAATGTCCGAAGATGATTGGAATGATGTTATTAATATTCATCTCTCTGGACAGTTTAAATTAATGAAAACTTTTGTAAGAAATATGTTAAAAAATCGTTGGGGAAGGATAATTAATATTTCATCTGCCGCCGCTGCAATTGGAAATAAAGGTCAGGCTAACTACGTAGCAGCCAAAGCTGGAATAGAAGCTATGTCCAAGTCTTTAGCTAGAGAAGTCGGCATAAAAAATATCACTGTAAATTGTATAGCGCCAGGATTTATTGAAACCGACATGACTAAAGACTTAGATAGCGACTATATAAAAACCATTCAATCAGGAATTCCGCTTGAAAGATTAGGGAAGCCAGAGGAAGTTGCGAGTTTAGTAAAATATATTTCATCGGACGATGCAAATTATATTACTGGACAAACAATACATATTAATGGTGGGCTATATATGTAAAAAAATAGAATCTAAAAGATTTTTTTTTAGATTCGTATATAATGCAGTTGATAATTTTTATGAGGTTCATATGAGCAGCACAGAAGATAGAGTACGCAGAATTGTTTGCGAACAACTTGGAGTAGGAGAAGAGGAGGTTACATCTAGCGCGTCTTTTATTGATGATCTAGGCGCTGATTCTTTGGATACAGTGGAACTAGTTATGGCTTTCGAAGAAGAGTTTGAAATAGAAATTCCTGATGAAGAAGCTGAAAAAATTGCTACTGTCAAAAACGCTGTCGATTACATCGACTCATCATCCTAAATTCTTTATTAGACTAAATGGCTAAAGGAAGGCGAGTAGTAGTTACTGGCCTCGGGACTATTTCTCCCGTGGGTAATTCTATTAGTGAATCTTGGTTAAATATAAAACTTGGTGTAAGCGGCGCCGAACTCATTACCAAATTCAATACTGAAAATTACGCTACTAAATTTGGAGCAACAGTCAAAAAATTTGATGAAATAGACTGTTTGGATAAAAAGGAGAGAAGAAGAACTGATTTATTTATTCAATTTGCTTTAGCCGCTTGCAACGAGGCCATAGAGGATTCTCAGATAATGGATGCGAACATTAATATGGAAAGAATCGGAGTTTCTGTTAGTTCTGGTATTGGTGGATTAGAGACAATTGAAGAAAATGCAATTATTTTAAAAGAAAAAGGCCCTAAGAAAATCTCTCCTTTTTTTGTTCCTGGTTCTATTATAAATATGGCTTCTGGAAATATTGCTATCAAATATGGATTTAGAGGACCTAATTTATCTATGGTATCCGCATGTTCAAGTGGCGGTCACAGTATAGGTTTATCAGCTAGAAGTATTGCTTATGGAGATGCTGATGTAATGATATCTGGTGGCGCTGAGGCTGCAATGTCTCCATTGGGAATGGCAGGATTTAACGCAGCTAAAGCGCTTTCTACAAGAAATGATTGTCCTCAAGAAGCTAGCAGACCTTGGGATAAAGGAAGAGATGGCTTTGTCCTTGGCGAAGGAGCCGGAGTTTTAGTATTAGAAGAATTAGAATCAGCAATAAAAAGATCAGCAAAGATTTATGCTGAAGTAATTGGATTTGGAATGAGTGATGATGCATTTCACATAACTGCTCCAGCAGAAGATGGAAGAGGAGCAAAACTTGCAATGACAAATGCATTAAAAGATAGCGAAGTAAATATGTCAGATATAGATCATATAAATGCTCATGGAACGTCAACGCCATTAGGAGACATTATTGAGTCTCAAGCAATTAGAGATATTTTTAAAGATAAAGCAGATGATATTTTGGTTAGCTCCACAAAATCCATGACAGGTCATTTGCTTGGTGCTGCAGGAGCTGTTGAATCAATTTATAGTATTTTAGCCATACAGGATGGAATTGTGCCTCCAACAATTAATTTAATAGAACCAGATAATGAAGCCAGATTAAATTTAGTAGCTAACAAAGCACAGGAACATAACTTGAAAACTGTTATGAATAATACTTTTGGATTTGGGGGTACAAACGTATCTTTAATCTTTAAAAAGATTTGACTGGTGCGTTACCTCATAACATTATTTATTTTTATTTTTTCAATATTAAGTTCCATAATAATATTCAAAGAAGTAAATATAGATAAAAGTTTTTTTTTATATGTGGAAAAAGGAGATAGCTTTAATAAAGTTAAAAATGAATTAAAAAAATCTAATATAGAATTTCCATCTATTATCAATTTATTTTTCCTTATTAATAAGTTTGATCAATCTTTAAGAATTGGCGAATACGAAATTTCTTCGGGCGATAGTATTTTTTCTATTATGTTTAAATTAATAAAAGGAAACATTTTTTATCATTCTTTTTACATACCAGAAGGCTCAGTAGTTAAAGATTTTTTAAACGACTCAGAGTTAAAAGCTTTTTGCAAATTCAAAGGTTTAGATAATTGTAATCTTGAAGGTTTCTTTCATCCAAATACATACTTATATGAAAAAAATGATGATCTAAATATTTTATTGAACAAAGCTTTTAATAAGCAAATTGAAATAGCTTCATCAAATCTAAATATTGCCAATAAGGAGCTGCCTATTAAAAATATAAAACAATTATTGATACTGGCTTCTATATTAGAGAAAGAATCTTGCGATGAAGAAAGACCTAAAATTTCCGGGGTCATTTATAATAGATTAAATAAAAATATGAGATTACAAATAGACTCAACTGTTATTTACGGAATTAAAAACTTTGATGGAAATTTAACTAAAAAAGATTTAAAGAAAAACACTCCATTTAATACTTACACAAATCATGGATTGCCACCGTCCCCAATCTCCTTACCATCGCTAAGTTCAATAATTTCTGCTGCACATCCTGCTAAACATGACTATTTATTTTTTGTTAGCAAAGGGTCATGTCAGCATGAATTTTCAAAAAATTATGATCAACATCTTGAAGCTGTAAAAAAATATCAATTAAACTAAAAAAATGTTCATTACTTTAGAAGGCATCGAAGGATCGGGAAAATCTACACTAATTAAAAATATAAATAGTTATTTTTTAGGCTTAAATAAAAAAATTATCATTACAAGAGAACCAGGCGCTACTTTAATAGGAGAAAAAATAAGAGACTTGCTTTTATCTCCAGAAAGCGAAATTAGTTCGAAGACAGAGCTTTTATTGATGCTTGCTGATAGAGAACAACATATAAACAAGTTAATAGTTCCTAATTTAAAATTAAATAATATAGTTATTTCTGATAGATATTTTGACTCAACTATTGCTTATCAGGGAGGGGGCAGAGGATTAGATATAAGTATGATAAAAATATTAATTTCATCTCTTCAAATGCCAACTCCAGATCTAACTTTTCTTATCGACATACCCGTCAAGGTGGGATTGTTAAGAGCTAAAAAAAGATCACATCTTGATAGATTTGAGAATGAAGAAATTCAATTTCATGAAAGAGTTAAAAGTTCGTACTATAAAATTGCAAAAGAAAATTCTAAAAGAATCAAAATAATTAATGGAGAGCAAACGGAAGAAAAAATCTTTAATGATGTTTTAGATATTTTAAATGCTGAGCTTTTAAAAGAAGAATGATAAGTTTAAATCCATGGTTTCAAGATTATCTTCAATATTTTCATAATGAGTCAATGGTTCATGCCCACTTAATTTCTGGTAAAAAAGGCATAGGAAAATATAATTTTACAAAGCTTCTAGCTCAATCTATTTTATGTACGACGAGTGATGATTTATTTAATCCTTGTGGTAAATGCACCTCTTGCAAAACCTTTAACTCGAAATCAAACCCAGACTTTCATGTTGTAAGGCCTGAAACAGAAGGTGGAATAATAAAAATAGGACAGCTTAGAGGTGATGCTAAGAAAGACGGTGATGAAAAAGGAATTATTAAAATGGCTTTTGAAACTCCTTTATTATGCAAGTCAAAAGTAATTGTAATCGATGAAGCTGATGCAATGAATACAGAGTCTCAAAATTTAATACTGAAAACTTTAGAAGAACCATCTAAAGATACATTTATCTTTTTAATCTCTTCAAAACCATATTCCTTGAAATCCACACTAATTAGTCGGCTTAGTCATACATTGATTGCTAATCCATCAAAAAAATATATTGATCAATGGATTATCTCAAACAATTTAAATATCAACGAAAATGATAAAAAAATATTGAAGTATATGGATTTGAATACTCTTTCTGATGATGCCTTTAAAAATGAACAATTAAAAATTAATAATTTTTCCGAAGATTTAAAGCAATCAATTTCTGTAAAAAAAATAGAAAAAATTGCTAATAATTGGGATGATGATTATCTGCTAAAAAGGTTAGGTTGGTTTGGAGAAATTATTTTAAATGCTATTTATATGAAATTAGAGGTAAATGAAGAGATTCCTAATTTTTTTTCATCAAATATAAATTATTTATCAAAAAACAAAACTTTAGTTGAGTTATTTGAGTACAGCAACTTTATAAACCATTATATAAATGATTTGTCTAATGGTATTAATTTAAATAATAAAATTCAAATTAAAGCTTTATTATCTGATTACTAGTTTTTAAAGATATTAAATTTAAGTATGACTTATTGTCGTATAAATGTTTAAATCAATTTTTTTAATATCGATGAAAAATTTTAATAAATATATATCTCCAATCATATTATTAATATTCACTCTGAATTCTATTGCAGAATCTAAATATAAATTAATTACTCTATTTGATGAGCTGAATGAAGGTTGGGGGATTGTAGAATTAAAAAATGGCGATTTGCTGATTACTGAGTTATCTGGAAATATCAGAGTTTTCTCAAAAGATGGTATTCCAAAAGCAAATATAGATATACCCGAGGTATTCTCAGGCGGCAGCACAAATTCTGCTGTTGGAGGACAAGGCGGTTTATCAGATATAGCTCTTCATCCTGAATATGAAAAAAACGGATGGCTCTATTTTTCATATTCTGACTACACAGATGATACAAAGATGTTTACAACTCTTTTTGTCGATAGAGCAAAAATTTCTGACAATGTTCTATCGAAAAGAGAGTCAATTTTTGTAGCAAAAGCATATAGAAAGGCCCCAGTTCACTTTGGAGCTAAATTATTATTCCTGAATGATAATTCACTGTTAATTACAAGCGGTGATGGCTTTGATTATAGAGAGCAAGCTCAAGAACTAAATAATCACTTCGGCAAGATAATTCGTGTTAATGATGATGGAACAATTCCATATGACAATCCTTTTTACAACGATAAAAAAGCTCTTAATGATATTTGGGCATACGGGTTAAGAAATCCACAAGGGATTGCTATAGGACCAAATGGGTTGATTTTAGAACATGAACATGGTCCAAGAGGAGGGGATGAGTTTAACATTCTAGAATCAGGAAAAAATTATGGATGGCCTGCAATAACCTATGGAATAGATTATGTAGGTTCATTAATTTCTCCTTTCACACATAAAGATGGAATGGAGCAACCACTAAAATACTGGTCTCCTTCAATAGCTCCTTCTAGTATGATTTATTATGATGGGTCGCTTTTTCCTGAATGGAAAAATAAGATATTTATCACAGGATTGGTTCCTGGAGATGTTAGATTACTAACACTTAAAGATAAAAAAATAACTAAAGAAAAGATATTATTTGCTGAAATCGGCGAAAGAATTAGAAATATAATTCAAATAAAAGATGGTTCCTTGATTCTTGTGACCGATAAAAAAAATGGAAAATTAATAAAAGTTATTCCTCAATAAATAATTTTTTATGATGTTTATAGAAAAATTTTTAAAGATAATTTCAATATTTATTGCCGCTTGTTTAATTACTTCTGCTTTATCAGTTCCATTAACAACCTTTAGTTATATTCACTGGCTAAATTCAATTGATATGCCAGTTACTTTGGACATAATTTTGTTTAGTTTAAAAAATGACTTCACTTATTTTATTTTAATTTTATTGATAATTTCTTCTCTTTCATTTTTTTTTGCTTTTATTTCAACTAAAGCTATTTATTCGATAGGAAAATATAAAATTCCAATTTCTTATGAAATTGCATATGGTGTTTCAGCTGCTCTAGGTTTTTATTTTGGAATTTATTTGACAATAGAATTACTTTTCGGAACCCAATTGATAGGTGGTTTTAGATTTATTTATGGACAAATACTTCATTTGATTGCAGGATTCTTAGGAGGGTACTTTTTTGGTACTTTTTTAAGAAAATATAATAAAATATATGAATGAGTAATTTAGCTAAGTTTAAACAAATGACCAAAGGCACTGCTGAGGATTATATTCCGATAGCAGAAGCTGCGATGGAGCATGCAGTAAACCTTCCCGAAAGAATTATTCAACATCTAGAAATGTTAAAAGGTGATCATGGCGGATTTGCTGTGGATCGTTACGAGCACTGTCTTCAAACTGCAACTAGAGCATACCGAGATGGAAGAGATGAGGAATATGTAGTTTGTGCACTACTTCACGATATTGGGGATATTCTTGCACCTGCAAATCATGCTGATTTTGCTGCTACATTATTAGAGCCTTATATTTCTGATAAAAATTATTGGATTATGAAACATCATGGAATCTTTCAAGGCTACTATTTTTTTCATTTTTTAGGTTTAGATAGAAATATGAGAGACAAATATAAAGATAGCGATCACTGGAAAGATTGCGTAGCTTTTTGCGCCAAATATGATCAAAACTCATTTGATCCAGACTACGACACTTTGCCTATAGAAACATTTATGCCGATGCTAAAAAATGTTCTTTCTCAGACAAAAAAATCAATTTATAAAGCTGAAACCTAAACCTAAACCTAAACGGGTTTTCCTTTTATTTCAACTTCCTTGTCATGTTTCTTCTTAGCCTCTAATAAATCAGGCATTAAAGAATCCAGCTGTTTTAAATTCCATAGATTTTCACTTTTATAAGATTTTATAACGGCAGGCTGCTGCATTATGCCTACAGTTCCTTGAGAGATATGAAATATTTGATTCGTAATATCCTTTGCATTATCTGAGCATATCCAGGCTATAACAGGAGCAATTTGTTCGGGTCCTTGTTTCCAATTTTCAAGATCGACTTCTCTTCCGGCTGACTTCATCAAATCAATCGTTAGTCTTGTAGCAGCGCCAGGAGAAATAGTATTGACAGTACACTTGTATTTAGACATCTCCATGGAAAGAGATCTTGAAAAGCCAGCGATACCAGCTTTAGCTGCTCCGTAATTAGTTTGACCAAAGTTTCCTATTAAACCTGATACAGATGACATATTAATTATTCTACAGCCAAGTTTATTGTTTTCTCTTATGTAACAGGCAAAAGGCTTAGTACAATTAAAATGACCTTTGAGGTGAACTGCCATAATTGCATCCCAATCATTTTCTTCCATATTGAAAAGAGTTTTATCTCTTAGAATGCCTGCATTATTAATTAAAATATCAACTTTTCCATACTCATTTAGAGCGTCGTTAAAAATATTTTGACC
The DNA here is from genome assembly GCA_045564455.1 of Gammaproteobacteria bacterium. GTDB lineage: Bacteria > Pseudomonadota > Gammaproteobacteria > Magnimaribacterales > AG-339-G14 > CASICS01. The sequence continues at coordinate 766,390 of JBJLHG010000002.1, forward strand.
ACCTTGAAAAGAGTCTACGCTATCGTAATTCGCTAATGCATTTCCTCCGGCAATTATAATTTCTTTTACAACTTCATCTGCAATTTTATTCTCTCCGCTGCCGTCAGGATTAGCTCCTAAATCATTTACAAGAACATTTGCTCCATGTTTAGCCAAATATAAAGCGGTCTCTTTTCCAATACCTCTTCCAGCACCGGTGATTATTGCAACTTTATCCTTTAATATAGTCATTGTTTCCCCATATGAATTAATTAATTATTTTAACATTATGAAAGACTCTATCGCTAAAGGTGTAAGTAATTTAACTTTAATTCTTTATTCTTCAGGTTCGGGGACGATGGGAGTCAACGGTGTTATCTTTGGGGCCTGGGTTTTATTTTTTTACAATCAAGTACTAGGCCTTAGTGCTGTCCTTGCATCATTAGCCATTGGTATTTCACTAATTTTTGATGCTATTTCAGATCCATTGGTTGGAGCATGGTCAGATAGATTAAAATCTAAACTGGGTAGAAGACATCCTTTTATCTATTTAAGTATTTTTCCATTAGCATTAGGTTTTTATTTTCTTTTCTCAGAGCCTGCATCTTTAGATCAAGATTATCTCTTTTGGAGATTATTAATCTTAGTTGTTTTAATTAGAATTTCTTTAACTTTTTATGAAACTCCAAGAGCTGCTCTTGGTCCGGAATTAACGAAAGATTATGATCGCAGAAATTTTGTTAACGCTTGGGCATACGCTATAGCTATTTTTGGATCAATAATTCTTTCTTTCGCGATGTATAAATTTTTTCTTATAGAAACGGATGATTTTAAAGGAGACATGGCATTTTTAAATCCCGAAGCTTATAAGTATTTGGGAATATTTGCTGCATTATTAATTGTAATTTTTGGCTTAATTTCTTCATTAAGCACTCATCGTTTTATACCTGAACTTCATCAGCCTCAGGTAAAGCCTACTTTTTCAACAAAAAAATTATTAGAAGAAATTTTAGAATGTTTTTCAAACAGATCATGGCTAGCAATGCTAATTTCAGGATGTTTTTATGGACTTAATATAGGAATTTCTAGCGGAGTGGGAACATATATAAATAAATATTTTTGGCAATGGACTCCAGATGTATTAGCTTTATTTCCATTAGTGACTGGAATAGCGACAATTTTTGGAGCAATTTTAGCTACTTCGCTAGCTAAAGGAAGAGAAAAAAGAAATGTATGCATTACGGTTTTTTCTATAAATATTTTAACTAGCCCAATTCCATACTTGCTGAGATTGCTTGATCCATACACAGAGCTTTCTTTATTTCCTGATAATGGATCAAATTTAATATGGTGGATATTAATTTCATATACAGCAATTGAAGATATGTTGAGAGCTATGGGTTTTGTATTAGTTATTTCTATGATTTTTGATATTGTTGAAGATAGTCAAATAAAGACTGGAAGAAGAGATGAAGGTATTTTTATGGCAGGACCAGGTCTTATTCAAAAAGTTTTATCAGGTCTAGGGATATTTATCTTAGGGTTTGTTCTTCAATATATTGGATTTGATCCAGAAATAACAAATTTGCAAGATGAAAATATACCGATTAATCAACTTGTAATATTTCAGATTATTATTCAACCTCTTTTAACTTTGGCTGCTACCTTTTGCCTTTTCTTTTATACTATTTCGAGAAACTCGCACAGCGGAGTTGTTGATGAATTAGGATATAAGAATTAATTATGTTTTTCCCAATATCTGACGACAATCCAAGTAATAGAGCGCCATTAGTAACATATATACTTATTTGCTTATGTGCATTCGTATTCTTTTTGCAAATTCTTTCAGAAATGAATTCAGAAATTTATTTTTCTTTTGGATTTATTCCATCTAATTTTTTTAATTCTAGTTCTTTATTTAGTGCTCTAATTCCAATTATTACTTCTATGTTTGTTCATGGAGGCTTCGCTCACATTATGGGAAATATGCTTTATTTATGGATCTTTGGCGATAATGTTGAAGATTCAATGGGGAGATTTAAATTTATTATATTTTATCTGCTTTGTGGTGCAGCAGGAGCTTTATTGCAGGGCTATGTTGATCCCCAATCAAATATTCCTATGGTGGGTGCAAGCGGGGCAATAGCTGGAGTTTTAGGAGCATACTTGCTGCTATTTCCAAGAGCCAACGTAAGATGCTTGGTTTTTATTATTATAATAATTCAAATGATTAGAGTTCCTGCATTTCTTGTTTTAGGGATATGGATTTTTGGACAATTTTTTAGTTTGCCTGGATCTTTGGAGGGCTCGGGGGGAACAGCTTATTACGCTCACATAGGAGGATTTTTAGCAGGAATGATATTGATTCCCTTTTTTAAAAAATCCAATGTAAGATTGTTTCAAAATAAAGTTTCGAATTCTTGGGTTTCAGAAACTTCATTTAATTTAAGACAAGGAAGAAATAATTTACAAAAAACCACTTTTTTGGAATCATTTATTGAGAAATCTGAAAAAGAAATCAAAAAAAGAAAATGAAATTAATATTTAGAATTGGGTTTTGGATTTTCGGATCACTATTTGCAGTTTTGTTTATTTTAGGGGCATATTACTTTGCCTTTTATTCAAACTTTTTTGGAACTCTCGAAAATGCTGGATCTAATGTTAATCAATCATATCCAGATGAATTACTTCAGTCCAAAATTCAATCACAGTTAAAACATACCAATACTAATAAACAAATTCTATTCGGCGATACTCATGTGCATTCAACTTATTCAACAGATGCTTTTTTATGGAGTTTAAAAACCTTCAATGGCGAAGGACCTCATCTAATGGCTGAAGCCTGTGATTATGCAAGATTTTGTTCAGCTATAGATTTTTGGGTTAATACTGATCATGCGGAAGCAAGTACCCCTAGAAAATGGTCTGAAACAATTAAAGCAGTTCAAAATTGTGATGCTGTAAATGAAAATGATAGAGCCAAAGATTTAATAAGTTTTGTGGGGTATGAATGGACTCAGATTAATCCATCTAACAAAGACGACCATTACGGTCATAAAAATGTTGTATTTTTAGAATCTGATCAAGATCTTCTTCCTAATGTTCCATTTGGCGCTGCTGGTTATACTTCAAGTGGCTTCAGAGATATTGAGGGGATGACTGCTGCAAAGATAAATATGCTTTCAGCATCGGTAGTTGATTTTTCCAATAGAGATAGATACGCAGATTTTATAGCTTTTTATGAGGAGGTTGTTGCTAATCCAGATTGCGATATTAATGATATAAATTATTTAGATTGCTATAAATCTGTTTATACACCTAAAGATTTATTTTCAATTTTAGAAACTGTTCAGTCAGATTCTATAGTTATACCTCATGGGAATGCTTGGGGTTACTATACACCTACAGAATCAAGTTGGGACAAACAGCTTTTAAATGAAATGCATGACCCTTCTAAGCAAATTTCAATTGAGGTCTTTTCCGGGCATGGAAATTCTGAGGAATTTAGAGATTGGACAGGAACAATAACTAAAAATGGAGCAAAAATATGTCCAAAACCTACAGAAAACTATCTTCCCTCTTGTTGGAGAGCGGGAGAGATTATAAGTGAAAGATGTTTAGCCAATGGATCTAGTGAAGAAATTTGCTCAGCTAGAGCAGAATTAGCTAAGCAGTCTTATATTGAGGGTGGTCAATATGGGCACTGGTCTGTTTTGGGAGCTAAGCCGTCTGATTGGTTAGATTCTGGTCAATGTAAAGATTGTTTTGTGCCTGCTTTTAATATGAGACCCAGTGCTTCTGTTCAATATGCTCTTGCCCTTAGAAAATTTGAAGGAGATAAGGTTAGCTCATTTGATTTTGGATTTATTGCTTCTAGTGATAATCATCGAGCCAGACCCGGAACTGGATATAAAGCAATTGATAGGTTAGTAACAACTGAAGCAAATGGTCCATCTAGTGAGTTTTTCTATAAAAATACATATCCAGAAGAACTTAAGTCAGACGTGCCTTGGGAAGTCATACCAAGCGAAATAAATACTGCCAGTGAATTAACCATGTTTGAAGCAGAAAGGCAGTCTTCTTTTTTTACAACCGGAGGGCTAGCTGCAGTTCATGTGTCAAAAAGAAATAGAGAAGGAATCTGGGAAGGGTTTAAGAAAAAAGAAACTTACGCGACCAGTGGGCCTAGAATTTTACTATGGTTTGATCTTATTAATTCTAAAGATGGACGAATCCCTATGGGTTCTAAAACAAAGCTTTCTGAAAACCCTATTTTTGAAGTGAAAGCAGTAGGTTCTTTCAAACAAAAACCTGGTTGTCCAGATTTAGGTCTTTCTAAAGCTGATAACGAAAAAGTCATGAGGCTGTGTAAAAATGAATGTTTTAATCCTTCTGAAGAAAGAAGAGAAATAACCAGACTTGAAATAATAAAGATCACTCCTCAAAATTATAATAATGAGCCAGTAGAGAATTTAATAAAAGATGTTTGGAAAGTGCATGAGTGTAAACCTAATACTGGGGAGTGTAGATTTAGATTTTCTGATTCAGAGTATTCTAAAAATGGCAGAGACAGTCTTTATTATGTTAGGGCTATAGAAGAACCTTCTTTGAGAATCAATGGCGGCAACTTAAGATGTGATTATGATGAGAATGGAAATTGTAAAAAAGTTAATATTTGTTATGGAGGCTTTCAAACAAGCAGAGAAGATAATTGCACTATGTTATCAGAGGAGAGAGCTTGGTCATCTCCAATTTACGTTAATCAGCTTAACTAATGTCCGCAGATAAACTACCTGTTTTAACAAAATTTTTATATGGATTTGGTTCTATGTCATATGGAATCAAAGATAATGCTTTTGCATATTTTTTATTATTTGTTTACGTTCAAATATTTGGACTAGCTCCAGACTTAGCTGGTTTAGCTATACTGTTAATGTTGGTATTTGATGCATTTTCAGACCCTTTGGTAGGGTATTTTTCTGATAGATATAAGTCTAAATGGGGAAGGAGACATCCATTTATGTATTTCTCTGCTATTCCAGTTAGCCTTTCTTTTTTTCTTCTATGGGACCCCCCAGAATCGCTTTCACAAACTCAATTGTTTTTTTATCTTTTAGGAGTGGGAGTTTTTATAAGAACTGCTATTACGTTTTATGAAATTCCAAGTACTGCTTTAGGACCCGAACTATCTAAAGATTATGTAGAAAGAAGCTCTCTTCTGTCATACAGGTATTGGTTTGGTTGGTGGGGAGGCCTACTTGTATGGAATTCATTGTGGATATTCGTTGTCTATAGCAGTTATTCAGGAACTACTGATGCAAGATATTTGCCTGAAACTTGGAAAATTTATGGACTAGTTTGTAGTTTAATAATGTTTATAGCGATTATGGTTACTGCCTTAGGAACTCATAAACATATAAAAGATTTATATTCTCCAGAAGTAAAAAAGATTTCTTTAAGAAGTACTTTAAGTGAACTTTGGGAAACAGTAACAATCAGTCGAGATTATCTGGTTTTATTTTTAGCTATGATCATCACTAGTATTGCTACAGGAATAGCGACTAATTTAACGTTATTTTTTTATAGCTATTTTTGGGAATTTACACCGATAAATATTTTAACTATTGGTCTGACTCTTTTCCTTACCCCTTTAGTAGGATTAAAACTATCGCCCTTGCTTGCGGCTAAGCTAGGAAAGAGAGAAACTATAATTTATCTATTTATTGTTGCCTTTGTTGCTGAAAATATAGTCATCTTAATGAGAATATTAGATTATCTGCCTAGTAACGAATCTGTACTTATTTTGCCAATGGTTCTTATTTTTCATTGGATAGCTATTAGCGCTCAAATAATTTCATACACAACTCTTGCTTCAATGGTTTTTGATACAGTTGAAGAAGTTGAAAAACTTACAGGAAGAAGAATGGAAGGAACTTTATTAGCTGCTAGATCCTTTGCAGCTAAGTGTATGAGTGGCGCAGGTGCCTTTCTAGCAGGACTAATTCTATCTTTTTCGGCATGGCCTAAAGAAGCTAGCGCTGGTGAGGTAGAATCAACTATATTAAATAGCGTAGGACTTTTAGCAATATCAATATCTTCTATTTTATGGATTTCAGCAATTTTTGTATTTTCAAGAGTCAAAATGACAAGAACGTCTCATGAAGAAAATCTAGGAGAACTAAATTATAAAAATGATTAAAGAAGAAATTGAAAACAAATTAAAAATAGACTGTGAGCCTTGGCATTTAGAAGTTATAAACGAGTCTCCAAACCATAACGTCCCTGAAGGAGCAGAATCACATTTTAAAATTATTATAGTTTCTGAGAAGTTTTTTGAAATAAAAGCTGTTCAAAGACATCAGTTAATATACTCAGTATTAAATGAAGAGATGAAGAAAATTCATGCTATAGCAATTCATCCTTTCACCCCTGATGAATGGAAGAATAAAACTGGCGAGTCTTTGGATTCTCCAAAATGTCTTGGCGGAGGACATGATTGATTTTGATAAAAATATAGATAATTTTTATATTTATACTTTTTACAACTGTTTAAGCATAGAAAATCACGGTTCTTTTGCTGAAAATATTAGAAAAAATGCCAGAAGCTTAGACATAATCGGAACCATTATTTTAACTCCAGAAGGAATTAATTCGACTATTGCCTGCAACAAAGCTTCTAATCTAGACAAGTTTATTTTAAATCTAGAAAAGTATTTTGGAAAAATTTCAGTTAAAAGATCAGAGTCTTTAAAAAAACCCTTTAAACGATTAAAAATAAAAATAAGAAATGAAGTTGTTCCATCGGGCACTGAAGTCAAAGTAGATACTTCATTGAATAACTATATAAAGCCTGAGGAATGGAATGACTTTATTACAGATAAATCTGTTATCACAATTGATGTAAGGAATGATTATGAAATAGGTGTTGGAACTTTTGCTTATTCTAAATCACCTAACACTAAAAACTTTAGAGAGTTTAATAATTACATAAAAGATTCAAAAAATAATTTTAAAAATAAGAAAATAGCTATTTTTTGTACTGGCGGGATAAGGTGCGAAAAGGCTTCAGCTTTATTTCAAGCTAATAATGTTAAAAATGTTTATCAATTAGAGGGCGGAATTATTAATTATTTTGATAAGACCAAATCAACTGATATGTGGGAAGGGGAATGTTTTGTTTTTGATGACAGAGTTACAGTTGATAGAAATCTAAAAGCAGGCAATTATAAACAATGTTTTGCTTGTCGAAGGCCTCTATCAAAGGATGATTTGAAAAAGCCTCAATACATAGAAGGCATTTCTTGCCATAATTGTCATCTTGAAAAAACAGATAATGATAGAAAGCGATTTACTGAAAGGCAAAAACAAAAACAAAAACAAAAATAATTAATGTCATTAACTAACTGGATTACTGACCGCCCAAAATTAAATATTTTACTTTTATTTTTTCTTATATGTACTGTCTCATATGGTATAAATAATTTTGAATTAGACGCATCTTCTGAAACTCTTCTACTAGAGAATGATCCTGATTTAAAGCTCTATAGAGAAAATACAGAAATATATGGATCAAGTGATTTTTTAGTAATTACTTTTAGCCCTAATGATGAACTTCTCTCTGTATCTACGATAAATAATATCAAAAAACTTGTTAATGATTTAAAGCAGGTTAAAGGAGTAGAGAGTGTATTAAGTTTGTTAGATGTGCCTTTGATAGTGAGTTCGGCGAATCAATCGTTTAGCGAAGTTGCAGATAATGTCTCTACTCTAAATGCCAATGAAATAGATATAAATCTTGCAAAAAGAGTCTTTTCTACAAATCCTGTTTATAAAAACCTTTTGATAAGTGAAGATTTAAAAACAACTGCATTTCAATTAACTTTAAAAAGAAATTTTGAATATGAGAGATTAATAAATAATAGATATACCCTTTATGGGTCTTTATCGAACAATAAAGATAAAGAAATTAATGAGGTAAATAGATTAATAGAAGTAGAAAAAAAATTAATATCTATTAAAGAAAAAGAACTTGTCTCTTCTTTAAGAAATATTCTTTCAAATTATTCTAACTTTGGAGAGTTATTTTTGGGCGGCGGAGCGATGATTGCATCAGACACAATAGAATTTATTTCTCAAGATTTATTAGTTTTTGGCTTAGCAGTCCTGATAATTTTTATCATAGTATTAGCTTTTATATTTAAAAGTTTTATTTGGGTTATGATCCCGCTTGCTACAGCTGGGCTAACTTCACTTTTATCTATTGGCACCGTTGGATGGTTTGGTTGGAAAGTTACAGTAGTTTCTGCAAATTTTGTTTCTATTCTTATGATCATAAGCATATCTCTGATGGTTCATTTAATAGTTAGATATCAAGAATTAGCAGTGATTAATGAATCATCCACACAGAAGGAAATAGTCTCAAATACTCTCAAACAAATGTTTCTACCTTGTTTATATACAGCCTTAACTACTATAGTAGCTTTTGCATCTCTAATAATAAGTGATATTAAACCAATTATAGATTTTGGAATCATTATGGTTATGGGAATCGTTATAACTTTTACCTTTGCATTCGTTTTTTTTGGCTCATTGTTATCACTTATAGATAAAAATAAGTTAAGTACTGAAATGGATAACTCTTCTAGTAAGACTTTATTAATTCATAATCTATCTAAGAATAATCCTTATAAAATTATTTCTATAGCATTGGCAATTTTTTCTCTTTCTATTTATGGCTTTTCAAAATTAACAGTTGAAAATAAATTTATCGATTACTTCAAATCTACTACTGAAATTTATAAAGGACTTTCATTAATAGATACTAAATTAGGCGGTACAGCCACTCTTGATATAATTATAGATGCTCCTGAGCAACTTAAAATTATCGACTCATTTGATGGCTTTGATGATGACTTTGATGATGAATTTGGTAGTGCATTAAAAGAGCAGATTGATATTCAAGGTTACTGGTTTACTTCAGATAATTTAGCTTTTTTAGAAACAATTCATGACTATTTAGAAAATAGACCAGAGATAGGTAAAGTTCTATCTGTTTCAAGCGGTATAAAAATAGCAGAGATAGCTAATAATAATCAAAGACTTTCGGATCTAGAATTAGCTTTATTAAGAAAATTATTACCTGAGGAAATAGAAACACAACTTTTGTCTTCCTATATTACTAATGGAGATAATCAAGTAAGATTATCAGCAAGAGTTATAGAGTCATATGAAGGCCTTAATAGAAAAGATTTAATCTATTCAGTAAAAAAAGATCTAGAAAATAAATTTGATATTCCTCAAAGTAGATTTAAATTAACAGGTATATCAGTAATTTATAATAATTTATTGCAAAGTTTATTTGGATCGTTGATAGGCAGTATGGCAATAGTCTTTTTTTGCATATTCTTAATGTTTATATTTCTTTTTAGATCAGTCTATCTAGCTATTGTAGGAATGATGCCTAATTTTTTAGCTGCAGGAGCTGTTATTGGAACAATAGGATTATCAGGTATACCATTAGATATAATGACGGTAACTGTGGCTGCTGTAAGTATTGGCATGGGCGTAGATAATACTATTCATTATATTCATCGTTTTAAAAGAGAATTCTCTAAGAATAAAAATTACGAAGAAAGCACCAAAAGAACTCATGCCACTATTGGTAGAGCTCTTTTTTATACGTCAATAACTATAGTTCTTGGATTTTTAGTCCTTGCAACATCAAATTTTAGCCCTACAATTTTCTTTGGTATTTTCACTTCTTTATCAATGATAATGGCTGTAATAGGCTCGCTAATATTGTTACCAGTACTTTTAATAAAACTTAAACCAATAAGGTGAAATTATGGGTCCTTTAAAAGGAATAAAAATTATTGAATTCTCTGCGCTAGGACCAGGGCCATTCTGTGGCATGATCCTTGCTGATCTAGGAGCTGAAGTGACAGTCATTGATAGATATGAATCTTCCGGTCAATCTACTAAAACTGACGTAGCAAGCAGAGGTAAAAGATCAATTTCAATTGATTTAAAAAACAAAGAATCTTTACTATTAATCAATGAATTAATCGCTACAGCAGATGTCGTAATAGAGGGGCTAAGACCTGGAAAAATGGAAAAACTTAATATGGGTCCGGATCAGTTTCTTAAAATTAACCCCAAACTAATTTATGGAAGAATGACCGGTTGGGGTCAATATGGTTCCTTATCCTCAACGGTTGGTCACGATTTAAATTATATTTCTCTTACAGGAGTTATGTCTGCGATAGGAGATAAAAATAAACCTCCTAGACCGCCATTAAATCTTATTGGTGATTTCGGAGGTGGCGGAATGGTACTTGCAATGGGAATTTGTGCTGCTTTATTGGAAGTATCTAAATCAGGTAAAGGTCAAGTAATAGATTCAGCCATGACAGATGGTTCAGCATTGTTAATGTCTATGATGTATGGAATGTATGGAGCTGGATTTTGGAAAGACGAAAGAGATACTAATCTTTTAGATGGTTCTGCTCATTTCTATGGATGCTATGAATGCAAAGATAATAAATATGTTTCCATAGCTTCAATAGAGCCTCAATTTTATAAAGAGCTAGTTGAAAAATTAAAATTGGACAAAGATAAATTTAAGGATCAAATGGATAAATCTAAATGGCCTGAACTTAAAGAAATAATTGCTCAAAAATTTAAAGAGAAAAATAGAGATGAATGGTGCAATATTATGGAAGGTGGAGAAATTTGCTTTGCACCAATCTTATCCATGGAAGAGGCAATTTCACATAAACACAACGTGGATAGAAAAACCTTTATAGAGATAGATGGTATAAACCATCCTGCTCCAGCACCAAGATTTTCAGAAACTCCAAGCGAAATACGACACGCTCCTGCAAAGAAAGGCTTCCACACTAATGAAATAATAGATGAGCTAGGCGATAATTTTGATTTTGATGATCTGGTTAAAAGAAATATTATTTCTCAAGGTTAAAAAATTTGAGACTGTTTTGATATATAGCCTTTGATAAGTCATTTACTGGTTCATTCCTTATTGAAGATATCTTACTAAAAACCTCCTTTAAAAAAAGAGGTTTATTCCTTCTTCCTTTAATTTTTATATTTTTAGGTAATAAATATGGTGAGTCTGTTTCTATTAGTAATTTATCTAATGGGATTTTAGAAATAAATTCTTTTAAATGCGAACCTCTTTTTTCATCACAAATCCAACCTGTAATTCCTATATAAAAATCTAAGGATAAGTAGTCATCTAACTCTTCTTCAGAGCCAGTAAAACAATGCACAACACAATTAGTTTCTGGATAAATATCTTTAAGACAGGTCATAAATTCTTTATGTGAGTCTCTTTGATGAAGAAACATTGGTAAATTTAATTCATTCGCTATCTTAATATGCTTTAAAAAGGAATTAATTTGATTCTCTTTTTTTGAATAGTTTCTATTAAAATCTAATCCTGTTTCTCCGATAGCTTTCACTAACGAATTTAAAGCAATTTCTTTTATTTTAATTTCAGATGAATCGTTGAAACTATCCGCATAATGAGGATGTATACCACAAGTAGAAATAAGATTATTTGGGTACATTTCAGCAATCGAAAGTGCTTTTAAACTATCTTCTACATTACAACCCGTTACGGATATTTTTTCTATATTATTAGATATAGATTCATTAATAATTGTATTCAAATCACTTGAAAAACTTTCGTGGGTAAGGTTTGCCCCAATATCAAATAATTTTGATTGCATAATGATTAATATAAACTAGCTTTTACATTTTATGAAAACATCATTTAAATATTTCACAGAAGATTCTTCTGTGACTCTACTAGAAGAAAATGTTTGGAAGGGAAATCTTTCTGCTCGTTGGAGTATTGGATCAACTCCTAATGGAGGCTATTCAATGGCTTTGGCCACAAGAGCAATCTCAGGATCATTAACTCATAAAGACCCTTTGTCAATTACCGCAAATTATCTTGAAAGAGTTGACTTTGGCGAAGCTATTATAAAAGTAGAACCTTTATCGATAACTAAGAGCTTAAGTACTGCTAGAGCATCTCTTATACAAGATAATAAATTAAAAATAGTCTTTACTGCTTCTTTTACAGACTTTAGTAGGTCTAATGGCTTAGATCTTTCAACAAGATCTGAACCAGATTTTGAGCCTTACGATGACTGTATTCTGCATCCTTATAAAGAAGGGTTTAATCCTATTTTAGAAAAAAGTTTAGAAAAAAAATATTGCTCTGATTCTATTTGGTGGGAAAATAATCATAATAATAATAAGGCCTGCTTAAATCTCTATATGTCATGGCCTGAAAGAGATATTGCAGATCTTTATAGTTTGATTCTTTTTTTAGACGCAACCACGCCTCCAATCTTCAATAAATTAGGATCAGTGGGGTGGGTTCCAACCATCTCATTAACAAGTCATATAAGAGGTTTTCCAAAACCAGGACCTTTAAAAGTTATAGCAAAAACAGAGTTTGTTACAAAAGGCTTTATGGAAGAAGATAGAGAAATTTGGGATTCAGAAGGAAATTTGGTGGGACAATCTAAACAAATGGCAAAACTAAGAATAAAGAAGTAATTTCGTATATTTTTAGATATGATATGTCTCAATTTTATAAATAAAAACGGGGATTGGAATGAAATTTAAAGGAACTAAATCATATATTTCAACAGAAGACTTAAGTCTGTCTGTCAACGCAGCAGTCACTCTAGAAAAACCTTTATTAATTAAAGGAGAGCCTGGAACTGGAAAAACGATGCTGGCACAAGAAATTGCTGAGTCTTTAAAGGTGCCATTAATTGAATGGAATGTAAAATCTACTACAAAAGCTCAACAAGGTCTGTATGAGTATGACGCTGTCACAAGATTAAGGGATTCTCAACTTGGAGACGAAAGAGTAAAAGACATATCAAATTACATCGAAAAAGGAAAATTGTGGGAAGCATTCGAAGCCGAAGAAAGAGTTGTTCTTTTGATTGATGAAATAGACAAGGCTGATATCGAATTTCCAAATGATCTTTTGCAAGAAATTGATCGTATGGAATTCTACGTATACGAAACCAAGAAAACTATAAAAGCTAAGAAAAGACCAATAGTAATAATTACTAGTAATAATGAAAAAGAATTACCCGATGCTTTTTTAAGAAGATGTTTCTTTCATTACATTTCTTTCCCTGACAGAGAGACAATGAAAAGAATTATCAAAGTTCATCATCCAAAAATAAAAGAAAAATTAGTCAAAGAAGCTTTAGAAATATTTTTTGATGTTAGAAAAGTTCCTGGAATTAAGAAAAAACCTTCTACTTCAGAGCTAGTAGATTGGTTAAAACTATTAATGGCTGATGATTTACCCGATGAAATTCTTAAGAACAGAGATCCTTCAAAAGCAATTCCGCCACTATATGGCGCCTTAGTTAAGAATGAACAAGACGTCCAATTGCTTGAAAGGCTTGCCTTCATGACAAGGAGAGAAAATAATTCTAAGTAATGTTAATTAATTTATTCAAAACTCTTAAAGATGTAGGAGTGCCATGCACTTTAAGAGAGTTATTAGATTTAAATAAAGGTTTAGAAAGTCATCTTGCTTTTGCAAGTATTGATGATTTTTATTATCTATCTAGATCCATACTAGTCAAGGATGAAAAACATTATGATAAGTTCGACAAGGCGTTTGATATTTATTTTAAAGGTTTAGAAACTCTAGATGATGTCATTCAAGCGATGATTCCTGATGAGTGGCTTAGAAAAGAATTTGAAAAATTTCTTTCTGAAGAAGAATTAAAAAAAATTGAATCTATGGGAGGTTTAGAGAAGTTATTAGATGAATTTAAAAAACGTCTAGAAGAGCAAAAGGAACGTCATGAAGGAGGAAATAAGTGGGTCGGAACTGCTGGAACATCCCCATATGGCAATGGCGGTGTTAATCCAGAGGGTATTAGAGTTGGAGGAGAAGGAAAACAAAATAAAGCTGTAAAGGTTTGGGAACAAAGGGACTATAGAAATTTAGATGATTCCGTAGAATTAGGCACAAGAAATATTAAAATTGCTTTAAGAAGATTGAGAAAATTTGTTAGAGAGTCTAGAGATGATGAATTTGATCTCGATGGAACAATAAAATCAACTGCTAAAAACGCAGGATTGTTAGATATTAAAATGATTCCAGAAAAAACTAATTCAGTAAAAGTATTGGTTTTGTTTGATGTTGGTGGTTCTATGGATCCCCACGTAAAAGTTTGTGAAGAATTATTTTCAGCTTGTAAAACAGAGTTTAAAAATCTTGAATATTTTTATTTTCACAATTTTGTCTATGAAACTGTCTGGAAAGATAATAATAGAAGACATAATGAAAGAATAGAGACAATAGAAATTCTTCAGAAATATGCTTCAGACTATAAAATTATTTTTGTCGGTGATGCATCTATGGCGCCATACGAAATTTCAAATGCTGGAGGAAGTATTGAACATTGGAATGAAGAATCTGGAGCTTCTTGGATGAGAAAATTTGTTAATAACTATGAAAGACTGATATGGCTTAATCCTGTTCCAGAAGATCATTGGGATTATTCTGCATCTATAGATTTATCAAGATCTCTTATTGATTATAAGATGTATCCGCTCACTTTAAAGGGGTTAGAAGACGGTATGTCATTTCTAACTAAATAATTTGACTGATTTTGCTCTTAAGGTAAAAGGCCTCACTAAAACCTATCCAGGAAATATAGAAGCACTAAAATGTATTGATCTAGAAGTTAAATCTGGAGATTTTTATGCATTGTTAGGGCCAAATGGTGCTGGAAAATCTACTGCAATTGGAGTCATTAGCTCATTGGTTACTAAATCTTCAGGGAAAGTTGAAGTTTTGGGTATCGATATTGATGAAAATCATTCTCGCGCAAAAAGGAAATTAGGAGTTGTAGGCCAAGAAGTTAATTTTGCTCAATTTGAAACCGTCTATCAAGTTTTAAGTCATCAAGCAGGTTTTTATGGAATGCCTAAAGCGGAAGTCCAAGAGAATTCTGAATACTTTTTAAAACGATTGGGTTTATGGGATAAAAGAAATGAACAGGGCAGAAATCTTTCAGGCGGTATGAAAAGAAGGTTGATGGTAGCTAAAGCGCTTGTTAATAAGCCAGATTTATTAATCCTTGACGAACCAACAGCTGGAGTTGATATAGAACTAAGAAGATCTCTATGGGATTTTTTGAAAGAAATTAACGATAATGGAACGACAATTATTCTTACTACTCATTACTTGGAAGAAGCTGAAAAACTTTGTAAAAATATTTCAATAATAGATCGGGGTAAAATTGTTAAGAGCTCATCAATGAGGTCTTTGCTTAAAGAACTAGAATCTGAAACTTATGTATTTGAATTAAAAAAACCTATTAAGAGTGATTTTAATAATAATTTCAATTTTTTAAAATTATCAGAATCTTCTTTATCAGTTCAAATTGACGAAAAAAATAATTTAAATGATATTTTAAAATTCTTTTCTTCTAACGATATAGAAATTCTTAGCATGACTAATGAAACGAACAAATTGGAAGAGTTGTTTTTATCTTTAACTAATTAATTATGAATTTTATCGAACAGATTAGATCTCTTAAGACTCTAACAAAAAAAGAAATAAAAAGATTTTTTAGAATTTGGCAGCAAACCTTACTTCCTTCAGTAATAACAACAGTTCTTTATTTTATAATTTTTGGTTCATTTATAGGTGAGAGAATTGGAGAAATGGGTGGTTTTGAATATATGCAATTTATGGCTCCAGGTTTAATTATGTTGGCAGTTATTACAAATGCATACTCAAATGTAGTTTCGTCCTTTTATGGCGTAAAGTTCCAAAGAAGTATTGAAGAACTGCTTGTTTCTCCAATGCCTACTTATTTAATTCTTATAGGGTTTGTAACAGGCGGTGTTGTTAGGGGAATAATTGTAGGAATTTTAGTTTTATTTACGTCATTGTTTTTTACGGATATTGAAATTCAAAATATACCTTTAACACTGTTAGTAATTTTTCTTACAGCAGTTCTATTTTCATTAGGCGGACTGCTTAATGCAATTTTTGCAGATAGTTTTGACGACATAAATATTGTGCCCACATTTATTCTGACTCCCTTGATCTACTTAGGAGGAGTCTTTTACTCTATAACTCTGCTTTCCGACACTTGGCAATTAATCTCAAAGTTAAATCCTGTTCTTTATATGGTGAATGCCTTTAGATATGGGATGTTAGGTGTTTCTGATATAAGTGTTGGGTTTGCACTAGCAATGATCTCTTTTTTTATTATTCTTTTCTATATTTTATCTTTATATATCCTTAAAAGAGGTATCGGCATTAGAAGTTGAATATAATCATGTATATTATTTTTAAGAAAGGAGAGATGGCAGAGTGGTCGAATGCGCTCGCTTGGAAAGCGGGTAAGGGGGAAACTCCTTCAAGGGTTCGAATCCCTTTCTCTCCGCCAAAATAAAATGGACTTTATAGAATCAAAATATTTTAGCTATGCAGATCCAGAAGATCCTGTATTAAAAAAAATTCTAATCAGATCGATAGAGTTTATCTCAGGTCAACCAACAATTTTTAAGCTTTACAGAAAGTATCAGGAGTCTCCTGAAAAATGGAAAAGTTTTTGGGACGGTTGTGTTCAATTACTCGGACTTAAAATTAATTTAGATTTAGATAAACTAAATAGTATTCCATCTAGCGGACCAACAATCGTTGTTGCAAATCATCCATTTGGAGTTTTAGATGGTCTTGTTTTAAGCTGGATAGTAAGTCAAAAAAGAACAGACTTTAAATTATTGGTTCATTCTTTATTATTAAGAGCTCCTGAGACTAAGCAAAATCTTTTACCCATTGATTTTACCGGAGATAAGCAAGCGCTTTTAACAAATTTAGAAACAAGAAAAAAAGCAAGAGAGCATCTTTCTAAAGGAGGCTGCGTCATTATTTTTCCATCAGGCTCCGTATCAACTACAACAAAGTTTTACCAAAATAAATCAAAAGCATTTGATCCTGAATGGAAAAAATTTACTTCTAGACTTATAAAGCAAACTGATCCAGAAATTATCCCTATAAACTTTCCTGGATCAAATTCATCTCTTTTTCAATTCTGTAGCCACTTAAGCCCTATATTAAGATCTTCATTGCTCTTTTCAGAGATTAAAAGAAGAATTAATTCAGAAGTTCCTGTTTATATAGGCAAATCATTTAAATATTCTCAGCTTGAGGAGAGGGTCTCCAATAAAGCATTAGCTGATTTTTTAAGAGAAAAAACTTATCTTCTAGATAAACGATTTGAAGATTCTCCTCCCTATGGCTTTGAACCCGAATAAGTATATTTTTATATACTCTCAATCATTTTCTTGATAAGTTTAAATTTAATTAAGGAAGATTTAGCTCTTAAAGGATTTTGAAAGAGGCTGCAAAACATTTAGGGGGAAAAAATGTTAGTTTTAAGCAGAAAACAAGATCAGTCATTAATGATTGGGGACGATGTAAAAATTACTGTTTTAGAGGTTAAGGGTAATCAAGTTAGATTAGGAATAAGCGCTCCAACTTCTATAGCTGTCCACAGAGAAGAAATTCATAATAAATTGTCTTCAGATTCTGTAGAATAACCGTGATGCGCCCGTAGCTCAGTTGGATAGAGCACGTGGCTACGAACTACGGTGTCGGAGGTTCGAATCCTTCCGGGCGCGCCATTTTTAAAATTATTATTAATAAATGAGAAAATAAATGGATTTGAACAGTGACATACAGCCTAAATTAAAAATAAACAAACCTAAATATGATCGTGTATTTAATTTTGAAAGAGATTTTGATCTGACAAATGTATTCTTATTTGAACAAGGCCAGCCTTTCGAGCAATTTAAAAATTTAAGAGAAAAAGCACCTATTTATTTCCATGAATCTGGACCAGGCGATAGTGAGCCAGGATTTTGGGCTTTAACCTCATACAAAGACATAGAACAAGCTTCTAAAAATCAAGAAGTATTTTCTTCTCAAATAGCAAGCGGTACTCAATTTACTTTAGGTTACTCAAATGATGTTGCAATAGAGCAACTTTATAGGGCGGCTCTGGATCATATGCTAGGTATGGATGGAAAACTGCACTTAGCAATGCGAAACCCTCATATGCAGTTTTTTTCACCTAAATTTATAGAAAATCTTAAAGATAAAGTCTCTCTTAAAGTTAAAGAGTTATTAGATGCTATTGCGCCTTTGGGTGAATGTAATCTAGTAGATACCGTTTCTTCGGAAATACCTATTTTTTCTCTATGCGAAATATTGGGTGTTCCTGAAAGTGATAGATATAAAATTAAGGAATGGATGACCTTTTTAGAAATGGCTCAATTAGTAGGAGCAACGCAAGCTGCAGAAAAAAATAATTTAGAATTTAGTGACAAAGAAAAAGATTCTGCGCCTGATCAGGAAATGATTAAGCTTTTTCAAAGTATTGTTGGAGAGATGTTCGAATACGGAAGAAAGATTCTCTTGGAAAGAAGAAAAAATCCAAAAAATGATTTGCTAACTGTAATTGCAAATATAGAGATTGACGGAAAAAAACTTCCAGAAGAATATTTGGACGGTTCTTGGCTTTTAATTATTATTGCTGGAAATGATACTACTAGAAATTCTATAAGCGGAACGATGAAACTTCTTACCGAGAATCCAGATCAAAAACAAAAAGTAATAGACGATATTAGTTTACTTCCAAATATGGTGAACGAGTCTATTAGATTGGTATCGCCAGTAATATTTATGAGGAGAACTACTAAAGAAGAAACTCAAATTGGCGAGCAAAAAATAGGACCTTATGAAAAAGTAGTTTTTTATTATGGAGCTGCTAATAGAGATCCTGAAATATTCTCTAGCCCAAATCAATTTAATGTAGAAAGAGAGAATGCAAAAAAACATCTTGCTTTCGGTTATGGAAGACATCTTTGCTTAGGAAAACACATGGCAAATATGCAATTATCTGAGGTCTATAAACAAATTTTTCAAAGATTCCCTGATATGCATCAATCCGATGATTGGAAGGTTGTACCAAATAACTTTGTGCATGCAATTTCTGAAATGCCAGTTAAGTTTAAACCAGAATAATAGTAACCTTGTAAACATAAAATAAAATTAATTATGGAAGGATTTTTAGATTTAATTAAAGGAGTTTGGGATCAAGGTTTACTTGGAGTGAGCTTATCCCAAATAATAGTTTCTTTGGCAATATTGGTAGTCTCTTTGATTTTAAGAGGAGTGATATCTAATGTATTTATTAAATGGCTTGAAAAGATTACCTCTGATACTGAATCGGAGTTAGATGATCTTCTGTTAGATTCTCTAAGAAAACCTATTAGCTTCATCCCATTAACTATTGGCCTTTACATAATAACTATTTATCTTCCCCTAACGGGTCTATTAGATCTCATTGCAACTAATATAGTTAAGGCTTTCGTAGTCTTTACAATTTTTAGTGTTATTTCAAATTCTATTCAACCACTTTTTAAAATCCTTACAGGAAATACATGGCTTACTTCAGCAATGTCAATTTGGTTAGAAAAATCTTTAAGAATACTGGTATGGATTATAGGATTTGCTGTCATATTGGATATTTTTGGCATAGAAATAGGTCCTTTGATTGCTGGTTTAGGTCTTTTCTCTGTAGCTATAGCATTAGGAGCTCAAGATCTTTTTAAAAATTTAATTGCTGGAATGTTAATCATTGGAGAAAATCGTTTTCAACCTGGAGATCGAATTGAGGTCCTGGATCAGTTTCATGGAATAGTTGAGACTATAGGCTTTAGATCTACAACAATTAGATTATTTAATACCTCTCCAATGATCATACCAAATAAAGATCTATCAGATGTAAGCGTCATTAATCATAAGCAACTTAAATACAGAAGAATAAAATGGACAATAAATTTAATTTATTCAACTGAAGCTGAGTCTATTATTAACATATGCTCGAATATTGAAAAAATTATTAATGATGAGTCTAAGGGTTTTGCTCTGAATCCTGGCCAAGAATCTTTTGCTAAAGCAATTGAGTTTGGTGCAAGTTCTATAGACTTAGAAGTTCTTTGCTATACAGAAGCTGAAGACTACACAAAATATTCTGATATTAAGCAAAGACTATTAATAGAAATTCTAAAAATTGTAAAAGCGAATAACTCTGATTTTGCATTTCCTTCAAGATCAATATACATAGAGTCAAATTCAGCTCAATAAAAAAATGTCAAAATGGTTTTTTTTATCTCTATTGGCTATTGTCTTAATTCTATCGCTAAGGTTTCTAACATTTTCTCATCTCCCTTTAGAAGGTAGGGATAATTGTGATTCAAACACAATATTATCTAATCTTTCTGGTACATGGGATCTAAATAGAATAGATAATTTTTCAGGATTGAAGATTTTTTTAGAGAATGAAAATACTTCTCAATATTCTTTTATATTAAATAGATTAGTACCTGAATTATTATCTAGAAGTCAAATTCTTAGGATTAACTTCTGTAATGATGAGATAACGATTTCTTACAATATTTTTAGAAAATGGATTCAATATAATTTTTCTTTTCTTAATGATTCAAATATTAAGTCTAGCAATGTTGACTATATAACCGGTCAAGCTAAATTTAATTCAGATAGGATAAAAGGAAGTTTTAATCTTCAAGGAGTAGACATAGAGCAGGAAATATATTTAGATGGCGGTGAATTGATAAGATCGGTAAATATAAAGAATAGAGATACAGGAAAAATTAAATTTTATTATAGAAAATATGAATAGCAATAAAGAATATATATTAAGAGTTACCTGTCCAGATACTTTTGGATTAGTAGCCCAAGTATCGAAATTCTTAAATGATTCAGGTCTTTTTATTATTGATTCGGCTCATTTTGGTGATCCAGAAACAAGTAAATTTTTTATGAGAGTTAAAGTTATTTCTCCAAAAAAAAACTTAGATCACAAAGACTTTTCAAAAAAATTTTCAGAATTAGCTAAATCATTGAAGATAGAATGGTCTCTTAGCGACGCATCTATTAAATTTAAGACAGCTATATTTGTTTCGAAATTTAGTCATTGTCTGCAAGATTTACTTTATCGTGCGAGTGTTGGATCTTTAAATATTGATATTAATTGCGTTATTTCTAATCACCCTGATTTGGAGAAAATTGCAAATAGGTATGATATTCCTTTTCATCATGTGCCTATAAAATCAAATACGAAAGAAACAGCTGAAAAAGAAATGCAAGATATATTAGCAAAAAATCAAATTGAGCTCTTAGTTTTAGCAAGATACATGCAAATTTTATCTGATGAATTTTGTGAAAAATACTATGGAAATATTATAAATATTCATCATTCTTTTCTGCCAAGTTTTAAAGGAGCCAAGCCCTATCATCAAGCATATTCAAAAGGGGTTAAAATATTAGGTGCTACAGCGCATTATGTTTCAGCGGAATTGGATGAGGGGCCAATAATAGAGCAGTCTGTAGATCGCATCAATCATTCAATGACTCCTAAAGAAATGGAAATTATTGGAAGAGATATTGAATCTATTACTCTAGCTAAAGCAGTGAAATATCATACCGAGCAAAGAATTTTTCTTAACGAAAATAAAACAGTAATTTTTAACTAATAAGGAGAAAATAATGGGAGCATCTATGAAAGGCTATTCAACTATCGGAACTAATAACAAAGAAGCTGCAGAAATATTCTATGATGGCGTATTGGGACAATTAGATCCTATTAAATTTCCAGCTAACGACAGAATAACTATGTGGATGTCAAAAGAGGACAAATCAGTTATTTTGGCAGTTTCTATTCCTTATGATGGAGAGCAAGCAACTAATGGAAATGGAACTATGAAGGCTATAGCATTAAATTCCCATGAAGAAGTTCACCAAATGTATGATAAAGCAATCGAGCTAGGAGCTACTGATGATGGAGCTCCCGGGATGAGAGCAGGAACTTTTTATGGTGCTTATGTGTACGATCTTGATGGTAACAAGCTTTGCTTTTTTAACTTCGGATCTTAATTTAAAGCTTGTTCTATATCTTCAATTAGATCACTTAAAGTTTCTATTCCAACTGATAGTCTAATTAGACCATCAGTTATTCCGATTTTCTTTCTTGTTTCAGCAGGTAAAGATGCATGAGTCATTAGCGCTGGATGTTCTATTAAGCTTTCAACCCCCCCTAAGCTTTCAGCCAATGTAAAAATTTTAGTTTTTTTAAGAAATTTTCTTGAAGCATCTATTCCTCCATTAACCTCTATGGAGATTATTCCACCGAAACCATTCATTTGCTTTTTAGCTATTTCGTGCTGAGGGTGATTTTCTAGTCCTGGATAAATAACTCTAGAAACTTTCTTATTAGTTTCTATCTCTTTTGCTATGGCAAAAGCATTTTCATTATGTTTTTCCATTCTAATTGATAATGTTTTTAAACTTCTAAGTATTAAATAACTATCAAAAGAGCTCGTAATGGGCCCTAAAGAATTATGAATATTATTCATCTGATTAATTAAGTTTTCATCATTTTTTCCGATTACTAGAACGCCAGCAATTAAGTCTGAATGACCGCCAAGATATTTTGTTGCTGAATGAAGAACAATATCAATTCCAAAGTTTAAAGGTTTTTGTACATATGACGAAGCAAAGGTGTTATCACAGATAGATAAGATATTATTATTTTTTGCAAAGTTAGAAATTTCCTTGAGATCAACAATCTTGAGAAGTGGGTTAGTGGGAGTTTCTACAAATATCATTTTAGTTAAAGGCGTTAAGGCATCCTCTAAATTTTTTATATCAGTCATATCGACATAAGTTACTTTGATTCCTTGAGACTTAATTTTAATTTCATTAAAAAGTCTTACAGTTCCACCATATAAATCATCCATTGCTATAACATGATCACCAGGTTTTAAAAGTTCTACACAGGCTGAGATAGCTGCAACTCCTGAAGAAAAACCATAGCCTGCAACACCTTCCTCTAAACTTGCCATGCAATCTTCAAATGCTTTTCTTGTTGGGTTGCCTGATCTTGAGTAATCAAATCCTTGATGAATTCCAGGACTTTCCTGTTTATAAGTAGAAGCTGTATAGATTGGAGTCATGACAGCACCTGTAGATGGGTCAGGTCTTTGGCCAGCATGAATTGCTCTTGTTTCAAATCCTTTTTTTTCTATATCTTTCATATATTTTAAATATTCTTTGCTATCCAATCTTTATTGAAAGCTTTGGACAGATATTTATTACCTGTGTCACAGATAAGTGTAACAACAGTTTTTGGTTCTGTTTGTTTTTTACACCATTTTACAGCGGCGTCTACCAATGTTCCGCATGATGATCCTGCAAGAATTCCCTCATCTTTTAAAAGACTATCCAACATCATGAAAGCTTCTTTATCAGAAACATAGATTCCTTCATCAATTACATCTAAATTAAGAGTATCAGGAATATAATCTTCTCCAATGCCTTCCACTAGCCAAGAGCCTCCTACATAATCATATTTTCCTGTATTAACTGCGTCTGCAACAACCGATCCTTCTGGATCTGCAACAATAATCTTAATTTCTGAGTTTTTTGATTTTAAATATTTCCCTACTCCACTTATAGTACCTCCAGTTCCAACTCCCGCAACAAAAGCGTCTATATTTCCCTCCATTTGACTCCATATTTCAGGTCCAGTAGTTTCTTCATGTACTTTTGGATTGGAAGGATTTTCAAATTGATTTGTAAAAAAAGAATTCGGTATAGTACTTAACAAATTTTCAGCGATGGAATGATAATGCTCCGGATGTCCTTTTTCAACATCAGATCTTGTTATGATTATTTCAACACCCATAGCTTCAAGGTGCATAATCTTTTCAGAGCTCATTTTGTCTGGAATAACCAAGATTAATTTAAAACCGTTTAATTTAGCAGCTAATGCTAATCCTATTCCTGTGTTACCGGCAGTACATTCAATAATTGTCGAACCATTCTTAAGTAATCCATTCTCTTTTGCATCTTCAATCATTTTCAACCCAACTCTATCTTTGATGGATCCAAATGGATTTAGGCTCTCCATTTTCACATATAGATCACATGGCCCAGTATCAATGTTATTTATTTTGACAACTGGAGTATCTCCAATCATTTCAAGTACATTTTCATATTTTGATTTCATTTTTTTAAGAGGGGGTTAATTTTTTTTTGCGATTATACTTGGTCTTGTCTTCAAAAACCTTTGTAGAGTTAAATTTTTTTGCATTTTTAGCAACAGGATTTCTCTTTGATGCTTTTTTATTTTTATCCTTCATAGCATCTTCTTAGATGATAAAAGCTTCTATAAGTTCTAATTATTACAGCGTTTATATATCTCTTCTTTTAATAACCAAATTCTATCTTGTCCCCAAACATAAAAAGGATCACTATCGTCTGAATTAGTTATTTTAAAACTAGGAACTCCCCAACAATTCCCAGAATACATATCATTGCAGTTGTCATTTAAGATTTTTTTCCATCTTTTAGTATTCAATTCTTTTTTTATAATTGTCCAATCTAACTCAAGACTCTCAACCAGTTCTTTCAAAAAACTCTTTTCTCCAATATTTATACCATCCTGAAATGATGCTTTTAACAGCGCATCAATATATTCAAAGCCTTTGCCATATTCATCTATTTTTGGAAATAGGGAATAAGCAAGTCTCGCTGGTTTACCAATAGGCGAGTATATAGATTTCATTTCATATCCATATTTTCTTCCTTCTCTAGCTGCATCAGAAATAATATATTTTGCTTTAAAATCTGGAATTACCATCATTCGCATCAACATTGGCAAAACTGGTTTTGTTATTAAATTTATCGGATATTCTTCACTTAACTCTCTTATCCTTTTTACACTTACAAATGTATATGGACTATTCAAAGAAGGGTAGTAATATAGATTTAATTTCTTATCTGAGTTTAAGAACTCTGGTGCAGTAGTGTTTAATGAACATACTAATTCATCAGAGGGAATTTTTTTAAGACCTAGTTCATTCAGCCTTGTCTCTAAGTGGTTGATTCGATCTACGCCCCAATAAAGCTCTTTCTCATAATAAAAAGCCGAACCAAAATAATAACCACTTTCATCTCTTATTTTATTACCAGAGAGGATTTTTTCACTGATAACTGAATCAGAAGAGCTATGCAATTTAAGGAGATCATCCAAAATATTTTCATTATTTTCCCATAATGCAGAACTTACTTTTTTTCCTATTTCGAAAAAATCTTTTTCTTTTACCGAGCAAAGAATAGAATTTGCTATCTTGACCAATTTTTTATCTGGATATGAGTCACTAGAAAAATTGATATTATAAAAAGGAGATATTCTATGAACGTCTTCTAAGCAATATTTTTCATATAAAGATGGCTCGTGGATAGCAACTGAATTTTCTTCTCCAACCAAGACAGGTTTAAGCAAAATATTGTACTCAGATATTAGCTTGTCTACATATTGAATAGTTAAGTGAGAGTAAGGGTCATCAACTTTATGAAAGTACAAGACTTCATGAGGTCTATTTTCTTCCTTGCGTTTTATTTCAGATTTTTCACGAACAGCTTTAAAGTTCTCAAAACTAGAGAACATGTTCATAGCTCGGTTTCTTACTTTATAAATTAAAGTTCTTCTAGCAAGAATATTCCTTATTAATTTAAGCATTAAATTCTTTCTTCTCCTGATTGAATCTTTTGATATAGATCATCATTTAATTCAATATATTTATTATTTTGAAGGAAAAAGATTGGATCATTAGATGTTGCTGGATTAAATCCTAATTTTTTAAGATCTTCTTTTTGATGTTTAAATGTACCTGTGGTTTGCATAGTATTTGTAACTTTCAAGAAATAAGGTTTTTGAAAAGCATTTAAATTATCATTTACATGTTCAGCAAATCTATCTATATCAAAATCTATTGCTACGTTCATCATAGCCATACCGGCTTTTCCTTCAGCAGATTTAACTTCAACTCCATAAACATTTGCATCAAGAACTTCTGAAAATTTATTAACAATCGCTGCAACCTCCATGGTTGAAACATTTTCACTTTTCCATCTATATGTATCTCCAACCCTATCTGCAAACGATAGCCAATTATTTTCATGCAACTTAATTAAATCTCCTGTATTAAAAAAGGTGTCACCACTTTTGAATACATCATTCATAATTTTTTTTACTGAAGCTTGCTTGTCTCTGTAGCCTTGATATTTAGCTGTTAGAGAAATTGCTTGAATATACAAACCGGTTTCTCCAACTTTTACTTTTTGACAAAAACCTTTTGAATCCAGTATTGGTTCACCACTATCTAAATTACATTTAATTACTGAAGAATCAGATCTTTTTCTTCCAATTAGTCCAGGTCTTCCAGCCATATTTACAACCATGCCAACAGCTTCAGTTGCCCCATACATTTCGACTATTTTAGAAACGCCAAATCTTTTTTGAAAAGAATCCCAAATATCTGGCCTTAAACCATTACCTGAAATAACTCTTATATTATGATCTTTATCTAACGAGGAAGCAGGATTGTTCATTAGATATCTTAATAATTCACCTACATATACAAATGCAGTGGCTTTATGTTTTTTTATATCAGACCAAAATTCAGATGCAGAAAACTTGGGTTTTATTATAGTTGCGCAACCAGCTCTTAAGGAGGCTCCCCATCCATATAAAAGGCCAGTAGAGTGATACAAAGGAAGAGTTAAATAGAATATATCTTCATGTTTAAAATTAAATCCAAAAAACTGACCTGCATAGCTTCCTTTGACTAATTTTGCATGGTCTACTAAAGCAGCTTTAGGTAAGCCTGTCGTTCCTGAAGTGAAAATATAAGCAGCAGTCTCTATTAATTTTACTTTGATTTTAGAAGGATTTTCATAGGATTTAGATTCTATGGCTATGTCATCATAACCAGCAGGTACATCTTCACTATCTTTTGTTAGCAAAATAGGAATATCTATTAAATCGCTTCCTTCTATAGATTTTTTTAATTTTTCTAAATGCGAAGCTCCACAAATTACAGCTTTCGATTCAGAAATAGAGATAACATGTTTTAATCCCTCGCCAGTAACAGTCGTATTAATTAAAGCCGCTATCGCTCCTATTCTATTAGCTGCAATAAAAAGCATTAAAAAATCTGGACAATTATCCATGAGTAAAGCAAAAGATTGATCTTTTGAGATATCTTTAGATTGAAGAAAAGCAGCATATCTATCTATTTTCTTATCTGCTTCTAGCCAAGTAATTTTTTCATCATTAAATATGAAAGCTACATCATTGGGATATTTTTTAACATTTTCTAAAAAGAATGTATCTAAACTCATTTCTCTATCATCCTTCCAAATGAATAAAAAGCGAGGTATACCTTTAATGTAGTAATCTAAATCCTCCAAAATACCCTTAACAGCCCATTTCACACTCATATTTATCCCCCTAAATAATTTAAACAACCAGTTTTTTCCAAAATTGGTTTCAATGATGCTTTAACGTTTATTCTTTCATATTTTTCTCTTAATGCCATTAATGATTTAGCATGATATTTTTGTGATTTCTGAGTAAATTCATTTCCCTCTAAATCTATAGAAAATTCATCTTTATCAGTATTTATAGCTTTTAAATTTGCATGTGACCACGGTAAGAATAATCCTCCTATTTCTTTTTCAAGAATAGGTTCTATAGTTTTATGGACGTCACTCCAACCTACAAAATCTCCTTCTATTTTAGGATTTACCATTTTTTTAATCCAATTAACTAGGTTGGGTCTTTGGTTTAGAAGATCTCTTGCCGTCACATCGACCCAAGAATTATATAGTTGACCCCACAAACCAAAATCAGCAATGCTTGGTCTTCCACCAAATATATAGGGAAAGATTTTAAAATGATCGTCTAAAAGCTTTATTAACCTTTTAAATGAAGATTCTATCTGATCTTTATTTTTATCACTTGATCCAACAAAAGAAACTCTGGGAATCATTCTCTTTTTAACCATTTGCGCTCCTTTTTCTAAAGCTAGAGAAGAAATAATTGGTATATATTTTAATGATGCTGGAACATTTAAAGCCGCTATGCGTTTTGATGTTAAATTTTGATCTGCTTCGTAAGACCATCTATAGTGGAACATATGCTTATTTCCCCACTCATCGGCATATTCCTCTATTAGTGCTGCCAAAAAAGATAAACGTGAATCTTCTGGATAAATGCTTGGATTTGTATGTTTTTTTTCTAAAAATTCAATTATTGGAGTCGAATCTTGCATTGACCAACCTTCAGAAGATAATAATAAAGGAACTAAAGGGAGCTTAGCGTGTTCAATGAAGTCTTTTGATCGTTGCTTTGTTATCCATTTATGAGAAATATTTTTATATCTTAAGTAGGATCTTACTTTAATTGAAAATGGAGAAATTTCTGCTCCAAATAATTTATAGACTTCTTTCATTGACTTAAGCTAAACCTCTTTTCTTTAAAAGTCTTAAAGGGTTTGGCTCTGAACCATTAAATTTTTTAAACTGACTCATCAAATCTTTAGAATTTCCTGAAGAATAAACTAATTCTTTTAATTTTTTCCCTAAATCTTTATTAAAAATTCCATTTTTTTCGAATCCTTCAAAAGCAGAGGAGTCCAGAACTTCAGACCACATATAACTGTAGTAACTCGCAGAGTATCCGCCAGCAAAGATATGACTAAAATTTGTACTTTGATATCTACTATCAATTTCAATTGGCAACCCTTTCTCTTTAAATAATTTTTTTTCAAATAAATTAACGTCTTCAATTTCTTTTTTTTCTGTATGCCAAGCTAAATCTAAGTATGAAGCAGCTATATATTCTGTTGTTGCAAAACCTTGATTGAATTTTTGACTAGCAAGATATTTACTCATTAATTCTTCTGGAATTCTCTCACCTGTTTCGTGATGAGTAGCAAATTCAAAAAGAACTTCAGGATTCCTTATCCAGTTTTCCATCATTTGCGAAGGGAACTCGACATAATCTCTCGGTACGCTCGTCCCTGAGAGAGAAGGGTATGTTACATCAGATAGCAATCCATGAAGAGCATGTCCAAATTCATGAAACAAAGTAATCGCATGCTCTAAATTAAGTAATACCGGACTTAGACCTATAGGTTTTGGAAAATTACATACATTGATGATAATCGGAAGAACAACTCCATCATTCTTACTTTGATCTCTGTAACTTGTCATCCAAGCGCCACCTTGCTTAGAAGGTCTTGCATAATAATCAGTTAAAAAAATTCCAATTAAATTATCTTCTTGATCGATAACTTCATAGCCTTCAACATCTTCATGATATTTTGGAAATTTTTCAATCTCTTTAAATTTAATATCAAATAATCTCTCTGCCGTCGTAAAAGCAGCATTTCTAATATTAGTTAAAGAAAGATATGGTTGTATTTCTGATTCAGAAAAATCATATTTTTCTTTTCTAACCTTTTCAGAATAATATCCCCAATCCCAGGCTTCTAGAGAGAAATTATTTCCCTCTTTTTGAATAATTTCTTGCATTTCAATAACTTCATCTTGGGCTCTATTAATTGCTGGCTTCCAGACTTTATCTAATAATTTAACAACATTATCTTTATCTTCGGCCATTGTATCTTCTAGTGATAGATCTGCATGACTATCAAAACCAAGGAGCTTGGCTTTGGTGTGTCTAAGCGATGCCATCGACTTTATGATTTCTTCATTATTTTCTGAATTATCATTATTTCCTCTATTGAGATAGCCTTTATATAGTTTCTCTCGTAAATTTCTATTTTTTGAGTGAGTCAGAAAGGGATAAAGAGTTTCTCTTGTAGGGTTAAACACCCACGAATTTTCTAAATTTTCATTTTTAGCATCCAATCTAGCTTTTTGAATTAAATTATCTGGTAGACCTTCTAAATCTGATTTTAAATCCACTATTAATTTAAAATTATTAGTCTCTTTTAAAACATTTTGATTAAATTTTAATGAAAGAGAAGAAAGTTTTTCATTGATAGACTGCATTTTTTTTCTATCAAATTCACCTAAAAGCGCTCCTCTTGATTTAAAATTTTTGTAAATTACCTCAGTGAGTCTCTTTTGCTCAGGATCCAAAGCATCTCTTTTATCAAACACCTGCTTTATTTTCGTAAATAATTTTTGATTTAGAATAATTTCATCATTGTGCCTAGATAATATTGGGCTGATTTTTGCTGCAATTTCATTCAACTCATCAGAAGAATCTGCGGATAGCAAATTATAAAAAATTCTACTAACTCTGCTTAAATCTTTTCCCGATTTTTCTAAAGCATTAAGAATATTTTCAAAACTTGGTTCTTCTGAGTTTTCAATTATTTTATCTATTTCAGAATTATGGATTTTTATCGATTTCTCAAAAGCAGGCACATAGTCTGTTAAAGAAAATTTATTAAATTCAGGAATGCCATATTTATTCTCAAACTTTTCTAGAAGTGGATTTTTCATAATATTTAAATTTTATGTATGTTTTTAATTTTAAAAAGGATAATAAGTTTGCCTTAATTTACCGAAAAAAACTTATCTTTTAAATAAAAGGGCAAGTAAGTGAGTAAAAAAAGAGTTAATGCGATAGTCATAAAAACTAATACATGAAATGGCGGATCAGGCATAAATCTTGTGATATTTTCCCCTAACGGAAAATCTATTAGATACCAATAATTTGCAGGACTTCCTTCAGCAAAATAATTAATTGAGACGTTGATTATGTAAACACAGATAGATATAGGAATGCTGAAGATAATAGCTTGTTTTAAGGATTCTAAATTAGGTCTATTTTTTAAAGCTATTGAAGCAAAGCAAATTGCGAACAAAAGCGCGCCATGACTAAAATTAAATAATATAAAGTGCAGATGAGGAAAATCATATGGATAGTCTGGTTGTGTCAGTGCCATTCCTACGCCCGAGATCCCCCAAAAAAAAGACATATTAAAAAAGAATCTATTTCTAGTTAACAAGAATATTGAAATAAATATTGATGCTAAATTACATAGATGAAAGGGGAGGCAGTTAAGAAAAATAAAAAGATTTGGGTATAGAGCAGGGTAATAAAAAGGTTTGGAAATTTCATTAGCAATTATTATCAAAGCTAATGTTCGCCCAATTTTATCTAATTTTTTTGAATTTAAATTTCTTAATAAAAACGGAAAAAATAAAGAACTGAATATAATTAAAAATATTGTTAAATTATGTTCGAATCCAAATATTTGAAAAGGCTCAGCAATAAACATAATTAAAGATTTTATAACAATTAATAAGATTTCTTCATTTCTTATTTTATTTTTATTATTTTCTTGTTCGAGTAAAGATTCGCTTGAAAAAATTTCCTGGATAGATGAGCTTGATTATTTTACCAATCAAGAAGTTTTTTATTTTGTAGATGTGGGTTCTAATTCTGCTTATATTGGAGGGATATTAGATATCTATAAAATGATCGATAACTCTTACGTTGACAGAATTACAGTCAGTAAATTTGAAATTCAAGAAAGAAGTGATGGTTATCCAATCTGTCGTATTTGGGGGATAAGCGGTGGTAGCGGGAAGACAAATTATCTTTTAGCTAGGAACTGTTCTCTTCAGATCGATTAAGGGCTTTTGAATAAAAATCTTCAAATTTTTTCTGAAGTCTTTGCATCCCAGATATCCATCTATCATAGTCTGATGCTTTTCTTTTTATGTACTCAAGTACTTCTTCGTGAGGTGTGATAAGAAACTTTTCTTCTTTTATCGCCATAATAACTGAAGCAGCACATTCCTCAGCTGAAATCATGCCATCAACTCCTGCTGTTCCTGCGCCTTGAGCAGTCATCGCTGTTTCAACGGCTTGCGGACAAAGACATGAAACGCCAATTCCTTTATCTCCATAAGTAATTTTTAACCACTCAGCTAGACTCAATGCTCCAGCTTTTGTGACAGAATAGGGAGCACTACCAATCTGAGTAAGCAAACCAGCAGCTGATGCTGTATTAACCAAGTATCCAGATCCTCTTTTTATCATTTGTGGCAACACATGTTTCGCAGCATGAATATGACCCATTACGTTTACATCCCAAATATCTTGCCAATCCTCAGTCTTCACTTCAAAAAAACCTGGGACGCCTCCAATACCAGCATTTGAGCAAAATATATCTACTCCTCCAACTTCTTGATTCATAAACGAAATTAAGGATTCAATTTCATTTTCTTTTCCGACATCTATTTGCATAGATTTAAAACCTAATTCTTCAGCTGTTATAGAAGCTTTTTCTCCATCAATATCTGCAATAAGTACAAATGTTGCTCCTTCATTTTTAAATGCTTCTGCTAATGCTCTTCCTATTCCACCTGCTGCACCTGTAACTACAACTCTTTTTCCATTGATATCCATTTATTTTCCTAATAATTCTATTGCAGAAGCTCTCATATCTTTTTTTGCAATCTTTCCTGAAGCGATTCTGGGTAATTTTTCGGTTTGAAACCAAAAATGAGCTGGAATTTTAAAATTTGCTAATTTATCAGCTAAAAAACTGGCTAGCTCAGTCTCATTTAAACTTCCTTCTTGTCTAATGCATACATTAGTTGCTAGTATTTCGCCAAGACGGTCATCTGGAACTCCAAAGACACTTGCTTCAAGAACAGCGGGGTGCTCTGCAATAGCCGCTTCTACTTCTGGACATGCAATATTTTCTCCTCCTCGAATTACCATATCTTTTTTACGATCATTTATAAAAAGAAAACCATCCTCATCAATGTAACCAATATCGCCTGTTTTGAACCAACCCTCTGAATTTAAACATTCATCAGTAGCTTCTTGATTTTTCCAATAACATCTAAAAGTGGCAGCAGATTTAATGCAAACTTCGCCATTTTCATTTGCATTAAGAACATTTCCATCGTCATCAACGACTCTTAGCTCCATCAACAAAGGTATAGGAAATCCTGTGCTAGTAGGTTTATCTAGATATGTTTCCCCATTATTGTTAGCGCCTAATGCATTTGTTTCTGTTAGACCATAACCTATACCAGGACTGGCATTAGGCATGTGTTTATTTTGTTTTTTAACTTGTTCTGGAGGTCTTGGCGCTCCTCCACCAAGCAGATCTTTTAAAGTTGATATATCTCTGGGATTTTTTACCTGAGCCTCTACAATTTCAGCTGACATTGTTGGCACGCCTGTGAATGCAGATATTTTTTCACTTTCTATTGTATCGAGAGCTTTTTCAGCATCCCATTTATACATCAGTACAGTCTTCCTACCAACAGGAATGGATAACAAGAAAATTGCATGAGATCCAGTTACATGGAATAAAGGAACAGCTACTAAAGTTGCTGGCTGATCAAGATTAGCTATTTCATCTTCAACATTAACAACTTTTTCTTCAATAGCTTGTTTGCCAATAGTTTGGAGTAGTACCCAATAAAGTGGGGCAAAAGTTATTCCTCTGTGTGTTAAAACAACACCCTTGGGGTATCCAGTACTTCCAGATGTATACATAATAGAAGCGTCATCTTCAGGATCAATATCGACAGGATCAATTAAATCATGTGATTGGTCCTTAATTAATTTATAGAAATCATTTTCTGTATATTCCGGTTTGCTAGATCGAACTGAAATTCTTGGAATTTCATCAAGTTTGTCTTTAATTCGATCAAGGCGCTCTTCATCTCCTATGAATAGTTTTGCTTCACTATTTGTTATTCCATATTCAAGTTCATCACCTTTCCACCATGAATTTAACGGAACAATAACTGCGCCAATTGAAGTTGCAGCTATATATGAGAATATCCATTCTGGATAATTTCTCATCGACAAAGCTACTTTATCTCCTTTCTTAATATTGAATTTTGACTGAAGCGTGTTTGCCAGTTGGTTGGCATATTTTAACGTATCAGCAAATTGATATCTTTCATCTTCATAAACAACATGAGTCCAGTCACCATGCAATAAACCAAGTTGGTAGTAATCGCGTAAATTTCTTGGCGCTTCCTTAAAGACAAAATAATCATTTCCTCTAATATTGGCTTTTTCAAGGGCAAGCATTCCTTCTTTCGTTACTTCATTAACTAATTCTAATCTTCCTTCGCTAGTTGATAGTTTATTTTTCATAATTTTTTTTAAACGATGGAACCACCATCTATTACTAATGTGTGACCATTTACAAAACTGCCAGCCTCAGATGCTAAAAATACTGCAGCTCCTGCAATTTCATCAGGTTCACCAATTCTTTTCATTGGACATGTAGCTGTTGAAGCTTTAAGAATCTCAGGGTTTTCCCATAATGCTTTTGCAAAATCAGTTCTGATAAGTCCAGGTGCAATAGCATTAGTTCGTATATTAAATTTTCCGAATTCAGCAGCTAAATTTTTAATGAGCATAATATCAGCAGCTTTTGAAATATTGTAAGCGCCTATAACTTCGCTTGCTCTCAATCCGCCTATTGAGGAAACTACAATAATACTTCCATCTTTTCTTTCTATCATTTCAGGTATAACCATTTGAGAAAGGTTGTGATTGGCTTTAATATTGTTATTCATTATTTTTTCAAAAGCATCGTCAGGAATATCTTTTAAAGAGCCAAAAAAAGGATTACTTGCCGCATTACAAACTAAAATATCTATTTGATTGTATTTCTCCCTCGTTTTATTGATTAGATTTTCTAACGAACTTTTATCAGAAATATTGCATGGAATTACAAAAGCTTCGCCAATTCCGTCTTTACATAGATCATTTATCTCAGCAGCAGTCTGTTCACAGACATCAGCTTTTCGAGACGAAATTATTACTTTCGCTCCTTGAAGAGCCATAGCTGTTGCAATAGATTTTCCAATACCTTTTGAAGAGCCAGTTATAACTGCTACCTTATTGTCTAGATTAAACATTTTTGTCTCCTTAATTAAAAAATTATTTTCCTTTCCACTCTGGCTTTCTCTTTTCAGCAAAAGCCACTGGACCCTCAATAAAGTCTTCACTTTTCATTAAATCATGTACTGCAGAATAAGGTTCTTTCATAGATTTCTCTAGATCAGGATGATTGAAATTAGCGTAAGCAACTTGTTTGGTTGCTCTTATAGAAAGAGGAGAGCACTCTTCGATTTGCTTAGCCCAATTCATAGCTGTTTCCATCAATTTATCATTTGCCACAACTTCGTTAACAAATCCTAATTCTTTACCTTCTGAAGCTGGCACATGTCTAGCCGTTAACATCATTCCTAATGCATTCTTCATACTTATTTGTCTAGGAAGTCTTTGAAGTCCTCCAGCTAAAGCAGCTAATCCTACCTTAGGTTCTGGTAGAGCAAATTTTGCATTATCAGAAGCAATTATAAGATCGCAAGCTAAAGCTATTTCAAAACCCCCACCCATAGCAACTCCATTAACTGCTGCAATGACTGGTTTGGTTAAATTGAAACGGTGGGTGATACCCGCGAAACCTGAAGATGCACCAAGCATCATGTCTCCACCTTCTGCTTGATATTTTAGATCGTTTCCAGCACAAAAAGCTCTTTCACCTTCTCCTGTAATAATTGCAACCCAAAGATCATCATTTTCATGGAATTCATTCCAGACTTGATCAAATTCACTATGAGAAGGTGGATGCAATGCATTCATTCTGTCAGGACGATTAATTGATACCACTAAGATGTGGTTTTGTATTTCGACTTTTAAAAATTCATAATCTGTTTTCATTTTTTTCTCCCTTTTTTAGGATGATTATCTTAATGAAGCTTTTCACATGAGTCTACTTTCAATTAAATGTCTTAAGCACATAGTTATGATAAATTACCAACTTAATTTTTTATAAGGAGAAAATAAAGTGGATATTAAAGACAAAATTGTAATGATTACTGGCGGTGCTTCAGGGTTGGGATTAGCTACTGCTAAAGATTTAGCTGCAAAAGGTGCTAAAACCGTTTTATTAGATCTTAACGAAGAAAATTTAGAATCAGCTCCTAAAGAAATTGATGGCGAGGTTTTAACTTTTAAAACAAATGTTACAGAAGAAGAAAGTGTCAAAAATGCTATTGATCAAACTGTAGAAAAATTTGGCGCTCTTCACGGACTAGTAAATTGTGCAGGTATTGGGAGTGCTTCCAAGACAGTAAGCAAAAATGGAGCACATCCTTTGGATTATTTTAAGTTAGTTATAGAGATTAACTTAGTGGGAACTTTTAATGTTTTAAGATTAGCTGCTGAAGCAATGGGAAAGAATACTCCTGAAAAAGATAATGAATGTGGTGTGATAATTAATACTGCTTCAGTAGCAGCATTTGACGGTCAAGTAGGACAAGTTGCATATAGCGCTTCGAAAGGAGGAGTAGCTGCGATGACTTTACCAATAGCTAGAGACCTAGCTCGCATGGGCATCAGAATTAACACTATAGCTCCTGGAATTTTTGATACCCCTATGATGGCCATGGCTTCTGATGAAATCAGAAAGCCTTTAATCGAAATGACTCAATTTCCAAAAAGGTTAGGTTATCCAGATGAATTTGCAAAGCTTGTATCTCAAATAATAGAAAACCCTTTTTTAAACGGTGAGACCATCAGATTAGATGGCGCCATCAGAATGCAACCAAAATAAATTTAGAATGTCTTATTCACGCATAGACGGTAATTCCATAGAAGATTTTTTAGAATTTAAAGAATTTTTCGAAATATCTGAGTCTTTTATGGGTTATGTACCCAACAGTAGTTTGTTAATGGCAGAAAACCCTGATCTTTTTAAAAGCTTTAGTCAATTAGCAGCGTCTATTTTTATGAGTAAAAATTTAGAGCCAGGGATTATTCAATTAATTGCATTAGCATCCAGTATTTCCTCTGGTTGTAAGTATTGTCAATCACATACGTCCCATGGTGCCAATAAAGCCGGTATTGAGATAAAAAAACTTTCTCAAATTTTAGACTATCAAAATTCTAATCTTTATTCTGACGAGGAGAAGGCTGTATTAAATCTAAGTTTTGCTGCCGGTCAAGTTCCTAACAAATCAGAGGATGAGCATTTAAATGAGTTAAAAAAATATTTCTCTAAAAAAGCAATTATAGATATTGTAGCTGTAATTGCTTTATTTGGATTTTTAAACCGCTGGAACGATACTTTGGGCACAAAAATAGAAGATGTTCCAGCAGATTTTTTAAAAAATAATTCATTAACTTTTTAATTATTAATTTTAATTTTTTATAACAAACAATTACAAGACAAAATCTTCTCCAACTGTTAATTTAAAGAAAAAATCTTCTTGGGAGAGAAACATGTCATTTAAAAGTTTCAATTTATTTGCTTTATCATTATTTATCTTAGTTGCTTGTGGAGGTGGAGGTGGCAGTTCACCTTATGGCAGTAGCAGTGAAACCACTGACAGTGGCGGCTCTTCTTGTACTCCGAGCACTACAAATTTATGTATTACGGTAAATACTGATAGAAAATACGTCGTTCAAAATAGTTCTTCTACTGGAGTTGCACAAAAAACATTAACGCTTAATACTGGAACTTATGTGTTTGATCAATCTGGGTTAACTAATGCAACCCATCCTTTGAGAATATCTTCAACTAACGATGGAACCCACGGAGGCGGGTCAGCTTATACGAGTGGCGTAACTGTCAGTGGCACTCCTGGAACAGATGGTAAAACTACCCTAGTAATAGATTCTTCGACTCCCTCAACGCTTTATTATTATTGCAGCAGCCATTCTGGTATGGGAGGAACGATTAATATAGTTCTTGGCGAATCATCTGCTCAAGTAGAATTCACGGAAACTACAACAAACACCGCCAATTAATTTCATTTAGGAGCACTTATGAATAAAAAAATTTTTTTAATCTTTGTATTACTTTTTAACATAAATTTATTTTCAGCAGATTATGATGATGATGCTGCAAAAGTTGATTTTTATGTGCCAGGTATTTTGGCTAATGACGCAATATCTCAGGTAAATTTCCTATTATGTTTTTTAACAAATACAAATTTTGGAACTTTTACTAATGCAGGTCCATACAAAGCTTTAATTGATGAACCTTCATGTGAAAAAGCTGATGGAACCGATGCAGTTGCAGAACAACAAGCAGCAACTGGTGGAAGTGCCGTAACTTCCACAGACACTGCAGCAGCTTCTGTTGAAGAAGTTACCTATAGCCCTGGTATTTTAAATGTAACTTCTAATACCGATGGTGTAATAACTGGAAATGGCTGGTTTGATATTGAAATTGAGATGGGACCAGCAGTTTACGCTGCTTCAAAAGTATACGTGCAAAGTGTTTTAACGGCTGATAAAAACGAGACAGCTGGCCGACCTTATGGAAATTTTACTATGACTTATGAAATTAAAACTTCTGAAGCCGTTAATATGGGAGGAGGACAAACTCTGGCATCTGGAACAACTATTATGCAAGGTTACCTAGACATACTTGGGACAAGGATAAAATACTATGAAGATGGTCCTTTTTTCACACCTAGATCGATTATGGGGGACGTTGTTAATAATAAGCGAGACGGGTATTTGCTTTCAAATATTCAGAAATTTTCTGGTAACGATACAGTAGATAATTACCAAGCAAGATACAGAATATTTCAAGATGATACGAATGGGATTTATTGTCAGAGTTTTGATAGTGCGGTTAAGTATAATCAAGGTGCTCAAGGTTTAGTTGCTTCCACTACAACTTATGCCGATTCGACTGCATTTAACACTGAAATTGCAGATGCATTATCACAGAATCCATCCGCACAAGTCGAAACAGAAGGAGGAACAGCAGGAAGTATTACTGGAGAACATTGCTGGAGTACTAATGTAGATGATGCAACTAGACAAGTTTATCAATATGGAACTTATTCAAGTTCAACAGGAGCTAAATACGACCTAACAAATACTTCTCTGTCTTTAGAAGCGAACTCTACGGACAATACTGCATTAACTAAATCTATTCATGCGCACGCTAGTTATTATGGAACACATGTTAGAGATTCAGATAAATCAAATGTTACCGATTCAACGGTCTTTAAAAATCAAAGAAATTCTTCCGATACAGATACTTATAATTTAAGAAAAAATTATTATCAGATCTTTCAAAAATCCTCTTCAACAAAAGCTCTTAATCAGTTAGATGGAGTTGGCTTTCAGTGGTATATAGGACATTACAAAACACATCCTACTTGGAGTTCTAAAATTGGCGACATTGGCCTGAATTTGCCAACCACTGGAAATTGCGATGCTACTGATGGTAATTGCCCTGAATATTCAGGAATAATTTCCGTCAGCGGTAATGCCATTACCTTCACTGCTACTCATGGCATGGATTGGAATGCAAGGATAAAACCTTTTGAGTTGAATACTGCTTTGACTTTTACTTCAGCTAGCTGGGTAGAGCATATGACCCAAGGTTCAGGTTGGAATGAAAATATGTATTTCTATAATCCAGATTCTAGAGAGCAATATCGAATTCCTTATACCGCATTTCAAGAAGTTGGTAATCCATTGGTAAAAATTACTAGCGAGTCTAAAGTTGATATCGCTGATTTAGAAGGAAAAACTTTTATATGTGTCGAACGATGTTTAGGCGCAACCAATTTGAATGATGCTATTTCAGAAGCATTTAGTAGCGTTGATGCTGAAGCTGCACCAGCAACATTAAATAAAACGCCTTATGTCGATAAAGGCCCTTATTTCAAAGTTGATTTCTATTACGATAGCAACGGTAATGGCGATCAAGATGGATCTGAAAATACTGAAGGTGCAGGTCGATATAATAATATTGGCGGCGTAGTTGAGGCTGATTTATCTAGTTACACCGTTACTAATGGAATACTTGTTGGTGCAAGTGTTGATGGGGGCAATATTGCCTGGTCATCAACAATTGCTGGAAAATTAAATTCCGAAAGTTATAGAAATGGCATAAGAAAATATAGCTATAAAACAAAAAATCCTTCTTATAACGAAGATAATTGGACTAACCGATATGGTCATTCTTTCCGTATGAATGCTGTGGAAAATACCAATAAAAGTAATATTAAATGTGAGGTTGATAGTAGTGGCAATTCAAGAGGTCATACCGATCGATATCGATCTGTTTCTCAGGATACTCTTTTGCTTGTGTCAGGAGATTCCTATTACTGTGCTGAAAAAATCAGAGACGGTAGTGTTACTTCTTATACTTTTGAATTAACCAAGAGACCCGATTATAGGGTTTACAATGCAACGGATGCACAAATTACTTCAATATCTGCACCAAAGAGCTATGAATATACTGTTCCTGCTAGCGGCATTACTTATAATTTTGCAAATACAAATTTAGCAGGAAAAAAATATACACTTAAGTTTGAAGGTTTCGGAGAACTTCATAATTTTCCAGGACGAGTCTTCAACACATGTACTGGAGTTGAAGTTGGACGATATGTTGATTCTTGGAATCAATGTTATCGATTCATTCCAGAGTTCACATTGCCTGATGGCGCAGTCTTGACTGATAAAACGGGTAGTGATCATATTAAGGTTAGAGCCTTAAAGGGGGACGAATACTTGAAAAAGCTTGTTAATTTGCCTACTGGAAGATCCTATACAAAAACTTTTAACGATTTACCTACTGCCAATGATTTAGTTGCAGTTAGTACAGTTATTGGCAGTGTTCCAACGACTGGAATTCTTAATAACGGTAACGCTTCTGTAATTCAGGGAGAAACTGTAGCACCTCCAAGTCAGTAATTTATTGACCTTCTTTTTAAGAAGGTCTTAAATTACGCTTTATGGATCAAGATAGTTTAAATAGAATCATCGAAATGGCCTGGGAAGACAGGACTCCTTTCGATATCATTTACAAAGAATTTAATATTACTCAAAACGATTTAGAGCGTTTGATGAGAAATAATTTAAAGCCAAGAAGCTTTAAACTTTGGAGAAAAAGAGTTTCAGGCAGAAAAACTAAACATTTGATCAAAAGAGGATTCTCTATTGGAAGACATAGATGCGATAGACAAGGAAAACTTGTTACTAAAAAAAGATAATTTTCAAAAAATCTACAAAGAACTATCTAAAGAAATAAATGAAGTTTCTTTTAAATCAAACAAAACTTCTATTGCTTTTACTTTTGATTCTCAAAATCCTGACCCAATTGAAATTTCATTTGAAATCATCAATAAGCTTTATAGAGTATCGTACTGGGATGGCTACGCTGTAAATGAATATTACGACTATAAAAATTTTAATAAGGCCTTCAAAAAGTTTGGTAAATTTTCCTTAAAAGCTTTAAGTAATATAAAAAAATTTGGAATTAAGTGATTTTAGATAAAAACTAATACAGCTGCTATTGTTGTTAATAATGTAGAGCCTGAAATTCCCTGAACATTTCTATCTAGCTCATAAGATTTTCCTAAAAGTTTAATATGGACTGGCGGAACACCATTTACATCATTAAGCTTGCCGCCATAAAGAGACATTGACAAAAGAGCTATCCAAAAACTTATTAGCCATATAAAAACCAACGTAATTGCAATCAATAAATTAGAAAAACTTGGCGCTATCCATAATAAAAACACCACAAAGTATCCAGTTGCAGCTAGCGCGCATACTTGCCATACCAAATGATAGCGAGCATGGCCTGTCCACAAAGGATTGCTAGCATGAGATTCATTGAAGTCTATTAAGGGAGCAATTATGCCAAGGCCAAAGGCAGTAATAGAAATTAAAACTTTAGCAATAAATATGAGCTCATATGAGGAGAAAGTTAATGCCCAGATTGACCAGAGAATAGCTATGCCAGCTAATTTCCCAAAATTTTCTTGAGCTTTTAAAGCAAATGAAAATAATTTACTTCTTTTCTGGTTTTCAAGCATTTATCTTATTTTTTTGCATTAGCCATCATGCCTTTAAGAAATTCAGGAATTATTTCTGCTCTTGAATGATCTGAGATTCTGACACATTTGTTTTCTATCGTTCCTAAGCCTTCAATAGTCGTAGTAATAACATCTCCATCTTTTAGAAAAATACCTTTGGCTATACCGACACCTGCTGGGGTTCCTGTCCAGATTGTGTCACCAGTTTTTAAAGTAACTATTTCAGATAAATAGGAGATTATTGCAGGGACGTCAAAAATTAAATCACTGGTATTTTCTTTTTGAACAGTTTCTCCATTAATTTGGCACTCTAAATTTAAACCTGATTTGTCATCAACTAAATCAGGAGAAACTAAAAAAGGTCCCATCGGTCCAAACGTATCAAATGATTTGCCTAAATTAAACATCGGCGGAGTGGAGGCAAATTGAGCAGGACGATCTGATATATCCTGTCCTACACACATTCCAGCCACGTGATCCCAAGCATCGTCTTTGCTAATGTCTTTCCCTTCCTTACCAATGACTACGACTAATTCAGCTTCATAATCAACATAATTACTACGCATTTCAACTTCATCAGTTGGACCTACAAAACATGAAGTATGTTTCGTAAAAACCATTGGTACTTCAGGGATTTCCATATTGCTTTCTTCGGCATGTTTTTTATAGTTTAGACCTATCGCATAACTATTTTTGCTAGCGGGCACTGGATTATCTAATTTAACATCACTTAAATTTCCCGTAGCATTTGTTTCTAATAAACCAGCATACAATCGGCTTAATTCATCAGACGAAGATAATGCTTCAACAGTATCTGAACTAATTGAATTATTTGATATAGATGCTAAATCATAATATTTATCATTTTTAATTAGAGCAGCTTTGCCTGCAATACTTCCTATTTTAAAACTCATTTTTTTTCTCCTTATTTAAGTTAAAACCTATTCTATCTTTTAAATCATCTATTAAATCTGAAAGTGAAATGTCTTCGTCTGTTAAGCCAAATACATATTTATCCGGTCTGACTAAGTAGATTTTATTTTCTTCAATCATTGATGACATCCATATATTACTTTCAACCATTTTCTTATCTAGATTAACAATCTTAGTTCCGATCGAGTCAAGAAATTCTTTTTCTTCTACATTAAGATCAATTGAACTTCTAGATACTATTGCAAAATTATCTCCTAATAGGTAATCACATCGTTCTTGGACCAAACCTTCTGAATATAAAACTGGTTGAGGAAATAAATCTCCAGTCATTGAATGTGGATTAGATTTACCTAGATAAAATATTCCTTCATCAAGAGGCGGAATTACAAAAGATCCATAGCCTTTGGCTACTAATTCAAGTGGCACATCTTCTTTGTTAGGAGTGTGTGCATAAGCCTCCATTAGCTGGCCTATGCCTAACGAATTTTCTACAATAAATTTAGCGTGAGGCTTTCTTTCAATTTGATAGCTTTTTAATAGAGCATCGTTCAAATCATAATTATGTATCATGCCTATTTTCCATGACAAATTCATTGCATCACGGCATCCGGTCATCATCCCTTCACCCATAAATGGTGGATTTTGATGAGCTGCATCGCCAACTAAAAAACAATTATCTTTCTGAAATTCATTGGCGAGAACAGAGTTAAATTGATAGATAGCTTTTCTTAAGATTTTGTATTGATTTGGCTTTAACCACGGAGAAAGCAATTTATTAATGTTCTCATCGGAAGAAAATTCTTCAATATTATCATCCTCAAAAATTTCAAACTCCCATCTTTTAAAAGGAGCATGAGTAGGGATGTATGTTCCTATTCTCTTGGGGTCACATATTTGTATAGCAACGTCACTCAGATTAACATCATCAGTTATTTCAACATCAATAATTATCCAATTACGATTATAATTTAAGTCTTCTTGAGTAATTTTCTTAATTTCTCTTACTTTGCTATTTGCACCATCGGCTCCAATCAAATAATCAGTTCTATAATTATTTACCTCATTAGTTTCTATATTTTTTACTAAACAGACTATTTCATTACCATCATCTTCAGCGCTTACTAACTCTTGTAAAACCATTGTGTCGCAACTAGAGTTTTTTAATTTTTCTCTTATTTCCTTGTCGGTATAAGGTTGATGAAACATATTCATTGGCGCCCATCCATTCGGCGTAATTAAATCCTTAGCCATCAAAGGCTCACCAATATATTCTAAATTTTCATCAACAAATCCTGCGCCATCAGGACGATCGCTATTACGCAGGTAGATGTCTTCAAGATCAAGG
Source organism: Gammaproteobacteria bacterium (assembly GCA_045564455.1). Lineage (GTDB taxonomy): Bacteria > Pseudomonadota > Gammaproteobacteria > Magnimaribacterales > AG-339-G14 > CASICS01. Next base: position 810,507 of record JBJLHG010000002.1, read on the forward strand.
CTTTGATGCATTCTTAATCCTTGATCGCTCATACTTACTGCTCTAGGTAATTGATAGATATCCTCCTCCTTATCAAAAGCCAAAACACTTAATCCTTGTTTTTCAAGAAGTAGCGACATAAAACTTCCTACCGGCCCTAAACCAACTACTATAGCGTCATATTTATCCTTCATCATTTGCTTCTTTTGAAAAAATAAATGGTTAAACCAATAATTAAAATAAAGGAAATTAGATAGTATTTAAATGCTTGTATTAAAATCCAAAGAGAAATAATAAAACCGTAAAAAGAAGAAGGGGGTTTAAATATTTCATAATTCTGTTCTGCCCAAGGTGAACCAAACTCTCTTCCTCCTTGAGCATCATCTCCATGAAGATAAGCATGTGCTGGATTCATATCTCCTATTACATCTCTTTCTGGCATTGAATGAAGAGTCTCTTTCATTTGCTTAAAAATTTTTGGTTCTTGCTCAGATAAATCATTTTCTTCATATGGATCATCAATAATATTAAAAAGACTATAAGATCCTGAAAGAAAATCTGGCAGAATTTGAGGTTTTTTATAGTAAAGTTTCCATTGATTATTAAATAATGCTCGTTCATCGGCAATAATTCTTGCTCCTATGAAAGCATTTTGTGGTGGCTGTATAGTGTTATTCAGCAAGTTTTTCCATTTGTTTCTTCCATCTATAGCTGCATCTTTAGGAAGCTTTATTCCCGCAGCCGCTAAAAGCGTTGGTAGAATATCTTGAACAAAAAAGAATTGATCTGATTTGGAATTTTCGATAACGCCTTTCCACCAAATAGACGCTGGAATTCTTATTCCTCCTTCTAAGGCAGAAGTTTTACTGCCTTTTAAACCGCCAGTGCTACCTTTAGCATTTACTAGATTAGGAGCGACAACTTTTGTGATTGCATCAACATCATAAACTGGACCATTATCGCTAAAAAAAACAATAATAGTTTCTTCTAAAATCTCTTGGTCTTTTATGGCATTTATAATCTTTCCTATTTCAGCATCTAAGGCAAATATATTAGCGGCATATACTCTTTCTTTTTCATCTTCGATATAAGAAAAAGATTCAACAATTTCAATTGGTGCTTGAATTGGAGTATGTGGGGCATTGAAGGCGATATATAAAAATAAAGGGGTTTCTTTATCTCTTCTTTTTATAATATTAACAGCTTCGTTAGCAATTAATTCTGTTGAGTATCCTTCTTCTCTTAAGGCTGTATTATCTCGATGCCAATCTAGACGTCCAGCTGCTGTATGATCAAAATAACCTATTCCACCAGTCATGTGACCATAAGTTGAGTCAAATCCTCTATTAGAAGGCCAAAATTTTTCATCTGACATTCCTAAATGCCATTTTCCTGACAAAGCTGTTTGATAGCCAGCTTCTTTAAAATATTGGGGCATTATTTTTATTTCTATAGGAAGTCCTACTTGTTCAGCTGCTGGATTCATCATAGGTCTCACGACTCCATGATTAAAAATATGCATTCCCGTCAGCAATGATGCTCGAGTAGGACTGCATACAGGGTTTGAATAAAAGCGATTCATCTCTAATCCATTACTAGCTAATTTATCTATATTCGGAGTAGGGATGAAGCCGCCATGATATGAAACATCTCCCCAGCCAAGATCGTCTGTCAAGATAATAATGATGTTAGGTTTTTTTTCTGCAAATAAACTCAACGAGCAAGTTACTAGCAGAAGCAAAATAATATGCTTCATAAGATTCCCTTAAATTCTGATAGATTAACCGTTTCTAGCGTCACCAAAAGTATCAAAATTGATATCTGGTCCCCATTGAGACGGTCCTGGCCCATCAGACTCTAAGCCATCTTGAGTAACATCAATTTCATTTGGCGGTACAGTATTATCGAAGTAATCCCCATCAGTTTGATGTTCATGAGTCTGTTCAAAAGGGCTTCTCCAGTAATCAAATACTTGTGCGCCTTGATAATGCCTTCCAACACCCCATTCCAACTCATAGTTAAATTGTTCTTTATTTCTCTGCATGATTTCATGTCCTCGAAGCACATCATCTATGTGAAGCATTTCAAAAGAAACATGATTTAAACCAGGCTTTCCTTCAGAGGCCATTTGCGCAGGTAACCAAAAAATAGTGTGGTGGTCGGCTGGCTCTGCTCCTTTGTCTAATCTCGCAAAAATTCCTAGCATAGGCGTATTTGGATCTTTTGGATCGCCTGGAAAAAGTTTATCAGTGGCTATAATTCCTAAATGCTCGTTATACCATTCTAAAGCACCTGGAATATCATTTGAGTTGATTCCATAATGACCAAATCTAATGATGGTAGGTGGAGTCCCTTTTTGCCATCGTTTTCTTTGATTAATTCGTTTAACTTGACCTCCTTCATTACTAGGCATTGGACTTAATGAATCATGCTCTCTATCTTTAACTCCAAAACAAACTTCTACTCCAATACCATCAGGATCAATTCCTCTTGAAATAAAACCTCCACCAGGAGTCGTTAACTCTTCGATTTCTGAAAATGCCTTAGCTTGACTAATTTTTTCTAGATCTTCCATTGAAGCAGCCTTGAACGTAGCACCAAGGAATTTCTTTTCTCCTTTTTTGGTAACTTCCAAAAATGGCTCGGGACCGTCTCCTCGCATAATTAATGTATCTGATGTTTTTTCTACGGTATGCATTCCAAAATGAATTAAAAACTGTTCCTGTATGTCTAAATCAGGACATTGAAGAGTACAATATTGCACTCCGATTGCTTTTATAATTGGCATTTAACTTTCCTCCATTATTTTAAATACTTCTTCTTTTTGATCTTCGCTAAATTTTCCTAGAACTGCTATTAAGGCTTCAGGAATAAATGCAGAAACAGCTTTTTCAAATATCTCCATAGATTTAATATTGTCATACCAAGCTTTGATGTTAGGCCTTGAACTTTCATTAAATAAATCACCCATAGAAAGTTGTTCCATTCTAATTATGTAAGGCATTGCTGCAGCATCTGCAATTCCAAAGGAATCATTAAAAAGCCATTTAGAATTTTCTAATTCTGCCTCCAATTTATCTAGGAATTCTTTAGATTTTTTTAAACCTTCAATAACAACCGGAGCATCTAATCCTTTCTCAATTAGATCTCTTCTAGCTTGGCGTTTTATAGGATCAGGTATATTTTCAATTTCTAGATCAAGCTCTTCCTTAGGTTTTTGAATGAGTATATTTCTCATTCCTATCCCGTAAGTAATAGCTCCACACTGCGGGTGATAGGTATCGATATATTTAGTCCACAAACGCATTTGATGAATTTTTGCAGGATCTGATGATTTGGCAGGAGTTTCAGGATAGGCATCATCAAGATACTCGTTTATTAAAGAAGATTCTATTAAAGCTTCGTTATTAACCACAAGTGTTGGAACTACATGGTTTGGATTTAATTTTACATATTCAGGATTGTGTTGTTCTCCTGATAGAAGATCAATGAGCTTAGATTCATATTGAAGTTCTTTAAGTTCTAAAATTATTCTTACTTTCTGTGAGCAAGTAGAGGGACCATTATGATAAAGAATTAAATTATTCATAAACCTTTTATACCTTTAAAATGACAATATGTCACTTTATAAAAGTCCACCAAAGTTTCCACCATCAACAGAAATACTTTGACCAGAAATATAAGCTGCTTGTTGAGAGCATAAAAAAGCACAAATTCCTGAAAATTCTTCAACAGTGCCCATTCTTTTTGCTGCCAATTCATTTTCCATATTTGCTTTAGCTTCTTCAAAAGTTATTTTCCCTATGTCTGCTTGAAAATTAAGAATTCTAGTTTGTCTATCTGTGTCGATCCTCTCAGGAAGCAAATTATTAAGTGTAATATTATATTGTGATATCTCTCTAGAGAGAGCTTTAGATAACCCATGCAATGCAGAACGAGCAGAGGTAGAGAGACCCATAATTAAATGTGGATTTTTTACCATTGCTGAAGTTATATTTATTATGCGACCAAAGTTTCTTTCTTTCATACCTGGAATGACCTTTTGCATTAAAAGTGCCGATTGAGAAAAATTTGATTTAATAGCACCTAAAAAATCATCTTCACTCCAGCTAAAAAAATCTCCTGGAGGAGGGCCGCCACTATTATTTATTAATATGTCAGGATTTGGACATGCTTTTAATAAAGCCTCTCTTGTTGAATTTTCTTCCATGGAGCCAATAACAGAAGAAACTATATATCCTTTGGCTTTAAACTCGGACTCAGTTTTAGAAACATTTTCTTGGTTAGTGCCGTTGATGATTATTTCAACTCCTTCTTTTGCTAGGTCTTCCGCACAAGCTTTTCCTAAACCTCTGCTTGATGCGCAAACAATTGCTTTTTTCCCGGATATTCCTAAATCCATGTTTTTCTCCTAGTTTTCATTGATAAAAATAATTTTTTTCTTCGGTAACTTTGATATTTCATGATAAGTATTTTTTTAATCATTACCGAGCAAACTCAACTAATTGATTGCGCTTAATTTAATTCATCACATCTTGTCATTATAAAAAATTTATGCAACTTTTTTTACAATTTTAAAAAAAAAGGTTTACAAAACTGGAAATAAGCGTAAATTTGAACTCCGACATTTTGTCACTTTTATAAAAAAAGACTTTGTCATCATAATTAAAATTACCTGGGGGGTATCTTATGACTAAATTTAAACATCTCATTTCGATGTTGGCGCTGGTTATAGCGCCTATAGCTATTGCACAAGATGCAGTATTTGAAGAACTAACAGTTACTGCTCAAAAAAGAGTTTCAACTGTTATGGATACCGCAGCTGCAATTGCCGCAATATCTGGAGATGATCTTCAGGAAAGAGGAATTAGAAATATTGCAGATTTAGATCAGCTTTCACCTGATTTAGTTATCGGCGGTGAAGGAGCTCAAAGAAAGCAAATAAGAATAAGGGGTGTTGGGACTTATAGTTTTGATATTGCAGCAGATCCTTCTGTAGCAATTGTTATTGACGGAGTTGCGCAACCAAGAGCTACGGTAAATATGTCATCCTTTACTGATTTAGAAAGAATTGAAATATTAAAAGGTCCTCAGGGCGCAATTTATGGAGTTAATTCTATAGGTGGAATAATAAATATGGTTTCAAAAAAACCATCTGGCGGACAGTCTGGAAAAGTTTCACTCAAAACCGGAAATAACGGAGATCAAGGTATATCTTTTGCTATTGAAACTGATTTAAGTAATTCAGTTTCTGGTCGATTCAGCTTATCTACTTCTCAGGAAGATGGAACTGCTTTTGAGGAAGTCACTGGTCGTGATAACGGAGTTCATGCTCAAAATGCAAGAGCAACTTTCTTTGGCTCTACTGACTCAGGAATTGAATGGACTGCGTCTTTAAGTCATGGTAAGCAAGATATTGATGCACAAGTTATGGAACAGAAATTTATCTGTAACTCTCAGAACCCTGCAACACATTGGCTGCCAGTTTTTAATAATCAATCAACAAATTCTGTTTGTACCTCTTTAGCTGCTGCGACTTCTCAAAATACATATGGAGTAACTAATCTTTCAAATGCATTAGTTGCAGCTTCATATGCATCTGAAGAATCTCAACCTTTATCTACGCCTGGATATGCATTCATGGAAGGTATGTCCGCAAGTCTAAATATGAGTAAAGATTTTGATAATTTTACAGTTACAGGAATTTTAGGAGCTTCAAAAGTTAATTCGGGTGAATTAAGAGATTTTGATGCAACTTCGGCAAATGCTCTAACTCAAGGTCATAATTCAATGACTAACACCACTACTTTAGAAATCCGAATCGATTCTGATGATACTGTTAAGTATCCATGGTCTATAGGACTTTATGGTTCAAGAGACCAAGGTTATAGAGAAGATGAATTTACCTCATTCCCTGAAAGCGTTCAGAATATCTTATTTGGATATGCTGCTTCTGTATCTGCTGTAAATCTTGCTAACGGTACTTCGCTTGCGCCTGCACCAGCAAACTATCCAGCAGTTCTGGCTGCTATGCAAACTTGTGTAACCGCAGGAACTTGCCAAGCTTTTTATACTAATACTGTTCAAAGGCCAGCTGTTTTTACAGGCGGACAATTTGTAGGGCAACAAGATGTAGATAATTTAGTTCAAGCCATTACAGGCAAATTTCAAAATTTTGCAAGAATGGGAATAAAAACTCAATCTACTGCAGTGTTTGGAAATGTTAAAATTCCTTTAATGGATAATTTAGAATTATTTGTTGGTGGAAGATATTCAGTTCATGATAAACCATACACTTATGAAGGAAATACCAATGCTCCTAATGTTCCATTGGTAACTGTGGATTACGTAACTACTGGTGGATTAACTGCTAAAGAATTTGATCCAAAAATTACACTTGAATATACTCAAGGTGATTCTTTATCTTGGATAACTTATTCAACTGCTTACAAATCAGGAGGTCCAAGATTTGCCCAATGGACTAAAGCTACTGCAGATATTACATATGCTCAGGAAGAATTAGAAATGGTTGAAGTTGGTTATAAAACTGACCTCAATGGAGGCAGTAGTCAACTTGAAATAACTGCTTATAATTACGATTATACTGATAATCAGCAGTTATTAGTTTGTGTTCAAAACGGTTCTCCGAGTGGTTGTGTTGTTACAGGTGATGCGACAATACAAGGAATGGATTTAACTTATAGAACATACCTTAATGACAACACTTCTATAGGTGGTACTTATGCTTTTGTAGATGCTACTTGGGATAGATTCTGTGACACAGCTGCTGTTCCAGCTACAGCTACAAATCCATGTGGTATTGATAGAGCGGGTCAAACAATGCCTTTTTCTGCTGAAAATAATTTGAGTTTAAATATCAAAAATGTTCAGAATTTAGATATGGGTGAATTAACATTAACTGCTTCTGTGTCTTATAAAGATGAGTATTCAGTAACATTAGGAAAATGGTCAGGTTTAACAACTGTAGATGACTTGACTAAGGTAAATTTAAGCGCAGCATTATTAACTCAAGGTGGATGGAAAATAAACGCTGTCTGCACTAACTGTACTGATGAAATTTATCAAGCTAATGGTTTAGCAGGAACAAGACCTCAAGGAGGTGGTTACAGATATGCTATGGCTGAAGGAAGAAGAATTGGGATTACTTTAGGAACTGACTTTTAAAGTTTTTCATATCATTAAAACGGCACCTTCGGGTGCCGTTTTTTTTTATAAAATGTTATTATTTTAAAAATGAAAAACAAAACATCTTCAAAAGACAAATTAATCGATGCTGCAGTCATGCATCTTAATTCTGAGGGTTTAAATAGCTTCACAGCAACTACCATTACTAAATCAGCGAGTTTAGGCTACGGGACTTTTTATAAATATTTCTCTTCTACTGAAGATCTGTTGGAGGCTGCCATAAGAAAAAATGTCCTTTCTATAGCTCTTAAAATAGAAAAGTTGAATAGCACAGAAGAAAATAAAATTATTGCCTTCATGCAAGCTATATATATTGTTTTTACTGATCTATGTCACAGTCCTACATCTGCATGGCTTTCTTCCAAACCTGATTATTTTGTAGAAATTGCCTACGAATTAACTCATAAGTTAGCAAAAAAAGATTTCGAATTTTCTATAAAGAATCATAAATTTAGGAAAGATTATCTAAAAAACTTTGATATTAAATTCAAACTTATAATCTGGCAATTATGTGGAGCGTTCAGACTGGTTAGTGAAGGAGAGAACTATCATGATGTTGCCTACGAATTAATGCGAGAGTCTATCCCGGTAGAAACAACTGAAGCAGAAGTAGATGAAATTATTAAATTAATAATGGACAGGCATAAAGTAAAATTACAACAGGAATATAAATGATTGATTACGTAAGAAAACAAATTTCGGTATATAACGCACCAATCTTAAGATTTTTTGAAAACAACTCAGGAACTATCTTAAGAACAGTAATATATACAATAGGTCATTTTATTATCGCTGCTACCTGCGTTTGGTATTTTACTGGAGCTGATTTTATTTTAGCGATGACAGATGCAATAGTTGAGCCTTTGATCAACGGGGTTTGGTATTTTTTACTAGATAAATTTTGGGCAAGTAAAATGTCTAAAGCAAGAGCATAGGAGGCTAGTATGCACAAAATTTTTACCTGTTTTACTTTGTTGCTTTTTTTAACATCCGTCAACGCTTATGAAAAAAATAAAGGTCAAGGCTTTAAAATATGGGATGGTAAAAAATCCGATCAAATCAAGTTCTATCTAGATCTTAAGATCAATTCTGATAATCCAGATAAAGCAATAAACTTAATCAATGAAATGGTTATTTATATTAAAGATTTAGAGCCGGATACTATTACTTATGAGTACTATTTATCCAAAGACAAAAAATCTATTTCATTAAGAGAAGTTTATAAAAACTCTGAAACTGCTTTATTTCATATGAATAATTTCGGTGAGGGACCATATGCCGAAAGATTTCTTAGTTTAATGACAATTCGATCATTTCAAGTAATGGGTAATGCTTCGGATGAACTTCTTAAGTCTTTAGAACCTTTTACTAAAGACAATAGGTTGCTAATCTCAGGATTTGATAGAAATTAACTAAAATCTTTCAGCATCTTTCTAATCTCTAGTTGATGCTTTTCTTCCTCGCCAATAAGCGCTCTGGTGTATTCTTCTAAATAAATAGAAGCACCTTCAACGACTGTAAGAAGTTTTTTATACAGACTTAAAGCAAGGAGCTCGTGTTCTAGACTTTCTTCTAAAATATCTTTGATGGCATGGTTATTTGTTTCAACAATTTTAGATATTTTTTGAGAGGGGTGGCCATCGAGACCAGTTAGAAGATCTCCAGCCTGTTGCGCATGAAGAAGAGATTCATTTGCTTGTTCTTGAAGAAAAGCCACAATAGGTATTCTATGTGGGCCAACTACCATTAATGAAGAATGAGTATATCTAACCACTCCAGCAAGCTCACATTCCATTATGTCATTCAAAATACTACAAGCTAAGGTTTCATCTAATTTTTTATTTTCCATAATTTCCTCGATAATTTAAATTTTATTATAAGTAATATTTTTAAAAAAAGGCCCGTTGAGAATTAAGATAACAATGATAATCGTTAGCAAATACTTCAAACTCAATTAGAAAATTGATGATCTTTATTCTTATAAATAAACAGAAGCGGGTAGCTCACAAAGACTAATTGAAAATAAGATAAAAATCCATTGGCTAGACTATTCAATACAAACGGAAGAGACATGCTTTCTGTATTGATTACAAAAGCTGAAATTATTGTTAAAACAAGAAAAGTAACGACAATTAATGCGGTCCAATATAAGAATAAGACGGTTAAATAATTCGTTGTATTGTTAGCTGTGCTTTTCCATGATGAATCCATCGATTGGACAATACTTTTGCCATCTATAATCAAATAAAAAGGACTGTATAGAAGTCTTGAAGCTAAATAAATTCCTGGCAAGATAAAAAATAGCAAACCTAAAATAACGATTAAAGCTACGGAGAGGGTTAACATCAAAACTTTCAAAGATAATTGAAATGAAACTAAGTAATAACCGAGCGTTTCTTTTAAAGAGTTTTTTTCTAAATCATTAACCAATAAAATACTAAAAGCAGTTAAAAAGGGCGTTAAAAAAAGGTTAGTAAAAATTAATATCAAGATTCCCCAAGTAAATAAAATCTCATTATTAAGAAGAATATCTCCGCTAGCTGCTAGCAGACCTAGTAAAATAAAAATTGGTAGAGTTTTTTTTGTATATATACTTGCAGTTACAAAGTAAAACTTGAAACCTTTTAAAAGTGAAGTTATTGTCATTTTTTAGTTATATTAATTTAAAGAGGAGATTATGATAGAAATTTGGTCAAAACCCCAGTGTCCTTTTTGCGACAAAGCCGAAAACCTTTGTAAGCAAAAAAATCTAGAATATAAAAAACATATGCTTGACGTGGATTATTCCAGAGAAGATTTATTTACTAAATTTCCTTCAGCAAGAACATTTCCACAAATCACTATTGATGGTGTTCTGGTGGGCGGCTATACCGAATTTGCTGCAGAAATAAATAATTAAGCATTAGTCTTGGATCAATTAAATAATTATATTTTATTAGTTGATAGTTACTTTGGGAGTGCGCCATGGTTCCCGCTATCGCTACTTGCAACCGGAATTTTTTTCACAATCTATTTAGGTTTTCCTCAAATTAGATATTTTAAAAAAGGCTGGAATATTTTAGGTTCTGGTGGATTGTCAGCTGCAAAAGGTTTGACTAGTCCTTTTCAGGCTTTGAGTACAGCCTTATCCGGAACAGTAGGAACAGGAAATATTGGTGGCGTAGCCATGGCTATTTTCATTGGTGGTCCAGCTGCGCTTTTCTGGATGTGGATTACCGCGTTCTTAGGAATGACTACTAAATTTGTAGAAGTTACTTTATCTCATAAATATCGTAAAAAAACTTCCTCTGGATCTATTTCCGGTGGTCCGATGATTTATATGGAAGATGGCTTAAATATGAAATGGTTGGGATATATTTTTGCTTTCTGTTTGTTGGTCTCTACTTTTGGTTCTGGAAACATGCCGCAAATTGATAATATTTCCAATACAATGAATTCAAGTTTTGGTATAGATCCATTACTGACTGCTTTTAGTATGACGGTCTTAGTAGGATTAGTAATCATTGGAGGAATAAACAGGATCGCTAGTTTTGCTGCTTCTATAGTGCCTGCAATGGCTTTTATATATGTATTAGGGTCACTAAGTGTTTTATTCTTTAACTATGCCAATATTTTACCGTCTCTCTACATTGTTGTGCATGATGTATTTAATGGTACGGCAGTTGTCGGCGGATTCTTAGGCGCAACTTTTTCTACAGCTTTTACTTATGGTGTCGCAAGAGGATTGTATTCTAATGAAGCTGGTCAAGGATCATCGCCAATTGCTCATGCAACTTCCAATACTGAACATTCAGTTGAAGAAGGTTTTGTCTCAATATTAGAGCCTTTTATAGATACTATTGTCATTTGCACTCTTACAGGCTTGGTTATTTTGGCATCGGGAGTTTGGACAGAAAAATACCAGACGGATTTTGAAAATACTTCAATGTATTTTCTATCTCAGGAAAATTCAACAAAGTCTTTCAATGAACAAATTAATAGTTATCAAGGTTGCAAAAATTCTAATGATTCATGTTTCTCAGGCGATATAGAAATAAGAAAAGGAAAGATAGTGTCAGGCAATACAGTTTTTCATAATCGATCTCTTGCTGAAGATGTAGTTATTTATAACGGCATCAATTTTTATGATGGTCTTATAGAAATTGAAGATGGAATACTAGCTACTTCAGGAATTCGTGTGGAAGGGAAATCTCTAGTCAAGTCGGCTGTCTTGACAAGCAAAGCTTTTAATAAAGGTTTTTTTGGAAATTATGGTGAATTTATTGTTTCAATAGGATTGTTACTTTTTGCTTTCTCAACAATGATCACTTGGTCATATTATGGAGATAGGTGCGCGGCTTATCTTTTTGGTGAAAAATCAATTATCTATTATAGGTTTTTCTATCTGGGTGCAATTTTTATTGCTGGAAGCGGGTTTATAGACACAGGAATTATTTGGAATTTTGCTTTGATAACTGTTGCCGCCTCAACGTTACCTAATTTAATTGCCATGATCTTATTAAGAAAAGAGATTAAATCTTTGCTGTTAGATTACGTTGTGAGAGATAAAAAAGACAAGTTAACTTAATAGATTAATTAAAAATGCATGGTCAAGTGCGCTTTCTTCAATTGCATTTAATCTTCCACTTTTCCCAGCATGTCCACCAACTAAATTCATTTTCATCAAAACTGGATTATCAGACAATGAATTTTCTCTTAATTTTGGAACGTATTTAGCAGGCTCGTAATACTGAACTTGAGAATCAAAAAGACTAGATGTTACTAAAACTGCTGGATAAAAAGAGGGTTTTATATTGTCGTAAGGAGAGTACTCTTTAATGTAATCATATTCTTCTTTGTTAGCAGGGTTTCCCCATTCTTTATACTCAAATGTCGTTAGTGGTATTGATTCATCAGACATTGTTGTCAAAACGTCAACAAAAGGGACAGCTGAGATAATACCTTTATACAATTCTGGTTCCATATTTATGATAGCACCCATCAGCAAGCCTCCAGCGCTTCCTCCCATTGCAAATGTATTATCTTTTGAACCAAAGCCCGAATTTATCAATGCTTTAGTTGCATCAATAAAATCATAAAAGGTATTCATTTTTTTTAGCATTTTTCCATCTTCGTACCACTGTCGACCCATTTCTGAACCACCACGTATATTTGCTACAGCAAATATAAAGCCTCTATCCAATAAGGGTAATATAGATGTTCTAAAACCAGCATCCATAATGCTGCCATAAGAACCATATCCATAAATTAAAATAGGAGCATTTTTTAAATCTATACCTTTTTTGAATACCATAGATACCGGGACTTTAGCTCCATCTCTTGCAGATATTTTTAAACGATCTACAGAGTATGATGATTCATTAAAATCCTTTATTTGCTGTTGCCAAATTACTTCTCTAGACCCTGACTCGATATTTTCTTTGAATACAGTGCTTGGAGTTTTTGGACTGGAATAACCAATATAAATATCGTCGCTAAAGTAATCATTATTAACAGATAAATAAGCACTATATGCAGGATCATTAAAATCGATATTTTTCCTCGATAAATTTTCTTTATCCAAGCGGATTAATTTAGGCAAACCATCTTCTCTTACTTCTAAATAAATATATTTAGGAAAGGTAATAAAGCTTTCGATGAGAATTTTTGGATCGTGATCTATTACAGTTTCCCAGTTATCTCTCGAGCCAATTTCATTTAAATTAAACTTCATCAATTTAAAATTTTTCGCATCATCTGAGTCAGTCAGAACATAACAGCATTCAGGCGTGTCTTCGATTGAATAGAGGTGTTTTTCTTCACGAGGCAATATACAAATCAATTTTGAGTTTTGAGTCTCTAAGTCAAGTAACAAAGTTTCTGATGATTCTGTTTTGCCGATATAGATATATAAATATTTTTTGCTTCTAGACTTACCAATACTAAGATTAAATTCTGGATCTTTTTCTTCGTAAATAACTATATCTTCATCTTGAGATTGTCCTATCTTATGCTTCAAAACTTTATTAGTAATTAAAGTGATGGGATCTTTTTTTGTGTAATAAATATGATTATTATCCAACGCCCAAATTACATTTCCGGAACTATTTGAAACAGCATCATCTAAGATATTGTTATTAGCTAAATCTTTAATTTTTATATTAAATTCTCGTCTACCCGATAGATCTTCACTATACGAAATTAAATTATGATCAGGAGAGGGTGATAATGAAGAAACACTATAATAATCATGACCCTTAGCCATCTCATTGATATCTAATAGAAGTTCTTTGGTACCATTTTTCTCTCGATAATAAGTGCTGTATTGTTTTGAGGACTCCATTTCAGAAAAATAATAATAGTCATCTTTTTTAATTTTCATAGACGTTTCATTGTCTGGTATGCGGCCTATCATTTCTTTATAGATTTCTTTCCTAGTATCTTTTTTCGAATCGAACCAATGTTCTAAATAAGCATTTTCTTTTTCAAGGTAACTAATGACTTCTTCATTCTTGCGATCATCGTCGCGAAGCCAATAATAATCATCAATTCTTTCATCTCCATGAGCTATTAATTTTTTGGGTATTTTTTTTGGCTTTGGTGGGGTGTTCATATTCTAAGTTAGTAAAATTAAAAAGACGGATGATGTGGCTAATGAAAATCCTGAAGTCAATATTAGTGCTAAAAATCCAAAAGCCATATATAAATTTTCATCTTTAACGTTTTTAAGATATTTTATTTTTAGATAATTAAAGTATTTATAGCTAGATATAAATGTCAAAAAAAATATTAAAGCTGAAAGTACATAAATCATAAATAAGAGAGCTATACTAACTTAAGGTCAGTATGATTTATTATATTTTCTTATAAAATATATATTTATAAAAACCATTGAGGGGAGTTATGAGTTCGCAAACCATTATTAAAGAGTCTTGGCATAAAAATGTTTTCCCTATTGCGCTTTTAATAAGTGCTACCTTTTTACTTGTCTACGTTATTTTTGGTTATTTTGGTTTTGTTACAGCTTTGGAGCCAGGCGCTGTAATTGGAGAAGCTCACAGATGGTGTGAATCCGTTAGTGATTCTATGTTTAGAGAGCCAGTAAATACTCTATCTAATTTAGGATTCATGATAACTGGTTTATATATGTTTTGGGTGCTATCTCAAGATACCGAAAGTAAAAACCAATTCCACGGCTTTACTCCTATAGCTATGCTTTATGCTGGTTGCGCTATTTATTTAGGCCCAGGATCTATGTTGATGCATGGAACACATACTTATTGGGGCGGCTGGGCTGATAATCTAAGCATGGTGATGTATATTATTCTGCCTTGGCTTATCAATGTATCTGAAATGGGTAGATGGTCTGTTAAGAAGTTTTTTGTTGTTTATCTTTCAATTGTCTCAATTGATGGAGTAGGGCGTTGGTTCTTAGGATCTGACATGGGCATAGGATTTGAATTATTTGGCGTCTCGATTGGCTTATGGATTGTTTCAGAATTTCTGTATAGGTTTTATTCTCAAACTGTAAGATGGCTTTCTGGATTTATCGGATTTATTGTCGCAGCAATCTTTGGAATATTTCCTACAGAAATAGTTGCAGAATTTGATAAGTATTGGTGGGTGCTTCTCTTTTGGGTTCCGGCTATTCTTTCACCTAATCCACCCAGATATCGTAGAGCTAACTACAATTGGTTTTATGCTGGAATGGCATGTTATTTATTGGCTTTTACTATTTGGTTAAGAGGCGTTCCGGATAGTCCTTATTGCTATCCAGATTCACTAATTCAAGCACATGGAATATGGCATTTACTATGCGCAGCAGCAACTTTATGTTTCTTTAAGTTTTTAAGAACAGAAAAAGTTTTAAATTAAATTTAGTATTTTTTTAAAATGAGTAACTCTCAAGTTAACTTTATTCTAATTCTTTTACTTGGTTTCGTTTGGGGAGCATCCTTCATGCTTAATAAAGTAATTGTTCAAGACATTAGTCCTGCTTTTATGACATCTGTACGATTATTTTTAGCAGCAACTTTGTTATCTTTTTTTATAAAAAAAACTGATATTGAGAGTATCAAACAAAATATATTTATTTTATTTGTTATAGGAATTCTAAATTTTTCGATACCTTTTTACTTGTACGCGAGAGCTGCAGTTGATTTAGATGCATCATTAACCGCAGTATTAAATGGCATCACGCCTATATTTGTTTTGCTTATAGGAATTCTTTTTTTTAATAACAAAATTAATTTTAAACAAGTAGTAGGCATTACAATTGGTTTTATTGGATTAATAATGTTTACTGGATATGACTCATTAACTATATCTGCTTATCCTGTTGTATTGTGTTTAATGGGTTCCGTTTGTTATGCAATATGTACTAATGTTTTAGAAAAATTAAAACAAATAAGCACTATAGTTTTAACTACAATTCCTTTAATTTTTGGAGCTTTAGGCTCTATCCCTATGACTTTAGTGGAGATTAATACCAATTTTTATTTAAATCCAACGACTATCTCTATTGTTTCATTGCTTGTTCTTAGTTTTATTTGTACATCTTTAGGGCTCTTAGGATGGATCTATATTATGAAAAGATCGTCTGCTTTAATCGCTTCGACAGTTATTTATTTAATCCCTATTACTGCGATGATCTGGAGCTCGTTGCTATTGTCTGAAATAATAACCTACTTAATGGTGATGGGCGTGTCTTTAATGCTCTTCGGTGTGTGGATGACGAACTATTTTGATATTAAAAAAAATCCAGGAAAAATTTATGAATAAAAAATATCTAGCAATTAGTCTTCTGTTTATTCATTCATATATTTTTGGTATCAACATTGATGGGAGACTTTCTGAAACTGAATGGCTGAATGCCAAAAGTTTTGATAATTTCGTTACCGTTTTCCCCAATGATAAATCTAAGCCTAAATATAAGACGGAAGTTAAGTATTTTTCAGATAAAAAAGGTATTTATTTTGGCGTAACTAGTGAGCAACCTTTTGAAACTCAAACATCTAAGAAGCATGTGCGTGACGATTTTATGGTCAGTGCTGATAGGATTTTTATAATCATAGATTTTGATGGAAATGCAAATACAGGATACGAGTTTGGGGTAAGTATTGGTGATTCCTTAAGAGATGCAATTTATACAAATGAAAATGAAATTTCAGATAAATGGGATGCTATTTGGTACGCAAAGACTTCTCAAAATGAAAATTCCTGGATAGCAGAATATTTTATTCCATGGGGTGTAGCGCCAATGGCTGAGGTTGAGGGAAAAGAAAGAGAAATCAAAGTATCAGTTGCACGAAAGTATGTAAGTGAAAATCTTTTTTTCAATATGCCAGGTTTATGGATTTTTCAATCTCCATTTTTATCAAAGCTTCATCCTATATACATCGACAACTACAAAACGAATACGGCAGTTGGATCTAAGATTGATTTTTTTCCTTATTTAAGCGGAACAAATAATTTTATAGAGAACAACAGGTCTTTTAATGCTGGAGGAGAGATCTTTTGGGATTTAGATTCTGAAACTAAAATTGATATTTCCGTTAATCCAGATTTTGGTCAAGTAGAAAGTGACGATTTGATTGTAAACTTCTCAGCTAATGAAACCTTCTACAGAGATAAAAGGCCATTTTTTACCGAAAATCAGTCCCTGTTCGATATATCTGGATGGGATACTTACTTCATAAATACTAGAAGAATTGGCGGTATTGCAGACAAATGCTCATCTACCAATGAGAGTCATAAGGGTGAATGCGATGACTATGCTTACAAGTCATCTGACATTAACCTTGCTCTTAGATATTCAAAGAAGGGTAAAACAAACCAATATGGATTCTTTTCAGCTTTTGAAGATGACTCGATTTTCTCAGAGGGCAGGGATTACATTGCTGCTAGATACAAAAGAAATCTATCGAGTATAAACGGAAAGGTTGGATATTTAGTTACTTCTGTTGATAGGCCTTCCATAGACAGAAAAGCTCAAGTTCATGTAGTAGATTATGATTTCTATCTAGGAAATTCTAAAAGATTTTCTGGTTGGATAGGGAATGCTGAAACTGAGGAGAAAGGTTCAAAAAAGTCTGGCCCAGGGCTTCGTGCGACTCTTGCTCAAAGATTTTCTGATAAATTGTTTTCTTTTTCATATCTTAATTATCACCATGAGAACTTTAATATTAATGATATGGGGTACATAAAAAAAAGAGATAATTTTTCTTTTGGTAATTTCTTTGAGTATCTTAATCCTGTTTTAGATAAAAATTCATCCTTAGCACAACATGAATTTGGCTTAAGATTAGGTTATCAAAGATCAGCCAATGAAGGTTACGGTAATGGCTTTGATTTATATTTTGACTATGAGGCTCAATTTAAAGATCGATCTAAGATTAAGTTTTCATGTGAATGCACTATTACAAGAGGAAAAGATTATGTTGAAACAAGAAAATATGTTTCTGCACCTTTCATTGAGCAACTCTCTACTTTTAGTCTAAGTTCTTCATACTCAACGCCAGATACAGAAAGATATCAATCTATATATAAAATAAAATATAGCTCTTCAGGTTACCAAGCAAATACTTCCGTTGCTGATTTGAGAAGCGAAAGTTTCACTTTGGGTTATTCAACAAAAATAAATCCGTCTGAATTAGCTCAAATTACTCTTGATTGGTTCAATTATGAGAGACGAAATAACTGGTCCAAGTACAGTGCAGAAAATCTATTCGGTTACTATGATAAAAGATTGGTTTCGTCTGGAGCTAGCATAGATTTATTCATTGGAAATCGACAGGAATTTAAGATTAAAGCAACCATATATGGCTTAACAGGCGAAAATTCTAGAGCTTATAGAGTTTCTAGTTCTGGTTATATGGAATCCAGCTCTGACTCATTAAATGATTTTCAATTATCTGAAACAGCCTTACAGATGAGATATAAATATGAATTTTCTCCTTTATCTAATTTGTATGTGGTTTATACCAGAGCTGGAAAACTAGCTAATATTTTAAACTCAGCAGATAACATTACTGATATATATTCTGATGCATGGACCAACCAAACCTTAGATAAATTTATTGTTAAGATAAGATATAAATTTTAGGGGAAATTATGATAAAAAATCCAGGTGAAATTTGTTTAGACGAAGCTCTATTAATTTGCCAAGAGACTTTAAAGAAGGGAAGATCAGAGAATTTTATGCCTTTAACGGTGGTGGTTATAGATGTTGCTGGCGTCATAAGAGCAACTCTTTCTGAAGAAGGTAGCAGTATAGTAAGACCAGACATTGCTTATGCCAAAGCTTGGTCATGTTTAGCTTATGGTGCATCCACCAATACAATTAGAGATATATTAGAAGATCAACCTCGTTTGGATAAAGCCTTTACTGGGATGCAAACGATGGCTGGTGGTAAATTAATTCCTACTCCTGGAGGAATAATCATACAAAAAGATAAAAAAAATATTGGTGCAGTTGGCGTATCAGGAGATAGATCAGCACAAGATGAAATTTGTGCCATTGCTGGAGTAGAATCAGCTGGATTAATTGCTAGCCATTCTTCGTAAAATTTTTAATGAATGCTTCTGATGCTTTAATAAAAACCTTAGTAGCTAATGGATTAGAAGTTGTTTTTGCTAATCCAGGAACTTCTGAAATGCACCTTGTTGCTGCGATTGACAATAACCCAGAAATTAGACCAGTTTTAGGTTTATTTGAAGGGGTGGTAAGTGGAGCAGCTGATGGTTACGCAAGAATGTCTGGAAAAGCTGCAGTAAATCTTCTGCATTTAGGTCCAGGATTAGGCAATAGCTTTGCTAATATCCACAATGCTAAGAAAGCTTTATCGCCTATGGTTAATGTCGTCGGTGATCATGCTACTTATCATCTCAAATACAATGCGCCATTAACTTCAGACCTAGATAATTTAGCTAAGTCAGCGTCTGATTGGGTTGGCAGATCAAGTAATGTAGAAGATTTATGCGAATTGGGAAATCAAGCTTGGCAACAGGCAAATGCCTTCCCCGGTCAAATCTCTTCTTTAATTGTTCCTGCTGATTGTGCTTGGGGTGAATTTAATGGAAAAATACCTCCTCCATTAAAGCAAATTAAATCAAAAAAAATTGATGAATCTTTAATTCCTAAATCAATTGAAGCGCTTAAAAAAGATAAATCTATTCTTTTTATAGGAGGAAAGATTTTAAATGAAGAATGCATAAAATTGGCTGCTGAAATAGCAAGTTCAACTGGATGTCGCTTAATAACTGACACATTTGTTTCTAGAATTAGAAGAGGAAACGGATTGCCAATAGTAGAGCAAGTTCCCTATTTTGCAGAAATGGCTGAAGAGTTTTTAAAAAATACCTCAAATATGGTATTTGTAGGTACAAATGCCCCTGTTTCTTTTTTTGCCTATCCTGGAAAGAAAAGCTATTTAGCTCCTATAGATGCAAATATCATTGATTTATGCTCTCCTGATCAAGATGGTTTTGCTGCATTAAAAGCTCTATCAGATGAAGCTGGGACTTCTCAAATTAATAGTGATTTAATTCAATCTGGTGTTATTGATATTCCAACTTCTGGAAAATTAGATCAATCTTCTTTAGGTCCTTTACTGGCAAGTTTAATTCCAGAGGATGCAATAGTTTCAGACGAATCAGCAACATCAGGGATGTTAGTCACTCCACACACTTGGAAAGCTAAGCCTCATGATTGGCTTGCATTAACTGGCGGTTCTATAGGACAGGGATTACCATTGGCTGTAGGAGCTGCAATAGCTAAGCCTGATAGACCTGTAATTACTCTTCACGGGGATGGCGGTGCAATGTATACAATTCAGGCTTTATGGACTCAAGCAAGAGAGAGTTTAAATATTACTAATATTATTTTTGCTAATAACTCTTATGAAATCTTAAAAATAGAACTCGATAGGGTAGGGGCCGTCAAGACAGGTGAAAGAGCCGAGTCTATGCTTTCACTAGATAATCCTAAAATTGATTGGGCACAATTATCTAAATCATTAGGTGTTCCCAGTTATATGCCTTCTACAATAGAAGATTTCACTAAAGTATTTACTCAATCAGTGAATGAAGCCGGACCATCATTGATAGTAATAAATCTTTAACTTTTAAGACAAATTAAATGATATTGATTTTTTATTCGTTACTCTTTACTGTAAATTTGATTATGAAAAGAGGTTAAAGAATGAATAAAATATTTTCTATATCATTTTTTGTTTTAATTATTTCAATAGGGATATTTCAATATTCAAGAAATATAGATATTAATGTCAATTATGAAAGGTTTAATTTAGTATCGTCTGGAGTTTTAAGAACCCCGGATGAAAGATTTGCTAACTTAAAAGATTATGACTTTGAACCAAATTATCTTGAAATTGATGGCCTAAGAATTCATTACTTAGACGAAGGTCCTAAAAACGGTGAAATAATTTATCTGCTTCATGGTGAGCCTGCATGGAGTTACTTGTTTAGAAAAATGATTCCTATACTTACTGATGCTGGCTATAGAGTTATCGCTCCAGATATGGTCGGATTTGGAAAATCAGATAAGTATATTGATATTGATGATTACTCACATCAAATGCACGTCGATACAATGTCTGAATTAATAAGACGACTTGATTTAAAAAATATGACAGCTCATGTTCATGATTGGGGAGGTTTAGTAGGTTTAAGAGTTATTGCTGAAGAATCAGAAAGATTTTCAAGAGTAATTGCTTCTAATACAGGGTTAATTGCTCCGGGCAGAGGATTGATAAACGATATTAGAGGATTTTTCCTAGGACCTATATTCAAGTTAACCATCTGGTTACAAGGCCCAGCTACATGGGAAGAATTTATCGGCGGTAATGGCTTTTCTAATTGGATAAGATATTCAAGATATACAGATAATATTGATGTA